>CAZZHR010000017.1:0-2192 GCA_964654205.1 uncultured Candidatus Saccharibacteria bacterium | reverse complement strand
ATATCGAGATACTGCTGCGCAAGCTTGAGCGACGATGGCACGGAGAGCTTGGAGAGCGGCTGACGCACCTTGATGCCGGCCTTGTCGCGCTCTTCGAGTGCGCTCGAGACGACATTGCGCGCCACCTCCATCGCCTCCATAACCACGCGCGAATCATCCCGTCCAAAAAGACGCGCCCAAAATGGCGGCTGGTGAGAAACGCTCGGCCACGACGCGAGATGCACGCTCTCCTCGTCTTCACCCTCGCGCACCGCCTGGAAGAGGTGCTCCGCAAAGAACGGCATCGTAGGGGCCATGACGAGAGAGAGCCTGTGGAGGACAAAGCGCATGGTCGCGAGCGCGGCTTTTTTATCTGCATCATCATTTTTGAATCGGTCGCGCGAGCGGCGGAGGTACCACACGGAGAGGTCGTCGATGAATCCGGCGAGCGGCCGCGTGGCTCCGGAGAGGTCGTACGCGTCGAAGGCATTGGTTACTTCGGTAATGAGTGCGTCGAGCCGCGCGATTATCCAGGTGTCGAGGACGTGTTCGCTCTTCCAATCGCGCACAGTGCCATCCTCGTAGAGCTTGTAGAACGCAAGCACATTGCCGAGACGCTGGATGTGCTTTTTCAGAGCCTCTTCGACACCTTTTTCCGAGAAATTCAAATTCTCTGCGCCCATTACAGGCGACGAGAGGAGGTAGTAGCGAAGTGCGTCCGCACCGTATTTGTTGAGAATCGCAACGGGATCGGGATAGTTCTGGAGGCGCTTCGACATTTTCTTTCCGTCTTCGGCGAGCACGATGCCGTTGACGATGACATTCTGAAACGCTGCTTTCCCAAATATCGACGTCGAGAGGACATGTAGGTAATAAAACCATGCACGCGTCTGGTCTTGCGCCTCGGCGATAAAATTGGCAGGAAATATAAACGGCTTGCCCTGAGCGAAGTCGAATGGATAGTGCGCCTGACCGTATGGCATCGAACCAGAGTCGAACCACGTATCGAGCACATCGGGGATGCGCCGCATGGTCTCCCCGCATGCACATGGGACAGATATTTCGTCCACAATATGTTTGTGGAGATCGTCCACCTTTTTCCCACTCGCCTCCTCAAGCTCGGCCGCGCTGCCGAAGACGCGGACGTTTTTGCACTTCTCACACCTCCATATAGGCATCACACTCGCCCAGAATCGCTGACGAGAGATTGACCAGTCGCGCGCACCTTCGAGCCATTTACCCCATCTGCCCTCTTTTATGTGACTCGGCGACCAGTTGATTGGGCGTGCATTTTTGAGCAGCGCAGCTTTTTGTTCCTCGATTTTTACGAACCAGCTGGATGTCGCGTAATTGATGAGCGGCGTGTCGCAGCGCCAGCAGTGCGGATACGAGTGCTCGTACTTTTCCTTTGAAAAAAGGAGCCCCTTGCCCGCAAGGTACTGGATGATTTTCACATCGGTCGACTGTATGTCGTCTATCGGCTTCACCGAAAGCCCCGCGAGCTCTTGTACTTCAGCCTTGATGATGCCGTCCATACCGACATGCTGTAGGAAAGGGAGATTCTCGCTCTTGCCGAGCGCCATGTCGTCGGCGCCAAATGCCGGTGCGATATGCACGACGCCCGTGCCATCCTGTGTCGTCACGAAGTCCGCAGCGTAGATGCGCCAGCCGTTGTCTCGATCCTTGAGGCCAGCATCAGAGGCATAGCTGTCGAAAAGTGGCTCGTACTGCCGACCGACCAGGTCTGCACCGCGTGCTTCCGCGACCACCACGCTTCCGGGAGCGACTGCTTCGGCGCGCGCTTTCGCGACCCACACCAACCCGTGTTCGGTCCCCAATTTCTGGTACTCGACATCCCTCCCCACCGCGAGCGCAGCATTGCCCGGCAGCGTCCATGGTGTCGTTGTCCACGCGAGAATGTATTCATCCGCATCCTTGAGTTTAAATTTCGCAGTGACGGAAAGGTCTTTCACGTCCTTGTATCCTTCGGCCACCTCGCTCTGCGAGAGAGTCGTCTCGCATCGCGGGCAGATGTGCATCGAGCGATAGTCTTCATAGACGAGCCCCTTGTCGTAGAGCTGCCTGAATGCCCACCACACGCTCTCCATGAAATCCCGACTCATCGTGAAGTAGGGATTGTCCATATCTGCCCAGCGGCCGATGCGAGGTATTACCTTCTTCCACTCATCCGCGTACATGAGAACCTTCGAGCG
>CAZZHR010000016.1:0-2841 GCA_964654205.1 uncultured Candidatus Saccharibacteria bacterium | reverse complement strand
CTTTGCCGGAAATCTGTTGGTACACGATGGAGCGCAGGAGCCGCGCGAAAATGCTGCCCGCGTTCTTGTGGTAGCGCGAGAGGTCGAGCTTGCCGTGCCGACGCACGACAGCGGCCATCTTGGGGTCACGCCTGAGTGCTCGTATCGATGCCGAAAAATCGGGGTGTGGGGTCATGGGTGTCAACCGGTTCATTAACGTAGTTCAGTAAGCGCGTGAACCATTCCTTTAACTCTGAAGAAGGTCTTCCGGTCGTTGACACGTATAGCGAGGGTGCCATAGGGTAGTGCATGCTTCCTACGTCTACCTTTGCTCGCGCGGCTCACGAAAGTCGAGACATAAAATCGTTCAGGGGGGAGTTTGGTAGTGACTGACCAAAATTTCCGCGCTGCGCTCTTGCTCGTGTCCGGATATAAGTGAATGCCTGCACGTATCCGGGATTCTTTTACACAAAGAATGTCTCGAACAAATCTCATAAAGACTTTTATCATGCGCGGATCTGAGTTGGTGAATACAAGCGCGGGATTCCTTCCGGGCAATTCAGACTTCGTACCCTCACCCCAGTACAATGCAGCTCCAAGTACGGCAAGAATGCCTTGCTTGTGACCGCGCAGCGCGTTTCTTCCCAACCTGTATTCCAATTCGTTTTCTGCGACGATGCGATTCGTACGTTCAGAATTGAAGCGCTTCAAGCCACGTTTTGTTGCCAGTTGGACATTGTCTCTTAGTCTTTTCTTTGCCGCGGGGGATAATTTGACCTTGGAGAGCCAATAGCTCAAGGTACCCTTTGACCCCAGTTTCAGCTCTTTGAGGATTTCTCCGTAACTGTATCCGCGGGACCTTAGATCGATAGCTTGCTCACGTAATGGATTCGAACGCATGCATCCATTGTATAGGATGTCAATATATGTTCAATCATTACAAACCGATGACCCCGACGGGAATCGAACCCGTATTTCGACCTTGAAAGAGTCGCGTCCTAGCCGCTAGACGACGGGGCCTCGTGAACGAATATACATCATTTTTCATAACCAATAAAGTGTGGTAATTTAGGTTTCGGTCAGATCGTTGGCGCATTTTTTGCGAAAGCAGAATGCGCTTGATGATCACGGGAATTCGTTTCCGGATCACATAGGAAGAACGCACTAGCGTTTTTTCCAAAGGGGAGGTTGGCTATGCCACCTCTTCAAGGAGAGGTGGCTGAGTGGTCGAAGGCACCGCACTCGAAATGCGGCAGGCTCGAAAGGGTCTCGAGAGTTCGAATCTCTCCCTCTCCGCACGTGTTGAAAAAGGTGCATCGCGCGTGTGCCTTTTTCAATACGAGGACGAGATTCGAACAGCGGAGCACGACGGTGCGAGCTGGTGCCCAGACCGCGGCCACCAGGCCGCGAGTCGCGGGCGAATCTCTCCCTCTCCGCAAGAATCTGATGGCGCGTTATGTGACCGCACCGCATCATTCATCAAACAAAAGCCCACCGAAGCAGGCCAATGCCGTCGGTGGGTGTGAACTCAGGCCGCCAAGTCGTGGTGGCTCCAGAACTTGCCCCCGTTGTCTACTGCCTCGCGCAAAAGTGGAGGGTCGGCGTCAGGGGAGAGCTTGAAGATCTTGTCGTCGTGCAGGAAGGTGATTTCGAATGGGCGCACCCCGATGTCACGAATATAGTCGAGCCCCAGGTAGACCTCGCGGTCCTTCCCCATGTCCCTGAAGGAAATGGTGAGCCCCGAGCCGTTGGCATGTAGGTTGAGCTGGAGCTTGGCGGCGACGTGAGTCATCAGCGCCATACCAAAGCCGTATTTGAGCGGCTCGCGCAGTCCAAAGATCGTCGTCTGCATCTGGGCGATGGTGCGCGACGGATAGTCGGGCAAAGGGCAGAAGGGCGCGACGATGGACTTGTCGAGTACAGCCTCTTCCACCAATCTGCACCGATGGACGCCGCCGCTGTAGTAGCCGTAGTTCGGACACTCGCCACACGAAGCAACCGTGCCGAGCACTTTGGGGGTGGTCATGCTGCAATCCTTTCAGCAGGTTGGGAGATCGTTTCTGAAGCGAGAATACCGAAATACCCAATATATAGCAAGCAATGCGTCCGACCGTTCCCCCTAAAAACACTCGCTCGCAAATGCGCCAAAGAACCCTTACACTGCTTGATATAGAAAAGTTCACAACCGACCCTCTCCGCAATGATTCAAGAACGCATCGAACGGGGTTCCAATTCTGCCCCACGAGGGTCACTACTCGTTCCGTCGGTAAGGGCGCAGCCCCACCCTCGTCATAATCTGCATGAAAAACACACATGTTGCTGGGGTAATCGCATTGGCCGTCCTCGCGGGCGGCGGGTATTGGGCGTACGCGAATCAGGGGTCGGAAGTGCCTTCGACTACGAATCAGATGGGGAATACGAATTCCGGTGAGAATGCGCAGCCAGGGGGCGTTCACGGGCTGCCTGTCGAGCCTGCGGCCGCTGCGGCGCGCGCAGACCTCGCGGCGAAGCTCGGCGTGAGCGAGGGGAGTATCGTCATCATGCTCGTAGAGGAGAAGACGTGGAGCGACGGGTGTCTCGGCATCGGCGGGCCGGCTGAATCGTGCCTTGCGGCACTCGTGGATGGCTTTCGCGTAGAGCTTGAGGCACAGGGCGAGACCTACGTCTACCGCACCGACAAGACCGGCCTCGCGGTACGCGCAGAAACAAATTAGCCTATCGGTGAACGCCATTTGCTAGAATAAAGCGATGGCTGAACTCAAGACGAAAAAGACGAAGGCGAGCGTGGCGGCGTTCATCAATTCCGCCTCAGATGAGCGGCGGCGCGCTGATGCGAAGCAACTCCTCTCGATATTCAAGGAA
>CAZZHR010000015.1:0-3729 GCA_964654205.1 uncultured Candidatus Saccharibacteria bacterium | reverse complement strand
AGTATGCGTGTGTAGTACTTCGTTAGCTTACAATGGAACGGCACGTAACCTCGACCCGCGCGAATTACCTCAGGCAAAACGCGGTTAGGCTACCGTACTCCCGAGTATACCAGCTGCGCGTGGGGAACCGTCAAGCCACCGTCACACTGTTGATTACCATGGGAGAGAGCGGCCTGTCCTGCATGGTCGTCTCTGCGCCCTCTATTTCGCGGACGACATCCATCCCGCTCACGACCCTGCCGAACACCGTGTGTTTGTCGTCGAGGAAGCTGTTGTCGGCGGTGTTGATGAAAAACTGGCTGCCGTTGGTATCGGGCCCGGCATTCGCCATCGAAATCGTGCCGACCTCGTTTTTATTCTCCATGTGTATCTCGTCTTCAAACATGTAGCCCGGTCCGCCCATCCCCCAGCGCGCCATGAGCGAGTCGTCTTTGGTCTGCGGGTCGCCGCCCTGAATCATGAAATCTTTTATCACGCGGTGGAACTTGGTGCCGTCGTAGAACCCCGCTCGTGCGAGCTTCACAAAATTCGCGACCGTATTCGGCGCGTCTGTATCGAGAAGCTCTATCTCAATATCGCCCTTATTAGTGTGCAACGTGGTTTTCATCTCGGGAGTATAGCAAAGTGGCGAGCACGCCTAGAATCCAGCGTGCGTCTTGAGGAATTCGAGCTCCTCGGGCGTGGAGTCCCTGCCGAGCACGGCATTCCTGTGCGGGTAGCGGCCAAAGCGGTCGATGATGCGCTTGTGCTGCCACTCGTACTTGAGCGCATTCCAATTCATCGACTTTATAAATAGCCAAAGTGCCTTGCGATGCGCGCTCCTCGACTCGCTGTGCATGTACGGCATGTAGAGGAAGTGCCGCATGCGCGCCGGGAGCTTCCTATCGGCGCCGAGAGCCACCGCCTCGCGCGCAAGCTCGAGCGCCTTTGCATCGGTCGCGAATGCCTTCCGCGAATTGCGGAACATATTGCGTGGGAATTGGTCGAGCACGATGATTTCCGCGAGCCTGCCCTCGGGCTCTGCCCTCCATCCCGCGGTATCGCCGCGTGCGACTCTTTCGTAGAGCGCACCGAATCGTTCGCGGATCTTCGCGTCGAACGCATCGTTTTTCGAGAACCAGTCGCGGGGCGACGATTCCTCGAACCAGAAGTCTATAACCGACTGCCACTCCATACTATGCGCCTGGCGCCCGGGGGGCTTTACTGAGGTCTATATGGAAAAGCTCCCACACGTGCCCGTCGAGGTCCTCTATCGCGCGCGTATACATAAAGCCAAGGTCATCTGTGCGGTAATCGCGGCCTCCCGCGGCCACCGCGGCATCGGCCATTGTGTCCACCGCCTCCTTGCTCTCCAGCGAGACCGCGATGAGTGTTTCGGTCACTTTTTTCGCATCGGCAAAATCCTTGCCCGGGATGAATTGCTGGAATTTGGGCTCTGTGAGGAGCATCACGTATGAAGCGCCGTCGTTCACTATCATGCAGGTCGCCGTTTCGTCGGTAAATTGCGGATTGAATGAGAAGCCGAGTTTCGTAAAAAAATCGATGGACTTCTGAAGATTCTTGACCGGTAAATTGATGAATATTTGTTTTGCCATTGCGGCAGTATAGCGCAGCTCCTTCAAGCGGCTATGAATCAAGCAGTCCCTGTGCTTTAAAGAATTCGAGCACCCCCTCGGCAATCCCTTGCGCTGCCCGCTGCGGCTGGTTCACGATAATCGCCCGATCCGCTGGCGACGTAAGGAATCCTGTTTCGACGATGACCGACGGCGTCATGGGATGCACCGCGTGGTCGTACCGGCGCCAGTTGAAAGCGTAGTAGCCGGTCATGCGGCGCGTGATGCTGCCGTCGCGCTTCATGCCCGTCGCTTCTCCGTAGCTTTCGTAAAGTGCCGCCATGAGCATGTCGGCCTTGCCGGAGAAATCGCGCCGAGGTGTCGCGAGCTTATACCCGGAAACCGACGTATTGTTGTTGCCATCCGCATGTATGGAGACGAACGCGTCCGCCGCGTAGTCAATCGGCGGCGTGGCCGGCAAGAGGTCAACGACGACGCCCTTCGCCTCGAGGAGAGCCTTGGCGCGTTCTGCAATCGCGAGGTTCACCTGCCATTCTGTGTAGCCGCCGCCTTGCGCACCTGTGCTCGCCCGGAGTCCTTCGAGCTCTTCCGGCACTTCCGATAGTTTCCAGTGCCCGACTTGGAGCCCGACGCGCGGTGGGCCTTCCGGGCGCCGGTAGTTGCCGTACACCCGCGCTTCCTCAGGCGTAAAATCCGCCCAGTATCTACCCCATCCGCCGTATGGCGAACCACCAAGCGGAGAGAGAATCGTCGCGGGAGTAAGTGGAGACAGGGGCGCCTGCTCCACGAGTGGAACAGACGGTGCATCGAGCGATTCCATGTCCGGCAGCTCCGCGTCGTCAAAACCCGCCTCGACATCGCTGTAATTCACATCCTCCGACGCCGTCGTTTTCAAGACCTCGATACTGCCGAGCACTGCTGCGCCCGCTATCACGACCACAAGCCCCCCGACAACGAGCAATCTCATCGCCCCATTATGCCCGCTCTCGCGCAGAGCGCCAGATTTCATGAGACTGCGCGGCGTGCCATATCTCTGTGTCAACGTTTCTCCTTCTTGGGTTTCTTAACTTTTTTAATGCCGGCATTTTTCACTACGCCTTCCATGCGCGGTGCGTGCCAGAGGGCAGCGCCGCGCGCCCGTTTCCGCTCACCTTTGCCTGGATTCATGCTCCTCATTAGGCACGAAGAGGTATGACGCTCTGATTAAGCACGCCGTCTGATCACTGCCTAGTTGAGCATCCAGATCATGTAGTTGAGGTACGCGGCAAAACTCACCCACGCGATATATGGCAGAAGCAGGAGCCCCGCTAAGCGCGAGACGCGCCAGAATGCCACGATGTTCGCCGCAATCGCGCACCACAGGAGCACAATCTCGAAGAGCGCGAGCCCGGGCGATTGCAGGCCGAAAAAGAGAATCGACCAGAATGTGTTGAGCACAAGCTGGAAACCGAATGTCGAGAGTGCCACCTGGACTGCTGGCTTCTCCCAGCCCTTTTTCCACACGATAAACGCCGCGATGCCCATGAGGATAAAGAGCGTCGTCCACACGGGGCCAAAAATCCAATTCGGCGGTGCGAACAGTGGCCGCATGAGGGTGGCGTACCACGAAGGAATTGCCTCATACGTAAAAAGTGCGCCGATACCGCCCGCGATTTGCGGCAGCGCGAGCGCTACGACGAACGCGATTACATTGCGTGCTGTCACCGCCCGATTATACCGCTAGAAAAACACACTCGCAGACGCGATGCTCGCTCCCGCGAATCCGAGCACGCCCGCTATCGCCGCAGCGAGGACGCCGCGCATAAATTGATTACTCATACAGCGATGCTACTCGACTTCACGCTGTACACCTAAACTTCATGAGCCCGCGCGCTTTCCCCTCCTGCGCTCGCGGATACGCTCGAGGCGCGCACGCATGCGCTTTTCGAGCGCCGCAGCCTTCTGCGAGGCGTACCACCCCATCGCGCTCATCACCGCATCCACCGCGAGGAAGACAGCGAGCGCGGCGAGAAGCTGATTCGTCGAGAGATTGGGTGCAAGCCAGAGGTACGTCGGCACGAGACTCGCCATCCCCACCACCACATCCACTACGCGATTCGTGGGCGTCTCTTCTATCCGCACCATCGCCTCCCACATCTCGTAGGCGACAAGAAGC
>CAZZHR010000014.1:0-5391 GCA_964654205.1 uncultured Candidatus Saccharibacteria bacterium | reverse complement strand
ACCTCGTGCTCGCGCCGGAACATCCCATGGTTTCGTCGCTATGTGCAAGTCAGACTTGCACAAACAGGACAGATGTTGAGGCGTATGTCAATGCTGCGATGAAAAAGACCGAGCTAGAACGGCAGACGGAGCAGAAAGAGAAGACAGGCGTCAAGCTCGAGGGAGTGAGTGCGGTCAATCCCGCGACGGGGGAGAAAATACCGCTCTATGTCGCCGACTATGTGCTCGGCCACTACGGCACAGGCGCTATTATGGCGGTACCGGCGCACGATGAGCGCGACTATGAGTTCGCTAAAAAATTGGGTCTGCCAATCACGCAAGTCGTGGAAGGCGGGGAGCTACCATACACCGGCGATGGCGTGCATACGAATTCAGGTGAACTCAATGGCCTCAATATCGCAGAGGCAAAACGGCTTGCAGCAGAAAAATATGGGCGCGTGAAGAAGACGTATCGACTGCGCGACTGGATAGTCTCGCGTCAGCGGTACTGGGGCGTGCCTATTCCGATGATTCATTGCCGTCCGCCGGCTGGCGGATGCGGCGCGCAGCCGGTACCGGACGACCAGCTTCCCGTGGAATTGCCCGCGGTAGAGGACTATCTTCCAGACGGCAAAGGCAAGTCACCACTCGCCAAGGTCGCGTCGTTTGTGAATACGACGTGTCCTAAATGCGGTGGAGCAGGGGAGCGGGAGACGGATACACTCGATACGTTTGTCGATTCTTCCTGGTACTTCCTGCGATACACAGACCCGCATAACGGTGAACAGTTTGCAGAAGGCAGTAAGCAGGCGAATTGGATGCCCGTCGATTTGTATAGCGGTGGGGCGGAGCACACGACGATGCACCTCCTTTACAGTCGCTTCTGGCACAAGGCGCTTTTTGACATCGGTCTGGTGGCCGATTCGGAGCCTTACACGCACCGCGAGAATCATGGACTCGTTCTCGGCACTGATGGGCAAAAGATGAGCAAGTCCAAGGGCAACGTACTGGACCCGGATACGGTAGTCGAACAAGTGGGCTCAGACACCGTCCGTATGTACCTGGCTTTCATGGGCCCCTACACCGGCGGCGCGAGTTATCCATGGAATCCCAACGGGGTTGTGGGCGTGAGGAGATTTCTCGAGCGCGTGTGGAAGCTGTCTGAAAATCTGACCGAGGGGGAGGGGTGCGAAGCTGCGCTTCATCGTGCGATAAAGAAGGTCTCCGAAGACGTGCCCAAACTCAAGTTCAACACAGCAATCGCGACGCTCATGATACTCGTCAATGAGGCAGAGAAAAGCGGCATAACGCGCGGCCAGTTTGAACGCTTCTTGCGCATCTTGGCGCCTTTTGCGCCGCACATGACCGAGGAGCTCTGGAGCACGCTCGGCAACGACACGTCGATTCACACGCAATCATGGCCGACGTTTGAGGAAAAGTATCTTGTTGATGAGAACGTCACGTACGCGATTCAGGTAGATGGCAAGACAAGGGGAGAGGTCAGTATCGCCGCCGACTCTGACAATGCGGCAGTCGACGCGGCGGCTCGCGAGGTGATTGCGTCGCGGCTCGAAGGCCAGAAAATCGCACGCGTCGTCGTTGTCCCCGGACGACTCGTAAATTTCGTGCTCGAAAAGAACGGCTAAGCTCATATCCCCATATTGTGACCGGTCGGTCACAATATGGGGATATATCGAATCGGCGGCACGTACAACTACAACTAACAACAACTACACGTATTCGCGTACCTTTTCAAGCTGACGAGAGTGATTAGCGAGCCTTAATGAGTGGACCCTCTGGCCTGTCGTCCACCGTGTAGCCTTTCGTCAAAAGCTCCGAGCGCAACTCGTCCGCGCGATTCCAGTTCTTGTCAGCTCGTGCCTTCTCCCGCTCTTCTATAAGCAGCACAACATCCTCAGGCAGTTCATCTGTTGCTACAGTTCGTCCGAAAAGCTTCGCTGTAAGCTCTATTGCGAGGGCGTCATCTTCCGCCAGCTTGAGTCCGAGAATGCGATCGATGTCTCCTAGCGTTGCTCGCATGTCGGCAGGGGAGAGTGCTGAATCTTTCGTCATGTCCCATATGCGCGAGAGAGCGCCGGGAGTATCAAGGTCATCGTCGATCCGCTCGAGAATGAGGGCGCGATGAGATACGGAGACAGCGCCGCCCTCGGGAGAGCTTTGTGCGAGCGAGCGAAGGCGCAAGTACGCAGTCTGTGCAGCCTCGAGCGCGTCCCACGAGAAGTTGGCGTTGGTGCGATAGTGTGCACCCAGAAAGAAGTAGCGCAGGCTTAAGGGGTGTATGCCGCGCTTCTCTATATCCGAAAGGTACACAACCTTGCCTTTGGATTTCGCGAGTTTGCCGCCCTCGATTTGAATGTGGGCTCGATGGAGCCAGAAGCGAGAAAGCGGACGCTTGCCCGTAGCAGCTTCAGACTGGGCGATTTCGTTGTTGTGGTGGACGGGGATGTGTTCGATCCCACCCGTATGGATATCGATTTGTTCGCCAAGACAGCGTCGTATCATTGCTGAGCACTCGATATGCCAACCCGGGAATCCCTTACCCCACGGCGAATCCCACCCTATCTTCTTGTTGAGCTTCCAGAGCGCGAAGTCGGTGGGATTGCGCTTCTCCGCGACAGACTCAACGCGCGCACCTTCTCTTAGGCCTGACAAATCTATACCACCAAGCGCACCATAGGCAGGAAAACGCGACGTGTCGTAGTACACGGCGTTGTCAGTCTTGTACGCGTATCCTTTTTGCTCGAGCGACTCAATCATCGCTATTTGCGGTGCAATATAATCACTCGCGCGTGGGAACTCGATACGAGATGTATCAATGTTGAGCTTGCGGATGTCTTCTTGAAAGAGTGCGGTGTATTTGTCGGCCAGGATACGCATGTTCTCAAGAGAGGGTCTCAGTTTCTCGCGTTTGAGCCCCTTGGTCATTTTGTCCTCACCCTCATCGGCATCGGATGTAAGGTGGCCAACATCTGTAATATTGATGACCTGCTTTACGGCGAAACCATAATATTCAAGCGCGCGGCGCAGGACGTCGGTAAAGACGTACATTGAAAGGTTGCCAATGTGCTGGCGGTCATACACGGTGGGACCGCAGTTGTACATGCGGACTTTGTTCGCGATTGCAGGAAGTTCGAAGCGTTCATTTGCGCCAGTGAGCGTATTGTACAAATGGAGCGGGGATGAGCGGGGAGGCGATTGAGACGGTCGCATATTGAAAGGCCACCACATAATGAAGACCAGTATACCCCATGAGATATCCCGCCGGCCTCATGACAAAGCCGCGATTTGCAAAGGAATGCACGGCGAATGAAAAGCCGCGAGCAATTTTGCGTGCGGTGCGCGAAAGTGCGATAATTGCCCCGATGAAAGAGCGTCGCACCATTACCTACGCCGCTGCAGCGCCTATTGCTGCGCTTATTCTCGTCGTCGGCTTTGTCGGTGGTGCAAATCTCGGAATGAAGCCCGTGTCCGGGTTTACGACGAGCGCGAACGCACCAGAAGGAGTCGACTTTTCTCCTGTATGGCGAGCCTGGCGCGTTATCGACGAGCGCTTCGTACCAGCTGCGGTGGCGACGTCGACCGAAGTTGCGACGTCTACAGCTGAAAGGAATCAAGAGCGTGTATGGGGGATGATACAGGGACTCGCGGGTTCACTCGGCGACCCCTATACGTTCTTCCTTCCGCCCGCGGAGAACGAGCAGTTTGGAGAAGACATGAGCGGACAGTTTGAAGGCGTGGGTATGGAGATTGCGGTGCGCGATCAACTCCTCACAATCGTGACGCCGCTGCGAGGAACGCCGGCGGAGCGCGCCGGTCTCAAAGCGGGCGACAAGATACTAAAAATTAACGGTAAGGATACGACTGACCTCGATGTCTCAGGTGCAATAAAGCTTATTCGTGGCCCGAAAGGTACGACGGTGACTCTCAGTATAGGCCGCGACGGCTGGACTGAGCCGCGCGAGATTGCCGTAACGCGCGATGTTATCAATGTACCAATTGTGACGACTGACAATCGTGATGACGGAGTCTTTGTTATCACAGTGTCGCAGTTTACCGCCAATTCTCCCGCGCACTTCAGAAATGCGCTGCGCGAATTCGTCGAGTCCGGTAAGACCAAGCTTGTGCTCGACTTGCGCGGCAATCCGGGAGGCTATCTCGACGCAGCTGTTGATATGGCGAGCTGGTTCTTGCCCACGGGCAAAGTCGTCGTAACCGAGGATTACGCGGGACATGCAGACAACATCGTGCATCGCTCGAGTGGCTACAATATATTCAACAGCAACCTCAAGATGGTCGTGCTTGTCGATAGGGGCTCGGCGTCTGCCTCGGAGATTCTTGCTGATGCGCTTAGGATTTACGGCGTCGCACGGCTCGTCGGTACCAACACATTCGGCAAAGGTTCGGTGCAGGAGCTTGTAACGATTACGCCCGACACCGCGCTCAAAATCACCGTGGCTCGATGGCTTGGGCCCGATGGCGAACAAATACCGCTCACGGGCATTACACCGGACGAAGAAGTCAAAATTTCCGAAGAGGATGTGAAAGAAGGAAATGACCCCCAGCTGGACAAGGCGATTGAACTTCTTAGCAAGTAGGGTGTAATTCATTACCCATAGTGCCAGGGGCTCGTGTTGCAAGTCTACAAACTACGTACTACGATCAACGGGCTATGAGAGTGATTATGCTGCAGGATGTCGGTGGGGTAGGGCAGCGCGGGAAAATTATCGAGGTGTCCGATGGTTACGCGCTCAATCTCCTCATTCCACAAGGAAAGGCGATTCAGGCGACACCGGAGAAAGAGGTGGAGGTAATGAAGCGACTCGCCTCGGAAGGTGTCGCGAGGAGGGAGCAGGAGGCGGAGCTCACCCGGGCGATACAGTCGCTTGAAAACGCGGAGGTACGCATCACCGCAAAAGCATCAGAAAAGGGCGGACTCTTCAAAGCCATAACAGGAGCGGACGTGGCGAAAGCAATTGCGGAGCAAAAGAGTGTTCGGATTCCGCTCGATGCGATACTGCTCGAAAAACCAATCAAAGAGGTGGGCGAGCACGTGGTGCCAATCAAAAAAGACAAAGCCGCATCAAAGATGCGGCTTGTCGTGGTGGCTGCGTAAAAAATTATTCAACGCTGACGATGCGGCGCACCGTAGAGCGGCCGTCGTAGTTGGTCTTGCGCTTGGAGCGGAAAACTACCTTGCCAGCCTTGAGTGCGAAGATGGTGTGGTCTTTGCCAAGACCGACATTCTTGCCGACCATGATTGCGGTGCCGCGCTGGCGGACGATGATCTCGCCTACAGTCACTGCCTGTCCATCAGACCTTTTAACGCCGAGATACTTCGGATTTGAATCGCGTAGGTTTTTTGCTGAGCCGCCTGCTTTTGTATGTGCCATA
>CAZZHR010000013.1:0-8245 GCA_964654205.1 uncultured Candidatus Saccharibacteria bacterium | reverse complement strand
GACTCTTCGAGTCGCTGAGTGGTAAGGAGGTGAGTGCCTGCAGGAAGGCACTCTCTCCGTACCCAAGGGGACAGCATGCCGCGCTGAGCGTGCTGTTCCGAAGGATGGGTCTTCAGCTGCTCTACGAGCAGCTGGGTTACTTCGGGGCACAGTTCCCCGAGGTAGTAGAGGGAATTCGGGAGGCGCTGGAAGCAGACCGCCAGGCGCGCAAAATCGCCTGGCAAAAGCGCGGTCATCTCTAGTCTCCCCGGCCTCTTTCTCACTTTCTGAGCCGCAATCAGTAAAGTGACGTGATCCCGCTTCGCACACTGCGAAGCGCGTGGGTCCAGCGCTGGGCAACAGCAGCGCGTATCCCTATTCGCTCCTAACGGAGCTACGGGGGACTGGTTCGAGAAATCGAAACCAGAAATAACTGTTGCAAAAACTCAAACCTGTCCGGAACACGCAAGTTCCGGGCTCACCCGAGGTTTTCAAGAACTCTCTCCTTGAAAATTTCAGGTGAGTCTCAAGTCGAGATTCAAAAAATCCTGTTCACCAGAACAGGTCGGCCCACCATAGCCGCTCATGCGTTGAAAAATTACGCGTGGAGGAAACATGGGACAAAATCTTCGTCAGACGCTGGAGCAGAGTCTCCAGCTTCCCGAGTCCGCCAACAAGGCGGATGTCAGGCACCTGATGGGGTGCCTGACGGAGGAGCTCGCAGTGTCGCTGAAGAAGCGATACTGCTGGCTCGCCGTGTGCACCGTCGCGGTGGACGCCGGGCGCTGGGGAGGGGAGCGCCGCAGGAAGCGGCGCCTGAAGCTCGCCAAGATGGCGGGCATCTGTGCCGAGTTCATCGGTGTGGAAAATCCCTTCAAGAACCTCCCGGCCGGGTGGGACCGTATCGGTCTCTATTACGACTATGGAGCCGTGGGGCAGTACGCCGAGAGCACCGGCAGCGACATCAACACTGTGTTGATGGTCGGGCTTCAGCTCTCGGGCCGCGCGTCACGTGTGAGCGCAGGCGACTCGAACTGAGTCCTCAGCTTCTTTCCTACTTTCTGAGCCGTACGAATCAGCAAAGTAGCGCGTGAGGACAAATCGAACCGTCGCCGAGTCCTCACCTCACCCGAGGCCTTGATTCTCTCTTGTCTCAAGGCTTCAGGTGAGCATCTAAATTATTTCGTCGACAGAATTTTGTTCGCACACAGGACCAGAATTCTCTCGAGGAAACCCACACGCCTCGCCGAATAATCGGTGCGTTTGTGTTTGTGGTTTATGCGAGAGAAAAGTTCAATTCAAATCGGCGCCAGTGCGCGCAGGGGAGGCCAAGATGGCCAGCGATTCTAAGTTCGTGAACATTAGCTGGGGTCGCGCCGATGAGCGCGGTCCGCTCGGACAGATCGAGACGGGCGGGCGCAAGCTCGCGCGTCTCGATCGTCATGTTGCCCGGTCTGAGTGGCCGGCCAACGGTACGATTCAGTCGTGTCGCGTAACTCACGATACCCAACCGAATCTACACGGGAAGGGAGTGATGTTCGTCATCCCCGTCGGGCCAGCGGTGGAAGCGCGCGCGTGGCGCGTCGCGGAAGCCGAGAGGCGTGCAATCGAGAAGAGGGAAGAATTCCTCAACTCGCTTCGTGCGAAGGCACGAGAGGGGTACCGCGAGCAGCGTCGACTGCTCGAGGGGGATAGCTTCAGCCCCGGTTACCCAAGCCCGTCGATCAGGGCAGAGGTGTGCGTCCAGAACGGACGTGCTGTTCTGCTGTTTGAAGAGACGGAAATTTCTCTTCCGGAACTCGGCGAAGGCAAAGAGCTCGCTGAGAAGATGTGGGCACTGTGGCCCACGCGCGTTCCTGAAGAGCATCGCTACTGGTTCGGGGACGAGATGAAGATCGATAGGGCACTCGATCGCGCAAAGGCGTTGAGCCTGCGCATCGAGAGCGTTGAGCGATTCGTCGCTTCCACCGACCCTCTCGTCGTGGAGTGGTCCGCCGATACGGACATCGGACGTATCGTGATTGCCCGAATCCGTCCTCAGATGGAGTACGTTCAGGAAGATCTGCTCGATCTCCCTGAGGTGCAAGAAGTCCTTCGCTGTTGGGCAGAGGACAGGCTGTCAAAGGCTTCGTCCGAGCCCCTGAGCGGATTGGTGGAAGTGTCGTCGTACACCTCGCCTGTTGGGGAATACGTCTCCCCAGATGAGCGCTCCACGCGCACATCTGGGGGCTTCACCTACACCGTCGTCAAGATCGGTGGCATGAACGCCGGGTCCTTCTATACACATTACGGGGACGTGCGTTCAAAGGGCTCTCAGTGGCACGACGCTCGTGCGGAGCTGGGTTTGGTTCCAGGTGCAATGCATCCAGGCATCACTCCGCGACAGCTGCTCGCATGGACGCTCACCCATCCGACCACCGTGAATGAAAATGTGCCGGTACGTGGACCGGCCGCAACGGCGCTACGGCTGGCGGCAGACGTCGATAGCCTGGCAAGCATCGGGGTTCGCTTGGAAGTCGAAGTCGCTGCGGTTGAAGCTGCAGCGAAGAAGGCGGCCGACGAAGCTCGTTGGGCGGCTGAGGAAGCTGCTGCTCTGGTAAGGACTGAGCGCGAAAAGATGTTCCGTACGGTTCGGGATGCTATCCCGAGCCTGAAGGACATCGACAGCGCGCTCGTGGCGCGACTCGAAGCTGCGCTCGAGGGCTGGTCCCCGTACGGATGGACCGACCCCAAGATCTCGCCCGAAGAGCTAAACGTGCTCCTCGGCGAAATCGAAATGGCTCAGCCGGCGATCGAAGCGGCTCGCCTGGCACGAGTCGCGGAGATGGAAGCGGCTGCACGTCGAGAGGCGGCGGCTCGGGCATCGACGCCCGAAGCACTGCGACTCGCGATCCCGGTTTCGTGGAACTTCGTTTACGAGAACGAGTTCAAGTCAAACTGCGGGTCGACGGTGGTGCTCAAGCGCCGTGAACTTGCAGACATCGAGGACGGACATGGTGTTCGACTCGATTGCGGTTATGGCTGTTGTGTCGGTACTCTGCGCCTTCGTGGCATGGAGCCGGCTCAGAAGTCAGGGGCTGGGTCCTTCGCCGCCGCCTTCGCAAACGCGGGCGTGCAGTCGAAGGGCGAGTCCGTCACTTTTACGGTGACGGACAAGGCCAACCGGAACTTCCGGTGTTCCTGCGGGGCGAGCGATCGCCTCGGCAAGACCACCTGGAAGCTGGCGCGTCAGCTCCCTCAACGCCACACGTGCTCAGCGTGCGGCGGGAAGGCAGACGTCGACTTCCGCTAGTCGCAAAACTCCCCACCCGGAGGAGTATAAGCGTCCGGGTAGCGATCCCGCTCCGCACACTGCGAAGTGCGTGGGTCCAGCGCTGGGCAACAGCAGCGCGTATTCTTCTAGGCTCAAACGGAGCTTTCAAGAGCTAGGTCGAGAAATCGAAACTAGAAATAACTGTTGCAAACACTCAAACTGTCCCGGATCGCAAATCCGGGGCTCACCCGAGGTCTTGATTCTCTCTTGTCTCAAGGCTTCAGGTGAGCAAAAACAAAACCCTCGCAGTAATTCGGAGAAATCTCTCTCTTCTCCGGATTACTGTGAGGGTTTTTGTATTACAGAGGCTTTCTATGACTAGCGCGCGAGGGGAGTTGATCGTACTCTTCGTAATAATCATCTTCTAGCTCGAACTGCCAACCTGGTGCATGGCGATAGTAAAAGCCGGGGTGAGACATAATACTTAAAAGGTATTCAGTCGCATCTTCTGCAGTAGCGATTGTGTCTGGTATCTGGTCGTGCTTTTTCATTTCTAGAAAAAATTGCTCACCTGCTTCGGGACTTACTTCGAACGCTCGATCGTACTGCAATGCAAGCCAGAAGGGGCTAATGAAAGATCTTTCGAAGTCGTAGTCATCCAAATCGGCAAAAACATAAGGATCGTTTTCGGAAATGGACTGAGCATAAAATCGAAGAAGTTTTGCAAGCATTTTGGAAGGATTGGCACCGGAGGCGAATGTCTCATTTTGAAAGGGAGTCAATCGAAGAATGCGGCGAACCGTGTCGCGTAGGCAGGATTCGGTGAGAAAAACCTGCTTGTCTGTTGCGTATACTTCGTTAATCGTTAAATCGCGGGTACTAAAGTACGTTGCTTCATCCGGTTCAATGCGAACGCCAAAGCCATGTTCTGCATCCTCGAACATGAAATGGCTTGCAACAGCACGATCGAGCTCTGATTGCTTTGAATTCTGATTAAATCGAATAACGTCTACGTCTCGAGGGTTAGCATCTGGCTGTATGCCGAGACTACGTAAAAGTAACGATCGGGCAGCTCCGCCAGAATAGGCGTAGTCAGCAGGAAGTCTTTCGACCGAAAAATGTGAACGAACGTCGATGCTATAAATGCGTTCAGCTTCTTGCGACTCGTGTGTAGATTCAGAAGATGAGACATCTGAAGGTGGACGTAAAAACGACTTAACAAGCTGGAGTTCTGCATCACGAATTCCGTACTCCGAAAGGAAATTTTGAAGTTCG
Source organism: uncultured Candidatus Saccharibacteria bacterium (assembly GCA_964654205.1). Lineage (GTDB taxonomy): Bacteria > Patescibacteriota > Minisyncoccia > Phycocordibacterales > UBA2100 > UBA10103. The sequence goes on along the minus strand of CAZZHR010000013.1, from coordinate 3,738 downwards.
AGATTTTCGACTTCATTCTCAATTACAGTAACGCGAGCTAACCGTTCCGAAATCTCTGGGACAGTGAGTTCTGTAGATTGATTCCGTTCAATCGCTTTGGCGAGCTTCTCTGAAAAAGAAAGCTCTGGAATGCGTGCGTGTTCGGGCGTAGAAAATCGTTCCATATTCCAACAGTATAGCAAAAATCACCAGAAAGATCGCTGGATCTCGGATCAAGTCCGGGATGACGAGCAGAGAAGGCAAGCGCCACTCACTTGCGGCATCGAAGTGGCGAATGCGCCGAGTCGACAGCTCGCTTCTGTCCAAAAGAAAAACCGCCACTTTCGTGACGGATTTTCTGGTGCCGAGAGACAGAATATTGTCTGCGACAATATGTCGCTGCGTTCGTTCGGTGATCAGTAACTGCGTCACTGATCACGCTCACTCACTTGCGGCATCGAACTGACGAATGCGCCGAGTCGACAGTTCAATTCTGTCTCAACGAAAAAAGCCCAGCCTTAGCTGAACTTTTTTCTGGTGCCGAGAGACAGAATCGAACTGTCGACACAAGGTTCTTCAGACCTTTGCTCTACCACTGAGCTACCTCGGCATGGTGGGTGTGCCTGGACTCGAACCAGGGACCTCAGTCTTATCAGGACTGCGCTCTAACCACCTGAGCTACACACCCAAACCTACTTAAACAAGCGTAAAAGTGAGGTTATGATAGAGGAAAAACGTCCTCCAGTCAAGAAAGAGGGGTTGTGTGCAATAAAACGAAATTTTATGTACTTAATTGGCTTATTTTGTTGCAAAAATTTCCGTTCGAAGTGGGTTTTGATGGAAAGGATATCATCGACCGTTCCAGCGTACAAATCATTGGTCTCATGAAGAATCTGGACATCTGTCCGCTTGCGAAGTTCGGAAAGGGTGTAAGAATACACAAAATCTGAATCTGTTTTTACATGCACAACGCCTTCTGGAGTCAAAACAGATTTATAAATATCCAAAAACTTCTGATTTGTCAGTCGCAAATTCGCCTCACCATTCTTCGGTCGCGGTCCAGGGAAGGTGATCCAAATTTGCGAAATGGAGTGATCCAAAAAGAATTCACGCAACTGCTCGATGCGCGTGCGCAGAAAGAGCACATTCTTCAACGACTTCTCGGCAGCAATTTTCGCCCCATGCCACAACCGGTCTCCTTTTACGTCAACGCCAATAAAATGAGTTCCAGGAGAGCGCTCGGCAAGTGCCGTTGAATACTCTCCTCGCCCGGCCCCTAATTCCAAAACGATCGGCGCTTTCATAGGAAAAAACGATTTATCCACCGATTGCCGAATGGCTTCGTAGGCTTCTTTCCCAGGCTCGAGAATAAGCGGATTTTGTTGATTGCTCGCAAAACGCGTTTGTTTACCTCGCATATAGCAGCCAAGATAGCCGAAATTCACTTTTCTGAACAGGGATCCACCCGCTTGCAAATACAGAAGGATTCTGATATATTTTGCCCACATCGGAGTGTAGCTCAGTAGGCTAGAGCGTTTGGTTTGGGACCAAAAGGTCGCAGGTTCGAGCCCTGTCACTCCGACCAAAAATCCATCACGAAAGTGGTGGTTTTTTGTTTTGTGATAAACTACACCGATATGGCAACAAAGAAGCAGCCGACGATCAAGATCACAAAAGAATTCAAAGCAGCGTTCGAGGCGATGGAGAAAGGGGACGAACATATTTTTCTGACGGGAAAAGCGGGAACGGGGAAGTCTACGTTACTAAAATATTTTCGAGAAAAATCAAAAAAGAAACACGTCGTTCTTGCACCAACTGGTGTTGCTGCACTCAATGTCCGAGGACAAACCATCCACTCGTTTTTCGGATTTCATCCAAAGATTACAAAAAAGATGGTTCACCGAGCGTCCGACGAAAAGCAGATACTCTTCCGAAATCTTGAAACGATCATTATCGACGAAATATCGATGGTTCGCGCAGATTTGCTCGACTGTGTGGATCGTTCGTTGCGCATCAACCGCAATCAAATGAAAGAACCATTCGGCGGCGTGCAAATGGTCTTTATCGGCGATCTGTTTCAATTACCTCCAGTGGTCACCGACGAAGAAAAGCATCTATTCCAAGGTGAATACAAATCACCGTATTTCTTCGATGCGGAAGTGATGCAAGAAACAAAGATAAAGATTATCGAACTGCAAAAAGTTCACCGCCAAAAAGACAAAAAATTTGTAGAGCTACTCAATAACGTTCGAGCTGGCAAGGTGAAGCAAGAAGATATTGAAGAGTTGAATAAACGTCACGATCCATTCTACGACCCAACCGAAGAAGACGGCTACACAGTGCATTTAACAACCACCAACAAAATGGCCGAACAGCGAAACGCTTATGAGCTAAAGAAGCTCCCAGCGAAAGAATGGTCGCTAAAAGCCTTTGCCTCTGGCGAAGTGTCTGAACGCAAAATGCCGTCCGATCCAGTGATCAAAGTAAAGGAAGGGGCAAAAATCATGTTCACGGTAAACGATCCAGAAAAAAGATGGGTGAACGGAACCCTGGGAACGGTCGTACGTTGCGGACAGAAGGGATTGCAGAAACTGCCATCGCTGACGGTAAGAACGGAAGACGGAAAAGAGGTGGAAGTAGCGCATTACAAATGGGATATTACCGAATACTTCTTTGACGGAAAAAGTTTTGAAAGGGAAGTAGTGGGTTCGTACGCGCAGTTTCCAATTACCCTCGCGTGGGCCGTAACCATTCACAAAGCGCAGGGGAAAACATTCGATAACATTCTAGTCGACCTAGGTTGGGGAGCCTTCGCACACGGGCAAACATACGTAGCGCTTAGCCGCTGTACATCGTTGAAAGGGGTGAAGTTGATGAAAGAATTTAGAGAAAAAGACGTAATCGTCGACCAGGTGATAACGGAATTTATGAGTAAATCCGCTGAGTAAAAGATGCGCCCACCTCCTTGCGGGGGTGGGCGTTGAGATTTGGACGAGTCAGCCGTTGGGTCGATTCTCCAGTCGAGCGAGCTGCCGCTCCTGTTCCATGTCGGCCAGATGCTGCTCTGCCTTTCGGATGGAGCGCGCGCCATTGGCTCGAATGAAGTCTCCGACAAGGGCGCCAGCGAAGCACGCGACGACGCAGGTGAACAGCTGCGCCTCGGTGACGCGGTCGATGTTGCCGAAGCCGAGCGCTCCGCCCGTGCCAGCGAGAACGAGGAAGTTGATGCCCACGAGCGATGAGAGGACGGTAAAGACCCGCCCCATCATCATATGATGTCTCCCCACGGCGATGACTCCGTGACAGAACCTGAATGGATTTACCCTCACCTAGCCTCCAATAAGCTAAGCGACCTTATCGACAAAAGAGCAAAACGTCAAGGTAAGGCAGATACAAAAAACAACCATTTCTGGTTGTTTTTTGAAAATCGATTGAAATAACTGCTATAGGATTACAACGTCTGCTCAAGGGTTCTTACCGAAGTAAGTTCGACTAAAAGAAGCATAACGCTTCAGTCTTTCCTTAGAAAGGAGGTGATCCATCCACAGCTTCCGCTACGGATGCCTTGTTACGACTTAGTCCTTATTGCTGATTTTGCCTTCTGCCGTCCTACAACGACATTCGGGCACCATCAACTCTCTTGACTTGACGGGCGGTGAGTACAAGACCCGAGAACGAATTCAAGGCGGCGTGATGATCCGCCTTTACTAGCGATTCCAACTTCATGGAGTCGAATTACAGACTCCAATCCGAACTGAG
>CAZZHR010000012.1:0-11937 GCA_964654205.1 uncultured Candidatus Saccharibacteria bacterium | reverse complement strand
TGCTGCCGGCCAGGGACTCGAACCCCAATACCTTGCTCCAGAGGCAAGTGTCCTACCATTAGACGAGCCGGCAATACGTCAGGGGCCGAGCCCCCAAGTGCACAGCAGTGTAGCAGAATCTTCCTTTTTTTCACGCGTCAGATGCCCGTACCATGTCCGAGCGAGAGGACATAATCTTTCCACGCGACACTCGTGAGAACGAGTAATGCAACGATGAAGAATACGGTGAAGAATGCGTACTTCCTTTGTGACATGCGCAGTAGTATTGCAGATTCTCCCGACCGATGGGTGTGGATTACCCGCGAAGGTCTTCGTCGGTCGTGGTCGGTCGCTCGTCGAGCTCTTCACCGAAAAGTTCCTGATACGCGGCGATACGCCAACCATCGTTTGTCGGTACTACAAGTATGGTCACGACGACGACACCCGACGCATCTTCTTCGGGCGAAGCCTCTTCTACACTCGTCATGTACAGCACGTCGGCGTTGATGACGAAGGTTTCGCCTTGAGGCGCCACTTGCTTGATGAAAATCCTATCCGGCCACGGACTCGATGTTTCTCGCCCCGGGGCCGACTGCGGGTCATCGAGCCACTCTGCGAGCAATTCGTCCGTCACATACGGCGCGTAATACTGCTCTATTGCAGCCGCGAGTGCGTCGCTCTCAGCGGCGAGAGATACGTTCTTGAGTTGAGAGACGAACTCGGAAGCGACCGCGCGCGCCTCCGCCTCACCGTTCGGTCTCACGAGCAATACGCCGGCAATGAGCACGAGGGCAAGCAGGGCTGCAGCGCCAAGGGCGAGCGCGATGGTTTTGTACGGTGTCATGGATTTTGGCCTATTGTACTCATACCGACGATGAAGTGAAGGTGTGCTTACGCAGCTACACACGTCCGCCTGTCACGCTCGAGCCACACGGGAATGTCCCGCACCGACTTTACCCCCTCGCGCGTGAATATGACTTCCACCAAGAGACCGGAACGCACCGAGTCCATCCAGTACTGGTCGAAAATGAAATTGCCGAGCGAATAGTAGATATGCTTGCCTCCGTATACCTCATGCTCTTGTACGACATGGGGGTGTGAGCCGATGACGAGCTCCGCTCCTGCATCGACGAAGTCGTGCGCGAGTCGCTTCATGCGCTCCGTCGCAGGCACGTACTCCTCGCCCCAGTGCGTATACACCACGACGACCCTGCCAGCTTCGGCCTCTTTGCGTACCTGCGCGACGGTGTGGTCGGTCTTGTCGCTCGTCCAGTCGCTCCAATTCACGAAAGCAAACGGGATGCCGCGGAGCTCGATACGCGCGACGCGCTCTGCTTCAAGCGCATCCGGATCACCGAAGTAACCTACGCCAGAGGCGTCGAGAAAGTCTTTCGTCTGCGCGAGGCCGTCGCGCCCGAAATTCATGATGTGGTTATTGCCGAGGTTCACGAGGCGAATGTTGTGGCGCGCGAGGAGCGCGGCCGTGGACGGCGAGAAAGTAAATGTGAAGTTGTTGCTGTCCCCCGGCGTACTTCCCACGCTGATAGACGGATTGTCGGTTATTGGCCCCTCAAGATTGGCCACGACGAAGTCAGGCTTGTTCAGTACGTCGACGATGCACGAGAACACGTGGTCGTCGCCCTGCTGTTCCATATATTGCCGGACAGAGCGGTCGAACATCATGTCGCCCCCGAAGAGCACCGTGACCTCAGGCCGCGCTATCGAAGCCGGGAGCGGCATACGGTAGCGAAGCTCTTCGCCGAATGTAGGAAGAATGCCGACGAAAAAGCCGATTACCGCCGCGATGATACCCGCAAGCCATTCCATGGCTATACTTTGACCCATAATGGGCATCTCTCAAAGAGAGATTGACATATCATGTATTAGATGCTATAATTTAGTTTGGAGGTGAAGCATGTATTCTCCCGGATTTTTAGCTCAGCAAGAGCGACGGATCCGAGCCAGGATCCGTGCAACACAAAAGACGATTCGCTCTCCTCGAATCGACGCGTATTTCAAAGCGAGGACAATCCTGCCTGCGCAATTACAGGCCCTCTCGCGAATCCGCTCAGGTTCGTATGGCACCTGCTCGAGCTGCGGCAATGCGATTGCAGAGAAGCGTCTCCGGTCTGTTCCCGCCGCTCTTCGGTGCACCGCATGCCAATCTGCGCGCGAGGATACCTAGCCGCCGCTTCATTGCGGCGGCTATTGTTTTTTGCTATGTCCCGTGAAGCGGTAGCCTCGGTGGACAAAGACAGGGTTCTTTGCATCTCCCGCCTTTTTGCGCTCGTTGTACTCTTCCAGCGCATCAAGCTCTTGCTCGGTAAGCTCACGCTCGTCAACGGCTGTTGCAGGCATGCGAAGGCTCACAAAAATGATGTCGTCACGTCCATAGGAACCTCGCACAGAACGGACATACGTTCGGTCTAACCCTGCAAACACCTGCGAGGCATCTGGCAAACTTTCAATGTCCATATCGATCGTTTTTTTGAATCCCACAACCGCAACGATGTTATTGAAGTGTCCGTACCCTTCCATATACGCATTTTGCAGTCCACGCGATTCAAGACCAGGATTCCATTCGACTGCATTGGAGTACCGTTGTCCGTCCGGAAAATCCACGCGCACCGGCTCATTATCGAAAATCGCACCAGCCAACCGCACCGGGTCTTCGCGCCGCACAAGCATGTCCTCACCGCGCAGAGCCGCGTACATCTCATTGAGATTTTTGTATTCGATCGCACCGCTTGCCCGCAACAATTCGAGTATGTCACCTGCCGATTCGCGCATGATTCGCTCTCGCTCCTCGGGCTGCTTCCCGAGTAATTCCGCAGCCGAGAGGGCCTTTTGCGCCAAATCGTTCCGTGTATTGCGTTGTCGCTCGAAAGATTCCATGGCTATTCTTCGCGCAACTCATGTCTCAGGAATTCCTTTGTCCTCCCCTCGCGCAGAGCGGCGAAGAATTTCTTGAACGTATCTATCATGACCGGTACTTCGAGGTAGTCGATGAGTATCGCCGCCCACGCGAGCCAGAGCGGCATCGCGAGTGCGCTCGCACCGGCGAATGCGGCAACGACGAATTCGTCGGTAATCCAGAAGATGTGGAGCCACTGCGAGTTGAGAAATACGAGGTACATAAACTCTTTCCAGCGCCAGCCCTGCCGGAGCTCGTTGAGGTAGACGAGCGATACAGAAAGCAGCGCGGGAATCTCGGTGTAATCGACAAGTATGATGAGCGCCTCCCATACCCCCGTAAACTCGAACAACGGGTACCCGAGTAGCCTGTCCCACACGACGGCGCCCGTGAGCCACACGAGATGAATAATTTGCAGCAGGAAGAGCCCGAGCGCTATGGATATGTTGAGCGTGTACGTGCGCTCATACCATGCCCAAAAGCTTCGCCACATACGAATATGTTACCCCGTAATTCCCTCAAGCGAATGCGGCTTACCTTCGGCGATGGAGGCGTGCGTAATGCGGATGAACGAGACATTTTTTTGGAATTCCTTAAAATTGCGGGCGCCGACGTACCCCATACTCACTTGGAGCCCGGATGCGAGCGACGCGACGATTTCCGAGAGCGGCCCTTTGCACGGGACGAGAGCTTCGACGCCTTCCGGCACCGCCTTGCGGCCGTGCGTGAAGTACCGTTCGGCCCCGCTCGCACTTTTGATGACCGACTGCGAACCCATGCCGCGGTACTCTTTCAGGCGCTTACCGTTTTTCACCACTATCTTCCCCGGCGCCTCGTCTGTGCCTGCGAAGAGGTTGCCGCACATGACAGCCGAGGCGCCGGCTGCGAGCGCCTTGGCGATGTCGCCGGAGTTGCGGATACCACCGTCGGCGATGACCGCTACTTTTTTCTCGCGCGCCACCGCAGCGACCTCCATGATTGCGGAGAGCTGCGGGACGCCCACACCGGATATGAGGCGTGTCGTGCAAATAGAACCGGGTCCGACGCCCACTTTCAGAGCATCGGCAAATGCTACAGCAGCTTTAGCGGCCTCACCTGTAGCGATGTTGCCGTAGATCATCTTCGCGTGTTTGAGTTGCTTCTTTATTTTCTTCGCGCTCACGAGTACGTTGAGGTTGTGGCCATGCGCGCAATCTATGACGATGGCGTCACATCCGGCGCTATCGAGTGCTTTCGCGCGCTCGACGTGGAACGGTCCGCACGCAGCCGCAACTTTCGCGCCAGCTTTCTTTACCTCTTTGACCATTGCTACCTGCTCCTCCACCGAGCAATTGCGGTGTATGACGCCGAGGCCGCCGAGCTTTCCGAGCTCAATAGCGAGTTTCGCTTCCGTCACGCGGTCCATGGCCGCGGAGAGGAACGGGAGATCAAGAGAGATGCCCGCCACGCTCGTTCTGAGCGAGGCTTCGGATGGCTCCATGGCAGAGGCCGCGGGCCGGATGAGCACGTCATCAAATGTAAATCCTTCGAGAATCTTCGCTGCCATGTCTGAGTATACCCCGTGAGATAAAAAAGCAAGAGTGTGCGGTGAGCATTGTGTATGCAACAAAAGGCCCGCGCGGGGCGGGCCTCTCGTCTCGGATGTGCTCGCCTTTACGCTGCGGCGGATGCGGAGGGGGTCTCCGCGCGCGGCTGCTGGCGTATGTATTCGATGGGAATCTGACGCGCGACGGCCATCGAGGTGCAGTGACGGACCGTGCCGTTGCCAGGCTCCCCCATCACGAGCATGACATGCGGCGTCGAGCTTTCCATGCCGATGTAGTCGCGGATGGCTTGCGGATCGCTCTGCTCGGACACACAGATTTGCATGGCGGTTCCTCTCAGTTTGTGCGGCACCATCGATGCCGCCTCTGATTCTTACGCTACTCCTGAGACGCTTGAAGTCAACCGTGGTTACTGCGCATTTCGCGACAGTGTGGCGACTATGGCCATGTGGTCCGAGACGCCGCCGCAAAGTTCCACATCGGTCGCGAGATATGAAGGGGTCGTGAACAGCCCGTCCACCATCACGGGAAGCGGGCCTGCACGATGAAGTGTGCCGTCTATCGACGATACATAGTGCGCCGGGATGTTATCTTTGTACCTTTTCGAGAGCGCAGAGAATATTTCGCCCCCGCGTGGCGCGTTGAAATCCCCCACCAGCACCAATTCGAGCCCGTCTAGTATGCGAACCATCTCTTCTACATCCCGGCGCTGATGGTCGTTTGGTTTGCCGTCAGGTGTCCAGGTAAAGTGTGTCGTCGCTATCTTGAAACGTTCCCCGTCCTTCTCGATATCGGCTATCGCCACCGCGTGACTTTCCGTGCGGTACTTACTTTCTGCATCTGTGAAATCAAGTTCCGCATCAGGGATTCCGGTACCGTGATAGAAGCGGGATTCAGAATGCGTGATCGGGGGTCGAGAAAAAATGCCGAGTCCGAATATGCCGGGCTTACCTTCCGCCGGATGTCTCGTTGTCCCAGTGAAGAAGCACCGGCGACCCAACACCGACTCAAAGTACGGAATATCGTACTCCATGAGTTCCTGGATGCATACGACATCCGCGTCAGCCTGGGATAAAAACGATCCGACGAGCGGCAGGTGCTTCGACCGCTCTATGTTTACCGAGACGAGCTTGAGCATTTATGCGTTCTTGCGCTCCTTCGCGGCTTTGATGAACGCATCGAAGAGCGGGTGCGGGGAGAGCGGGCGCGCCTTGAGTTCCGGATGGAATTGGGTGCCGAGCATGAAAGGATGCACGTCGCGCGGCAATTCCGCGATTTCCATAAGGTGGCCCTCGGGCGACGTGCCGGAAAAGACGAGTCCGGCCGCTTCGAGCCTTTCCACGTATTCCGGATTCACTTCGTAGCGGTGACGGTGCCGCTCGGAAACAGTTGCTTCCCCATATGCATCGCGTGCGATGGTGCCATCTTTGAGTTTGCACGGATATGCACCGAGTCGCATCGAACCGCCGTAGTCTTTCTTGGCAATCTTCTCTACCTGCTCAGGCAGAATCATGATGACCGGGTGCGGAGATTTCGGATTTATCTCGGTCGTGTGCGCCCCGTCGAGACCTGCCACGTTGCGTGCATACTCCACCGTGAGAAGCTGCATGCCGTAGCAGAGGCCGAAATACGGTATCTTATTTTCTCTCGCGAATCGTATCGCCGAGATTTTGCCCTCTATCCCTGTCTCTCCGAATCCTCCTGGCACGAGAATGCCGTCGTAGCTCGCGAGCTCTTTCACCGATTCTGGGTCATCTTGGTATTTCTTCGCGTTCAACCAATCTATCTGGGGCTTCACCCCGTGCGTGTACGCGGAGAACTTTATCGCCTCGATGACGGAGATGTACGCGTCGGAGAGGACGAAGTCGCCCGTATCAAAATACTTGCCGACAATTCCGATTTTCACGACTCCCGAGCCATTATGTACCTTCTCGACGAAGTGCTTCCATTCTCCGAAATCCGATGCTTGCTTTACCTGCTTGCCGAGCGCCTTCAGGAGTATGTCGGAAAGCTTGTCGCGCTCGAAGTTGAGCGGCACATCGTATATGGAATCGACGTCGGGAGCGGAGATGATGTGGTCGGGCTCGAGATTGCACCATATCGCAAGCTTCTCCTTCCGCTTCTGGTCGAGCGCGTGGGTCGAGCGCGCGATAAGGATGTCCGGTTGCACGCCATACGAATTGAGTTCGCGCACCGCATGCTGCGTAGGCCTCGTCTTCATCTCACCTATCGTGCCCGGCACCGGCAGGTACGAGACCATCACAAAGAGCACGTCACCCGGGCTCTTCATCTTTATGACCCGTGCGGCATCGATGTAGAGCGCGTTCTGGAAGTCGCCTATTGTCCCCCCTATCTCAATGACCGTCACATCGGTCTTTCCTATCTCAGCGGAACGCTTTATGCGCTCGACGATTTCATCGCGCACGTGCGGTATCGCCTCGACGAATTTGCCCCCGTAGCCCAAGTTGCGTTCGCGCTCTATCACGGTTTGGTACACCATGCCCGACGTCATGTAGTCCTCGGGTCCGAGGTCGCGACCCAAGAAGCGCTCGTAGTTGCCCATGTCTTGGTCTGTCTCGAGCCCCGAGTCGAGGACGAATACCTCTCCGTGCTCCGTCGGGTTCATCGTGCCAGCGTCTACGTTGAGGTACGGGTCGATTTTCATCAGGTTCACCTTGAGCCCCCGCGCCGAGAGTATCTTGCCGATGGACGCAGTAGAAATCCCTTTCCCAACACCTGACATCACGCCTCCTACGACGAAAATATATTTATGCCCCGATCTGCCTCCGCGCTTCTGTGCCATATATTACTGTTTCAGGTATCGTCTTACGGCAAGGAAGCTCGAGAATGCCCCGAGCGCAATGCCCGAGCCCATGACAACGAGGAATATGAGCGGGAAACTGCCAGTGAAGTATTCGAATACATTGAATGTACCCAAAAATCGCTCCGAACCAGGACCCAGCCAAATGGTGATTGGGTATAAGAGGAGCAGGACGAGCACGGCCGCAGCGACTCCGTAGAGTATGCCAGCTATCATGAACGGTCCGCGCACGTACCAACGGCTCGCACCCACGAGATTCATCACTCCTATCTCGTCGCGCGACGTGTAGATAGCGAGCCGTATCGTATTGAACGCTATCAAGACAGACGCAGCACCGAGCACGAGCGCTATTGCGAGGCCGAGCGTCCGCGACGTATCGATTATCTGCGTGAGACGGTCGATAGCCGTTTTGTTCTGGTAAAAGTTGACCTTGTCTATCGCTGCCCCCGCTTCGGTACCATTCTCCTGCTGAGTGCTCAAGTAGGTCGCGATGCTCTCGTATTGGGAAGTTTCTTTTGCGCGGACTTCGAGTGCAGCGCCGAGCGGGTTTTCTCCCAGTTCGTCCAGAGCCTGAATGGTGAGCTGGTCGCTCGCATGCCGTTCTCGGAAATCTGCGAGTGCCTGTTCGCGACTCACATACGTGACCGATGCTACCTCTGGGAGTGCCTCCAGCGACCGCTTCACATCCAAAACCTGTTCCTCTGTAGACGAGGTAGTGAAGTAGACGCTCACGTCGACTTTGTTGGAGAGCTCGGTGAGCGTGTTCCCGAGCGCAGCCCCCGCGATCATAAGGCACGCGACCACGAAGAGCGTAATCGAGAGAATCATGATGGCCGCGAGCGAGATGAAGCCGTTGCGGACGAATCCTGCGACCCCATACCGTGCGACTCGTTTTGCGTTGACCCAGAATGACATAGGATAGGTTACAGGTTATGGGTTATGGGTGTGAGCTTAGAAGCATTCGTGTATTCTACTATCCCCTGCAAACTATTCTCTACAACCTCTTTCATAATACGTACTTACCCTGTTTATCGTCGCGGACGATTCGTCCCTGGTCCATCGTGACGACGCGCCTCCCGATAGAATCCACCACCACCTTGTTGTGAGTGGTGAGGAGGACTGTCGTGCCGAGGTCGTTGATTTTTTTGAGGATTTCCACCACATCGTGAGCGTTGACGGGGTCGAGGTTGCCCGTCGGTTCGTCGGCGATAAGCACATCCGGCTGATTCACGATGGCTCGGGCGATAGCGATACGCTGCTGCTCACCTCCGGAGAGCTCATGCGGGAAGCTCCATATCTTGTCTGAGAGACCTACGAGCTCGAGTACATGCGGAACGTCGGCTTGGATATCCTCGTCGCTCTTCCCCGCCACCTCGAGCGCAAACGCGATGTTCTCGTACACGTTTTTCGTACCGAGCAAGCGGAAGTCTTGGAACACCGTGCCAATATTGCGACGAAGCTTGAGGAGCTCTTCGTTGGACAGTTCTGCGATTTGTCTCGAACCAAAGAATACCGAGCCCTCCGTCGGAAAGACTTCGGCGAAAAGCATTTTGAGGAGGGTCGTTTTCCCCGCACCGCTATGTCCCACTATCGAAACGAATTCGCCCGGGTCTATGCCGAGCGTTATATCCTGGACGGCGGGGGGAGCACCGTCGAAATACACCTTGGTGACTTTATCGAAATAGATCATACGCAACGGTCACCATTATAACGCCTCGGGAGCGAAAAGCGAAAGTACGACTTTCGCCTTAAGCGAACGACAGCGGAGCGTGCGAGGCACGGGAACGCCTAGAGAGGAAATCGCGAAAGTCCGTATTCATGAGGCTATGCGGAGGCAGCGGATTGCTTCATGGCGTCGACAAAGGACTTAATGTCCCCCTCGAGTACACGCTCCACATCGCGCCGCTCATGGTCGGTACGGTGGTCTTTCACGAGCTGATACGGATGGAGCACGTACGAGCGTATCTGGCTCCCCCACTCTATCTTGGTCGATGCGCCCGCCGACATGCCACGAGCTTCTTTTTCCTGTGCTTCCTGCCGCATCTGAAACAACTTTCCGCGAAGCATGTCGAGCGCCTTCTCTCTATTTTGTGCCTGGCTGCGCTCGCTCGTCACATGCACGGAGAGCCCTGTGGGCTTGTGGAGCATGCGGACTGCCGTATCGCGCTTGTTCACATTCTGTCCACCGGGACCGCCGGAGCGCGCGACAGAAATCTCAAGGTCGGATTCGGGAATGTGCAGGTCGCCCGCGTCGGGCAGCTGAGGCAAGACCTCGACGAGCGAAAAGGACGTCTGCCTCTTTCCTGCAGAGTTGAATGGCGACATCCGTACGAGACGGTGTACTCCTGCTTCGTGCCGCAGCGTCCCGTATGCACCACTCCCGTTCACCTCAAAGGAGACGGAGCGGTACCCACCCATGGAGTTTTCATTGGAGGAGAGCATGGAAATGCTCCATCCTTTTGATGCGACATATTTTTTGTACATCTCAAAAAGGATGCGGGAAAAATCCTCCGCATCGTCACCACCCGCGCCGGAGATTATTGAAACGATAGCGTGATTTTTGTCATACCCTGAGCCCCCGGTAAGTGTTGCCTTGAGGTCTTGGTACTCTTTGAGGGCGGCCTGCGCCTTGTCCTTGTCGGACCAAAAATCGGGGAGAGCCATCGCCGCTTCAATCTCAGCGATGCGTGCCTGCGATGTTTCTTTGGACATGCGGGCAGTATAGCAAGAGGGGCGAATCGCCCCTCTCTGTCTCGCTCAATGCTTCACCGCGGACGCGCCTTCTAACGCCAGCTGAAGCACCCATACATCGAATTCAGGTGTTCCACGCACGGGGTCTGCGGCGAGCGAATCGCTCCAAAGAGCCACTACCGTGCAACAGTAGCCATCATCCCTGCCGGATCGACCGATTTCGACGTCCCAATGTCCGTTGGGCTTGAGAAGCATACGTACCGATTGGCCTTCGTAGAGGTTGCCACTTGCTACGTGGTCACCTTTGAATAGGACCTGCTGCTCCTCCCCGTTTGGCAACGTAAACCAAAACAGCGTGTTCTTCTCCATCTGTCACTCCCCGAGCTGCTGCTCAGACAGTACCACTGAATATTCTGCTGCAAAGTTGAGACTTTGAGCCACCTCCGAGATTTGAACTCGGGACCCCCGCTTTACGAAAGCGGTGCTCTACCAACTGAGCTAAGGTGGCAAACGCGGATATAGTACGCCAAATCTGACGTTTTTTCTATCCGTGAGCCGACGACCGGGATAGAACCCCTGGGAAACCCACGGTTTTCCCACTCCTTCCTCCACGGGGAAACAAATGTTTCCCCGACCCCCTTCCCGTTCAATCCCGTACGATGTCCGAGACAGAACTTGAGCCGACGACCGGGATTGAACCGGTGACCTCGTCCTTCGCTTACACCTCCGTTTTCTTTATCGGAGGGCTAGACTGTATATTCGACCACGTGGGCCGCCCTTGTCAGTCGTTCGGGCCCCGTGAAATAGGGCCACGGTCTTGCCCTGTCGGGTATTGACCGTAATTCGGGATTCGCGGATATGTTGCCACATCCGTGGGCAGGGATAGCTTCCCACCAAGGACGTGCTCTACCAACTGAGCTACGTCGGCACTACTTCGCTCCGGCTTCGCCGGAGCTTCGAAGTGCAAGCGTAGTGGAAAGTCCTACTGCTTGCCCTGCGAAGCTCATGCACAGCTTGAGCGCAGCGGGGAGCTACGTCGGCGATTGAGCGATAGTACCACCCGCTTCGCGACTTGAAAACTTCATCCAGGTACGACCTGTTTGAAATACTTCCAGAATTTAGTACTGTATTGAGCGTTGCGGGTGTAGCTCAATTGGTTAGAGCACTCCCCTGTCACGGGAGAGGCTGCGGGTTCGAGTCCCGTCACTCGCGCTTGAAACAGTTAGGCCTCGGTGCGAAGCACCGGGGTCTTACTGTTTTACAGCGATGCGGGACGAGAAAGGTCGCGCCGGAGGCTCCATCAGCAGATGGAGCGGCGCGAGCGTGGTCAGGCGGAGAAAAGTCCTGACGAGGATTTTTCGAGCGCTTGACCGAGTCCCGTGCTTCCCGTCACTCGCGCATGTTGTTGGTGGTCCCAAAATGCGATATTCTCTGCCCTATCGTCGGGGTAGCTCAGTCGGTTAGAGCGAGCGTTTCATAAGCGCTAGGTCGAGAGTTCGAATCTCTCCCCCGACACACGTAGTACAATCTTGCTATGTGGAACAAGCTCCTCGGCCTCAATTCCTTCGTCCTCTGGCCAGCTACAGTCATATTTATGGTGTATGCCGCCGGTCGCGCAGTGATGACTCTGCAGTGGAAGATGCTCGTCGTCGCTATAATCATCTTCACCGTTTTCACCATCGTCGAGATCATCCTCGGGCTGATGTCCGACTAAACGCAGAAAACCGGCACTAGGCCGGTCTCTGCATTTTGTTGCGGGGGCGGGAATTGACCTGACGGTCACTAAGTTCACATGGGCTCACTAAGTGCCGCGGGTCACGCCTCGCGTCGCTTCGCGACATGCTCCGGAGTGCAGTTCCCGACGCGAAGTGCGAAGGCACTTCGCTCCCTCGACTAAACGCAGAAAACCGGCACTAGGCCGGTCTCTGCATTTTGTTGCGGGGGCGGGAATTGCACCCGCGACCTCCAGGTTATGAGCCTGGCGAGCT
>CAZZHR010000011.1:0-13167 GCA_964654205.1 uncultured Candidatus Saccharibacteria bacterium | reverse complement strand
GAATCCGCGAATATTTGAGAGGGTCGAAAGATTTAACAAACCGAAACTCTACAACGGGATGAAAAAAATGTCGGTCTTCCAGACGGTACTCCTCGCGACCTTTGGCGCCGTGGCAATAGCTGCGGTCTTGATATTCGCGTTCGCTGTCGGGCGAGGGACTTCGAGTACGACCGGCGCGGTGCGTATCTGGGGCACGCTCGATGCCAGCGCCTTCAGTGCGGTAATACGACAAGCTGCCGAGACCAACCCCAACCTCGCGCAGGTCACGTACGAGCAATTCGAGGAGGAGACGTACTACCAGCGACTCACCGACGCGCTCGCGAGTGGGCAGGGACCAGACCTCTTTTTGTTCCGCCAAGATCGGGCCTTTACCGATGCCTCCAAGCTCATCCCCATTCCGTATACCTCGCTCACGGAGGCGCAGTTCACCGCCACGTTCGTCGACGGCGCATCGCCCTTCCTGGCGCAAAGTGGCATTCTCGCGATACCGCTTTTAGCCGACCCACTCGTTCTCTATTGGAACAAGGACACGCTCTCTGCTGCCGGATACGCGAGGGCGCCGCAGTACTGGGATGAGCTGTATAAACTCGCGGCAGACACTACAAGGCGTACCGAGAGCGGCGCGATTACGAAGAGCACGATAGCCTTCGGTGAATTCGCCAATGTGAACAACGCAAAAAGCATCCTCGCAATGCTCATCATGCAGGCAGGCGGAAGCATCACCGCGCGCGATACGGGCGGCAACCTCGTTTCCGCCGTCTCCCCGCGCACGGGTGAGACCAACCAGTCCACGGCGAACGCGCTCCGTTTTTATACCGAGTTTGCAGACCCCTCGAAGACGCATTACACCTGGAATCGCGCGCTTCCGGAATCGCGCCGCGCGTTTGCGGCGGGGGATCTCGCGCTCTATATCGGGCACGCGAGCGAAGAACCGCTCATACGTCGAATGAACCCCAACCTCAACTTCGCCATAGCTGCCGTACCGCAAATTCGTGGCGCATCGCGCTCCACGGTCACCGGATACGTGTACGGACTCGCCATTCCGCGCACAAGCCAGAACCCCTCGGGTGCCGCGGTGGTCGCGTTCGACGTGGCGGGTGCTGCTCTCTCGCGCGACCTTTCGATTGCGCTCGGCATTCCATCAGTGCGGCGCGACGTGCTCTCGCTCCCCATGGAAGGCAACGACGCGCTCTTCGGCAGGCAAGCCATCATCACTCGTTCGTGGGTTGACCCCGAGCCGACAAGGACGACGCAGATTTTCCGCGATATGATTGAAAGCACCGTGAGCGGCGCGTCTCTCGTGACCGAGGCGGTACAAAGGGCAGACCAGGAGATGGCGGCCATGCTTGGACAATGAATAAACTACTACACATAGGCAGCACGGTCGTGTCGCTCGGCATCCTCGCGGTTGCCGATGTCGCTGCTGCGACGAGCCACAACCTGCTGCAGAATCCGCTGCAATTCCCAGACATCGCGACCGCTGTTGCGGGATTTTTGCGAGTGTTGGTCATGGTCGCGCTGCCCATCATCTCGCTTTTTATCGTCTATTCGGGCTTTCTTTTCGTCAAAGCTCAGGGCAATCAAGAAAAGCTTGGTGATGCAAAGCGCAACCTCCTGTATGTCATCATTGGCTCAATTTTAATACTTGGCGCCTGGGTTATCGCCACTCTCATCGGCGGGACAGTGACCCAAATCCTGCGGGGATAAGTGTATGCGCGCTCTCTATTCTCTCGTACTCGCGGCACTGCTCCTTGCCCCGAGTGTTGCGTATGCGGCGCCGCGCACGTTTGCCGAGGCCATCGACCTCTTGGTCGACATTATCGACACAGGCACAGGACTCCTCATCCTCGCAGGCATCGTCGTCTATTTCTGGGGCATCTCTACAAACATTCTCAAGATGAAAGACGAAGGGGGACAGCTTTTCAAAGCCTATTTCATCTGGGGTATTATCGCGCTCTTCGTGATGGTGTCGATTTGGGGCATCATCCAGCTTCTGCAGAACACCATCTTTGGCGGCGATTACTATAGTCCGAATGCGGGACCTTCGGAGACGTTTACGGGTCCTCCGGGAAGTTTCCCCGTTTTTGACGACTAGTATGCGGCGAGTCCTTCCGTTTGGAGTTCTCCTCATTCCGTGGTCCGCGTCGGCTCAGGTGCTCTCTGAGATTGCGGGGCTCTTCAACATCATGGTAGGCCTCATGCTCGTTTTCTCGTTCCTCTTTTTCTTTGGAGGGTTCGGTATGTGGTTCACTCGGCTCGGTACATGGCCTACGTACAGAGATGAAGCTATCAAGTTGATGCAGTGGGGAGTCGTGGTACTTTTCGTGCTCGCGGTACTCCTTTTTGCCGTGCAGTTTGTCCAAAAACATGCGGCTATCGCGGCATTTATCGTAGGTGTCGTTATCGTAGCTGGATTTACGTGGCTTTTTGTCCAGGTCTCTCAGGAGAAAAGCGGCGAAGAAGAGCACTAGCGCGAGCGATCGCGGATAGCCCCGAAAAGTCATGTGGGAACGGACACAGGCAGGTTGCCGCGTGATATCCACACGGGCGCGCACTCTTCTATTGTCTTTTGACGCGGTGGGGATACGATTACCTTACTTATGACTAAAAAGAGCATCGCTATGCGCGCACGATTACTCGGTACCTCTGTTGTGTCTCTCGCCCTTATTGCACTCCCGTCGATAGCGGGTGCCGCGAGCCTCTTCGACACGCTCTCGCTCGCCAACACATTCCTCAACGCGATGATTGGTCTCTTTATTACGCTCGCCATCGTGGTTTTCTTCTGGGGTCTCATACAGTACCTCTTTAAAGTCGGCGGCGAAGACAGAGCGCAAGGTCTATCCATAATGATGTACGGCGTTATCGCGATATTCGTGATGGTCTCGATTTGGGGCATCATTCGCCTCCTGCAAAACACGTTCAAAGTGACATCGACCGATCCCATCATTCCGAAGGGTATACAGATCAACGCGGTGCAGTAGTAGCCGCGTAGCGACGCAATATGGGCGCCGCATCAAACCTCATAGATAGACTCGTCGATTACATCATCGACCCGATTATCTTACTTATCTTTGCCGCAGGCTTCTTCCTTTTCGTTTGGGGCATCGTGCAGTTTCTTTGGAAGCTCGATGAGGGTGCGCAAAATGATGGCAAGCGGCACATGCTCTGGGGCATCGTAGGCATGCTCGTCATGGTGTCGGTGTACGGCATCATTACGCTCATCGACGAAACGTTCGACCTCGATATCGCGAATCCTGATATGAGCCGAATGAACAACATCACCGCTCCTGCCGATTTCGGCGGGCGATAGAATTCGGATAATCGGAGTGGTAGGATGCCTGGCATTGGGCAGGTGGCGTAATTGGTAGCCGCGCCAGGCTTAGGACCTGGTCTCGCAAGAGGTGGAGGTTCGAGTCCTCTCCTGCCCACGAGCGAAGCGAGTGGCAAGACGCATGCCTGCGCATGCGTCGAGGGAGGCTCGAACGCCGGAGCGATGTCGCGCGACCACGCGCGACCGCGAGGCGGTGCCCAACCCGAGGCGAGTATCGACGAGCCGAGAGGTGCGGGCGAGTCCTCTCCTGCCCACGAGCGAAGCGAGTGGCAAGACGCATGCCTGCGCATGCGTCGAGGGAGGCTCGAACGCCGGAGCGATGTCGCGCGACCACGCGCGACCGCGAGGCGGTGCCCAACCCGAGGCGAGTATCGACGAGCCGAGAGGTGCGGGCGAGTCCTCTCCTGCCAACAAAAAGCGCTTCAAAATTGTGCTGATTCGTGTAGAATCGGCGAAACCGCCCATAGCTCAGTTGGTAGAGCAGTCGCCTCTTAAGCGAACGGTCGTAGGTTCGAATCCTACTGGGCGGACAATGTACAACCACCAGCCAGAAGGCTACGTTTGTCCGCTGTGCCTCATCGCGGCAGGTAAGCCGACCGACAGGGGCGACCAGGAGCCAGATGTTTTTTATCGCGACGACTTGTGCACGGCGTACGTGGCAGGCAAGTGGTGGCGAAGTAATCCCGGGCACGTCATTGTCATCCCGAACGCGCACTACGAGAACCTGTACGACGTGCCGAAGGAAGTCGGGCATCGGCTATTCGACATCTCGCAAAAAGTGACACTAGCACTCAAGGAGTCGTATGGCTGTGATGGCACGTCTACGCGCCAGCACAACGAGCCAGCGGGAAATCAAGATGTGTGGCACTACCACCTACACGTCTTTCCGCGCAACGATGGCGACGAGCTTTACTTGAATCACAAAGACACCTACTGGCCCAGTGCAGAAGAAAAGCAGCCGTACGCTGCAAAGCTGAAGACCTACTTTTCTCAGTAATTGTGCCGGGGGTGGGACTCTCCCGCGCCTCTCCTCGTGCCGTCGCACGACTCGGGCTGGGCACCGCCTCGCGGTCGCTTAAGCTTGCGCGACATCGCTCCGGCGTTCGAGTCACCCACGCATTGTGCGCAGCACAATACTCCGTGCCACTCGCTTCGCTTGTGTGCCGGGGGTGGGACTCGAACCCACAAACCCTTTCGGGTCAAAGATTTTAAGTCTTCCGCGTAAACCATTCCGCCACCCCGGCGTATTGCAAACTATATATCTTTTGAGGCCACGGCGGGAGTTGCACCCGCCCAATAGCGGTTTTGCAGACCGCCGCGTTGCTACTTCGCCACGTGGCCCGCGACGAACGGAGCAAATATACCACGATTATTGACGAGTTAAATCGTCGATGCGTTGGCGGTTCTTCTCGCCCAAGTCGAGCTCGAAGTCGACATTGGGTAAGAACTTCAGCGTCGCGCGGTCCTTCAAGAACTCGCGGAATTCCGTGCGATTGCGCTTTGCGAAATGCAGCACGTCCTGCTCTGCGCTTTCCGGAAGTACCGATATGAATACCATGACGTTCTTGAGATCTGGCGAGACATCCGCGTGGGTTACGGTGACGAGCGACTGTCTATTGCTCTCGCGCGCAAAAAAGTCTGCGGCCCGATGCGCTATGGTCTCGGCTACCTGTGTTTGCCGGCGGCTCGGCTCTCGGTGTGGGTTCATACAGTCTTTCTCTCGATGCACTCTATGATGTCGCCCTCCGCTGGTTCAAAGTCGGCTTCGAGCTGCGCGCCAAACTCAGAGCCCGCCTCGACCTTGTCGACATTTTGCTTGTTGGTCTGGACGTTGATGATGACTCCTTCACCAAGCGGAGCTTTGCGCCGCAAGATGCGGACGATACCGTTCTTCTGGATACGGCCCTCTGACACACTGGCGCCGATGACGTGCTCCTGCTTGCGGCTCGAGAAGACTTTCAAGATGCGGGCCTTTCCGATGACCTCTTCAACAACGCGCTTTGGCTGCGAGGCTTTGAGCAACTCCTCGAGATGTTCGGTCAGCTTGTAGATGATGTTGAACGGCTCGAATGTGACGCCTCGCTCGCGCGCAAGCGTCTCGGCGACCGAGTCGATGCCGACATTGAAGCCGATGAGGGTTGCATGCGCCGCACCAGCCAGCGCCGTCTTCACGTCTCCCTCTGAGATATTCCCAATGCCGGATTGGACTATGGTGATGCGCGCGTGCTCGTCCCCGATGCGTGCGATTTCTTGCAATATTGCTTCGAGCGAACCTGTTACATCGGCGCGGACTATGACAGGCATGTAGTACCTGCCCTCCACGGTCTCTTGCGAGAACGTTGTGGCTGACTCCGCTGGCATCGCGCTTCGTGCAGCCTCGGCCTCCTTCTTATTCTTGAACGAACAAAACGTTTCTCCAACACCGGGCAATGCATCGAATCCTATGAGTGAAATGGGAGTAGAAAAGCTCGCCTGCTTAAGGGTCTTGCCCTGATGATTCTCCATGATCCGCACGGGTGCTATTGCGCGGCCGGCGAGGACTGCCATGCCGCTTGAAAGTGTCCCACTTGTGATAATGAGTGTGGCGGCAATGCCTCGCTTCTGGTCGCGGTGTGCCTCGATGACGAAGCCCTCGGCGGCAATGGCAGGGTCTGCCTTGAACTCTTGAATTTCAGCGACAAGCAGGATGACGTCGAGGAGCTCGTCGATACCCTGTCCCGTCTTCGCCGATATTGCTGCCCACGGTACGTCGCCGCCGAGCTTCTCGAGGTAGACGTTCTTTTCCATGAGGCTCGCCTGAGTGCGGTTTAGATCGGCGTTGGGCTTATCTATCTTGTTGATGGCGACTATAAATGGAATACCAGCTTCGCGTATCTGCGCGAGCGCTTCGAGTGTCTGCGCCTTCACGCCGTCGTCGGCGGCGACGACGAGGATGGCGATGTCGGCGATGTTGGCGCCTCGTGCACGAATCGCGCTGAAAGCGGCGTGGCCGGGTGTATCGATAAAGGTGATGCGCTTCGTCGTACCATCTTTCTCGCGCTCGACTTCGTATGCAGCCACGTGCTGGGTGATACCACCAGCCTCGCCGGCCACGACATTGGATTTGCGGATGAAATCGAGGAGCGTCGACTTACCGTGGTCGACGTGCCCCATAACCACCACAACGGGCGGACGCTCTATGAATTGTGCGGCGGCTTTTGTCATAGGTTTTCGGCATACCCCTGGGGTAGGATTCGTTCACGCAGGAGTATACCCCATGAGATAGCTCGCCACAATTCTTTCCCAAACGCAACCGCGCCTCGAAAGCACTCAATCATTATAAGAAAAAGATAGGAAATGTATCTCACAGGGTATACCCCCGTAGCGCGATTTCGGCTACACTCATGGTGCATGTGGTTTTCCAAGACAAGACGCATATATATGGACTACGCGAGCGCGCCGCCGGTCTCACAGGTGGCGTTGAAGGCGATGCGCGAAGCGGAAAAGTTCATCGGCAATCCGGGGGCAATCCATGCGGAGGGCGCGCAAGCGGCCGCGGCCTTGAATGACGCCCGCACGCGCGTTGCCAGTCTTATCGGCGTAAAAGGTCGGGAAATAATCTTTACGTCAGGCCTCACTGAGGCCAACAATCTCGGCCTGGTGGGACACGCGCGCGTCCTCGAGAGAAAGCGTCGGTCGCTCGAGGGGACGCACTGGCTCGTGAGTGCAATAGAGCATGCCTCTGTACTCGACTGTTTCGGTGAAATCGAGCGTATGGGTGGTTCGGTATCTTTTGTTCAGCCCGACGCCAAAGGCCGCATTCTTCCGGGTGCGGTACAAGCAGCGCTCAAGCCGGAGACGGTCCTTGTTTCAGTGGGATGGGGCAACAATGAAATCGGCACGATACAGCAGCTAGGCAAAATACGCTCCGTGCTTGATGCGCATGAGCGCGAGTACGACACGACGGTGTTGCTCCATAGCGACGCCGGGCAAGCCCCGCTCTACCTGCCAAGTACAGCACACAGTCTGGGTGTGGATATGATGAGCATCGGTGGCAACAAATTGTACGGGCCGCACGGCATCGGTGCGCTCTACCTCTCCAATCGCGCTGAAATCGTTCGCGTGTCACACGGCGGACCGCAGGAGCGTAAGCTTCGCCCGGGCACCGAGAGCGTCGCGCTTGCTCTTGGGTTTGCTGCTGCATACGAAGAGACGGCGCACATGCGTGAATCAGAAGCGCGTCGGTTGCGAGACATTCAGAGCACGATGGTCAAAGAGCTTGTAGAGCGTGTCCCCGGACTCGTGGTAAATGGCGACCTCCAAGGCGCCTTGCCCCACATGCTCAATATTTCGATTCCGGACATACAGAGCGAGTACGTGACGCTTGCACTCGATCAAGAGGGGATTGCCGTATCGACGAAAAGTGCCTGCCGCGAAGGCGAGGAGCAGGAGTCCCATGTGGTCGCGGCACTGGGAGGGGATTCCCAGGCTGACGGATGGCGAGCTCGCAACACACTCCGCTTCTCTCTGGGGCGTAGCACAGACGTCTCTGATGCCCGTCGAGCGGTAAGCACACTCGCTTCTGTTGTAAACGCGCAAAAGGGCTCGCATCCGCGAGGGCGAGTGGTATAGTGGCGGCAATGGATATCGAGCAACTCAACAAATCACAAATCGTGTTGCTCACACTCCTCGTGAGCTTCGTCACCTCCATCGCCACGGGCATTGTCACGGTGTCCCTGATGGAACAGGCGCCGCCGGCAATTGCGCAGACGGTCAACCGAGTCATCGAGCGCACCGTAGAGACGGTCACTCCCGCACCTGAAGGACAGGCAGCCGCTGCGACGGTCATTACGCAGGAAAAGACGGTCATCGTGAGTGAGACGGATCTCATCTCACAAGCTGTGCAGAAAGTCTCTCCGGCGGTCGTGCGCATTTACGATAACAAGGAAGAGAACCCAAGCTTTTATGCGATTGGCGTCGTCCTCGACAATAAGGGTTCTGTGGTGACGGATTCTGCGGCGATAACGGGTTCCGACTACACTGTCGCGCTCTCTGATGGTACGCGCGTGCGCATGTTCGTACATGGGCGGGACAAGCAGAGCGGCTTTGCGTTCCTCCAGCCCGCAACAACGACGGGGAATGCAACACCTGCGTGGAAACCGGCTGCAATCGCAAGCGGCAAGGTGGTGCTCGGAGGGACTGTGGTTTCTATTGCCGGGAAGACGGTGGCGCGCATTTATCCCGGTGTCGTTACTGCAACGCCGGACGACAAGGTTGTCGATACCAATATTCCTTCTGACTCGATTCTTGCGGGCAGTCCGATTATCAACACGGATGGGAGTATCGTCGGTGTAAGCACAAGCGAATCACGCACGTCATCACCCGCAGGATTCATGTCGACGATCCTGCTATTGCCTGCACAGTAGCGCTCGCGGCCGCGTAGAGTTTTCATCTCGGCGAGCCGAGGTAGCTATTTGAATGCGGCACGTGTTTCCGCTATACTTTAGTTTAGGTATGACACCATTCAACAACTACACAACCAAGGCAAAGGAAGCGATACATCGCGCGCACCAGCTTGCGGTCGAGCGCGGCCACAACCAAGTTTCGACACTCCACCTTTTCGCGGCACTTCTCACACAGGAGGAGACGATGGTCATCCCCATGCTCGAACAACTCGAGATTGACGTAACGCACCTCACCGACTCCGTACTCGAACTTATCGAAGGTACCGCAGGCTCGACAGCAGTTTCGCCGTCGTTCCAGCTCTACCTCACCCCGGAACTGGTACGCGTATTCGAGGCGGCGCCGCGCATCGCAGCGTCGTTCAACGATCAGTTTGTATCCCCAGAACATCTCGTACTGGGGCTATCGGAGCACCCGGGACCGGCGTCCGATCTGCTGTCGCGTTTCCGGATCGATAGGGCTGCACTTGCGCGTATTCTCACCGACATAAAGGAAGGCAAAATACGCGATGCCGATGAGCCCAAAAAGCCCCGCGCGCTCTCACGCTTCGCTCGCTCTCTTACCGATAAAGCCCGGGAGAACAAACTCGACCCGGTAATCGGTCGTGATACAGAAATCACCCGTGTCATCCAGATACTTTCTCGCCGAACGAAGAACAACCCCATACTGATCGGTGAAGCGGGTGTCGGTAAGACGGCTGTCGCTGAGGGACTTGCGTCTCGCATCGCCTCCGGCGATGTTCCTGAATCGCTCCGGGGCAAGGAACTCGTGCAGCTCGACCTCGGCCTCCTCATCGCGGGCACGAAGTATCGCGGCGAGTTTGAAGAGCGCCTGAAAGCGGTCATGAAAGAAGTAGAGCGCTCCGAGGGTAAGATCATTCTCTTCATCGACGAAATGCACACACTCGTAGGAGCTGGAGCGGCCGAGGGGAGCATGGACGCTTCAAACATGCTCAAGCCCGCGCTCGCTCGCGGTGAGTTGCGCGTTATCGGCGCGACGACCCTCAAGGAGTACCAGAAACATATCGAGCACGACCCCGCGCTCACACGCCGCTTCCAGCCCGTGTATGTCAACGAGCCGTCGGTCGACGATGCGATCGCCATCCTCCGCGGTCTCAAGGAGCGCTACGAGCTCTACCACGGCGTGCACATCACCGACGATGCGATAGTCGCGGCAGTCCAGCTCTCGAG
Organism: uncultured Candidatus Saccharibacteria bacterium; assembly: GCA_964654205.1. GTDB lineage: Bacteria > Patescibacteriota > Minisyncoccia > Phycocordibacterales > UBA2100 > UBA10103. The sequence goes on along the minus strand of CAZZHR010000011.1, from coordinate 3,204 downwards.
CCGTTACATCACGGAGCGATTCTTGCCGGATAAGGCGATAGACCTCATCGATGAGGCGGCATCTGCTCTGCGCCTTTCTCTCGAGAACAAGCCCGCGCAGCTTGAGGAAACGCACCGCAAGATCATGCGCCTTGAAATCGAAAAGGAAGCACTCAAGAAGGAGTCTGAAGAATCGGAAGGTAAGGCGCGCACGCGCGTGAAGTCGATAGAAAAAGAAATCGCCGACCTTCGCGACGCGACGCGCGAGCTCGAAATGAAGTGGAAAAACGAGAAGGAAACGCTCGCCGAAATAAAACGCGCCAAAGGCGAGCTCGAGAAGGCTCGCATCGAGGCGGACGCATCCGAGAGCGCGGGCGACCTTACCAAGACAGCAGAGTACCGCTACGGGAAGATACCGCTTTTGGAAAAAGAAATCGAGACTGCGACTAAGCGACTTAAAAAGCTGCAGCAGACGCGCCGCGTCCTCAAGGAGGAGATAACCGAAGAGGATATCGCGGGCGTCGTCTCACGGTGGACTGGCGTCCCTGTCGCCCGCATGCTTGAAGAAGAAGCCGAGAAGCTTGCGCGCATCGAGAGCGAGCTCAAGAAACGCATCGTCGGACAGGATGAAGCAGTACAAAAAGTCGCCGACGCAATAAAGAGAAGCCGTGCCGGCATCTCCGACCCGAATCGTCCTGTCGGCTCCTTCCTCTTTCTTGGTCCTACGGGTGTCGGTAAGACAGAGCTCACGCGCGCACTGGCCGACTACCTCTTCAACAGCGACAAAGCTCTTATCCGAGTCGATATGTCGGAGTACATGGAGAAACACTCGGTCTCCAAGATGATTGGTTCGCCGCCAGGGTATGTGGGGCACGACGAAGGTGGGGGGCTCACGGAACTCGTGCGGCATAGGCCGTATTCGGTCATACTTTTCGACGAGATAGAAAAGGCACATCCAGAAGTCTTCAACATCCTCCTCCAGGTGCTCGACAACGGCCGCCTCACCGACGCGAAAGGCCGCGTCGTCAACTTCAAGAACACGGTCATCATAATGACGTCGAACATCGGCGCGGAGCATATCGACAAGATGTCGAGCCTCGGCTTCGGCTCTGGCCTCATGGTGAGCCACTCCGACCGGTACGAGCAGGTGAAGAGCAAGGTGATGGACTCGCTCAAGGAGTTCTTCCGCCCCGAGTTCCTCAACCGACTCGATGAGATAGTGCTCTTCAATATTCTTTCGAGCGATTCGATTCGCGACATCGTACGCATGCAGATAGACATCGTAGGCAAGCGACTCGAAGAGAAGCGTATCTCGCTTTCACTCACCGACGCTGCTCTGGAACACCTGGCAAAAGAAGGGTACAACCCGCAGTACGGCGCACGCCCGCTCAAGAGGCTCATACAGACGAAGATACTGACGCCTATCGCCAACATGATGGTCAACCGGGGGGTGATGGAGGGCGGCTCGGTCAAAATCGATTTTGATCCGAATGGCGGTCCTGAGGGCAAAGGCGATTTCAGCTTTGACGTAAAGAAAGGCCCCGAGAGAGAACGCTCTGCCCGCACAAGAGCCGCGGCGAGAGCCTAGCAGCAGCAGCACGATTGGTGCATAATATCCGCCAGCGCGTCGGTGGCGGAGTGGTCAATCGCACTTGGCTGTAAACCAAGCGACTTCGGTCTGCGCAGGTTCGAATCCTGCCCGGCGCACAAGCGTAAAAAGGTCGGACCTCTGTCCGGCTTTTTACGTTTGGCGCGGAGCACGGCATCTGCATGTCGTGTGGGCAGGATTCGAACGGCGGAGCGATGCCGAGCCAGCAGGCGAGGCCGCGAGCCGGTGCCCAGCCCGAGTCGAGCGGCGGCGAGACGAGAGGCGAGGGAGAATCCTGCCCGCACACACGAGCAAAAGGCCTCCCTTGTGGGGTCTTTTTGCGTGATAAAATCCCGGTATGGTTCACAGGTTCTCGGTGGTCATAATCACGCTCTTCACGCTGATGTTCCTCTTCTCACCAGTCATGGTACTCGGGCAGGGTCTGCCGAGCCAGATTGTGCCCAAAGAATGCGATGTGCCTGGTGGGTGCCAGTCCATTTGCGATATTGCTCTCCTTGCACAGAACCTCCTTAACACGGGTATTTTCATCGCCATATTCATCTCGGCCTTTATGTTCGCCTGGGCTGGGTGGAAGGCTGTAACATCTGGCGGTAACGCAGAACAGTGGTCTGAGGCGAAGAGTATATTCGTCAACGTTCTTATTGGGCTCCTCATTATCCTCGCTGGATGGATAGTAATAGACACGCTGATGAAAACGGTGACAAACGCGAGCTTCGGTCCTTGGAACAAGATTTGCGAGGCAATCCTCAGCCACTTTGAGAGACACTTCGCTTAGGCGATTGACCGTAGGCCAGACATTGGGTATAGTCTCGTCTACATATGTCGCAAGACCAGCTCATAGTGCTCAAACATGCCGCCACGGGGGAAGTGTATTGGACGCGCAAGAACAAGAAGCTCGTGACCCGGAAAATCGAGCTCAGCAAGTACTCCAAGAAGCTTCGCAAGCACGTTGTATTTAAAGAGGTCAAAAAGTAGGTTACAGCTTGTAGCTTACAGCTTGTAGCCCTATACTCTCCGGGAAGGGCGCTTAGTTTAGTGGTAGAACAACGGTCTCCAAAACCGTTAGTGGGGGTTCGATTCCCTCAGCGCCCGCACATGGAACTCCAAGTTGGCGTGAAAGTTTTGCTCAGGAATCCAGAGGGTAAGTTTCTCTTGATACGACGCTCAGGCGAGAAATACAGTTTCGTAAAGTGGGACATCCCGGGTGGCCGCATCGACAAGGGAAGTTCGCTTCACGATAACTTGGTAAGAGAAGTGACGGAGGAGACGGGGCTCAGCATGACGAGCAAGCCACGCGCCATCGCTGCTCAGGACATCTTCCCGAGCGACAAGGACATCCATGTTGTCCGCATCACGTATGTCGGCACCACGGAAGGGGATCCGAAGCTCAGTGAGGAGCATACTGAGTACAGATGGATTACGTTCGCGGAACTTAAGGCCCTGAAAGTAGAAGAGCTTGACCGCTACCTCAAGGCACTTCTCGAAGAGGGAGCTATTTCTGAAGCCATCGTCTGACGAGTGAGACTATTTTCTTGGACTTCGGGTCGAACCACTGGATGTCTTTGTTGCGCTTCCAGTAGCCGATTTGCTTGCGCGCATAGCGCCAGATGTCACTC
>CAZZHR010000010.1:0-21401 GCA_964654205.1 uncultured Candidatus Saccharibacteria bacterium | reverse complement strand
CCGCAGTGCTCGCACCTGTCGAGGAGCCCGCGGGGACGCACAATGTCCGCAAGACCAGGTCATTCGTCATCTACGATTCCAATTTTGCATACAACGGTCGGACTTTGTACTACCGGAGCGGCACAGACAGAGGGACGGGCGAACCGCTCTACAGCATCGCCCCTGTCGCGAACCCTGAAGAATTTCAAAAAGTGGGTTCAGCGACTGTCCCTGCATCTTCTTCCAGCATCCAGAGCGGAGGCAGCACGTACGCGCAGGCCGCGTATGTGGGCAGCCAGTCTGGTTCTTCACAACAACAGCAAAACGCGCAATCGAGCGGCAATACGAGTCTCGGTTCCGCGCTCGGCACGGGGAGTCCGCAGTACAGCGTCTCGTACTACACCGATGGAGAGAATGTCTACATGGTGATCGAGACTGCGTCTGGCGCGACTGAGCCGCAAGTGGTCGTGGGCGCTGACCCGGAGACATTTGAGATACTCAATGCAGAGTACGCGGTGGACGATTCGCACGTGTACGTCGTCATCGTTACGTGTGTCGGCGACAGCTGTACCGCGACCATCTCTATCGTCGCCGCAGCCGACCCCGATACCTTCCAGGCTTTTCCGAACCAACAGCAAGTCCTGAATGCCGACTGTACGGGCTATGTCGTGGCCGACGCCCAAGACCAGTACAGCGTTTTCAACAATGGCCAAGTAGTCGACGGCATCAGCGTGTACCTCATCGGCGAGAGCGGCAGCTGCGACGACACACCGGTGCTCATATCTCCGTAGGGCAGTTTGATATAATCACCCCATGAGCACACCGCGACTGCTTCTTCTCCTCGTCCCGCTTGTACTCCTGGCGGGGCTGCTACTTTCACTGGATGCGCTTAGTCAGGCGCGGGTTGAGCCGCTATCACCCCGTGAGGTGCAACCGCCAGCGCGTGGCACCATCGTCGGGACAATTACATGCCTGCCGCATCGCGACACGTCGGGGCCGGTGACGCTCGAGTGTGCGCTCGGCGTGCTTGAAGAGAGCTCGGGCGAGCATTACTCAGTCGATACGCGACTCATGGCAAATATGATATGGACGGAGCTTCCCACAGGTGCCCGCGTCCGCATCGACGGTGTTATGACGCCTATCGAATACCTCTCGAGCGACCATTGGCACAAGTACGACATCGTCGGCATCATCAGCGCAACATCGATAGAGCGCTTGTAGGGTAGGGCGCACATCTGTGCCCGCTGGCCTGGCGTGCTACTATGCAGCCCAATGACAGGGAGGAACTTCCGGGTACTCTTGGAGAAAAAGTGGGACGAAAAGAAATTCCTGTGCGTAGGACTCGATACCGATTTCGACAAGATTCCGGGACATCTGCGAACCGCTGGACCGGGCGAGGGGATACTCGCGTTCAATAAAGCGATAGTCGATGCGACGAAGGATGTTGCGTGCGCTTTTAAGCCTAATAGCGCTTTTTACGAGGCCTACGGCGACCATGGGTTTGCCGCGCTACAGGCTACTATCGCGTATATCAACGAAGTCGCGCCAGACGTGCCCGTCATCCTCGACGCGAAGCGCGCGGACATTGGCAATACCAACAACGGATACATCGCGTCAGCATTCGGCTACCTCGGTGCAGACGCCATCACCGTGCACCCCTACCTCGGCTCCGAGGCCCTCGCGCCATTCCTCGAGCGCTCGGACAAAGGTGTCTTCGTGCTGTGTCGCACTTCGAATCCCGGAGCAGGTGAGTTGCAGGACATCGATGCGGGCGGAGAGCCTCTCTACATGCATATCGCGCGGTTGGTGAGCGAGTCGTGGAACCGCAATCGGAACTGCGGCCTTGTGGTAGGCGCTACGTACCCCGACGAAATGCGGACGATTCGCGCCGCAGCCGATGATCTCCCATTTCTCATCCCCGGGATTGGCGCACAGGGCGGAGACCTCGAAAAGACGGTGGCGGCCGGCAAAGACAGTCGCGGCAGAGGGATGATTATCTCGGCTTCTCGCTCTATCACCTTCGCCTCAAGCGGGGCTGACTTCGCGGATGTGGCGCGCACAAAAGCACAGGAGCTGCATGACGCGATACAGAAAGCGTTGTAGAATGCTCGGAATTATGGACGAAGGAAAAGTACTGGAAATATTGCAGAAAGTTGGAGCGTTCCGTTCGGGGCATTTTGTCTTTACCTCAGGACTTCACGCGGATACATATGTAAACAAGGACGCTCTTTTTCCATATACGAATGAGACTTCAAGCCTGTGTCGAGAGATTGCCCAGAGGACGAAAGAGAAAAAAATCGATGTAGTTCTCGGTCCCGCGATTGCTGCCGCTATTCTCTCTCAATGGACTGCGTACCATTTGACCGAGCTCACTGGCAAGGAAGTTTACTCAGTATACGCAGACAAAGATGGTCAGGGTGGTTTCATCGTGCGGCGTGGATACGAGCATGTCGTAAAAGGCAAGAATGTGCTCATTGTTGAAGACCTCACGACGACGGGTGGCTCTATCAAGAAGGCAGTAGAAGCGGCGCGAGCAGCTGGTGGTACCGTTGTTGCGGCGATGGCTCTATGCAACCGTGGAGATGTTACGAAAGAGATGGTTGGCAATCCTCCTGAATTCACATCGCTTCTCACCGTGCACCTCGAGCAGTGGCCGGCGGAAACCTGCGACCTCTGCAAGCGCGGCATCCCCATCAATACCGAGGTCGGCCACGGCAAGGAATTCCTCGCGCGACAGGGTACGTAGCCTCATAGGTACCTCATGAATGAGGGTGGTATACTGCCTCTACGCGTCAGCGATTAGAGGCTCACTTTTTCATCATATGCAAAGCAGCATGGGTTTGGTCTGGGGATTGATTATTGGAGTAGTCGTTCTTGGCGGTGGGTACCTGCTCTGGGCCAACTCGCAAGATGGGCCCACCAACGTCACTGTTACGGAAAGCAACAACGATGCAACAGGGACGTCACTCGCAGGAAGCGGCGCCGGCAACGACACTGACGTGGATAACGATGGTTTGGTCGACGTAGACATCTCCGGGGACGTGGACGTCGCCACTGCACCGATGACCGCCACCGTCACGTACGACGGTTCAAGCTTCACTCCGCGTTCAGTTACGATCGCTCGCGGTGGCACTGTCACGTGGGTCAACGAATCAGGCGGCAACATGTGGGTGGCTTCGGCGCGCCACCCAGACCACACGGTCTACGCGGGCACGACGCGCCAGCAACACTGCCCAGATACGAGCGGTACGGCTTTCGACCAGTGTCAGGGCGGCGGCAACTACTCGTTTACCTTTACGAAGACGGGCAGTTGGAACTATCACGACCATATCAACGCGTCGGTTTTCGGAACAGTAGTCGTAGAGTAGGTGCGTATGCGAGCGATTGCCATCGCAGCCGCCATCGCAGTCGCGATGGCGGCTGCCATCTACTACTACGTCGGCGGCGCAGCTCCTCTGCGAGAACAACCCGCAGTTTCTGTGGGTAATCCTGTTGTTGCTCTCGCCGACGGCAGCACCGACACGTACGACGTGCTCGTGACTTTCGACGGGGACGTGTTCGAGCCGAGCGAGATTACCGTGGAGAAAGGCACGCGCGTCCGCTTCCTCAATGAATCAGACGTAGAGGTGTGGCCGGCGTCGGCGATACATCCGACGCATTCGATTTACCCCGAGAAGTCTGAGTCAGATTGTCTAGGCAGCTCGTTTGATTCGTGCCGACCCATTCTGCGCGGTGAGTTCTTTGCGTTTACGTTCGATGTGGCCGGAGAGTGGAGATACCACGACCACGTGCGAGCGTATAAGACGGGCGTTATCACGGTAGAAGAGTAGCGTATGGAGTGGCCAGAGATTTTTGCAGGCAAGTGGAAACGCGCGGGCGTCTTGCGTTATGGCGAGAACCCACACCAGGAAGCGGCGCTCTACCTCGACGACGACACTCGTCCCTCTGTCGCAAAAGCTCGCCAGGTCCAGGGCAAGGAACTCAGCTTCAACAACCTGCAGGATGCCGACGCCGCGTTCGAGTGCGCGGCGGAGTTTGAAGAGCCCGCGTGCGTGATCGTAAAGCATATGAATCCATGTGGCGTGGCGGTCGCTGAGAACATTCGCGAAGCCTACCTGCGCGCATTCGCGTGCGATACGGTCTCCGCATTCGGAGGCATCGTCGCACTCAACTCGCGACTCACAGAAGCGGTCGCGATTGAGCTCGTGAAGATTTTCCTCGAAGTTGTAGTCGCGCCCGACGCCGATGAAGGAGCGCTCGCGATACTTTCCACGAAGCCCAACGTGCGCGTACTTCTCACGGGCGGTATGCCCGCGAAGGACGCAACAAGAAAGATTGTTCGTTCGATAGGGGGAGGATTACTCGTACAGACTGCCGATGACAAGGTGCTTGCTGGGGATGTGAGAACGGTGACAAAGCGCACGCCCTCGACCGAGGAGCTCGCCGACTTGCTGTTTGCATTCACGGTGGTCAAGCACGTCAAATCCAATGCAATCGTCTACGCAAAAGATGGTGCGACGAGAGGTATCGGTGCGGGGCAGATGAGCCGCATTTACAGCGCGAAAATCGCCGCGATGAAGGCAGCTGAAGAAAAGATATCACTCGAGGGAAGCGTGCTGGCGTCCGATGCATTTATGCCCTTTCCCGACTGTGTCGAGGCTGCACACGAGGCGGGTGCGACGGCCATCATCCAGCCGGGCGGCTCGCTCAAAGACCAAGACTCCATCGACGTTGCCGATACGTACGGCATGGCGATGGTCTTCACCGGAGTGCGCCACTTCAGACATTAAAAGCGACGGCCGCGGCTCCGAAGAGAGCCGCGGCCAGAATCTTTAGGTGCAGACATTGCGGTAGATAGCGCGGATGCCTCGCTCGTAATCCTTCACCTTAATGCCACGGATGATGTTGATTTCAGAACCTCCTTGGAGTTCGAGGATGATGTTAATTTGCTCCTGAGCGAGCGCTGTGTCGACGAGTGCCGACATGCCGGGCGTATGACGCATGCCTTCGCCGACAGTACATACCAACGCGATGTCATGCTCGACCCGGATATCGTCCAACTCGAACGTCCTCCTGAGAGAGCGGACGAGTCTGTCTTCGTGCGGGCGCAGCGACCGCGTTTCGACAATGAACGTCATAGAGTCGATAGAACTTGTCACGTTGACACCGATACCCGCACGCGCGAACATGTCAGCCGCGCGAGCGAGAATCCCGGTCTCTTCGTCCATGCCGAACTTCTCCAAGGTGACTATGGAGAAACCGTTTTTGCCGGCGACGCCGGTTACGTTGCACCGTCGCGCAAGACTGAGCTTCGGTGCGACATACGTACCGGTGTCTTCCGGTTGGAACGTGTTGCGGACATGGACGGGAATGCCCGCGCTCCGCACGAAAGCAACTGCAGCTTCATGGAATACCTTGGCTCCCATGAATGACAACTCGCGTAGTTCTCTGTAGGTCATCGTTTCGTTTTTACGAGCATCGGGGACGATTCGCGGATCGGCTGCGTACACGCCGTTCACGTCCGTCCAGTTCTCGTAGACCTTGGCCTCTGTGAGGCATGCCACGATTGCACCGGTGATGTCCGAACCGCCTCGCGAAAACGTGCAGACGTACCCGGCGCGCCCCTTAACGCCGCCATAAAATCCCGGAATAACGACTCCGTCAGCGTGCATAGTCGCCAACTTTAGAGATTTTGCACGCCGGAGAGTCGCCTTGTAGTCGAATTTGCCGTTCTGTGTGAAGCAGAACAGCATCGCAGCGTCAAGAAATCTGAAGCCAAGGTGTGCGGCGATGATTTGAGCGTTCAGCCACTCGCCACGGCTCACGACAAAGTGTCGACGCCATTCGCGACCTCGAATAGCACGCACTTCACGCTCGATGCGCTCGAAGAGTGCGTCGATATCGAGATTCGTGCCGAGTCCGGCCGAGATTGCTCGGAATCGCTGCTTCAGCTCCGTCCATATCTGACGTCGCCGCCGATTCGATGCGTCGCACCATTCAACGAGGGTGTTGGTCACTCCCTTCGGAGCAGATACGACAATGAATTTTCTCCGTCTGTCAGCCCGGATAATGTCTCGGACATTTCGAATGGAGTCGTCACTCTGGACTGAGGAACCGCCGAACTTAGCGGTAATTCGCCCCTTCGTCATGCTGTGCTCCCATATTGAGCCGTGTATGGCTCCTGAGCGCACACTACCCTTGACCCTGTACTCGCGCAATAATCTTCTCTTATGCCTCGCTTTTGTTCTTTCGAATGAACATATATACGTCTTCCAAGGCTTTTACGGCGTCGCCGGCGGCGATGTTGTTCTGGTGGTAGATGCCGTCGGTGATATCTCCCGCTGCCCAGACGCGCGGGTGCGAGGTGCGCTGCGTAAGCGGATCGACTTTTATCTGGCCAATAGCGTTCTTCTCGAGCGTGTCGCCGACCCAGTCAGAGTTCGGGATGAGTCCTATCTCGACGAAAATACCCGAGACAGGGAGCTCGATAATCTCACCCGACTTCGCGTCTTTGTACTTGAGGCCCGTGACAAACTGTTCTCCGAGCACCTCGCTGACCTCGGCGTTGAGGACTATGCGGAAATTGGCGTGCTTCTTTGCAGCTTCTATCGATATTTCATCGGCGCGGAAAGCATCGGTACGATTTAGGAGCGTCACACTCTTGCAGTACGCGAGCAGCTGGAGCGCGCTCTCGAAAGCGGCGTTGCCGCCGCCGACGACCGCCACGTCCATCCCGCCAAAGAGCGGACCATCGCAACTCGCGCAGTATGTGAGTCCCTTGTTGTCGTGCTCTGCCGCACCCGGCACGTTGAGCTTACGTCGCTGCGCACCGGTAGCCACGATTGCCGTGCGCCCCGTACATGTCTTTCCGTCCTTCGTTGACACCTCCACGTGATCGTCGAATGTGGCGAGTCTCGTGGCTTCAGTCGGTGATACAACTTCGAGGTACTCACCCTTGTACTCGTCGACGTGTTTTTTGAGCGCGTCGGCAAGGTCGGCGCCCATAATTTTCGGCGTGCCTATCCAATTTTGTATCTCACTCGAAACAGCACTCTGACCGCCCCACTCGGAAGTCAGGAAAAGTGTCTTGAGTTGCTTGCGTGCCGCATAGACCGCTGCCGACGTGCCGGCGGGGCCGCCGCCGATGATGATGAGGTCGTACATAAAGAGGTTGTAGGTGAGAGGTTGCAGGTTACAGTAAAAAAGTCACAGGTACTACTATAACCTGTCACCTACAAACTGTAACCTACTTGCGGCGGAGGAACGAAGGGAGTCCGCCCCACGAGTCTTCGTCGTCGTCGGTGATCGCAGTTGCTGCGGCGGGTTCCGCTTTCGGCTCCTGGCGGGGGACTTCCTTGATCTCAGGTGCTGGCTCCTTTTTAGGCGCGGGCTTCTCGGGACGGGCGGGAATCACAGGAATATCGGCATCCTTGCGGGGGGAAATGCGCTGACCAAAAAGATTCGGTGTGCGAGACGTCGTCTCGGGGAAGCCCGTCGCGATGACAGTGACACGAACCTGGCCCTTCTTGAGCGTCTCGTCGGTGACGGCGCCGAAGATGACCTTGGCCTCTGGATCGATGGCCTCGGTGATGACATTGGCAGCGTCTTGGACTTCGAGCATACCGAGGTCTTCGCCACCGGCGATAGAGAAAAGCACGCCCTTGGCTCCGGTGATAGACACTTCGAGGAGCGGGGAGTTGATGGCCGCGCGCGCTGCTTGCTCCGCACGCTTGTCGCCCATACCCGTGCCGATGCCCATGAGCGCCGAGCCCGCATTCTGCATGATGGAACGCACGTCTGCGAAGTCGACGTTGATAATACCGGTCTGGGTGATGAGGTCAGAGATTCCCTCGACGGCCTGCTTCAGTATGTCGTCGCACATCGCGAACGCATTCTTGATGCCAGTTTCGCGGGTGACGATGGTGAGGAGCTTGTCGTTGGGAATGATGATGACGGCGTCTACAGCCTTGCGGAGCTCGGAGATGCCTTGCTCAGCGAGGCGAAGGCGCTGCTGGCCCTCGAACGCAAACGGGCGCGTGACAACACCGACGGTAAGCGCACCGAGCTCGCGTGCGATTTTCGCGACAACGGGTGCAGCGCCGGTGCCGGTGCCGCCGCCCATACCGCCCGTGATGAACACCATGTCGGAACCCTTGATGGCGTCCTGTATTTCCTCGCGGGTCTCTTCTGCCGCCTGCTTGCCGAGGTCGGGGTTCATGCCCGTGCCGAGGCCTCTCGTGAGTGTCTTGCCGATGTGAATCTTCTTCTTGGCCTTTGATTTGTGGAGGTCTTGCGCGTCGGTATTGACCGCGATGAAATCAACACCCTCTACCTTGGAGGCAAGCATGTGGTTGACGGCATTGCCGCCCGACCCACCTACGCCGATGACCCGAATTCTCGCGAATGACTCGACCTCGGACTTCACTTGTTTTGACATGTTAGAAATTCTTAGCGAGCGGAGCGAGGTTAGAAGCTCTTACACCCAGCACCTTTATAAGCATCGTAAGCCTCATTGACCCGATAGTACCCATTCCACCCCCAGGCGCAAGTCGCCCTGGAAAAACAAAAAAGGTGCTGGGTCTCGAAAATATGGTCGCTAATCCCCCGGATTTGCTCCCTATTTTCTACGACATCATAGCACTTTCAGGAAAAGGGCAAGGTTGACGATATGAAACGCTCAGGGTGCAATATTTCACCCAGAAGCTTTACGGAAGCAGCGAGCGGACGCTCTGTTTGAAAGATTCCCAGCCGTGGGAGAGCAGGTCGGTGAAGTTCCCGCTACGAAAGCCCATGTCTTCGCCGAATCCCCAGCGACAGAGGCCATACGCGACAGACCACGTGGCGTCGGACGCGGGAGTGCGCGCGGTATTGGCTGCCTGGCCTATTTGTGCGGGGAGCTTGAGCACGCTCTTCGCGACGTCGACGAGAATATCGAGCCCAGATCCGCCACCCGTGACGACGATGCCGGCGGGAAGCAGCCGAGAGCGCCCTATGGATTTAAGGTGCGTATTGATGAGGGAGAACATGTCGCGCAGTTTGGAGACGACGATGGTCTGCATCTTGCGTGGCGTTATGTCGCTCCCTGTGATTGCGCCCTTTTTAATTTGCTCCGCTTCAGTGAGTGGTATCTGGAACGAGAGCGCGATTGCGTTGGTGATATCGCCGCTGCCATGCGGGTACACCTTGAGTGAGACGGGCACGTCGCCGTCGAACACGACGAGCGAGAGAGTTTCCGAACCGATGTTGGCAAGGCATACTCCCGCGGTTTTTTGAGCCTTCGTGAGCGCGACGAGCGACGCGGCGAGGGGCGAGGCCATGACCCCCTCGACCTCGACGCCCGCTCCCTCTACCGCATCGATGAGGTCGTCCTGGTGCTGTGAGAGCGCTGTGATAAGGAGCGTGTCGACCGAGAGTTTTGCGCCCTGGAGGCCGACTGGCTTGCCGATGACCTTGTTGCCATCGACGCGGTACTCGAGCGGGATGGTATGAATGACCGTGCGGTTGGTGAGCTTGCTTGAAGCTCGCGTTTCGCTGTCTTTGAGCGCACGCTCGATGTCGCGCTCGGTCACCACGCTGCCGGATTGGGTGAGCGATACGTCACCTGTCGAGCGGGCTTCGTCGAGCCCCACACCACCAATGGCGAGCCTCGCGCTGCGGACGCTGACCTTTGCTGCCGCAGATGCGCGCATGAGCGCTTCCTTAATCGAGCGCGCGGCTTCGGCACGATCGGTGACATAGCCTTGCCGCACGCCTTTCGATGTGGCGGTGCCAGTACCGATTATCTGCATCGGCACATCTGTCCGATCGGGCGGTAGCGCGATCACGACCTTTACGGTCGATGATCCCACGTCGATACCCGCGTAGAACTTACGCATTTGACTATTGTAGCGCTTTTTGGCGCCGTGTATGCACCCTAATGAGGGGGATAGTGGTTATTGCAGGCCGTATTTTCGCAGCACACGCTGTTCTTCGCGCTCCATGCGGTCGCCGTGGGGAAGACCTTTCAGGTGAAAGAGGCCGTGGACGTAGAGAAGCGCTGCGCGCTTCGTGAGCGGTACTCCGGCCTGGCGCGCTTCGCGCGCAGCTTTGCGCAGATTGAGAAAAATCTCGCCTCCGTTTTTGTCGAGCTCGAAAGAAAGCACATTGGGGTAGTAGGTCTTCCTCCGGTACTCCTTGTTGATGCGCTGCGCGAGCTTGTCTCCGCAGATGACGAGCGAGAGCTGGTAGGAGCGTCCGAGGACATCGTGCGCCATACGCTCAAACGGAATCCGCGGCACTGAGCCGCGGACGGTGACTTTTATACCGACGTTGGACGTCATTAGCGTGCGATGGGAGTGCTTTCCCCGAATCGTGCAGGAGCCTGTTGCGGTTCACGGGTAAACGTGCGGCGAGGCTCCTTCTCGATAACTTTGCCCTCCTTTACGAGCTGGCGGTATTCTGCACGGCGCTTGAGGAGCTTGAGTGCGCGCTTTTTTTGTACCGTCTTGGACTTCTGGCGCTCGTAGTAGCGATTCTTGCGGGAGTTCTTGACGAGTCCCGTGCCCTGGACTTTGCGGGAGAACTTGCGGATGACCGAGAGGGTACTCTCGTTGCCGCTCTTCGTTACTTCAGCGTTGATTGACATGTGGGCGATACTCTACCATATGCCTCCACAAAAGTGAAGCGGCCGAGCCCTGGGGCTCGGCCGCATTGCAGGCGTTGTCGGCCTCAGGCCGCTGCTGCAAACCGGGCGGTCTCAGCGCTGCACGTGACGGTGCCGTCGAGCCAGCGCGTCTTGCCGAAGAGGCCTCTCCAGCCGGTACGTCGCGCATAGACGCACCACCCGCCGAGGAGGTAGTACCTTGCGCAGACCAACTCGAGCGAGAGAGACTTCTTGGGGCTCGACACGCTCTGGCGCGGGAACGTGAGTTCGAGCCAGCCAACTTCGCTTGCGCCTTGCAGGTGAATTCTGGCGCTGGCAATCGTGGTGCCTACGATGTCGTAAGCGTCTCGACGCGGGTCTGTGTGGATGCGGAGTCGCACGGTCCGTCCCACCAAGCTAGGTACATCCTCGAGGTGGGGGAAATGTGCGCTCGCAAGGAGCTTTTCCAACGCAGTGCGGGTGTTCATATTCCGTCCTCCGGGTGCTGAAGTCTTCCGCCCGCATCCTAGCGGAACATGTATGTTGCAGCAACTTATGCCTTGGCAAGAAGCGGCTGTCCCATGCGGCGTCTTTTGAGGTAATTGGTAAGGTCGTCGAGCGGGACGGCCTCCTGAGAGTTCGTAACCACTTCGCGGACGAGTATCGTGCTCTCCATCGCTTCCTTGTATCCCATGATGAGGACGTACGGTACCGCGAGCTCTTTTGCGCGCGCCATCTGCTCGCCGATGCGGTCAAAGAGGAGAGACTGGTGCACGGGTATCTCCGCGCGGCGAAGAAGCTCGAGCACCGAGAGCGTGCGGCGCCGTGCCTCTGGACCGAGATGCGCAAAGTAGATGGAGGGCAGTCCACGAGCCTCCCGCTTTACGCGTGTTTTGCCGCGGAGTTCGAAGTTGATGGAAATCATCGCGGCGGGCGTGTGCGACGAACCGAATCGCGTGGCAAGCGGGTCGTATCTGCCGCCGAAGGCGACGGCGACCCTCCCGCCACTCTCCTCGTCCAGGGTCGATATCTCGAAAAGAGAGTGCGCCCAGCAGTCGCGGCTGCCGAGAACATGTGGCGAGAGTTCGTACGCGAGACCGGAAACCTCGAGGTACTCGAGAAGCTCCCAGAACTTGCGGCGTTCTTCCTCGGTAAGGTACTCCATGGCCTGAGGTGCTCTGGGCGCCGCCGGGTGTCCTCGCTCGATGAGTTGGACGAGTGTCCCCAATGGATCGGTTGCGGCGCGGGGGCGGAGCGTGGGCGATATGGTCTCAATATGTTTGCGCAGGTACGAAGAGACATCGCGCACGAAGCGATTGGAGGACTCGTGCGAGCCGATATTGTTGATGGCGAGGTATCTCTCACTAACCCCCGCTTCTTCCATGATCGCGTGCGCAACGACGAGGAGGAGTGCCTCAGCTACGGCAGATCCGCTCCCCACCACGTGCAATTCGAGTGTCATCGCGGGAAGCCCCGCAGTGTTTTGCACTGTTCGCCACGCGAGAACCCCGTCTTTTTGCGCGCGTGCCGCCGCCGCGCAGCGTTTTGCGGATGAGGTGAGGGGGCGCTCGTCGCGACGAGCGTATGCTATTTCAGAGTCATTCTTCGACATTCTCTTCCCGTCGCTCTTTTCCCGAGAGGTTCGCATCTCCTCTAGTGGCGCGAATCCGTAGTATTCGGCAACACGAATCGCAGCCCCCAGAAAGTCGGCGGTCGACGAGTGTCGGGTGTCCTTGAGCCGAATCATAAGCGGATGATAAGTGTTAGGTTTTGGGGATTAATAATTTTTTTAGAATCGTTCGCGTGGTGTTCGCCTGTAACCTGTCAGCCACAACCCCATACCTATTCATCGTATCGGGCTACGCCGGGGAAGAACGAAATCTGACCAAAGGGGAAGAGGCGTACAAATACGCGGCCGACGATGTCTTCGCGGGGGAGCGCACCCCACACGCGCGAGTCCGCTGAAACTTTTCTGTTGTCGCCGAGTACAAAATACTCGTCGGCGCTCAGTGTAATGCTCACATTGCTTGCACCGCCAAAATTCTCTTCCGATACGTACGGTTCCTCGAGCTGGAAACCCTGTGGGTGCTCCTCACTGACGATAGTGACAACATTGCCTTGGATGATGACCGTCTCTCCCGGGAGGCCTACCACGCGTTTGATAAGCGCACGGCTTTCGTTTTGCGGCAGATCGAAGACGACAACATCGCCCCGCTGCGGACTTTCGAGATTGTACGAGACTCTATCTATGATGAGATAGTTGAGATCCTGGAACGTAGGCATCATTGAAGCGCCTTGAACAATGTACGGAGCCGCGATAAAGAAGCGGATGAAGAGCGCAAGGCCGAGCGCGACCAACGTGTAGACGATGAGCGAACCTTTCGACGAGGATTCCGCACCCGGGAAGGGAGCGCCAGTCTGATTCTCGGCTTTCGGCGCGCTCGTCCCACTCATACGCGCGTCGCGAACAGTTTTTCTTGTAAGAGCCCTTCAACTTTTTTCGAAACGGGCTTCATGTAGCGGCATTCTACTCCGCGCACGGCGTTGACACCAAGTATTTTGCATTGCCTGCAGCCTCGCAGTGGAAAACTCCGTTGCAAAAAAGATTATTTCTGCAATGCATTCGAGCATTATGCTTTTGCATTCGGTCGCGAGGACTATATGATGACCCGATGTCTTGGGTCGTCATAGGTCTCGGGAATCCGGGAACGGAATATGAGAACACGCGACACAATGCAGGCCGCATGGCGGTGCAGCACTTTGCAAAAAAGCTCGGCGCAAGCGCTTGGAAAGAACACAAAAGCTCCGATTCACTCACGACAGGTGCAACAGTGGGGAAGAATTTGCTGGCGCTCGTCTTGCCGGATACGTTTATGAACAAATCCGGCGCCGCAGCCGCAAAATTCGTGAAATCAGTGCGCGCCGCCGAGAAAATGATTGTTGTCTACGATGACCTGGACCTAGCAATAGGGAAGATAAAGATATCGTTCAACCGCGGGAGCGGCGGCCACAAGGGGGTAGAGAGCATCATGCGTGCCGTGAGGACAAAGAAATTCACTCGTATCCGCATCGGCGTCTCGCCGAGTACGCCCGGAGGCACATTGAAGAAACCCGAGGCGGGCGAGGACGTCAACGCATTCATTCTCAACAAGTTCAAGGAGAGTGAAATGAGCGAACTGAAGAAAGTGTTCAAGAGTGTGAGCGAGGCGATAGAAATAATCGTGCAGGAGAATCCGCTCATCGCGATGAACAAGTTTAACTAGTTGAATGAGCGGAAATCAAAAGAGCTGGCATGACACCAGCTCTTTTGATTTGCGACGCAGGTTTTATTGCACCGGCTTGAGGGTCATTCTGCGCTCCTTCGGTTCGAAGAACGTGATGACGAACGGATACACCTTGCCGAGCTCGAGTTTCGCGCGGAGCTCTTCTTCGTTGCCGAATTCCGAGATGTGCACGAGTCCCGCGACACCTTCTTCGATAGAAGCGAGCGCACCATGTTTGTTGTACTTGATGACTACCGCGTCCACCTGCTGGTCTTTCGAGTACTTCGCCGCGGCCGCTTTCCAAGGGTCTTCGATGAGCGCCTTGATAGAGAGCGAGACCTTCGAATCCTTTATCTCGATGACCTTCACGCGCACCTGCTCGCCCACTTTGTAGCGAGTTTTGGGATTCTCGACAAGCGCCCAATCCATTTCAGAGATGTGCACGAGTCCTTCGAGACCGTCTTCGAGCTTCACGAAGACGCCGAACTCTGTCGCGCCAGTCACGACGCCGTCGTGCGTCTCGCCGACGCTGTACTTCTCCACGAGCGAGCTGCGCTCCGAGCTTCCCGCACCCTTCTCGCTGAAGATGAGCTTCTGCTCTTTGGGGGACGCGGTGATTATCATCACTTCGAGCTTCGTGCCCACCATTTTCTTGAGCTCAAGGAATATCTTGTCCTTGTCGCCGTCGGGAACGCGTGGGTAGTGCGCGGGCGAGAGCTGCGAGGCAGGGAGGAAGCCCTGGATACCGTTCCACGCGATGATGAGGCCGCCCTTGTTGGCGTCGGTCACCGCGAGTTCGAACACTTTCTTCTGCTGCGAAGCGACCTCGGCTTCGTTCCAGATGAGCGCTTGGCGAGCCTCGCGGAGGCTGAGCTCGATATAGCCCTCTTCGTTTTCGCTCCCCACCACCTTTGCAGTGACGAGGTCGCCGAGGTGCACGTTCTTTAGAGTTTCTCTGGCCGAGAGGTACTCACGGCCGTAGATAATCCCCGTGCCGAAGGGGTGCAAATCGATAAAAACACGCGCGCGTCCGACCGCGATAATGGGTCCTTCGACCACGTCGTCTATTGCCGGAGCACTTGGCGCCTCGGCGAGGAGGTCGGCCATCGGCCCCTTCCTCACCTCGACCACTTCAGACTCGTCCACATCCTTCTCTACCTTCTCTTCTGCTGTAACCATTGTATAGGTGCCTACGGGTCTTCCTGCTTACGCTACCGAGACTGTCGGCAGGGAAGAAATTAACCGTACGCTCTATTAATGAATAATGCGCCTGGGGCGCCTGCCTGCCTGGGGCAGGTGGGCACAATATATAGGAACAGTCTCGCGTTGGCAACCATGATACAGTAGCGGCATGGCATTGCGTCAGATAGAGCAGCGGGTGGAGGGATTCTTCAGCGAGTTCTGGAAATTTGCATCCCGTGGGAACGCGATACAACTCGCGGTAGCGGTGGTAATAGGAGGCGCTTTCGGCGCGATAGTGAACTCGCTTGTGGCGGATATCATCACTCCATTCATCTCTCTTCTCACCGGAAGCGTAGATTTTTCGGCGCTCTCGTGGACTCTGCGTGATGAGCCGCTGCTTGTCGTGGGGTACGGTAAGCTGCTGCAGGCTGCCCTCAACTTTATTATTGTAGGCCTCGCGATCTTTGGTCTCTTCAAGCTCTTCCAGGGCGTTTTGTTGCGCTTTCAGACGAAGGAGGCAGAAGCACCTGCCGCACCCCCCGCATCCAACGAAGAGAAACTCCTCACCGAGATACGTGACATTTTGAAGGCAGGAGAAGATGTGGGCGGATCGGCAAACTCATAAAAAGCCGGGCTTTAGCATGCCCGGCGTCGGATGTGTCTCGGTGAACATCGAAAGGGTCGCCGGAGGCGCTCATCCGAGCGCCTCCGGCCATGTGTCCGAGTCCTCAGTGGTGTTCAGCCGACGCAGCGCGTCGAGAGGGTCGCCTGCCAACAGGAGGCGAATCTGCTCGTCGGTGAGTCTCGGAACCGGTGGTGCCACTCGAGGTCTGTCGGCTCTCTCTGACTGAAGCATCATGCACCTCAATGTTCTATGCTCTATCGGGACACATGTCACGCGCACGCGCGACATATGAATCCTCGCGTGTACAGAAAAGAAGTCAATCTGCTATAATCCACAGCCATATGATTCTCACATTCCATCAGGGCGCATGCGTGAGGGCGCAGGCGGGAGACACCACCATCGTCTTCGGTCCTGTCTCAAAGGCGTCAAAGAATTTTAAGCCGGTCAATTTCGGCGCCGACGTCGCATTCGTCTCCTTCAATCATCCGGATATGAATGGCGCGGAAGAGGCGGCGCGTGGCGACAAGCAGCCCTTTGTCGTATCCGGTCCGGGCGAATACGAGGTAAAGGAAATAACCGCGTCTGGTTTTCCCGCGGGATCTACCTACGGTGGCCCTGGCCGGGCAGGCGAGGGACGCATCAATACGGTGTACTCGGTCACGTTCGACGGGTTGAGTGTGATGTATTTTGGAGCGCTCGGCGACCTCGACCTCCCGAGTGATTTGCTCGAAATGGATTCGCCCGATGTGCTCATCCTCCCGGTGGGTGGGAGTGGCACACTCTCGCCCGCAGAGGCCGCGAAACTCGCGGTGAAGCTCGAGGCCAAGATAATCATTCCCATCCTGCACGATGACAAGACGCTGAAGCAGTTCCAAAAAGAAGCCGGTGCGGAAGGCTCTACATGCGTCGACAAGCTCACCATCAAGCCTCGCGACGTCGTCAGTAAACAGAACGAGGTGGTGGTGCTCTGTGAATAAATTCCTCGTAGTACAATATACGGGTGGCACTTCAGAAGGCAGTAGACAATTTAAAAGAACGCTCCAAAGATGAGCGACAGGTCGTCGCCGGCGGTATTGCTATTACTATTGTGGTGGTTCTGCTTGTGGGGTGGGCGGTGCTTTTCTTCAAACGAATCCAATCAGGCTCGCAGGAAATCAATTTTGAGAGCGGGGCTCAAGAGGAGTTCAACTTTTCTGCAACGCGCGACGCGCAGCAAGCGATACAAAATTACGAAACTCAGTCGTTCGAGGACCTCTCCCGGCTTCGCGACGACGCTGCGGCCAACCAGCTTCGGGGTGAGCAGCAGATATATATCCAAGAAATCGGCCTACCCGACCAGGGCGGCAGCGGCTCCAGTCAATTCGACGGCTCAGGTTTCTAACGTTTACGGTTTTGCATCCCCACTTATACACGTAATCTCATATCCCCAAGACATGACCGGCCGGATGCGATTAGGGGATATCGTTATTTCAGCTTGAAATGACTGCGCAGCTTCTGATCAAGCTCAATCTTTTCAACAATTGCATAGAGGACGTTTGAGCCTGCCCTCAGCTCAGCTTTGATGAGAGCAATTACTTCCTCGCAATCGTGCGGATAGACCCACACGCTTGCTTGAAGTTGGACAAACCCGAGCGAGCGGAGCATCGTGCGTAGCCGAAGGCGCGTCTTGCGGTGCTTCTCTGGGATGTCAAAGACAACCATCCGCCATCTCCCGTCCCATCGTTTTCGCGAACGCGCCTCGAGTGCCTTCACCTGCTGCTCCGTCTCGATAACCTTCTTGCCCGCACGAGTGAGTTCCATGTAGGTCTTACCGTTCTTTCTTACGAATCGCACGAGGCCTTTGTGAGCCAGTCGGGAGGCGACCGACTTTAGTCGGTAGTTGAATTTGTATTTGTTACCACCGAATTTGCCAAGTAGCTGCAAGGTGTTGGGTGCAGCCATGGCAACGAGCAGAAGTCCCGCAATTGCCACAGAGGATAAGAGCGCATATTGAACGGTATCTCTTCGCCGCTTCTTTTTTGCCTCCGTCTCCATTTTTCCCATATCCCCACATTATGACCGGCCGGATGCGATTGGGGGATATGGATGGGGACAGGACATGGAAGAACAGGAAATAAAGGCAGGGGTGGGAGTAGGCAAAACAAAAAGGCCGCCAATCGTGGCGGCCTTCTGCCTGTCGCTGATGCGGTCACTCTTCGTTCTGGGCTGCGCCACTTGGAGGGTTGAGACCCTCGAGGCCGCGCAGCAGTTCTTCCTCCGTCATAAAGCCTATTGCAGCTGAGACGCCGCAATACTTGTCGTGCCAGTGCTGCTCCCAGCCATGGGCATACCGACGCTCAATCATGACGCGTTTCCGTGCGTCGAGGTCCGTGGCCGCAGCAGTGAGATACCCATCCATCTGGTCGGACGGACCTTCCCATAGGACCTCGTTCTCTCTGTCCTCATGAGAGCAGTCGACTACGCGACTGTACGGTTGCTCGGGGTGCGGTCGTGCGTCGATGACGCGCTGGCGCTCGTCCCATACCGCCTTGTACGTCCAGCTGACAGCCGCGGGACCCTTGTCCCTTTCCTCGACATACAGGCAGACGCGATCTCCCTTCTCTGGATCCTGATGTAGGCGATTGCGCCAGGCAAAATCCAGCGTTCCGAGTTCTTGCTCGTGAACGTCCTGACCGTTGTTTCGGTGGAAGAAGACGTCCTTTTGATCGGGGCGTGCAACATCCAAGCGAATGAAGCCGAAACGCTTCTCCGCGTTGTAGTGCTTGACGACGCCGGAGACGAGGACCAGTGGGGCTTTAGGCGGTAAATCTTCGGATCGTACGCCGAATATTCCGAAGATCAGCTCAGAGGCGCTTGAGTCAGACATGCCGTTCTCCTCATTCATTCAGTATTCAGACGTCCAAGGGACGTCACCATCTATGATTATACTATCCGATGACGGATGTGTCAATGATTGAATCAGGTCAGTTTAAGCCATTTTTGGGTGGCGGAAGAGATGAATTTTTGCTATAATGAGTGGACTTTATGGCGCGCGGAAAGGCAGAAAAACCGGCTGATTCTGACGCTCCGAATCCGCCAGCTGGCGGACCGCACGTCAACGTCGTCTCGCGCTCGATAACGCAGGAGATGCGCGAGTCGTACCTCGACTACGCGATGTCGGTCATCACCGCCCGCGCACTCCCCGATGTGCGCGATGGGCTAAAGCCGGTGCACCGCCGCATACTCTACGCGATGCACGAAGCGGGGCTCACCGTGAGCGCCAAGACGCGCAAGAGCGCAACCGTGGTGGGCGATGTCATCGGTAAGTACCACCCGCACGGCGACGCCGCCGTGTACGATGCGATGGTGAAAATGGCGCAGGACTTTTCGATGCGCTATCCGCTCATTGTCGGGCAGGGCAACTTCGGCTCGATAGACGGTGATGCCGCAGCAGCGTACCGATACACCGAGGCCAAGATGTCGCGCCTCGCCGGTGAGATGCTGAAAGACATCGAAAAAGAGACAGTCGATTTCCGGCCGAATTATGACAACACGAAGCAGGAGCCTTCCGTGATGCCCGCCGCATTTCCGAACCTCCTTCTCAACGGCACGCTCGGCATCGCTGTGGGTATGGCGAGCAATATCCCGCCGCACAACCTCCGCGAAGTATCCGATGCGGCGATACACCTCATCGACAATTCAGAGGCGACGACAGAAGATTTGCTCGGATTTGTGCAGGGACCTGATTTTCCGACGGGCTGCATCGCGTTCAACCAAGCCGACATCCGCCACGCGTACACGACCGGCCGGGGCGGCGTTGTGGTGCGCGGTGATGCGGAGATAGTGGAGGGAAAAAAGGGTGATTACCAAATCGTCATCACCTCGATTCCTTTCCGTGTCGTGAAGGCCGACCTCATCACCAAGATTGCCGACCTCGTGCACGAGAAAAAACTCGAGGGCATCCGCGACATCCGCGACGAAAGCACAAAAGACGTGCGCATCGTCATCGAGCTGAAGGGCACGGGGCATCCGCAAACCGTGCTCAACTATCTCTACAAGCACACACAGCTCGAGGAGACCTTCCACTACAACCTCGTCGCGCTCGTCGACGGCGTGCCGCAGACACTCTCGCTCAAAGCGATGCTCGAGAGCTTCGTCGCACACCGCAAAGAAGTCGTGACGCGCCGCACGAAGTACGACCTCCGCGTCGCAGAGGCGCGCGAGCACATCCTCGTCGGCCTCAAGAAGGCGCTCGACCATCTCGATGAAATCATCGCTCTCATACGAAAGTCCAAGACGGTCGACGATGCGCGCGCCGGACTCATGTCGAAATTCAAATTTTCCGAAATTCAGGCGCAGGCGATTCTCGACCTTCGCCTCCAGAAACTCGCAGCACTCGAGAGGCAGAAGATTGAAGACGAGCTCAAAGAAGTGCAGGCGCTTATCGAAGAGCTCCGTGCGCTCCTCAAGAGCGAAAAGAAAATGATGGATCTCATCAAAAAAGAGATACGAGACATCGCCGAGAAGTACGGCGACGACCGACGGACGAGAATCATAAAAAAAGGTGCCACGATACTTTCGGCCGAAGACCTCGTGGCCGACGAAGACTCCGTGCTCGTGCTCACGCAGGGCGGGTACATCAAGCGCACGAATCCGGGCGAATACCGCAAACAAAAGCGCGGCGGCGTCGGCGTGGTAGACCTCGATACGAAAGACGAAGACTTCGTGACGAATTTCCTCACCGCATCCGCCCACTCCGACCTTCTCTTCTTCTCCGACCGCGGCAAGGTCTACCAGCTCAAGATGTACGAGCTTCCCGAGGGTAAACGCGCTACAAAAGGCAAGTCCATCATGAATTTCATCTCGCTCGAGCAGGGTGAGCAGATTACCTCTATCCTCGCCATGCCAAAGGAGAAGAAGGCGGTGGCCAATCTCTCGCTGCTCATGTGTACCCGCAATGGCACAGTGAAGCGCGTCGCAGCAGACAATTTCCACGAAGTGCGCCGCTCCGGCCTCATCGCTATCGGACTCGAGAAGGGTGATGCGCTTATATCCGCACAGTTCATCCACGAGGCTGATGACGCGATGCTTGTCACTGCGAAGGGGCAGTCCATCCGATTCGCTGCAAAAGACGTGCGCGAGATGGGAAGGCAGGCTGCAGGGGTGCGCGGTATCAAGCTCGGCGCTGGAGACTCTGTCGTCGGCTCTGGTGTAATACCAAAAGGAACGAAAGGCGAGCTCCTTGTGCTCTCTTCGACCGGCTATGGCAAGAAGACGCCCCTAAGCGACTACAAAGTGCAGGGCCGCGGCGGCTCGGGCGTGAAGACCATGTCGATAACGCCGAAGACCAAGCAGCTCGTGGGTGGTGCAGTCGTGCTCGGCCCGGGCGAACTCGTCGCGATGTCGAAAAAGAGCCAGACCATCCGTACCGGACTCGATGAAATCTCCACACTCTCTCGCGCGACACAGGGAGTGCGCGTGATGAAACTCTACGAAGGCGATGCGCTTGCATCATTTGTAGTGTTTGAGGCAGAACAAACGGAGGCTTGACCGTGATTCGATAATGCATACAGTTGCCTCGGCCGCTCTTGAGGCGGCATTTATAGGTCCTTGGATCTAAGGAGAATGCAATGAAGATGAGTTTTTCTGACATCGTAGTCGACGAGGTCATGTCTGGAAAGCGCGCATCCATATTCGACATGGCGGGCGCGACAAGAGTTCTTCTCGACATTGCAGAGAAGTTGCGTGCTCA
>CAZZHR010000009.1:0-23721 GCA_964654205.1 uncultured Candidatus Saccharibacteria bacterium | reverse complement strand
GTCTGACGCGACTCACGTCGCGAGGGAGAACGACCTTATTCCGCATTCTACCACGCCGAGCGTTTCTCTCCTATCGACCTAAACGAAGGGCCATTTTCCCAGTGCTATCATCTGCTCATGCTTTCTACGCAGACTCTAATATTCGGCGTCCGCATAGGTGCTGGGCTCGCTACTACGATTCTTATCATTGCGGCTACCGGGATAAGCGAGAACTTCTACGTTCTTCGTTTTGCCATCATGACTGTTTTCGGAGCACTCGCACTTCTCTTCTTTCAGCTCGGCAACAAACGAATCGCCACCGCAGCGGCACTCACTGCCGTACTCTTTAATCCTTTCGAGTACCCGTCACTGGCTCGAGAAATTTGGGTCATTCTCGACATTCTTGCAGCCGCCGGAATTGCGTACGCCGCATACTGGGCGACTGATTCATACAAAAAAGGTACCCGATTCGAAGATTACGTGGCGTCACTTTTTCCCGAGCCTGAATTTGTTATCGAGGACAGGACGCGAGACACTGGCAAGCATCTAAAGCGACGCGTCGAATCCGATGGGCATCCCGACTATAAGATTCGCTCTGTTCAATCCGGAAAAGTATTTGCAGTCGAGTGTAAGTGGCGGAGCAAATGGGGGTGGCAGCCCAACGGGGGTGAGGGCATCTGGTGGAACATGGGGCAGCAGATTCGGTACGAAGAGTATCAAAAACAGACCGGCATCCCCGTCTACGTCGCATTCGGTATCGGTGGAACTCCCGACAAACCGCGTGAGGTGTACTTTCTAGAAGTCGAGAGACTTCGATACCCTTTCCTCTATCGCTCGTTAATAAAATCCGGATTCACAAACGAAAGGTTCTCCGCGATTTAGTCAATTAGCGCTGGAATGATCTGACAGCATCATTAAAGCTGCGAGGCTTCTTGCCGAGCGCGTCCCAGTCCTCCTGCTTCACGTAGAGCATGCGGTAGGTGGCAGTGCGCTGGCTCGCGTTCACGTCCTCGCACCACTGTTCCAGGCGTTTTATTTTTTCCACGTCATCCAGATCTTCCCGCCCCTTTGTCTCGACCACGTAGTACTCCCTTGGTGACACCTTCACAATGAAGTCGGGGTAGTAGTCGGAGATGCTGCCGTCGGCGTTCTTATAGTCAATCTTGAAATGCACGGCGAAATAGTTTTTGACGTACGAAACGATATCGTCGCACGCCTCCAGAAATGATGCGAACTCCAACTCGAAATGACTGTCGCCGACCATCTTGTTGAACACGCTCTTCTTTGGCACGAGGTAGCCCTGATCCTTCACGACGAAGGGGCGGCTTCTGCTCACTTTGATGTAGTCGCGAATCTCGGCCTCGCCTTTGTCCAACACGGTGAGCGCATTTATCTCCTTCTTGAACGTCTCAATGATGGTGCGTGTCGCCTCTATCTCTGAAAGGTTGCGGAGCACGTTGAGATTGTCGAGGTCCACATGCACTTCGAAAAGGTGGTCTTCGATGAACCCCTTCATCTTGCCGTAGAGAATATCGTAGCCGGAGACGAGGCGGAGCTCTTTCATCACGACGTGCGTGAAGTAACCGATGACGCTCTGGTAGTTGGGGATGAAATTACTATCGAGTTCGGTCTTGTGCGTCACGTCGCCGCTTGTGATGTCGCGGAAGACGATTTCGCGCTTCTCCTCATCGGTGAATTCGCGTACCGGCAGCTTCTTGTGCCCGAACGACGTCACGTCGAGCTCCGAGAGGTTCTTGTACTCGCGGTAGATGCGCGGCGTGAGCACTGGTATTTCGATGTCGAGCTTCTCGATGTCTTTCTTGAGATTCTCCTTGTCAACCTCAACGACGAGCGGGGCCGCGGGCGTCGTGCCTGTACCCATCTTGCGGTGCTCGAGCTCCACGCCCTCACTCTTGATGGACTCCACGAAATCCATAAACGCATCGGTGCCAACCACGCTCACCATCTCGGAGACGTCGGGGTCGCGATACATGCGCCGGAGGCCGCGACCGAGCGTCTGCTCCGGCAAAATGTTGCTCTTGGAGGTATAGGCTCGCAGGCCGACAATGGTGGTCACATTTCGCACGTCCCAACCCTCTTTGAGCATGAGGACCGAGACGATGACCTTGTGGGGGCTATCCAGCCGGTCTATGGCGTTTGCCGCCTCGCGAAGCGCCTTGAGCTCCTCTTCCTTTTTACCACTCACGCTCTCGGATATCTCGCCGTTGTCCTTCGTGTGGATGACGAGCACGGCATCTTTGAGTTTCTGGTACGTGTTCTCCAGATACTCGGCCACCTCGTCGCAGTTTTTGGTGTCGTCGGTCATGACAAAGAGCACCGGCTTCTTGCCGACCTTTATGTGTTCATCGTATACCTTCTTCCATTCGAGATACCCGAGGTGGATGTAATCCTTGTACTTCTCGCTGTACTTGGAGGTCTTGTGCTCCTGTAGCTTCGCCCGGCTCGCGCTGTCCGGCAATACCGGGTGCTTCACTACGTCCTGGTGGATCGCTTCGACGAGGGGGTAGTCCGAAACGGTCTGGACGAATATAGAACCATTGTTGTGCTTGGGCGTTGCCGTTACGTCCACCTGGAGCGCGAGGCGATCGCCCTTCATCACAAGACGGTTATGGATGTCCTCGATAGCTTTGAACCAAGCGAGACGCGGATCGTGGATGTGGTGCGCCTCGTCGTTCAATACCACGAGCTCGTCTATATCGCGCACGATGTCACCGAGGTCGAGCTTTGATTCGTTGGTCTTGCCGACGGGCTTCGCCCCGAGAAAGTAGTCGGCCGTGTCCTCGTCCTCGAAGCTTGCGCTCTCGGTCGCGCCTTGGTACACGCGGTGGATGTTGGTGAGAAAGATATTGCCGGTCTTGCGCACCACCCCTATATCGTCCTGCACGTGGAGCGTCACCTGGAAGTCGTCGCGCCAGTTCTGCCCCTCGTAGCCGTTGTCCGGAAGCACCGGATCCTCGAAGAATATCTTGAGGCCGTTGAAATCGGTAAGGAGGCGGTCGAGCACGATGATGTTGGGTGCGATGAGGAGGAAGTTCCGGGCGAGTTCCGAGCCGTCCTCGTAGAGCTTGTGGAAATATGACCACGCGAGGATGAGCGAGAGCACTTTCGTCTTGCCGGAACCGGTCGCCATCTTTACCACGTAGCGCGTCCACATCTCATCGAACATACCGGCCGACACCGCGCCGGAGCTGTCGTAGCGCAGAAGCTCGTACTTATCCCGCGCCTTGGCGACCTCGTAGAGCCATATGACGGTCTCCACGGCCTCGCGCTGGGCAAAGTAGTACTGGAAGAGAAACGTCTCGCCATCGCCGTTCTGCATGGGATGGTCCGTCTGGAACCACCACTTCAGGAGCGCACGCGTCGTGTCGCTTGCGCCTTCGTAGTTGGTGAGCCGCCAGTCACGCACCTTCTTGCGGAGTTCTGCCACAAGGGGTGGCAGGAGCTTCTCGTATCCTTCCGTGCGCAACGCCTCGTCAGCCGGAAACCAACGGGTCGCCGGATCGAGCGGCACATGTGGTGATTTTGGAAACTCGGAGTGCAGGGCCATAGCTACGCGAGCTTTAAGATTTCTGTCCGTAAAGAAACGAGATCCTCAAACTGATCTAGATTTGTATGGTCTAACACGTGTTCAAACCAGCCGGCACCGAGCGCCTCGCAGCGAGTGATGAGTTGTCCGCGTACGCGCAGAAAATCCGCATTGTCGACCCAGAATGCACTGTAAGCCCGCTCAAAGTCCAGATTTGCATCACCCCTCCGCTCCGTACGGTCAAATAAGAGCTTTGGTCGGGCGTATTTCCTAAAATTTTCTAGCCCATTATTATCCACCACCTCACCTAGTCGTCGCGCATACACCGCCTCGTAATGTGCAAGCAGAGTGTCTACGTCCGTGGCATTGATCTCGGGAAATGCAGTGGTCAATGTGTCGCGGTTAAGAAAGTATGACTCTATAGAGTACCTCGGTAACACGAACAGACAATTGGATCCGTCGATACGATTACGCATTTTCTCCGTGACGTCCTTGAATTGATTCTTGATTTCCTTTCTGAACGTATCCTGTCTTGCGCCTGCCTCTTCGCCATCTCCATCAGCTATTGCAACGAATGTACCGTTCACATGTTCACTGGAGAGAATCTTGATATATGCGAAGTAATGCATAGCCCGGAACCCATCTGTTGTCACGAAAGTAACCGTATCGCTGGGTTGCAATCCGAGCTTTTTGTAAAACGCAACGTCGGATTTGCCCTCAACAAAAATCGTGAGCTTTGGATTCAGTACATCCTCGTAGCGAATGCCGAGTTCGGATATCACATCCTCCACTTTGATTTCCTCTATTCGCGTTTCGCCGTCGATGAGTTTCACCTGCCTCACGCTTTCCGTGAGCCAGATTTCTGAAATCATAATGGGCGAGTGTGTCGAGAAGATTACCTGGTTGTCAGCGGCTATCTTCCTCATTGCATCGAACATCCGCCGCTGATATTCGGGATGTAGATAAACCTCGGGTTCCTCGATAAGCAGTATCCCTTCATCGGTCTTTTGCGATATATTACCGTACACGTCTAGCAGAGTGAGAAGATACATGCTCTGCACTCCGGTGCCACATTCCGTCAGGGACACAACAGGCGCATCGGGCACATCATTGTCGATGAGGGCACTCACATGGGTCGTGCTTTTATCAATATCGACATCCGGCTCAACCCTCACCTCAAAGGTTTGCTCCTGCGCGATTTCTCTGAATTTATCAGTAAGCAACTTCGAAATATCCGCAGCTTCTGCTCTTTTGGCACGTTCGAGACGCTCCGTGATGTCGCTCAATTCGCCGTCATTCTTAATACGACGTTCGGCAAATATTCTCTTGAGCAAAGATGTCCGAACCCCGCCCGTCGTGAATTCACTCGCGTCACGCCGATCAGGGATTACTAACAGTGAGGGAACAGCTTTTGAGTAAGCAGCAGACCCTTTTTCGGTACCGTCAATCGAGTATACGGGCTTATTTCCTTTCTCGCAGACCAGACTGATGCTGTGCTCCACTTTTGCACCATCTTCCCATCGCTCGATTGTGCCCGTAATTTCAATGGGTGCATCCCTGCCCTTGTGGAAATCCGTTGCTTCTATATCTTTCATCTCTCCAAACAGCAGTTGAACCGCTTTCAAGAAAGTCGACTTGCCAGTGTTGTTCCGGCCGATGAGTGAAAAGAGTTTGGTTATTGGAACCTCACCCGTGTCTTTAATCGAGCGGTAATTTTTGATCTGGATTTTCGTCAAGCACGCCATACGTATCCTATACGTTTATCTCAATGATTTTCATCGTGTCGTTGCCGAAGATGTCCACGACCTTTACAGCGATCTTGTGGCGACCACGGGGGAGCTCCTTCGCGACGCTCGTGAGCTCGAGCTTGCGGTCTTTCTTGGTGCGGAACGATTGCCACTCGTTCTCAAAAATGTAGGAGCCCGTCCACAGATCCTCGTATTCAAGGGGATTGTGTTTACTGCCCTCTGCAAATACATCGTCTCGGGATATCTTGGGGACTCGCACGATCTCCTTCTTGCTCTCGAAGTTGAAGTCAATCGCCCAGTAGTCTATCCAATCGGTCCATTTCTTCGTGAGCACCTCGCGCTCGAGGATGCCGTTTTTGTCCTTCGCAACCTTAATGATCTGCCCGTTCTCCACGACGAGCTTCTTGCCGCCGTTCTTTAGGTTCTCCTCCACCTCTTTGATGGAGTCCTGGTTGTAGAAGACGGAGAAATCCGTGAGCTCAATGGCGACGGCGCTCTTCTTCACAGTGGGCTTCACCTCGATGTAGGCGACGTCGTGGAAGACGATCTGGTTCTTCTCTATGGCGCGCTTGTCGAAGACATCGCGCGGGATGTATTTGAGCGCGAGATCCACGCCCTTGCTTTTAGCCTCCTCCTGAATGTTGGGGAAGAGCCCCATCTCAAACTCGAACGCGAGCACGTCCACTTTCGTTATCTTTTTCTCCAGACACTCGTCAATCACCGCCTCCACAAAGAGGCGCGAGACCGGCAGATTGACGGGACCGATAGCCACTAGCCGCGCCGCCTTCTTGCCGTGGAATGTCTTGAATCCCTCGGTCGGCTCGGCCTTGTACGCGCCGAGAATGAGTGAGACGAAATCCTTCTCGCGCTGTGCTATCTGCTTCTGCCTCTCCTCCTCGCGCAGATTCGGATTGACTCCGATATAGTGCTGGCGCTCGTACTTGCCCAGGTTCAGGATCTCAAACGCGCGGTAGTCCTTACCGGCCTTCTTGAGCTCACGCTGGACGCCGATGAGCCGTTTGCGCGAGGTATGCACGGCGAACTTTCCAAGATCGGAGCCTATCCATTTCCTGCCAAGTTTTTCTGCTACCGCGAGGGTCGTCCCTGAGCCGACAAAAAAATCCGCAATCAGATCTCCGGGTTGAGTTGATGCTTCAATAACACGTTCGATAAGGGTTTCTGGCTTCTGAGTCGGGTAGCCAAGATTCTCTTCAGCGATTGCTGTCGTTCCTAGATCTTTTATGTCGTACCAAAAATCATCAAGGGCTACCCCGGGCATCTCGTTCAAGTAGAATTTAATTCCTTTTATCTTACCTCCTTCCTCGATCAGTCTATTGTCGCTTCGCAGCATTGCCAACCCTTTCTCACTCCTCGTTCCAACTGGCTGTATTCGAAACACACCTCGCTCATCTGAATATTTGAAAAAGTCCGCGATGTATTTTTGAGAATACGGCACATACTGAGTATTATAATTTGCGTCATCTGATTTCGCATACCAGTGGATCGTATCGTGATTGCGCCCCATTTGTGCACCGACTGCCTTTGCACCCTTCATTGTCCCTCGTTTCCACACGATTTCATTGCGGAAATTACTGCTACCAAAAAGCTCATCCAAGACGAGCCTGACATGCGCACTAAGTCTCCAATCGCAATGAACGAAAATGCTTCCGTCCTGGGAGAGTAAATCATGCATCAGTGAGAGGCGCTCATAGATCATTGCAATGAAACTGTCTGCGCCTTTCCCCCAAGTATCCCGGTACGCGAGGTCCTCAAGTACCGACGGCTCTTTTGTGAATTGCTCGTCGCCGACCTCTATGTTCATCGAGAAGTCCGCGCCGACATCGAATGGAGGGTCAATGTAGCACAGCTTCAGACCGCCCTGCGTCTCTATTTCCTGGCGTAGTGGGCCATTCTTGAGCGAGGAGAGAATGAGCTTGTTGTCGCCCCAGATGAGCTTGTTCGTCCAATCGCTGATTTGCCTACCGCGCGGGTCGACATCAAAAAGCATTCCTTGAAGTTTGGTCTCCTTCTCGTTGCGCGGCTCATCAACCTGCTCTATCACCTGGAACGGCAGAACGGTATTGGTGACCTCGTCCGTCTTTCCGTTCCACACGAGTTCAACCTCACGCTTGTCGTCGAACAGTAGGAAGCGGTACTTGTCCGGCAGGGGCTTGCCAGCCTCAATGAATTTCATCACATCCCGCTTTTCGTTATCAGAAAGTTGCATTGCGGAAATCATCCCACAAATCTTCATTTTGGGGAACTGGGCATGGTGCCGAGCCGACCGCACCCATACCGAATCCTTTTTTCCCTATTTCCCCCATTCCCCAATCCTCATTCCAGTTTTCATTCCAGTCTTTATTACAGTCTTTTGCAAAACACTAGTATAGATTCCAGAGCCAATTGCTGCTCGCGAGCGAGCCTGACACGTAAGACGCCGGCCGCGCTGGTGCGCGGCCGGGGCGATACATTATCGGGAACCATTGGGTTGCCGAAGACGCAGCACATGCTCATCGGGTACCATCATGACAGGAATTCCATTGGGCGTGAGCTCGCCCATCTTCCAACCGACGCCAGCATCGGGTACCGGTATATTGCCCGGACTGTGGTACGTCTCTGGCAGAATCGGTGCACGCACATAGTACGCATCGCGCGGACGCCGTGCGGCCAGTCGTTGACGAGCACTCATGTACAAGCCCTCCCACCTAACAATCCCACAATTCTTCATTTTGGGCGAATGTGAGGTCTATGCACACAGGTGTTCTGACTCATTGACTCTTCATCTCAGAAAGGTATATTGTGTAGGTCTTTCGGTTTTTCCATAAAACTGAAAGGGTACTACATCCAAGGGTGGCCCTCCTCGCGGAGGGCCACTTTTAATTTCTACTTCGCCCTTCTTGTTAACTCCCTACCCCAAATGTCGTCCTGGATGTCGAGAATATCTTTGTAGCCGTCCGCACCAGTCCTAAGTTCTCGAGAAATATTGTTTCTCGAAGAGTAGATATAGACTGTCTTCCCACCATTGCGCAAATACGTCACGAGCGCGAGAAAATCAGAATCACCCGTGAAAAATACCGCCGTGTCGTATATGTCCTTGTGATGCATAGCATCGAGAGTAATTTCAACGTCCATATTTCCCTTTTCCTCAAAGGAATCCCCAGATTCGCTATGCACCGCGATTCTTTTTAACCCTTTCTTTCTCACGGTGAATCCGAGTCCTTTCTTCAAGTAAGTAAAGAACCGATGCTTGCCGTCTAAAGCGTATGTACGTGTCCCATCCGCTGGGTATGCTGTGTAGTAGAAGATTCGTACTTTCTTCGGAGTGTACTCTTTCGCCAAGTACGCCTGCACCTTGGCAT
The DNA here is from genome assembly GCA_964654205.1 of uncultured Candidatus Saccharibacteria bacterium. Classification (GTDB taxonomy): domain Bacteria; phylum Patescibacteriota; class Minisyncoccia; order Phycocordibacterales; family UBA2100; genus UBA10103. The sequence continues at coordinate 15,088 of CAZZHR010000009.1, read as the reverse complement.
AGTCAAAAACGAAGCCCTTGGCTTTCTGTGCCTGTCAAACATTTGACGCGTCAATGAATACCGCAACATTCGGAGAGCCTTTCATCATGAAAATCATCCCACAAATCTTCATTTTGGGGAACTGGGCATGATGCCGAGCCGTCCTCACCCATTGCTTATTACAGTCTTTTGCAAAACACTAGAACAGCTTTTCCGCGGTCAGTGAGCTTGTGACGCACAGCACTGCCTTCGCTGCGCTTCATGACGAGCCCCGCTATGGCGAGCTTGCGCAGGTGATCCGACGTGTTGGGGTACCCCATATTGAGCTTGTCCGCGATGTCTTCGACGGAGAGTTCTGGAGATTTGTTGAGTAGATCAAGAATTTCTACCCGCCGATGATTCGCGAAGCCTTTTACAATACGCTCTATCTGCCGGTACGACAGCATACTCCCATCCTATGCTAGTGTTTTGCAAAAGACTAGCATAGCGTGAGGATGCGCGAGATCTTGTGCGAGGTCGTTCGATTCACGAGCTGGCCTCCCGCGTCGGGCTGAATTTTAGTTCGGACACGGACAGGGCTTCTGCTTCAGGAGCGCTCGTTGCTCGCGAAGCGTGTTGATGAATGCCTGTTGTCTCGCGCTCCCCTTGGCCTCTTTTTTATCGAGCGGTGACCTGTGCCGGTAGCCCCGCTTCTCCATCTCTCGCACGAGCGCTTCGTGACGCAGATAGAGCGCCTTCAGCTTGCCACGCCAGCGGAGCGTCTCCGGATGCCGCGAATAGCCGCCCGCTCCCCCGTGCTTCGTGAGAATGTTCCAGAGTCCGTGGAGCTCACGGTGTTCTCCGAGCAGATGCGCGCGGCAGAGTTCGCGCGGCGGCACGTCCCAGACTCGCATATTTATTGGGGAGCGAGCGTAAAGGTAATTTCGTCGTGCGCTTCGATTCCTTCCTCGTAGCGCACTTTCGCCTTGAGCGGCAAGAGGTACGTCCCGCTCTTTTTGTCTGGGAATATCGATGTCGTCCAGCTTGTCTTCCCTATCGTCGCTTTCACTTTCACCGCCCCAAAACCACGACGCGGCCCCGTGTGCCGTGCCTTGATAGCATCCGATGTTTTTTTGTCGACATGTACGAAATGCCACGCCGCCTGCTCCCCCGGCCAGAGCCAGACCTTTCCACGAACTTTGTAGACGGCAGCCACGTTAGGGAGTCTGCGTGGAGGTGCTCGTCGCCACGATGACGAGCGAGGCGCGGATTTTGTCGAACTCGCTCAGAAGCGCAGCGCGGTCGAACTCGCGCACTACGCCGGGGTCAAAGTTTTCAATCGCGGCGTAGTGAATGAAGTACCTAACCGCAGTGCATGGCTTGGAGCCGACGACGGCATACACGATTTCCTCGTAGCGATTCCCTGCGGCTGCTTCGCTCGTGGTTGCTAGTGAATACGTCACGCCGTTTTCAGATACCATCGTCGCACGCACATTGGGCAGGACGAAGATGTCGCCTGTGCACGTGAGCGCGCGCGGAAGCTGCTCCACTGAGACGCCCGTGTCCGACGAGGACAGGTTCGTACCCGTCGCGACGTCGAGAGGAACGAGAAACTTCACGCCCGGTATCGGCTTGTTCGGCACCCCCATGTACTGGTAGCCAGCGTCCAATCGGTACGTGCGCGGGTACTTTATTGAGACGCCCGTCGTGCTTGAGGAGTAGCTTGTGCGCGTCGCCTGTCCTGCAATCTCGATTTCGCAATTGCTATGTGTTTCGGCGCCACTCTCGGTAATAAATGCTGTATCGCCTTTGTTCCAAAATATAAAGCTCTCGTCTTCGTTCCCATAGCGAGCACCGGACGCGGAGATGAGCTGCGGATACTCGAGCGAGCGAAAATCGCTGAGCTCGAGCTTCACTTTCGATTCGTAGAACGTCGCGGTGATGCTCTTGTCTGCATCACACACAAAGCGAGCCGTACTGATGGGCTTCTCGCTAAAGACCGGGATAGTGCCGCCAAGAAAGTAGAACGCCGCAGCTCCCACGAGCGCGAGACCGATACCCCCGATGACTACCTTCTGCACCATGCCCCCCATAGTGCCACTCCTGTGAAAAATGCAAAGACCCCGCCCAGGCGGGGTCTTTGGAGGAGGGAAAGACTAGAAGAAACCGTATGCTGTGCCCGCGAGGTAACCGCCAAGGAGAATAGCGATAGCTCCGCCGGTGCCGTACCAGGTCTCGTTGTTGAAACGACGGACAAAGCGCTGGACAGACTGAATCGGCATCGCGAGGTAGAGCACACCTTCCACCGCAAGCACCCAACCAATGAGCGCTATGACTCCATCCGCATTGGCCGTAATGTTGGGATACGTCAGGATAATCGCGAGACCTGCGAGAATCTCGGCGAGTGCAATGACAAGGAGGAGCGGTCTATTTGCCACGAGCTGGCTGATAGCCGGCATGATGGACTTGCGGCGGTAGAGCACGATGACGCCGACGATAATAAAGTAAAGTCCGAGGAGCTTTGAAAGGAGCATATGAATAAATTATTTATATACGTGGATTTTATCACGCAACATGTGCTGCAAAGCCCGTTTTTCCGCCACCTCTGGATAACTTGACCAATACGCTTCGAAGCGTATGCTCGGCACACGAACAACATAGGCCAGGGAGGCTGACATGTTGCGGCGTCTGATCATTCTGCTCGTTGTCATTGCACTGATTCCGGTCTTTCCTGCCGTCAAGGCCGGGATGCCCGAGGTGGACGTGGCGCTCGTACTCGCCATCGATACGTCTAATAGCGTGAACCCCGACCGCTACCAACTCCAGATGTCGGGATACGCCCATGCGTTCCGCTCTCCGCTCGTCGCCGCAGCAATCCGTGACGGCGCTCGGCAGGCGATAGCCGCTACCGTGACGCATTGGTGCGACCCTTCGAGTCAACGGGTGGTGATACCGTGGACACGTCTTCACACGAGCGAGTCACTCCGTGCGTTCGCGGCGAAGCTCGACTCTGCAGCGAGAGCCTACGACTGCTCGATGACGTCGGTCGCGGGAGGCATCGCCCACGCGACAGGCCTCCTGGATAGCATGCCCTTTCGCGCAAGCCGCAAGATTATCGACGTATCTGGCGACGGGAAAGATACGACCCGGCCGGGCGCGTGGCTCGCGCGCAATAGCGCCGTGCAATCGGGAATCGTGATCAATGGCCTCGCGATTATCGGCATCGAGAAGGATGTCGACGAGTACTACAGGCAACACATTGTGGGTGGGGCGGGGAGTTTTCTCATCGTCGTGAACTCCTACGAACAGTTCCCTTCTGCGGTGCGGCGCAAGTTGGTGTTGGAAATCGCCGATCTGCGATAATAGCTCTCGAATACGAAGAAGGCCCCGCTACGCGGGGCCTTCAGCTATTTTTCCTCGACGTCGACGCGCACAGGGTTGATGACCGACGCCTACTCGCTTACGGCACTTCCTCGCTCAACGCTCGGTCGCACTATTACTTTTCTTCTAAATCTAGGCAGACGGAGTTGATGCAGTATCTCTTGCCCGTCGCCGTGGGGCCGTCGTCGAAGACGTGACCGAGGTGCGAGCCGCATCGCGCGCACGTTATTTCCGTACGTGTCATGCCGAGTGTCGTGTCTGGGTGCGTTTCGATAGCGTGCGGCAGCGCCTGGTCGAACGATGGCCATCCTGTGCCGGAGTCGAACTTTGCGGCCGAATCGAAGAGCGGATTGCCGCACGCTGCGCAGGCATACGTCCCGTCCGCCTTCTCGTGTACATACTCGCCCGAAAAAGGGACTTCCGTCCCCCTCTCGCGCAAGACTTCGTACTGCTCGGGCGTCAGCACACTCTTCCACTCTTCCTCCGAATTCGGCATCGGGCGTTGGTTTGCGCTCATGCGGTGAGTATATCAAGCTGAAGATGCGCGCGGCGGTTCACCCGCGAGAATTTGCACGACAGTCTCGTCCTCAAGCTGCGAGAAATCTTTGTACGATGCGCCTACGGCTGTCGCCGCCGATTTCTCAAGACATATAACCTCGTCGGCAGCGTCTCGCAGCGCCTTTTCAGCATCGCCGATGCACACCGGCGACGCAAAGACGAGCCGTGCCTTCGGATACTTGCCGCGCGCAGCGAGGAGCGCCGCGCGAGCGGACATGCCAGTCGCAACGCCGTCATCAACGAGAACGACCGTGCGCGGAACGTAACCCGCGGAAAAAGTACCGCTTCTATAGGTGCGCTCTCTCCGCTCAAGCTCTTTGCGCTCGGATGCAACGACGCCCTCTACCGCAGCGCGCGATATCGATGCGAACGCAATCGCCTCATCGTCAATGAGCGTGACGTCTTTGGGAGCGACAGCGCCTACCGCCCACTCCGGGTTCAAGGGAGCGCCAATTTTGCGCACGACAAGTGTGTCGAGCGGACACTCCAGAGCGCGAGCAACTTCGTACCCGACAGGGACGCCGCCGCGAGGCAGCGCAAGAACGAGCGGCCGCTCAATATCCCGCGCCATGAGCGCAGCAGCCAACTTTTCCCCGGCATCCTTCCTATCTGCGTACACCATCCCCCTAGTATACAGATTCGTGTTTTTAGCCTGGGATTTTCGCATCGAGCCCGCGGCCTACGCGGTTGCGCTCGTTCTCGGTCAGGAACTTTTTGCGCAAACGCACCGACGACGGTGTAATCTCGAGGTACTCGTCTTCAGCCATCACTTCAAGGCCGCGTTCGATGGTGAGCTCGAACGGAGGCACGAGGTTGAGTGCTTCATCCGTCCCCTTGGAGCGCATGTTGGTGAGCTGCTTGCCCTTCGTAGGATTCACCGCCATCTCCTCGCCCTTTGACGTGTTGCCAATGACCTGACCTTCGTACACCTCGACCGCAGGGCCGATGTAGAGCACACCGCGATCCTGGAGATTCCACAGTGAAAAGCCGAGTGCCTTGCCGCTCGCCATCGAAATCATCGAGCCCACCTGCTTCTTCTTGATCTCCCCTGCGTATTCCCTGAAACCTATGACGCGCGACGAGAGTATTCCCTCTCCCTTCGTATCAAGGACGAATTGATTCTTGTAGCCGAGAAGTCCTCGCGTCGGCCCCTCGAATATGAGGCGTACGGAATTCTCGTGAACCTTGAGATCTTTCATCACGAATTTGCGGATACCGAGGCGCTCGATGATCGAGCCCTGGTATTCGCTCGGCGTGTCGACAATGACCTCCTCGAAAGGCTCCATCCGCTTACCCGCCTCCTCACGGATAATCACTTGCGGCTGTGAGACCTGCAGCTCGAATCCTTCACGACGCATATTTTCGAGAAGAATCGCAATATGGAGTTCGCCGCGACCGGATACCTTCATCGTGTCTCCGAGAGCAAAATCCACCTTCAGGCCTACGTTGATTTCGAGCTCCTTTTCCAGCCTGTCGCGTATCTGGCGCGACGTGACGTATTTACCCTCCTTCCCGGCAAATGGTGAGTTGTTGACGAGGAAATTGAGCGTAATGGTCGGCTCGTCGATAGCGATAGCTGGGAGCGGCTCTGCGGCCTCGCTCGTGGTTATCGTCTCGCCGATGTAGATATCGCTGAGTCCTGCGACAAGCACGATATCTCCCGCGCTCACTTCCCCCGCCTCTATTTTCTGGAGACCCTTAAACGTCGACATCTTGGTGATTTTTCCCTGGCGCGTTTCGCCCGTAGGTTTCTTTATGAATACCGTGTCGCCATTTTTGAGTGTACCCTCATACACTCGAGCGACTGCAAGCCTGCCGAGGAAATTGTCGTAACCCAAGTTGAACGGCTGCGCCCGCAGCGGTGCCGACACATCGACATTCGCGTTCGCCGGCTTCACATGCTCGAGCACGCAATCGAGAAGCGGATTCATATCGGCGGATTCATCGGCGAGCGTGCGCTTCGCGATTCCTTGTTTTCCGATGGCGTACACGATGGGAAAATCCGCCTGTTCGTTGGTGGCGCCGAGCTCGAGGAAGAGTTCGAGCACCTGCTCTTCGGTGCGCGCGGGGTCTGCGGCGGGTTTGTCAATCTTGTTGATGATGACGATGGGACGCAGGCCAAGCTCGAGCGACTTCTTGAGGACGAAACGCGTCTGCGGCATGGGACCTTCTTGTGCATCGACGACGAGGAGCACCGAGTCGATGGAGCGGAGCACGCGCTCAACTTCCGAGCCGAAGTCCGCGTGGCCTGGCGTATCGACGATGTTTATCTTCGTGTCCTTATAGAAAACGGCTGCGTTTTTTGAGTAAATCGTGATGCCGCGCTCACGCTCAAGCGCGTTGCTATCCATCGAGACCCCCTCTTCCGCCGCGCCGGTCTGACGCAAAATCGCGTCGGTAAGGGTCGTCTTGCCGTGGTCGACGTGCGCAATGATCGCTATATTCCGTATGTCCATATACAAAGTGTTGGTGCGGGGCGTCTCGTTGTTGCGAGCTGCGGTCCTCCCTCACTGTATGGTTCATACAGCTCGGTTCGGTCCTCGCTCGCGCCTAGATCCGCCCTCGCCTGAACACTTTTCGTAGAGGAAAGTGCCCCTTCGCGGGGCACCCCGTGGCTCTATTCTGCCCTATTTTTACGGACGCGTCAATCAGAGCTGCTCATCGATGGCTGCATTAAAGTCACTGAGCGGGAGAGCGCCTGGGATGAGTGTTTTCCCCGTGATGAACCCCGGCGTACCCTGGATGCCGAATGCGGTACCTTCGGCCTTGTCGGCGTCCACGCGCGCCTGATACTCATCGCCTTTCTGCGCGACCAGCTCTTGTACGCGAGCCACGTCGATGCCCGAAACCGAGCTGGTCACGGAAACCAGGTGCTCTTCGCCGGAACCCTGCCCGTGCGCTCGGTACGTCGCTGCCCGCCATTCGAAATGTCTTGCGGGATACAATTCCCATACTGCCTCCTCCCACAGAGCTGCGAGGGTGGAGTCAGGCCCGAGGAAGGCGTAGGATTTGAAGACCACCTTCAGCTGTCCGGTGTCTACATACTGCGAGACGATGCTCGGCAGGGTTTGCGTTTCAAACTGCGCACAGAATCCGCAGCTATGATCAGCCCAGTACGCGAGCGTGACCGGTGCATCCGCGCTGCCGATAAACGGTCGGCCCGCGATGTTCACGTCGGCGATATCCACTTCCGGAAGCGGCTGCCCCCCAATGGGCGCGCCTCCGCCCGACGATGTAGAGAGTCCGACCATGACGAACGCGCCGATAATCACACCGGCGAGCACTATGGCTAGCGGCGTATACAGATTACTAAGGTCTCTTTTTTGTTCTGGCATTCCGACATTCTACACGATTCAAAAGGAGTGCAAGCGTGGACTACAGGCCGATGAGCTGGTTGAGCTTCGCGCGCGTCCTGGGGCCGACGGTGCCGTACCCTGCCTGTCCCGCTCGCGCGATGCCGTGCTTCACCTGGAATTTCTGTACGGCAGCGCGCGTAAGAGGTCCGAATCGCGTTGTTTCCTGGCCTGGCGAGCCGGCGCCGCTTGCCGCCACGCGAGTGTCCGGGTCGGCGTTGAGAATAATCTGCACTGTCTTTACATCGGCGTGGACTGAATTGAGAGAGAGGGAGCGCGTGACGGACTTGAGCGTACCCCCGCCGGGAATCGACGGAGCGGTCTTCTGCTCTATTTCTCCGCGGACGCCAGCAAGAACCCCCCACATGCCGGGATCCTGTCCGCCGTCGAATTTGAACACCGACACCCCGCGAACGCCGAGGCGTTTCGCGAGATCGACTCTCTGCTGTATCGAAGTCGCATCTGGCCACACGAGATAGCGGAATGTCATGTTGGAATTGTTTTGTGTCGCGAAGAGGCTCGAGGCGGCAGCCGCGAGCAGCGCCGAATTCGCTCCGAGATTCGTCGGCTGAGTACTCGTAGGGATCGAGGAAATGTATGAGAAGTGCAGCTCACCCCACGGCGCGCGAGACGGTGTAAGCCCGCGCTCCTGCGCGACCGGCCACGCGTAGCCCGGGTTGAACGTCCAGAGGATGTCGTACACGTAACTATTGTTCGCGTACGAGGTCACTGCATATTCGTACCCGTACGTCGGGATGCCGATGAGCATCTTGTCTTTCGATATATCCTTCGACATATGGTTCACTACTTTTTCCACCCACGCGGGATCACCGACCGGTGCGTAGAGCTCCCCGCGCGCCTCATACTGCGCATTCACGCTGCGATCGATGCGCTGCTGATCGTAAGCCATGATGCGGACGCGGTCGCATGCCGCATTGATGGCTTTGAGGTCGTTGGAATACTCCCCCGCCCCTTGCGGCATCGTGACGCCGAAGTATTGGTCGGCGAGGGGGATGCGCGTCTCTATGGTGCACATAAGCCACTTGGTGCCGAGCGCTGCCTGGAGTTCCCGGAGGAATGCGGAGAACGGCTCGCGCGTTTCGGCGAGCTTGTGCTCGAAGTCGATGTCGACACCGTCGAAGCCCTTTTGGTTCACCATGCGCACTATCTCATCGACGAGATTCTTGCGGCTCGTCGCATTGCTCAAGATACGGTGCATGAGGGGCCTGTCGCCCGACATGACGGTGGGTATCACGCGCACGCCTTTGGCTTTCGCCGCTGCGTGGAATGAGACCCACGGCTCCTGGTCGAGATTACCGTTGTCGGAGAGTGTGCCGTCTTGCTTTAACGTGAATACGAAGGCATTGACCTCGGTGAGCTTGTCGAGATGCGGGAGCGTATCCGCCGTGCCCGTCGCGCTTCGCCAATACGGAATCCACCCTGTCACTTCAAATTTAGCAGTTTGCGCCGAGGCGCCACCGGGCGCGAGAAAGAGGAGCACAAACAGAAGACCACCAAAGTACCTCATCATGTACATAGACGGAGTATACCAAGCGCGTCTTACAGAACGCGTGAACAAAGTCTGTGGAGACCATGTTCATGAACCCACCTACAGCTCGCTAGAGCTTGAGCTTCTTCACCTCCGCTTGAATCATGCGTTCGATTGTTCCTTCGAACATGCGCATCATGAGCGGGAGCTTTGCGTACACGTCGTATGATCCATCGCGCACAGTCACCGTACCTTCGATATGTTTTCCCTCGGCCGTAAAAGCAAATGAAAGCACGTTGCCGTTCCACTCCTCTTTCACATCGGTCGCCTTCTGCGCAACCTGCGCACGATGCTCATCGAGGAGTTGCTTGAGTCTCGCGACTCCTTGTTCGGTTGTTCCAGTGAACGGTAGTGAAAATTGCATGCCGCGCATTTTACATTGTAGAGCGACTTAGTACCACGTATCGCGCCCGTCGCCATCGAGAGAAATTCCCTCACCAAGGTATTTTGGCTTTCTCTCCACGAGCACGTCGAGAAGTGCCTTCACCGATGCGGGCACTTCTCGCACGTAATCCTTCTGTGCGCCATCGCCCTCCGCGATAAAGCCCTCGGCATCGATACCAAGCTCTCGCGCGATGAAGAGCGCACGTGGCATATGAAAATCCTGCGTGACAATGATGACAGACTTCACACCGAAAACATCCCGCGCACGATACATGCTGCTGTACGTGTCGAAACCGGCGTGATCGAGGAAAATATCTTCAGGCGGAATACCCGCGTCGAGTAGGTACTTTCTGACGGGCGTCACTTCATCGACCGCCTCTTCTCCATTGTCTCCCGTGACCAGGATGCTTCTGGCCTTGCCCGCACTGTAGAGTTCGACCGCGCGAGCCGCACGGCGTTCAAGGACTGGCGACGGTTTTCCCTGGACAATCGACGCACCAAGCACGAGCACGGCGTCGCTCCTCTGCACATCCGCGATAGATGTGCGCACGAAGGTGCGCGCCACGTGGCGCATGTAAATAGGCACCGCGAGAAGCACCGCGACCGAGAGGAGCACGACTATCGTGCCGTACCGTATGAACGTACGCATGAGAGCAGTATGCACGAAAAAACCGCCACGCGGCGGTTTTTTCGTGCTGCACAAGACGGCCTTACTGCGTGACAGTGAAATTGAGCGCACCCGTCGTGTACGAACCGTTCTGTACCGATATGGAGTATGTGCCCGGGGTTACCTGCTGGAAGTACTGCGCGCACACCTGGCCTGATGCCACCACGTCGCACGGAGAGACGTACTGCGGGATGGTGTAGTAGATGGTCGTTCCACCATTGAATGACGGGAGGTGCTGCGTACCGCCGATGCCGAAGCGCACCGTGTTGTCGGTCGCACTGAATCCACTGCCCGTGAGCACGATTTGCGTGCCCGCGCGACCAGACGACGGCGAGACCGAGGAGAGCGAGAGTGAGCCTGTGTTCGAGCCAGAGACTGTCACGCTTGCGGTGGAGCTGTTGGTCTGACCTTGCGCGTTTGTCACCGTGAATCGAACCGTGTACGTGCCTGCCTGCTGGTACGCGTGCGAGAACGTGAACGTCTGACTCCCCTGCGCGTAGGATGTCTGCGCGGGAGAGAGCGAGGAGCCGTAGAGATTCTCGTCGCCCCAGATGACCGAGACGGTTACGTAATTCGTGTAGCTTTGCGGCGTGTTGTATACCTGCACCGACCACGTGCCCGTCGAACCGGTATTCATCGACGTCGGGCCTGAGATGCTCGATATGGTGGGCGCGCCTGCGGAGCCGAGCGAAGTCACGGTAAACGGAAGCGCGTTCGAGGTGAAGCCCGCGCTATTTTTCACCGACACCTGGTACGTCGCGAGTGTTACGTTCTGCGTTCCGTATCCAACGAGCTGCGACGGGACGGTAAACGTGAGCGACCTGCCGTCGAACGAGTTGATGCCCGTGATAAGTCCCTGGCCAAACATCACCGTGTTGCCCGTGGACGTGAATCCCGTGCCGTAGATGGTGACCGTGCTGCCGACCGCACCGCTCTGCGGCGAGAGATGTGTGACTGAGAGCTGACCGCTCGGGCAGTTGCCGTAAGGGTACGAGCAGCCGCAGTTTGTCGTGTAGGGGTAGCTGCCCTGGTCGAACAGGCACGGCTGCGTGTAGGGCACGACAGAGAGCGAGAGTGCATTACTCTGGCCGCGCGTGTTCGCCACATACACCTGCACGGTGCCCGAGAGGTACGAAGGGACTGTGAACGAGAGCGACGTGCCGCTCTGCGACGAGATGCCCGTGAGCGGGACGGAGCCGACGTACACGGTATTGTTGTTGTAATCGAAGCCCGTGCCGTAGATGGTCACCGGCGAATTCTGCGCCGCTGAATTGGTAGAGAGCGACGTGATAGTGACGCTCGATGGATATGTGGGGTACGACGGATACGTGGGGTAGGTCGGATATGTAGGGTATGTCGGGAAGATTGGCGAGACGGGCGTCACAGCGTTTCCGCATACTGCAGCGCGCGTCGCGCTGTCTGCGACGCCCGTTGGAGCAAGTCCGCGCTCGCGCTGGAATATCTGCACAGCGGCCTGCGTTGCGCGGCCGAAGTAGCCGGTGACCATCCACGAACCGCTCCCAGGATAGTTGCGGCTCACGAGAAAACTCTGGAGAGAAGATACGTCGCTGCCGCGCATGCCAACGGAGAGGTCGCGCGTGAGCGTAGTGCATGTGCCGTACGAGTAGGTACTCGCACCGTAGTAGACCTGCGCCGAGGCTACCGATGCACTGGCAAGGGCGAGGAACGCAACTGCGGAGACGATGATCTTCGTCATATGTTTGTACGAAATAATGGCTTAAAATCTGGCTTTTGGGTTGACCAATCGCCTAAATCCTGGGCTAATATCCACCTTTATGCACCTTCTGGCAAAGAAATGCAAGCGGGCAGCCCTCAGGGGCGCCCGCCACACATTACTCCACAAACGTAAGCGCCATGCCGCCTTTCCCTGCCCTTCCGGTGCGGCCGATGCGGTGGACGTAGTCTTCGTACGTCGTGGGCTGGTCGAAGTTGATAACGTGCGTCACATCCTCGACGTCGATGCCGCGCGCCGCGACGTCTGTAGCGACGAGCACCTGGATTTCGTTCCTTTTAAAGCTCTGCAGGGCGCGCTCGCGCTTTCCTTGCGTCTTATTTCCGTGAATCGACTCCGCCTTGAAGCCGCGCTGCACGAGCAATTTCGCAAGTTTCTCCACCCCGTACTTCGTGCGGCCGAACACTATCACTTTCGAGAACCCGGGCTGTATGAGGAGATCATGGAGCACGTCGATTTTCTGTCTGCCTGCGATACGCACAATGTCTTGCTCCACACTGCGTGCCGTGTCACCCGTTTTGACTGAAATCGCTACGGGGTCTACGAGAAAGTCGCCGATGAGTTTCTCTATATCGCGCGACATCGTCGCTGAGAAGAAGAGTGTATGACGCCTCTGCGCCATATGCGAGAGGATAAATCGCATGTCGTGGATGAACCCCATGTCGAGCATGCGGTCTGCCTCGTCGAGCACTACGGTGGAAAAGCGCGAGAGGTCGAGGGCTTTCTGCTGCATGAGATCCTTGAGCCTGCCGGGAGTACCCACAACGAAGTTTGGATTCCTGCGAAGCGTCGTAATCTGCTTGTTGATATTCGCACCGCCCACGCAGGTCACGATGCCGATGCGCATGTGCGAAGCAAAGCCCCAATATTCCTCTTCTATTTGCGTCGCGAGCTCGCGGGTCGGCACCATGATGAGAACGCGCTGGTTTCTATCCGATAGAACTTTGTGGATGAGCGGAATAAGAAATGCTGCAGTCTTTCCGGTGCCGGTGTTCGCGATGCCTACGATATCGCGACCCTCAAGCGCATGCGGGATGGCCTTGTCCTGGATGGGCGTCGGCGTGACGTATCCTTTCTTGGCGATGTTCTCCTTGAGCTGTTCTGTAATCCGAAAATCGTTGAATGTGTGCGTCGGTACAAACGTCTCTTGCGCGGCCTGAGGAACCGCTTTATTGATAAAGCGCACGTGGTCGATGTACTGACCTTTCTGCGCTAGACGGCGCGTGCGCGAGTGCTGCGATTGGTAGCCGCGGCTGGTGCCGTTTGCCGGTCTGCTTCCCCGTCGGGGAGCGTACGAATTCCTATGCATGTTGTGAATGCTGGTGCCGCAAAGCGGCTTGCTAATCCAGCGGTCTCAAGGCTTTCATTCCTCCCCTGTATCGACTTGGGATGGTCCTGAGGAGCCTCAAGACAGAAATATAGTTGAGAACGATGGTGTGTTCATGATAGCACGCGAAAAACGGCGTGTCAAACCCCCTCACGAGAGCGGTATTTCGTGCTGCACCTGTGCGGTACCTGTCTCGCCTGAGCTGTAGTCGCTCCAGCGAACCCATGTGGGCTTCAGCCACATAATGACCACTTCCGAGCGGTCGAGCTTGGTGATAGGCGCATAGTGCGTACTGCTCGACATGAGCACATCGATGAGTTGCGAGATGTGTTCGGTTTTCTCCTCCTCGTGGGTGAGCTCGGTCACGGTGCCTTCTATCTGCAGTGTCTGCGGTGTGTCGAGCGTGCCGATAGTGAATGCTGCCGCTGGGTTCTCGCGAAGCGCCTGATACTTCCTGCTTGCAAAGAGCGTCATGAAATAGATGTTGAAAGCATCGTCGGCGACGTAGTAGATAGCACTGCCATGCGGCTTGTCGCCCTTCCCCGCGGTCGAGAGCACACCCGCGCTGTGGGCTTTCAAGAATGCGAGTGCTTCGTTCTTTTTTTCGGGAGACATGACAAAGTTATTCGCTCGTAATCCCATCAAAATGCTCTTCAGTCACGTCCTCCTTCGCTGCGTGAACCGTGCCGTCTTTATGCTCCGGTGGCGAGTAGATGGTGTAGAGCTTCATATCCTCCGTCGACGAGGTGTTGATGATGTTGTGCTCAGCTCCTGCTGGCACCACGATTGCCGTGCCATCCGAGACAGCATGCTCGACGCCATCGAGTATCGCTTTCCCCTCTCCGCTCTCGCATCGGAGAAACTGGTCGAGACTGTGCACCTCCGCGCCAATTTCCTCGCCAGGCCTCAGACACATCAGCACGAGCTGTGAATGCTTTGCGGTGTAGAGCACGCGACGAAAGTCGGTGTTCTCAAGCGTCGCTTTTTCGATGTCAGCTATGTATCCCTTCATATGCTATTCCAACTCGGTTGGGCGCGTGCGCGCTGGTTCGGTCGCGAACTCATCTGGCTCATCTTCCTTCCCGATTTTCTCTGCGTACATCGCGCGAACGGTTTTCACGCTGAAGTACAGGGCTACCATCGAAACAACAGAGATGGCTTCAAGTAGTGCAAAAGAGACATAGAATTCCTGGGAATACTGCTCGAGTGCCGTAATCTGCGCACCAACAAGTACGAAACCCGCTGCGACCGCATTGAGAACGAGTACAACTCTCCCGTGAGGGCTCGTCAGTCCTGCAAGAATGAGCAATACGAGGATGACAAGCACGCCTATGGGTGCAGTAGCCTGCAGCTCGCCAACCGCTGGGATTGATACACCGCAGAGAATCGCGAGTGCGATGAAAAGCGCGCGCACGACATCGCCGTAGTAGTGGCGAATCTGACCAAATGGAAACTGGGACGGATGACCTGCCGGATACGGGAGCGTCACATGCAAAAAATTATACCACCGGGTGTCTCGGGGCGGTCAACGGGATTCCCCCTCGAAATCCGGTACGACGATGCCCCATTGCATACGCTCTGCATCCAGTTTCAAGTACGCGCTTTTTCCGACCGACGGTCGTTCCGTCATCGGAGCGTCCGTCGGGCGGTCTGCGTAGTTGACCACGACGACTCGCACGTGCCGCGGATTCTGACTGAGGTTCGTCGACTGAGGCGCGATGCGGTCGCCGAGAAGGTATCCGTCGGACCCGACATAGCCACGCTCCGTCTTGAGAGCGGCTACCGCGTAAAAAAACGTACCGCTCCCTCCACCCTCTTGTGTGAGGAGAAACACGACATCAGTATCCCCATCTCCGTCGAGGTCGGTCTCGAGTTCATTGCCGAAGTATCGAGTCACGAGCACGCTTGCAGAGCCCGGTGACGTCGGCATTTCGGCGACGCCGTCTCGGAGACGCACGCGTTGCCCGTCAATCATGTATTCCGCATCCTTATAGTGCGGCGCGGCGTACGGCTGCTTCTCTTCGTATATGTAGGCGTTGAACACGTAAAACCCAGCGCCGAGCAAAGCGGCCAATCCGAGCAATACGTAGAAGACGTACTTCATGCTGCCGGCCAGGGACTCGAACCCCAATACCTTGCTCCAGAGGCAAGTGTCCTA
>CAZZHR010000008.1:0-35690 GCA_964654205.1 uncultured Candidatus Saccharibacteria bacterium | reverse complement strand
CGATGCGAGGTATTACCTTCTTCCACTCATCCGCGTACATGAGAACCTTCGAGCGGCAGAGCTCGTTGAACTTCGCCACACCCATCTCGACGATGTCTTTTTTGTGCTTGAAGCCGAGCTCCTTCTCGACGATGTTCTCTATGGGGAGCCCATGGCAATCCCACCCCCACCTGCGCGGCACGCGGTACCCGCGCATGGTGAAGTAGCGAGGCACGACATCTTTGATGGTATTGGGAACTATGTGCCCATAGTGGGGAAGCCCCGTGGCAAAGGGTGGGCCGTCGTAGAAAACATAGTCGCCATTGGGAGCGGGTTTCTCGACTGACTTTTTGAAAATCTCCCGCTCCTGCCACCACCGCAGCGTCGCTTCCTCTCGAGCTGCAATCTCTGATTTTTGCGGTTTTTCAGCCATACCTGTCACACGAAATGGCCTAGTCGCAGGCTGCCACCAAGTCGCCGTCTAAGCGCCGTTCTTGCGCCCGCGGAATTTTTTAATCTTTTTTCTCGTAACTTAGCATCTGCCTGCGACATATATGCTTCGTAATACACTAACCTGACGGGGAGTCGGGGTCGAGTTGATGTGTTACGACCTTCGCTATGTTCTAGAACGCGGCGCCGGAGGTCATTTGTATAACCAGTGTATATTCTTTCATCTTTCTCGCTTTTGAGCACATACACGTAGAACATAGCAAGGTCATTTCGTGTGAACAGGCATATTTTCATCCATCGTAGCAAAAAAGGATGACCGGCGCGATTCAACGCGCCGGTCAATTCCGCAATCAAAGGAACCAATGGTCCGGTACCTCTCGAAGGTCTCTCACGACGATATCTGCGGGGACATCCGTCCTGCCGTCTACGCGCAGCCCCACCACCCGCATCCCCGCTGCTCGCGCACCGAGCATACCCGCAACGCCGTCTTCGACGACAACGCAGTCGCGAGGCTTGACGCCAAGACGCTGCGCTGCGAGAAGAAACACATCGGGCGCTGGCTTCCCTCGGGCAACTTCCCGCGAACTCGCCAATGCGTGAAAACATTGACGCACCCCCACAGTACGCAGGACGAGATCGATTGTCGTTGGCCTTGAAGCTGACGCAATCGCATGCGGCGTCTTGTCACATAGCTCGCGAATGCGCGTAATCGTACCCTCGATAGGTTCGAACTCCGCGGCACAGCGCATGAATGCATCTGCTTTCCTGTCTGAGATTTCCGCGCAGTAAGGAGAAGCGCGGCCTGCTTCCTCGAAAAGCTCCGCAAACTGTTCCTTCAAGGAACGGCCCGAGAAGCGGCGCGTTATCTCATCCGGCGAGATGATTATGCCGAACGTTGCGAGCAGTTCCGATTCCAGACGTGAATGAATTTTCTGTGTGTCGGCGACGACACCGTCCATGTCGTAAATCGCGGCCATGTCACTCCCCTTTCCTTCTGCGGCGAGCATACGCGAACGTCCCGAAAAGTGAAAGGCCGGCGCGATTCAACGCGCCGGCCTTTTTTGCCGTCCACCTCTTTACATTCAATCGTCCCACCGCATCCCCGAATCGCACTTCTACGAGGGCGACCATGTTGGATTGGGCCTGATGATGATCTCGCCCAATGCAAAACGCGCCGCGTACCGTCCGATGTCGGCATCATTGTTGCACACCTGGTAGTGCACAACCTCGCCGCTCGCCGTCACCACCTGGCAGCAGACAGGATACCTGCCCGCAGCAAGTCGGTATGCTTGCGCGAGACTCCTCGCCTTCTCGCCATTGAGACGGACGAGCCCGTTCGTCAACCGCCTGTCGTATGCCGGGACATTGACGAACATCCTTCTCGGGTCTTTTCCGGCTCCAAGTTTCACCGAACGCTTCGTGATCAATCGCGTCATTGCGGTACCTCCTGCGCAGGAGGTTACCCGTACTCAGAGGGTCGCGCAACCTACATCCGCTCCGGCGCTGGGATACCTAGTATCCAGAGCCCGTTTTTGAGCGTCTTACGCACCGCGTCGGTGAGCGCCACCTTGTGCGCCGCAGCAGGCGTACCATCGAGAATTTGTTCTTGCGCGTACCAACTGTTGAACGCAGAGGCAAGCGAGATGAGATAACTCGTGACGATGTGCGGCTCGTAGAGCTTGGCGGCGTACTCGACGATTTCGGGGAATCGATGAATGAGGCGCACGACATCGGAAACCGGCTGCGCATCGTCGAATTGTGCTTTCACATCCTCCGCCCTCTCGCATATCTGATGCGCCCGCGCATGTGCGTACTGAAGGTACGGCCCGGAATCACCCTCGAGCGAAAGGGCGCGCTCTTTATCGAACACAATGTTTTTTCCGCTCGCCTGCTTTAGTATCTGATACTTCAAGGCGGCGACGCCGACTTCCTCTGCGAGTTTTTCGATGTCGGCAGCCCGGCTTTCAGCTGCGCGTTCTTTCGAAGCTTCAGCGAGATCAGCGAAGAGCGACTCTCCTGTGAGCACATTTCCGAGTCGGGACGACATTTTACCGGTGGAGAGCGTGAGGAAACCAGTGGCTATATGAGACAGCTCTTTATTTATCGTTTCGGGGAAAACAGCCCGAATCGCTTCGTATAGAACTTTAAAGTACTCTTTTTGCTCTACACCCGTGACCACCAGGTACGTCTGCCATCTTGGGTACTGCTTTTGCTTGAGCACAAAGTTGCCCAAGTCCTTCGCCTCATACGTCGGCAAGCCCTTCGATGTAAGGAAGACGCGAGTGTGCGAACCCTTGAACACCCGGGCACCATCCGACTCGGGGAATACATCCGCATGCTGCTGGACAATCTCACGCCCGATAGGTGCCGCATCGCTCTCGAATAGCTCGTAATCGAATGTGGTTCCCAATTTTCGACACAATTCGTCGAGGTGAGTGCGAGACGTCGCCACGCCGCGCTCCCGCAAAGAATTCAGCTCCGCATCCGTGCCCTCGTACAATGCTTTGTTTACCGCTTCTATCTCCGCTTTTGCCTCCTCGTCATTCTCATACGCATCGTTGCCTCTCTTGTAGGCTTCGCCGAGGGCAGCTATGTCCGCGGGGTCGCCAGATGTCTTTCTGAGACCCCACACACCTTTCGCCACAGTCAGTCCAATGTCCGACGGATAGTTGATGCGACGTACCGTGGCTCCCGAGAATTGTGCAAGTCGCGAAACGCTCTCTCCGATGACATTGCCGACAAGATTTCCGATGTGGAGCGGCTTAAAGAGGTTGGGACTCGTGTACTCGATGAGAATTTCCCTACGCTCCTCATTGGAATTCGCGCCCCACATATCTTCTGAGATTGCATTTGAAACACTTGTAGCGAGCGCGGAGGCGGAGAGATGAAAATTGACGAATCCCGGTCCCGCTATGTCCACCTTTCCAACGCCTGCGATGTTGCCCATAGTAGACATCAATTTTTCTGCGAGCTCGCGCGGCGACATGCCGAGCTGCTTTGCATACTGGAGTGCCGCGCCGGCCGCGTAGTCACCGTGGGCAAGCTCGGCAGGGTGTTCCAGCTTAACGACGGCGTCAACGACGCCTACCTCACGCAAAGCTTCGGAGAGAGCATCCTGAATCAGATTCTTAGCAGCCATATCGCTATCTTACCGCTTTCCAAACGCTTTCGGCGATGTCAGAGCGAGAGCGCATAGTGCTGTGCGGTGCACAGCGAACCACTTTCCATGTCCTCGCTTTGGAAAGTGCAGCGTAGGTCGTCGCGACCTTCTTCTGGTACTGCAGATTCGACTCAAACTGGTCTTTTTTCTTCAAGCGCATCAACTTTTGCGACACGGCGACTGGCACATCGAGAAGCACAACAACGTCGGCGCGCGGGAGCGCCAGATTATCGAACGCAACGCGGCTCATTTCAGAAAGGAACCGTTTCTTCTTCGCTCCGGAGAGCTTCGCGCTCGCATACGCGAGTGTCGAGTATACATATCTGTCGCAGATGACATCACCCTTTTTCAGTGCCAACTCTACGTCGTGTTTCCATGCGGCGAAGTCGAGAAAATATGGGAGCGCGGAGAGGGACGGGGAGAGCTTTACAAAGTCGCCAAACTCGCCCGAGAGGGCGCGCCTGACGAGTTTCCCCGTGGGCAAATCGTAGCGCGGCGACGCAAAAACTGTCACGCGCTTGCCCCGAGCACGCAAACGCTTCGCAAGAAGTTTTGTCTGCGTCGCTTTACCCGCGCCGTCTATCCCTTCGAAAACTATGAGCCTGCCCATGCGCGAAGTATGCTTTATTTCCCTGCGAAATAACAGCCGCAAGAAAAACCCGGGTTGTCCCCGGGTTCTTCCTATTTGGTGTCGATGCCCATGCTCCGAGCAGTTCCGGCGATAATCTTTTTCGCCTGTTCGAGGTCGGTCGCGTTGAGGTCTTCCATCTTGTCCTGAGCCAGCTGCGTGAGCTGTGCATCGGTGAGCTTGCCTACTTTGTCAGCATGCGGGCGCTGTGATCCCTTCTCGAGCCCGAGAAGCTTGAGGATGGCGCGCGACGCCGGCGGCTTCTTCACGATGAAGCTGAAGGTGCGGTCTTTGTAGACGTTCATGATGACAGGGAGAATCTGCCCCATGAGCGGCCTCGTCTGGTCGTTGAACTGCTTCACGAACTCGCCGATGTTGACGCCCGCAGGACCGAGCGCGGTACCGACCGGCGGCGCAGGCGTGGCCTGACCGGCCGCTATCTGCAATTTGATGATTTTTGTGATTTCTTTTGCCATGTTAGAGATTCTTGGCGAGCGTTAGCGAGCTTAGAAGCTCTTACACCCAGCACTTTCTGGGCGTTTGCTTCATTGCCAAGTCGCAGTACTTTCGCACATTATGCTGTAATTTACAAGAATATACATTAGAAAGTGCTGGGTTAAGTCGCGCTAATTCTCTTCTCAAGAAGCGCGACTAAACGCGCTGGACCTGGTCTGCTTCGAGCTCCACGGGAGTCTCGCGGCCGAACATAGGTACGAGCACCTTAACTTTTCCGCGATCTTCGTCAATCTCGCCCACTTTTCCTTCCAAGTCCTTGAACGGACCGTCGATAATAATGACCGCATCTCCCTCCGCGAGATCTATCGCATGGCGCACGGTGTCGCCTTCGCTCCTGCGGAGGATCTTATCCACCTCTTCCTGAGAGAGGGGCACTGCTTGGTTCGCGGTGCCGACAAACCCGGTGACTTGCGGCGTGTTGCGCACGACGCTCCAGGCATCATCGGTCGCAATCATGTCGACAAGCACATAGCCGGGAAATATCTTCTCTTTCGTCTCTGTCTTGCGACCATTTTTTATCTTTATCTTCTTCTCTATCGGCACCACGACATTGAAAATCCTGTCGCCCATGCCGAACGAATCGATGCGCTGCTTCAAGTTGCGCGCAACCGCGTCCTCGTACCCTGAGTACGTGTGCACTGCGTACCACTGCCTTTCGCTCCCGTACGTTTGTTTTGCCATATTCTATTGCGTGCTCGTGCTGATAGTGACGTCGACACCGGGCATCGTCGCGCTTGAAGTGCCGCTCGCACCGGGGTCAATCGGTGCTGCTGGGAGAGCGCTCAGGTAATTCGTGAGCGCCGTCGTGAACACATAATCGAAGAGTCCAAGGTATGCCGCCGTGAAGACTGACACGAGCGCGACGAGGACGGTAAACACGATGGTCTGCGTACGTGTCGGCCACGCCACGTGACGGAGCTCCGATTGCGTATCCTTGAGGTATTGTCCGAGTGCCATAAGCTAGGTTTTAGAGATTAGGTTGTAGGTTATAGAAAAACCCATTTTAAAACCGCCTTCCGGCGGTTGAATGGCTACATAATAGCGCCTCCGCAGGAAAAGTCAAGCGGTAGGGGCTCGGTAGGATTCTCTGTGCTGACGCGCCTTACGCGAGTGCTTTGACGAATTTCACGAGGGCTTTCGCCTCGCTCGTCGGAGCCACCGAGTAGCGCACGATGCGACCATCTTTTTTAAAGGAAACGATTTTCGCAGCGGAAAGGAGTCCCAGCTGGTGACTCACGGCAGAGTGAGTCATCCCTACGGAATCGGCGATATTCTGCACCGAGCGTGGGGACTTCTCCGCGAGCACGAGCAAGATGTGCGCACGAGACGCGCTCGATGCGAGTTTGAATATGCGAGCTGCACGCTGCGCTTTTACACGCGTTTGTTTGGAACCCATGGAACTATTTACCTAATCTCGTAAGTAACCGTCACGTTGGAATATATCTTGTTCTCGCCAGTCGGCAGCGCGGGCGCGACCTTCGCTTCCTGAGCAACAGCCATGTCCATCGCAGCCCCGCCTCGGCCGTAGGCATACGGAGTAGGCGGGTAGCTGCCGTTTTCAGAGAATCCGACGACGCGTACGATTTTCACACCCAGAGAGTCGGCAAGCGCCTCCGCCTTTTCCTTTGCCTTCGCTATCGCCTCGTCCCGAGCTTCATTCTGCAGCGCATCTTCGTCATCTATCGTGAAGGAGAGGCCGCTTACTTGCGAAGCGCCGCGGGAACCAACTCCCGTGAGGAGGTCGCCCGCTTGCTCGGTGTCGCGCACTTTTACAGTAAGGGTCTGCGAGACCTGGTAGCCCACGAGGTTCTGCCTGCCCGGTACGCAGTACTCATTCGGTGCGCAGACTCGTGTCTCGTACTCGTATTCAGGGTACACGCTGTAGTCGGCAGTCTGGATGTCTTTGTCCTCTATGCCCTGCTCTTTAAGGTAATCAACAATGTCGTTGGATTTCTCGGTCGCCATCTCTTGCGCTTCTGCGACCGTCTTCGCGCGCTCCTGGATTGTCACACTGAACATCGCCATGTCTGGGACGGCTGTCGCCTCGCCGTCTCCGGAAACCGTAATGGTGTTCGATGCGCTCACGCCACTCCCGATGTAGCGCATGCTCTTGAACTCGCTGATAGCCAGTATGAACAGGTAGAGCGCAAGAAGGACTATTACCGCGAGTCCCGCTACGCGGAACCAGTAATTGGACTGGATTTCTTGAGCAAATGAGCGTCCTTCAGGCATAGGTATCAAATGAAAAAACCATTAAGAAGCTTAGTATACCACTTCTGACGCCCGTGCTGTCCCGCTCTTACAGTGTGGAGATTTGCGACGGAGCAAAGCTCGGCCGGAGCGCGACGGCGCGAGGCGGGCTCGCGAGACTTTGACTAGAAAGTACCCGTGAGTAAATCGCCATATGATGCGAGCATCGCGGGTACCGCAAATACGAGGCCGACGAGTGGGAGCACGAGCGCGATGAGCGTAATGATGACGATAAAGAGGATGTAGCGACGCGTTTTTTCGGCGCTCCTGTACGTCTCATCTATTTTTTTCTCAAGCAGGTCGAGACGAGATTTAAGTTCTTCCTCCACGCATCAATTGTACCAGCCTGTCGCCATACTGTTGTACGAACAGCGGCCATTGGGAATGCATGGGTTCCGGCAGATTCTCATACGAGAACCAGCGCACGTCCTCGAGTTTGTGTGGCTCCCCATTGCCCCATGAATCGCTGTCGACGAGGGCAAGGTAGTCGATGGAGAGCCAGTGCGTTGGGACACCATTGTGTTCGCGAAATACGTCGCGGTATCCGAGGAACACCGCGTCGAGGACATCGGTGAGGTATTCTTCCTTGATTTCCTTGCGCAGCGTAGCTTCGGCTGTGTCACCGAATTCGACTCCTCCACCACCGCAATCCCACTTCCCGTGCTCGTCGCGCGCCCTTAGTCCCCTCTTCGACAGTAGGACATTGCCCCTCCCGTCGTGACAGAGGAACGAGACAGTCACGCCGATGTAATCTTCGCCCTTCTTCATACTGCTTAGGGCGGCTGTCGGGAATCGAACCCGAATCGAAGGCTCCACAAACCTCAGTGTTGACCGTTACACCACAGCCGCCATCGTACGCCTGTATGTATAGCAAATAACACTGTTCTTGGCACGAGAAAAGCGCCCGTACGGGGCGCTTTCTCAATCGAATCCGACCACACTACATCGCGGGATTCGACGACATCGTCATCGAGGGTGCTTTTTCTCTCATGCCGAATCCGGCATATAGGAAGACGGCCGCAAGCACGAGATGGAGGACGTGATCCGCCATGTTCGCGCTTATGAGACCGAGTATTGGACTGCCCATCGCGAGCCCCGCGAGAGCGACGAGCGCGTACACCACGCCGAACACCTTGAAGTAGAGGCTGACATACGCACCGGAGCCCATCGCGACCACAAGCGCGACGACACCCGTAAGGATGTGTACGACATTGTGCATCGTGTCTACCTCAAAGATACCGAGAAGCATGCCGCCACTCGTGATGCCCGGGACAAAACCGAGGACGCCAACGGCAGTGAGCACGATGCCCACGATCCAAGCCAATTTTTGAGCCATAGTATTGAATTACGAGCGCACTATTGATAATGCCTTCACACATTCGACCCTGCTCCCGTAATTGTGGCGCCAGAGAAAGCGACGTCAAGCGGGACAGGTGGATTCCCTACTTTCGCACCTCTTGAAGCTCGGGAGTCGACGACGCACGCACAACCGTGAACGAAACGCGCCCGATGACCTGCCCGCTCTTCGTGAGCACATTGACCCTCCATTTTCCTTCTGCGAGTGAAGACTTCGACGAGTACGCACGGTACCCTTCTTCGCGACCTCCCGATATCGTGAAGGGGATCGCGCTCTCGGTTACCCATTTGCCGTCTGCTGTCTTGCGCTGCCACTCGTGTACCACACCAGTCGTGAGCTGCGAGGGAGCGTAAATTGCGGTGAATACGTACGCGGGCTCTCCACGCACCCGGTTGAACTCAGTATTGTACAGAAGGTAACGCTTGTACCACGGTACCGGCTCTGCCGTGAGCACATAGTCATCTGCCTCTCGTACGACGCTGTGGTACACACCGGCCTCCCTCAGCGCAAGCGGGAGAGGTGGAATCGCGTTGGAGAAGTAGAGGATGTTGAAAGCTATGTAGATTACCGCGACGACCCGCGCCACGCGTGTACGCTCTTCGCGCCACACTTCCGGCGCGAGCCTCTGGACTACGTACAAGAACGCAGCGATCGTTAGTAATGTGACGGCACCGCTCAAGACGAACATCCACGAACCGATGCGGTGGAAAAGGATGGGAAGGAAAAAGATGAAGAATGAGAAAAGTACAGTAAAGAATATGCCTGTCTGGAACGGCAGTTTCGTGTAGTAGGCGCGGAAGCGTTCATTCCCAAGAAGCAACGCTGCGATGACAAGTACGAATATCCAGCTCACCGCTATGGAGGCGCTGCGCCAATACACTGCGAGGAAACCGCTAAAAAGTGCGCCGAAGGAGAACTGAATCACGACCGGCACGAACGGAGCGATTGAGAGAAATAACCGGTGCCGCGCTCGCCCCGTCTCGATGAGGTGGATGAGTGCGATTCCCGTCGCGGCGAGCACCATGTAGGAACTGAGCAGTACATAGCTCTGAAGTGAATCAATACGGTCGAGGAAAACGAAATTATCGAGCAAGAAGCCGGTGATGAGCGCCATAGGCGCGACGTACCGCTCGTACCAGTGGATAAGCTCTTCGGTGCTCTTGGGCAAGTACCTGCGTATCATGAAAGGTACGATGGCGGGGCTTCCTCAACCCCCTCGGTGTGATTCACGTACCTCGTAAGTGCGTAGAGCAGTGATGAGAGCCTGTTGGCGTACGCGCGGCTCGACTCGCTCACGACCCTCTCCCCGCTCTCGTGGAGTGCCACCACGCGACGCTCAGCGCGGCGCGAGACTGCCCGCGCAATGTCGAGCCGCGCAGAGAGTTCCGTCGCGCCCGGGACGAGGAATGTCTTTATCGGTGGCATTTCCGCTTCCAGCCGATTGATGAATACTCCGAGCGCCTCGACGCTCGAGAGCGGGATGGATTTCGGCGCCCCCGCGACTTCCGCTTGCAGCGTAAAGAGATGATTCTGGATATCGTGCAGCACCATGCGAAGCTTTTGTCCGAGTATCATCGTATCGTCGCCACTCCCAGCCTTGCACCACCCGACGAGCGTATTGAGCTCATCAAGCATACCGAGGCACTCGAAAATCGGCGACGTCTTCGAGACACGCTTCCCCGGCTCTGAATCGAAGAGCTTCGTCGTGCCGCCGTCCCCTTTGCCAGTGAAAAGAGCCATGTCCGAATGATAGCAAATGTGCTCGCCATTTTTCTTGTCTTTGCTATCATGCCCCTCACGCGCGGGTGGCGAAATTGGTAGACGTACTACCTTGAGGTGGTAGCGCCCTCACGGGCATGGAGGTTCGAGTCCTCTCCCGCGCACCACACAGATAGAGAAACAGCCCCTTTCGGGGCTGTTTCTCTATGCAGGAATAATGTTAGTTTGACTTCTCGACGGCGACCGCTTCTTCCTGCCGTGCAGCCTCCGCAGCAGAAGGCTCGATGGGTGCCTCCTCTACCGCAACGATTTTGCTGACACCGGAAACGTTCATAACCATCTTGGTGCGGCGGAGCTGCCTGCGGGCTTCGCGTGAGACCTTTTCGCGGATGAAGTAGAGCTTAGCGCGGCGTACGCGGGAACGCTTCACGACCTCGATTCTGTCTATCATCGGAGAGTACAGGGGGAAGATCTTCTCGATGCCCACACCGCTCGAAACGCGACGCACTGTAAAGGTGCCCCCCGCCTCGGTACCGTGTTTGCGAGCGAGAACGAGACCCTCAAAAACCTGGAGACGAGTCTTGCCCTTTTCCTCGATTTTCTGGTGCACGCGGACTGTATCGCCCGGCCTGAGGTCGAGTTGCTTGCGCGATTCCACATCCACTGGCGATATCTTGAAAGCCATAAATCAGTCGCGGCACTATACCACCGGGGCCCACAAACGGCAAATGTGATGCACTCGGTGCAGAATACTTGAAATAGCGCGAACCAGCGCCGCCGCCCCCACCGGCGGCGCACTGCCCCCACAGGAAACTGGCGCGGCGAAGCCGCTCCGTTGAAAATATCAAATTTTTCTTTGGCGTACTAGATTCGAGCGTGAAGCGCACAATTCTGTTCTTTGAGAGTTCTAGAAAAAAGAGCGCTCCATCGCCGGAGCGCCCTATGCTGAGTTGAACGGCGCGAGCCGCTACCTGTTGGACTTTTCCGCCTCCTGCAACTTGCAGTCGGCGTAGGCCCAGACGTAACGGGTGCAGGTGAACGGGCCAGGCCTCTGGAGATAGGCCGAGATGAACTTCGGCTTTTTGGTCTCGTCCTCGCTGCCGCCACAGTCGAGCTTCATCACCACGTTGGTGTTGGTGGCATCGTAGGACTTCGCGGTGCAGACCGCGTCGCGAGCGACGACGGTATTGCTCACCACCGCCGCATGAACGCCCCATTGAATGCCACCGATGACGGCGATGATGACGCCGAAGCCGAGAAGCTGCTTCCACGTCATGACGAAGTTGCTGGCGAAGCGGCCCCTCATGACACTGCTCCCTGCGCTTGGTGGTTGAAGGTGATGATCGGGCAGACCTTCTGCTTGGCTGCCACGATGTACTGCCACACGACCTGCCAGAAGCCGGGGCCCGTCGGTGCCGGAGTGGCGACCTTGGGCGGTTCCTTCTTCTTTTCGGGCTTGGGTGCGGGCGGGTGCCGTCGCTCCCATTCCTTCAGCCGCCGGAACAGCGCCTTCAGACCGATGATGACGCCGACGACGATTGCGAGTGCGCCGACGACATACGCGTATCCGGTGCCGCCCCAGAAGTAGATGGGCAGCGCCGTCAGCGCGGCGACACCCGAGGCATACACCGTTGTGTTGAGCAGCAGTACGAGCGGGCACCAGACCAGCATGACGCGCAGGAAGTGGCACAGGTTCGTGCCGTCCCGATAGCGCCACGAGCTGTCGCCGTGGTCCTTGAACTCGTCCCAGACCGTCAAAGACCAGAAGAACCAGCGGACGTACCACTGGCGTTTGTCCAATTCCATTGGTTTCTCCTCTTGATAATCGGCCAAAACAAGCCAGAGATTATATACCATTCCCTAGCGCCAGTGTCAAGAAAATCGACCTGTCGCGCAGGAGGAATGACTAGAAGCTAATTCTAATCTGTATGACAAAAAGTTTTCCTTTTCCCAAATGCGAAATCGCACATGGCAATTCAGCCCGAAAATCCAGTACGCTCGAGCCGCCGAGCAGAGCGAGGCGGCGAGCGCTGACTTGCGCCTTTCGTTTTGGTGCGCGCTGAGGGATTCGAACCCCCGACCCTCTCGGTGTAAACGAGATGCTCTAACCAACTGAGCTAAGCGCGCAGCGCAGTCTGCCATGTGCCCCCGGAGGGAATCGAACCCCCATAAACGCCTTAGAAGAGCGTTGTTCTATCCATTGAACTACAGGGGCATCGCGCAGACTACTGCGGTGCAATCGTATCCGTGTAAAGCGAAGCGGTCAATTATCTCGATGGATCGGATACGCTCGGGCGTCCACGCTTCGCTGATTCGTACGCAGCCTCGCGTTCAGACATCCGCTGGAGCATCGCGGAGAGGTCTTTCCGTGAGAGCGGGTCGACGTGTCTTGTGGGCCTCACAGTATCGCCGGCACTCAATTTCCTCATCACGCCATAGAAACCCCACACCCCCTGCAAGACGATGATAATCAGCGCGAAGAGTGCCGTGGTCAGAAGTACTCTCCAGTACCACTCCGCAAGCGGCCGCATATACTCGGGCTCGTGTCGCGACTCGTAGAACGAGCGCATCGCACTCCATATGTTGGAAAAGATGCTCATGATGAAATATCGGATGTCGTGCGAATCGTGAGGCGCACACTCGCTCGCCATGACTGTGCAGCGTTCTCGGTAGTGGGAATGCGGTCGAGATCGAACTGTTCGACGGTAGCGAAGCCAGGGAAATGCTCAAGGACGCGCATGAACTGTGCGACCCCAGCGAAAGAGCCGTCCGCCTGTATAATGAAGACGATGCTACTGAGTGGTGCGCCACCGGGGAGCTCCAGCTGGCCACTCGCAGGCGATGCATTGTTCACGCGCGCCACGACGCCCACGCTTCGCCCCGCAGACTCTATCTCGCTCGCGATATCTACAATATCTGCCCTCGATGCACTCTCAAGTTGCTCGCGCTCCACGGCGGTTTCTTGCGCGAGCGACCTCGTACGCGACACATTCGCAGCTTCATCCGCCCGTTGCTCCACGCTCTTGACGTTTGCGCCTCGGATTCGTGCTTCGTTCTGGATCCATTGGTACGCGTAGAAGACACCTCCCCACAGACAAATGGATCCAACAAGCGCAACCCATGCGACGTATGCGATATATCGAGACATATTAGAATTTCCCTGTTAGGACTACGGAGAAACCGCTCTCTTCTGATCCAACGAGTGCGCTCACCGGTACCGCAACCCCAGTGAACAGACCGGAACCCGTCAGCGCGTCACGATACGCGCTCACTTGTTCTCTCGTCCCGACCCCGACGAGCATGATTCGCTCCTCCTCCGCACCGCCCGAGTACGTAACACGCGTTATCCTCACGCCCGAGGGACGCAGGGCAAGTGCGTCCTCGACGACATCCATCGTTGAAGATGTTGCGGCGATGAGCGGCAACACCTCGTTGATAAGAAACTGACTTCGTTCGAGCTGGAATGCGTCTTCACGCTGGGACGTCGGTGCAGAACCGTTGTCCTGCGACGCGGATGCAGTGATTCGTACCGCAGCGTAGCTCGGGATAAGCGCGAGGAAGGCAGCGAGAGCGAGAGCGCCGAGCGTCAGTGCAGTCACAAGAACCAGTCGTGCGCGGTACATAGCCCAAACCCGCCTTTTCGACTCCGGTGGAAGTACGTTTGTCATACTATTTTCCCCTGAGCGCAAGACCGATAGCGGTCGCGTACTGGAGCGATTCGCGCTTATGGATCGGGGGTACGTAGATTGAGAATGGCGCCACATGCTGCCAGACATTGCCGAGTTCCGTCGGCGCGTGGACGCGGCTCGCTATGTACTCGCTGAAACCACGCAAATTCGCACTGCCACCGACGAGGATGACTTTCCCGACAGGTGTCACGCGTTCACCCCTTTCATTGCGCCGCGTGTCCCAGTAATGGTAGTGTCGCGCAACTTCGTCCGCGATGGCAGAGGCGACAGTGGTAAGCGCTTCGATTCCCTTCCCATTTGTGCCAGCGTCGTCCGGCACGAGTCCATGCTCGTTCTTGTACTCGACCACCTTGTCAGGCGCGAGGTCGAGCGCCTGCATGAGCGTGTTCGTGATAAGGTCGCCGCCCACCTCTACTGTTGATGTAAATATGGGGTACCCGTGCTTCACGACGGCAAAACCGGTACGAGCACGACCAATGTCGACAATGAGCGTAATCGGCTCGTCAGGAGTCTGCGAAGACACAGCTCGCGCGATGGAGCTCGCTTCGATCTCAAGCGAGAGCAAGGTGATACCGGCACGCGCGAATGCGTCCGCGTAGGCACTTGGAACATCTTCCGGAAAAACGACGACACTCAGCTCGTCGGTTGCTTCCGAACTTCTCGGTACTATCACACCGAAATCGAATATTGCAGCGTCCGGCGGTATTGGCACTCTATCCTCGAACTCGAATTCGACCATACGAAGCGCTTGTTGCCTGGATGTGCCTCGCGGTACATTCATGCTAAAAACGTACGCTGCTTCTTCTGGGAGCGCTGCATGTGCGCTCGCGATACCTCCGAGCTTCCCGCGCACCTCCCGCAAAACAGAGGCAAGCCGTTCGACGTCTCGTACGATGCCGCCGGTGACTATTCCTTGCTCGAGCGACACTTCGCCGAACATCTGCACCCTGTGCGCCCCGGAAAACGGAGAGAGCACTATCCACTTAATCGAGGAGTCGGATATATCGATACCGGCTGCGGGCGGTACGAGGAGCGACGGCGTCGGAAATGCACGCGTCAGCGCTTGCGACAAAGAATGTGCCCGCTGTGCGAAAGCGGACTGTCGCGAGGACAGGCTCATGCACTAAGTATATCAAGAGATTGCAGCGACTATTTCGCTTTCGTTCCCTTTTCCACGGGACGCTCCGGTATTATGAGCGCAAGACCTTCTGCGTCGGAGAGCGCGAGCAACATTCCCTGACTTTCAATACCGCGAAGGACTCGCGGCGCGAGGTTCGTAACATACGGAAGCTGTTTGCCGACGAGTTCCTCGGGGCTCTTCCACTGCGCTATGCCTGAAACTATCGTTCGCATTCCGCCGCCGACTGACGCATCTCCGAAATCTACAGTGCACTTGATAAGTTTGTCTGTATCCGGCACAAGTTCTGCTGCGAGCACCGTGCCGACACGTATATCGAGTTTGGCGAAATCCTCGTATGAAATCTCCGGACTCATACGAGTATTCTACTTGGTACCTCTCATATCCAAAAACCGCTGCAGGATAATCGCTGCTGCCGCAGAATCATCGTGGCCTTTCCCTTCCGGCGCATATCGCGAAGCTTCGACGGAGCTGCCCGCCTCCCATCCGTACGCGACCGGCACATTGAGCTCCTCTTTGAGTTCTGCAACAAACCGCTCAGCGTGCGATGTGACAGGGTTCGCTATCCCGCCGTGACTCTTCGTGTCTCCCACCACCACGAAACCGATGTTTTCCTTTTCTATGATTTCTTTTATCGCAGCACGAACGCCCGACATGTTGGCGATGGTTTCGCGCGGGAACGCGATACTACCCCCCTCATCAGAAATCGCGAGACCTATGCGCTTCGCGCCATAATCAATACCGAGGTACCTCATACTTCAATCCTGCGCCAACTTCGACGTTTTGTACACTTCCGGCATATACGCGTGCATTCTAAGCACGCGAGTACGAAGTCCCGCGTCGCGAATATCCCGCTCGAGTGTCTCCACGTACTCACCGCTCTGGTCATAGCCGAGGGCGATGATATCTGGCTTCGCCGCGAGAATGTGCCGCATATAGCCGCTCTCGTCGCCAAGTACCGCGCCGTCAACGAGTTCGTTGCTGCTCACAAGCGCGAGGCGCTCGTCCTCAGAGCGACGTGGCAACGCACCTTTTATCCTCGCGGCCGCGCTGTCGCGCGAGACAGATACGATGAGGTACGCATCGGGAGCGAGCGAGCGAGCCTCGCGGAAAAACTGCAGGTGTCCCTCGTGGAGCATGTCAAAAGTCCCGAAAACCATAATCCTCGTCATGCCCAGATACTACCCCAACCTACGCCGTGATAGAATGCGCCTCCACGGGTATGCAAAAGGCTATGGACACCAGCAAACTCCCCCGCATCGACGGCGCACGGATATGCATTCTCAAGTCCAAGTGGCACCAGGAATTTTCCGACAACATGGAAAAAGCCGCGCGCCCAATCCTCGAGAAGGCGGGCGCCAGGCTCATCGAGACCGACGTGCTTCCCGGCTGCCTTGAGATACCGCTCGCAATCAAAGTGCTCGAAGAACAATCGGCAACCACGTACGATGCGTACATATGTTTTGGCGTAATTATGAAAGGTAAGACAATGCATTTCGAGATGATTTTGCAGTCGACCGGAAGCGGGATGAGCGCACTCGCGCTCGAGTACGAGAAACCGGTCATCAATGCGATTATCCCTGCGTTTAAGCTCGACGACGTAAAAAAGCGCACTCGTATGGACAAGTTCAATAAAGGTATCGAAGCCGCCGTTGCCGCTATCGAGTTCCTCGCCTGGCAGAGAGCGCGTACCTAGCAGTCACGTCTACCTCCACGTTTACCTCGTCGCCCTCCCGCAGCAAACCGAGGTTCGTTGCTTTGAGCGTGTGCGGAATGAGTGCAACGGTAATGTTGGGCCCGTGTTTGCGCGCCACCGTAAGTGAAACGCCGTTGATGGCAATCGAGCCGTGGAGAGCGACACGTCGCGCGAGTTGTGCGTTCGGTTTTATTGTGAGTTCGATGGCTGTGCCGCGAGATTGTATCTGACGGACTGGTGTGGCGGCATCGACGTGACCTTGCACCGGATGCCCGTCGATACGTTGTCCCAGCCTCAGTGAACGCTCGAGATTCACCACACTACCCTGCTTCAACGAACCCATCGTGGTTTTTGAAAGCGTTTCGGGTACGTACTCGACTTCGAACGCGCTCGCGGTGGATTTCACAACTGTCGAACATACCCCATCGACACTAATGCTCTGCCCGCGGGCTAGCTTCCACGCACGCGGCTTCGCGATACGCACACTGAGAATATCTCCCTGGCTCCGGACAGCCAGAACACGCGCCTGTTTCTCTACAATCCCAGCAAACATCGCTCAATTCTTAAAGTATTCTCGAACCTTTGCAACGTCTTCCGCAATAGTCGCCTTTAGCTCCGCTTCGGTCTCAAACGTATGACTCTCCCGCAATTTGTCGTGCACCTCTACTCTCACCTCAAGACCGTAGAGCTCATCCGAGAAATCCAGGATGTGCGCCTCGAGAATCTTTCGGGACGCGTCGGCAAATATTGCTGCCATATACGGCGCTTCGTCATTTAAGATGACACGTCCCGCATACACGCCGGAGAGCGTTGGGTCTGCCAGCTCTATGTTAATCGTCGGGTACCCAAGTTCACTCCCGTGCCTCTTCCCCTTTTGAACAACTCCTGTAAGTGTCTCCATGCGGAGGGGGTGAGATTCGAACTCACGGTCCCTTTCGAGACTCCTGTTTTCAAGACAGGTGCAATAGACCACTCTGCCACCCCTCCGTGGCATCGTTGTACCATGATTCACGATTCTACACACCGCCCGATGCTACAATATTCTTACTTTCCTATGCCCGACGATGCGATGATACTGCGCTGGAATGCGTACGAGCACGAACATACTGAGCGAAGCTCGGACTGGTTTTGGGCGTTCGGGATTATCGCACTCAGCGTGGCAGTGACGAGCGTGCTGTTCGGTGAAATTCTCTTTGCACTCGTCATACTTTCAGGGTCACTTGTGCTCGCGCTGCTCGCGAAACGTCCTCCGCGCCTCTCAGAATTCGAGATATCAGAGAGAGGGATTCGCGTTGATGATGAGATGCATCTGTACGAGACAATCCTCGCTTTTTGGGTCGAGGAGAAGGAGGGCGGCAGCGCGCAGCTCCTTATCGACACCACAAAGTGGCTCTCGCCAAACCTCGTCATCCCTATCGAACAGATACGGCCTGGGGATGTGCGCTCGTACCTGAAGGCGCGCGTAGAGGAACGGATGATGAAAGAATCACAGGCGCACCGTGTCCTGGAGTTCTTCGGACTCTAGTCATTCATCCTGAATGCCTGAGAGGTGCGGGCGTCGTCGACGTAGCCACCCGACGGCGTCCACAGCGACGCCTGTATTCTGTACGAACGACCCGCGATGAGGTCTTGGTGACAGACGTACGAGGAGTTCGAACTACAGCTGCCGCTTGATGTCGGTAGCGTCCATGTGTACGTACCTTCAGGCTCGAGGTCTCCTTCGATTAGCGCAGTGAAGTGGCCGCTCGCGACATCGACAAGCCAGAGTTCCACGACAGAACCGCTCGACACCGTGCCGGCGTCCCACGATACGGTGGCGGTGTCCCCATGCTCCACGTCGGTCTTGCCATCTATCGAAGACGACACTGTCATCGCCGATGTCGTGGTGCCGTTCCCCACGAGGATGTCTATGTACGCCTCTTTCTCAGCTCCTCCTATCGTCTCGCATGTAAGCAACACGGTGGTGTCTCGACTTATGGGTGATGTGGTGGCCGTGCCGTTGATGTTCGTATTGCTCTGATTTGCGACGCTAAAGCCTGGCATCTGCGGACTCCACACCTCGCACGATTTCATGCCGCTCGTCACCCACCCTACGCGCGACGATTCTCCGGCCTGCACGGTACGCGGATTCGCAATGAGAACGATGGTCGGCCTCGCAATCTGTACGGAGCACTCGGCGCGAGCCGTGAGGTTTTCGTTGCGGCACGTGAGCGCAAAATTCACTCTCGTCGCATCGTCCGGCACTTCCGTGACCTGTGCGGTCGACGTGCCCGATGTATTGTTGTCGGTCGAGAACCCCGGACCGGTACCCGTACTCCCGGTGGCATTGCCGCATGAATACGATATAGCGACTGACATGCCCGCGTCTATCACCTTCGGCTGGCAGGACATCTGTGCGGTCGGCGGCGTCGCATTGCTCGGGACACACTGCCAGTTCGACGTACACTGCCTCCCGTTCTGCGCCTGTGTCGTCACCGGACGCCACGAACCATTGCAGCCGCTCGTCGGTTGCGGCGGTGCAGCCGGGCAGGTGTTCTGATTCTGATTCGGCGTGCACGGCGTCGGTGCTGCGGGCGGTGGTGGGGGCGTGATGCCGTATGCTCTCGCTCGTTGTACATCGTAATTGTACTGCTGGAGCTGATAATTGTACTGCTGAAGCTGCGTCTGGTACTGCTGCTGTTGCTGCTGGTACGCATTCGGATCCGAAGCGCACTGCTGTGCCGGCGCGGCGGCTGCGCCGCCGAGGCCTCTCATGAGTCCCTGCAGAAAATTCCCGAGCGCACTCACCGGAAAACCACCCTCTCTGTTGTTTGGATCTTCGCGGCTGCCAGGGCCAGGATTACCAGTACCGCCCGGCGATACGCACGAGCGAGTTGTCGCATTCCACACCTGTCCTCCTGAGCATGGCCTCTCGTCACCTTGGCAATTCTTCAACACTTCGCAGCCAGGCCGTTGAGTGAACGTGTTTTGCTGTCGGCTACAAGTCGCCCCACCCTCGACTGCTGTACACGTGAATCCGTTGCGGCGAAGCGCCTCGCGCTCTGTTTGATTTTGTGCTGCCGCAGTGCACACACCGTTCACACAGCGGATATCTATGTTGTCGATATTGTCTGCTGACGTCGGCAGTATGCCGCTGGCCTGCGACTGACGAAGCTCGTTAAGTTGCTGCGACAACTCTTGCTGGCGCGCTTCATTTGCGGCCAAAGTTTCGCGATACTGCTGCACCTGAACGCAGGCGGAATCAGCTGATTCCGTTGCCTCTCCTCCACAAATACCAGCGAGTCGTTCTATTTCCCCAGTCAGCCGCTCGTTGTCATTGCCAATGTTATCGAGGTCATTGCGGATTCGTTGTTCTTCCGGACGATACGCGTCGGTCAAGGCACCTCCGCCCGTCACCCCGCCTTGCGGTTGCGCTCCAGGCACCGTCTCGCCGCCACCCGGCAGTGCCGACCCGCTCTGCGAGGGAAAAGCGGGAGCTTGTGCTGACAACGTCTGGCCGTTTTCGAACAGCTTTGGCTCACTACATTTGGGATCTGGGCGCGCGCCTTGAAAAAGCGGTTGCTCATTACATATCGTGATTTTGCATCTGCCCGGCGTCGGGACGTCGGCACTTGCTGCTGTTGTCATCCGGATAGACCCATCGAGATTGACAGTGGCCGTGCCCGCTCTCCCGGTGCACATGAAGTCATTCTCTGTCTTCGGTGTTTTGCCTATCGAACTCACTTTCACAACCGCGCCGAAACAGCTATCTACCACGCCACTTTTTGCTGCATCGCCACTGCGCGCGGTAGAAACCACTTCGCCTGTCTCGCCGTTATTTTTTACCGCCTGTGATATCGCCTCTGAGCAACTCTTCGGCGCAGCGTCGTTCAAATACGTAGCCTCCGCGCTCGCGAGCTGCGATCGTACTGAAGCAATTGACCCCTGCGGTACCACATATTTCGTGAGTACCATGGCAGAGCTCAATATCGCCACGAATACCAATGCGGCTAAGATTGAATACCCCGCCTGACTGCGCAGCCGAGGTAGGCCGCGGCTGGTAAAGCGCCTTCTCATACCGCAATCATGCGCCCCACGAGGCGTAACAGCAATGAAAAGTGTGCTCAAAATGTGGAAAAAGCCCGAAATAGTGGTACATTTCCTCTGTTCTTAGACGCTCTCGTCGTTCAATGGATAGGACGCATCCTTGCGGAGGATGTAATGTAGGTTCGATTCCTACCGAGAGCACCAAAACTATTCCGATCACTCCACGCGAGACATGAAGCACTATCCTATTACCTAACTCTCACGACCGTGAGAGTTAGGTAATATACGTGCATGGGTACGCGCGAAGAGAGAACTAGGAAGAAATCCCGCAAGAGCGGCCTAAAGCGAGCAATACTCCAGACCGTCGCAGCAGCCGGAATCATATCCCTTGCCGTTATGGCACCGAACATGCCGAAAGCCATACCTCGGAGTTGGCTCAAGGCAATTTTCGATCGCTCGAAAAGTTCGCGCAACGTTGCGGTCTCGAAATTGATTTCGCAAGGCTATCTCGCGCACGAGATTCGCAATGGCGTGCGCGTGCTTCGGATAACGCCACGGGGGCAGGGATATTTGGCGAAGCTACCAAGACGGATTGTAGTGGAAAAACCTAGGCGCTGGGATGGCAAGTGGCGACTCGTGATATTCGATATCAAAGAACCGCGCCGGCGCACGAGGGACGCTCTAAGGCGCGAGCTCACGGCCGTGGGCTTTCGTAAACTCCAGGATAGCGTATGGGCGTATCCGTACCCGTGCGAGGAATACATCGCCATGTTAAAAGCGGATCTATGCGTAGGAAAGGACATTCTCTATCTCATCGTGGACGAACTTGAACATGAGGACGCTCTAAAACAGCAGTTCGGCATTCGTGCATGAAGCGCACGTGGTGGTACCAAATTACCTAATTCGCGCGGTCGTAAGAATTAGGTAATCGTACAGCCGCCCCGTTTCGGCAGACGCCGGGGGATACGTATCGAATGCGCGGAAACTTACTTCGAAAGTGCGCTCACTCGCTTCGAAGCGCGCGACTTCATACGAGCCGCGGTATTCGGCTTGATGGTGCCGCCCTTTGCGGCCTTGTCTATCGCCTTGTAGAGGGCTGGGAGCGCCTTCGCGGCCTCGACGCCGTTTTTCGACGCGACGAGCTTCTCCACAGCTTTGACTGCGTCCTTCATCGCCTTCTTGCGGCGCGCATTGAATACGCGGCGTTTTTCCGCGACGCGCTGTGCCTTCTTTGCCGAAGTCGTATTTGCCATGTGCCGAGATACTACGATACTTCCCCACTCTTAGCAAGAATCCGTCGGCCGACGGAGCCGGTGCTATGATTGAAACCATGATTGGCTATCTTTCTGGCACTATCAAGGCCGCGCGAGACAACCACGTGATTCTCGATGTGCAGGGCGTCGGATACAAGGTATTCACGCTCAAAGAAACCATCGCGCGGGCTGGCACGAAGGAAGGTGTGTGTTCATTCTGGACGCACATGGCCGTGCGAGAAGACGCTCTAGATATTTTCGGATTCGTGCATGAAGAAGAACTCCGCTTCTTCGAGCTTCTCCTCACCGTGCCTGGCATCGGGCCGAAGTCCGCGCTTGCAGTGCTCGATATTGCGTCGGTCGAGACGCTCAGGAGCGCTATCGCGTCGGGCAACGCCGGCTACCTCACCAATGTCTCGGGCATTGGCAAAAAAACCTCTGAAAAAATCGTGCTCGAGCTCAAGGACAAGGTGAAGGGCGGCGAATTTGCTTCGA
The DNA here is from genome assembly GCA_964654205.1 of uncultured Candidatus Saccharibacteria bacterium. Lineage (GTDB taxonomy): Bacteria > Patescibacteriota > Minisyncoccia > Phycocordibacterales > UBA2100 > UBA10103. The sequence goes on along the minus strand of CAZZHR010000008.1, from coordinate 13,334 downwards.
CCGGAGCGCTCAAGGGCGACGAAGAAGCGCTCGAGGCAATGCGGAGTCTCGGATACAGTGCGGCGGAAGCGCGCGACGTGCTCCGCAAGGTGCCGCCGGAAATCGAGACCGGCAGCGCGAGGCTCCGCGAGGCGCTCAAACTCCTCGGCCGTTGACCATGTATCTCAAAAAACTCATCCCTGAGTCGCTTGTTTCTGCGTACCACCTCTGCGTCGCACTTTTCGGTGCGGTGCTCTATAGATTCCCCTCTCGACGCATACGTGTAATCGGCGTGACAGGTACCAAAGGCAAGACAAGTACGACCGAGATGATTTCTGCGATATTCGAAGCCGCAGGAGAAAAGACGGCGCTCATCAATTCAATCCGCATCAAAGTCGACCACAAGAAGGAACGCAACCCAAGCGGCCGCTCGATGCCGGGTCGCGCACAGCTGCAGAAGTTCTTGCGCAGCGCAGTGCGCGCCGACTGCAATGTCGCCATCATAGAGATGACTTCAGAGGGAGCGCGACAACACCGCCACCGCGGCATCGAGCTCGACGGACTGGTCTTCCTCAATCTCGCGCCCGAACACATCGAATCGCACGGTAGTTATGAAGCGTACTCCGATGCGAAGTTCGAGCTTGGGCTCTCTCTCGCCGCTTCGCCGAAGAAGATGCGTGCAATTATTGCCAACGCTGACGACAAAGAATCCGCCCGCTACCTCGCGCTCCCCGTCGAGACGCGCATCGCATTTTCGCTCACCAAACACGAGCCGTGGCGCGCATCCACCTCCAGCGGCACATTCACGTATGAGGGACGTACGATATCAGTGCCCCAACCAGGCGAATTCTCCCTGAAGAACGCCCTGGCCGCCGCAGAGATCTGCTATGCGTTCGGCGCGAGCCTCGACGCGATCGAGCGAGGACTCGCGTCGCTCACACGCATACCGGGTCGTGCTGAGAGTATCGACGAAGGCCAAAATTTCACGGTGATAGTAGACTATGCGCACACACCGGATTCGCTTACGGCACTCTATGATGCATTCTCATCGGTACGTCGCATCTGTGTGCTAAGCGCAACTGGCGGCGGACGCGACACGTGGAAGAGACCAGTGATGGGAAAGGTAGCCGACGAGAAGTGTGACGAAATCATCGTGACAGATGAAGATCCGTACGATGAAGACCCCCGCTCTATTATGGAAAGTGTCGCGCGCGGGATGCAGCGAAAACCGCACATCATCCCCGACAGGCGCGAGGCAATTGCGACGGCGTTCAGCATGGCAAAGGCGGGCGACGCGGTACTGCTGACCGGAAAGGGTACAGACCAATATATTCACCGGGCGCGCGGACACAACGAACCGTGGGACGACGCACGCGTCGCCCGCGAAGAATTGAAGAAAGCCATCGCTGCACGGCGGGTATAATAGTGTGATGGTTCGCACCGTCCTCAAATATGTCCTCATAGGGATGGTTGTGCTGATTGTTGTCGGCTGGCTGTGGGGCGGTGGCTGGCGGGGCATCGTGAGTTTTGTCCGCACAATTCCCAATCCCATCGACATACTTTGGGGTACAAGCACCTCGACGTATGAGGTGCGACTCCCGTGGGCGATAGACATACCCCACGGACCGGATATCGAGCTCTACGTGGATGCGGGCACCGGGTACACAGCAACGTCACCTGAGGAGCGGGTTGCCGAACTCGAGGCCGCGTACAAAGCATTGCAAGATGAAGTCGCAAAGAAATCACGGTCACCGCACGCAGGCAAGGTCGCACTCTACCGAGCCAACGCCACCGAACCGAACGTGAACGATGAGTATGTCGTGCTGGAAGCACGCGGCGATGTCTCCCTCCAGGGATGGTCGCTCGCCAGCATGGTGAGCGGAGTGCGCGTGATGCTCCCCTACGCGACACCGCTGTATCGACAGGGAACGGTGAACACCGCGTATCCCGTCGTGCTGAAAGCCGGCACACGCGCTATCGTGTCTACGGGTTTTTCTCCTGCGGGAGTCTCGTTCCGTGAAAATCGCTGCAGCGGCTACCTCTCCTCACTCAACGTGAATCCGCGAATCGAGCAATCATGCCCTTCGCCCGCTGAGAGTATCGCGCTCACCGACCAGAATCTGCAGCGATACGGTGGCGAATGTATCGATTACGTGCGCACCCTGCCCCAATGCACGACGCCATCCACAATACCGACATCACTTTCTGCTGCGTGCCGCATCTATGTGGCGAACACCTTCTCATACAACGGCTGTGTCGACGCGCACAAGACGCAAGGTGGATTTGAGGAAGGTGCGTGGCGTCTGTACGTGGGTTCCGCGGGCGAGATATGGCGCAACGAGCACGACGCGATACGACTTCTCGACGAGCGCGGCCTCACGGTCGATGCCATCATCTACTAGTTGCGGAGCGAGAAGAGCGCGATTCCCGCTGCGACAGATACGTTGAGTGATTCTTTCTTACCATGCATCGGTATTTCTACGAGCGTATCGCACGCGAGACGGAGCGCGTGAGACAGTCCGCGCACTTCGTTGCCGAGCACGAGAAGTGTCCTTTCGGGGGCAGAGAACGCGCGATAATCCACAGCGCGCTTGTCTTGTTCGAGTCCGAGTATATGCCACCCATCTGCACGCATCCTCCGTACGATTTTTTTGAAATCCCGCGCATGCTCCCACGGTACGCTCACCTCGGCGCCGAGCGCCGTCTTTGCGATGTCCTTTTGCGGCCGACCGAACCTGTCTGTAGGTCGCGGCGTGTACCCTGTAAGGTACAGCGCCGAAACGCCCGCCGCGTCGGCTGTGCGGAATATAGAACCAACATTGTGTGCGCTCCGGACATTATGAAGAAGCACAGCGATATCTTTCATAGCGAGAGCCTAGCACACGCGCTATAATCCCCGCATGCTCTCCCTCTTCCCTGAAATACTCTTCCTCGCGCCGTTCGCGGCACTCATCCTGCGCGTCGCGCTCGCACTTCTACTTGCGCTGACCGCGTGGGCACATGTCTCACGACCTGAAACACTCGCTCGAGCGTGGGCGCTAATCGAGATGGCGGCAGCCGTCGCGCTTTTGCTCGGCGCATGGACGCAGGCAGCGGCGCTGGCCGCAGCCGTGTGGCTCTTCGCGAGCCTCTTCGTGCGTGAGATGCGTATCTTCCCCAAGAGCACGGTCATCCTCGCCCTCATTATCGCACTCTCGCTCGTCCTCACGGGTCCGGGACCATTCTCTTTCGACCTACCCCTGTAGTCCGCCCGGTTGGAATCGCGGGCGGACATGTCGTCTCGGATATTTTGCTTGCCGCCGCAAGCAAAATTCCGCGACCCCGACTCGCGGCCTCGTCTGCTGACTCGGCATCGCTACGTCTCGAACAAAAGCAAAAAATCTTCAGCAGTGCAGATTTTTAGTCTTTTGTCCGCCCGGTTGGAATCGCCCGCACCTCTCGCCGTCGCCGTCGCGCCAGCTCGGGTTGGGCACCGGCTCGCGACCTCGCCCGCTGGCTCGGTATCGCTCCGCCGTTCGATTCCAACCCGCGGCGCAATGCGCCGCCAGGGCGACACTCGCTCTCGCTCGTGTCCGCCCGGTTGGAATCGAACCAACGACCCTCTGCTTAAAAGGCAGGTGCTCTACCGACTGAGCTACGGGCGGTTAGCGCGAATATAACACACCACGCGCGTTCTCTCACACCTCATATATAATGCAGCCAACGTATGGATATACTCCAAGCGATACTGCTCGGCATCATCGAGGGCCTCACGGAATTCTTGCCCGTCTCTTCGACAGGCCACCTCATACTCGCGACAGAACTCCTTGGCATTCCACAGACCGATGTGGTGAAAAGCTTCAACATAGCCATCCAGCTCGGTGCCATCTGCGCCGTCATCGCGCTCTACTTCAAATCATTCTTTGATATCGAACTCATCAAAAAACTCTTCATAGGCTTTCTCCCCACGGGCATCTTAGGCTTTCTCCTCTACCCCTTCATCAAGGACCACCTGCTGGGCAATCCCATGATTGTAGTAGCAGCACTTTTCTTTGGAGGTATCGCACTCATCGTATTTGAGTACTTCTACCGCGCTTCAGAAGTGCAGTCCGACGTGTCCGACATCACGTACGGCCAGGCGCTCACCGTGGGGTTATTCCAATCCGTCGCGATGATTCCCGGAGTTTCGCGCTCTGCCGCCACCATCGTGGGCGGACTCCTCGCCGGTATCCCCCGTGCGACCATCGTCGAGTTCTCGTTCCTTCTTGCAGTCCCCACGATGCTGGCCGCGACCGGCTACGACATCCTTAGAAGCGCCTCGCTCTTTTCTTCCTCCGACGTTCTCATCCTCGCGGTAGGTTTCGTGACCGCATTCTTAGTAGCGCTCATCAGCATGCGCGCGCTCGTGAGCTTCGTCCGTTCCCACACCTTCGTACCTTTTGGCATCTACCGCATAGCGCTCGCGGCGGTGTTCTTCCTCATCGTGCTCTAGCGACTAGAGCGCAATATTGACCGTCACGTAATCAGTGACAGGCGTACCGTTCGGGGAAAGACACGAAATGGTGAATGTGGTCGCACCAGTGAGTGCCACCGTAGAAGCCCCGCCGCTCAGTGTCGTCTGAGAGAAGCTTCCGTCGGGGCTCGTCACGAGGCAGCTCGTCACCCCCTGCGATGTCCAGAATATCGAGGCGCGCGAGCCGAGCGGCACAGATGCGGGCACCGACCAGATGCGAACGCTCGCGGGCACGCTTGGGACACTTGTGGTGCTCGCAGTAGGCGCCGTCGTCTGCTGCGCTGGCTGCGAAGGTGTCTGAGTGACGACCACCGTCGGCTGCTGCACGGGAGGCGGATCACCAACTGCGTACCCGCGTGCCACACAGAGACTGTCGAAGAAATTGGCCGGGAGTACGTACGAGAGTACGCTGGTCGCCCACGGACGAGCGCGGCAAATATTTGCGACCACGCCCTGCGGCTGTCCATTGAACGTATTCGAGCCGAAGAAGCCCGCGACTTCCGTGTTGCCGGTCTGGTTGCGCGAACCAGCGATTATCGTGCCGCCGCTTGAAAATATTTGTATATCGCCGCGAAGACCCGGAATGAGGTATGCCGGGTTTGCGAAGACTGATGGAGTGGTTGTGGCACCCTGGGAAACAGTTATTGTCACCGACCCGATTTCTATGCAACCACTCGTACAATTTGTCTGCGCAGAAGAGGTGTGACGCAGGAGCCTCGCAGTGTATGTGCCTGCAGCAGTGTACGTGTGCGTGTTCTGCCCGGGGCCAGTGCACGCACCGCCTGAGGTTGGGCAAGTGCTCGCCGTTCCTTTCACACCATCGCCAAAATCAATCGTCGCTGCGCCGTTTGCACCAGTTTCGTATGTGGAAAACACTACAGTCAGCGGTGATGCGCCACTGTTCGGCGAAGCGATGATGCTCGCCGTCGGGTTTGTGACGGTTGGCGTTGTCGTCGCCGGAGTCGTGGTTGGTGCGGGCGTCGTTGGCGTGCCCGTGGTGTCACACTGACTATACAGTGCGGCGAATGGTCCCGTGCACGGATTGCCACCACCCGAGTCCCCCGAGCCGATGACCGTGGTCGAACAGTAGTTAGTCCCGCCCGGTCCGTTGACGGTCATCGTGTATGCGGTTGTGCCGGGTACCGTGACCGATTGCGAACCGAAAGCGGCCACACCCCCAATATCGGGAGCAATGGAAGAGCTATTCACCGTGCCAGTCGTCGACCATGTGAGTGTGGCGGTGGTCGAGGATGCGGTCGATGACGTATTACTCGCTGAAATCGAGCACGACGGCGGCTGGTTGGCGAACGGGTCGCCCGTGCCACTCGTCGGCGGTGTCGCTGGTGGCTGACTTCCGCCCCCCTGTCCCATGAGTTTGCCCATGAGGTCGCCAAGGATTTTCGCGACCTGGTCAAGACCGGACGCTCCCCCGGGATTACCAGCTCCAGGGACGTACTGCTCGGATCTACATACACTGGCGAAACATTGGCCTGTGGTGTGCGGCCCCGCGCAAGGAAATGGCGGACTTGGGGGCGGTGGGATTGGCGGGTTTTGCGCTTGTCGACGTGCCACTTCTTGAGCACACTGTAAATTTGCAACAGCATCAAGATTGCCATGAGCAACTGTAGGAAAAGCTATAAGAATTACCAATCCCACACAGAGCGAGAATATGGCTCGTGATTTCTCCACATCCAAATAATATCACGCAATCGAAAGCACAAATCGCTCAAGTGCATATTCGAGCTCCTCTCCTTGCCGCCTCGCTTCATGCGGAAGTTCGGCAAGCTCGGCAACGAGCTTGCGCGCCCTTTCTGAGCCACCGCGAAGGAAGTACTGCTTCGCCGCCCAGAAAAGAACGCCGTGTATCGCCTCGGGCGCTTCACCGGAGAGGAGTTCACGCTGGTAGCCGACCCAGAGTTCTTTCTTTTTACCGGCCTGCAGCGCGTTCGCGAGCGCAAAAATTGTTTTCTGCTTCCCCGCACTTTTTGAATCGAACCGCTCAGATTTTTCCGCATACTTCTCGATGCTCTTGCGCGTCGCGGCGTCGAGCGCGCCTTCGAGCATGAAAAAGACCTCAGTGGCTTTCGCGATGCGCGGCAGTTCCCGCTCGAGCGATTCCCGCATCTCATCGTTGAGGTACGTATTGTCGAAGACGACTACTCTCGCCTCGTCGAACATCCCACGACCCCTGAGCGCGAATTCCAGGTCGGCTCGTGAGTGTGCATCGGTGATACGCAGCACGCTCGCGCCTTTTGCCACTTTTTCCATAGCATCACGCATCGCCGCGCGCGCTTTGTCCGTATCTGTGCCACTAAAGAAGTACAGCATGGTTAGCGTTCGAGCCGCTTCGTGTTCCCCCAATCTTTGCCGAGTGAAATCTCGGCGACTATCGGCACGCCCGAGAGGCGTTTCGAATCGACGACATTTTCCATGACATCTCGCAGCGTCCTCGCGATTATGTGCGCCTCTTTCTCGTCGACTTCGTAGACAAGCTCGTCGTGTACCTGCAGGAGAAGCCGCGCCTTGTCCTCCCAGCCGCTCTTGCGAATCACCGCATCGGCTTCCACCATCGCACGCTTGATGATGTCGGACTGCGTGCCCTGCATCGGCGCGTTGACCGCCATGCGCTCGGCCTGTGCGCGGAGTCCCGGGAGCGCTGATTTGAGCCCGGGATAGTACCGTCGCCTCCCGAAGAGCGTCTCCGTGTACCCTTGCCGTGCAGCATCGGCTTTGGTCTTCTCGATGTAGCGGGCGAGCCCCCCAAAATTCTTGAAGTAGTCGTCCAGGAACTTCGCAGCTTCTTCGCGCGAGACGCCTGCGCCGAGATTCTGCCGGAGCGCGTTGACCCCCATGCCGTAGAGGATGCCGAAGTTGATTACTTTGGCGCGCCTGCGCATTTCCCTATCCACGTGCTCAGGCGGCACACCAAATACTTGCGCGGCCGTCGCCGTGTGCACATCTTCACCGCGCTGGAAGATGCCGACGAGCTTTTCATCGCCCGAGAGCCCAGCGGCAATGCGGAGCTCTATCTGGGAGTAATCTATCGCCGCGAGCAGGTAGCCCTTCTCTGCCACGAATGCGTTGCGTATGCGCTTGCCATACTCAGTGCGAATCGGAATGTTCTGGAGATTCGGCCCCTCGCTCGCCATTCGGCCAGTCGCCGCACCAGCCTGGAGAAATTGCGCATGCAATCGGCCGTCTTTGCCAACGAGCGCCGGAATCTTGTCTATATATGTAGAGAGAAGCTTCTGGAGTTCGCGGTATGCGAGGATGTCGCCGATGATCGGATGCAGGTCTGCCATCTTCGAGAGCTCTTCTTCGCGCGTCGTACGCGCGCCGGTCGCCGTTTTCTTAAGCTTGCCGCTCCCTATTTTTAGTTCGTCGTAGAGCACCGCTCCGAGCTGCTTCGGGGAATTTATGTTGAACTCATGTCCCGCGTGTTGGTAAATGCGTCCCGCAATCTCGCCGAGCCCTTTCGTGTACTCTTTCGAAAGCGACTTGAGGTATGCAACATCGACCTTGATGCCGATTTCGTGCATTTTTTTCACGATGGGTATGAGCGGCTTTTCTATCGACTCGTACACGCCGGCGAGCTTCCCTGTCTCGCGCAGCTGAGCGAATATTTTTTCGCGCGCCTTCTCGAAGTCGTCGGTATTCGCGAAGTCGAGAATATCTTGCACATCCGGCGTCGTGAGGTCGCTGCGCAGGAGCCAGAGCGCGAGCGCCGTCTCTTCGAGCGCTGCTCGGTCGACTTCCTTTCCAGAAAAATCCGCGTGCTTCTCGTGCGCTTCGATTTTGAGCGCGTCCTTGAGCCGCTCTTTGAGCGAGCGGAACTCGTACGTGTCGAGGAGTGGCACGATAGTCCCCGCATGGTCCTCGATATGCCAATGACGCTCGGGCAACTGGAACCGTATTGGCACGTCGGGATGAATCGTCGCGAGCTCCTTGGAGAACGCGGCATCGGCCTTGCCGGAGAGCAAGAGTTCAACGATGCGTGGCTTCACGCCGCGCTTCTCCAGCCGAGCAGCACCTCTCTCGAGCTCCTTATATATAGAGTCGACGCCCCCGAATTCCTTGATGAGCTCCGTCGCCGTCTTCTCGCCAATACCGCGAATCCCCGGAATATTGTCCGACGGGTCGCCGCGGAGCGCCTTGTAATCCACCATCTGCGCCGCGGAAAATCCATAGCGCTCCTCCACTGCTTTCTCGTCGTACATCACCGTGTCGGAGAGCCCCTTGCGGAGCGTGAACACGCGCACGCGCGGCGCCACAAGCTGGAGCGTGTCCATGTCACCCGTCGCGATGATGGTCTCGATGTCCGAGCGCGCGCCCACCTGCTTTACGATAGTGCCGAGCACGTCGTCGGCCTCGTAACCTGGGCATGCGTACACAGGCACCCCGAAACTCTCGAGTACCTCAGGTGCTTTGCCGAGCTGGTCGACGAGTTCGTCTTCTGCTTTCACTCGCTTCGCTTTGTACGCCTCGAACTTGTCGTGGCGGTGAGTTTTCCCTGGCAAGTCCCGCGCTGCGACAATATAGTCTGGCTTGAGCTCCGAGATTATCTTGAGAAGCATGAGAATGAGACCGTAGAGTGCACCCGTCGGCTCGCCCTTGCTGTTCGAGAAATCGGGGAGCGCGTGGTACGCCCGATGCAGAATCGCGTGCGAGTCAAGAATTACGAGTCGTTCGGTATTCCTGTCCTCAGGCGCCGCTTTACGTGGTGTCTGTTTCGACGCTTTCTTGGCCATCAATCGTGATTCTACGCCCATCCCCCTCAATGTCGAAGCGTATCTGTATCGCGTCCGCCGGGATGCACCCCGGGACGCGTTCCGGCCACTCTATAAGTATGAGGTTCTCGGGACTTGCGAGAAGTTCGTCCCAGCCAATAGCGCGGAGCTCTTCGTCTCCCTTCAAGCGATATGCGTCTATATGCACGAGCTTCTGGAATGGTTGTCCGTCGAGCGAATATATCTTTTCCAGTACAAATGTCGGGCTCTGCACGGACTCCATGACTCCGAGTGCACGTGCCACGCCCTGCACGAACGTCGTCTTGCCCGCACCGAGCTCTCCCGAGAGGGCGACGACCCTCGCCTGCTCACCGGGTGCGATTCCGGCAGCACACTCGGCAGCATATTTCAGTAATTCTTCCGCTGAGCGCACGATACGTTCCATGCAATCAGTGTACAATAACTGAATGGCGACGTTCAACGACAAGAAAGCGGCGGAGCGCCTCGGCGAGCTCCATAAAAAGGAGGAGGAGCAGCTTGCCGAGATGCTCTCGCACAAGTACGGCGTCGAGTATGTCGACCTCACGAGCAAATCTATCGACACCGACGCGCTCCGACTCGTCCCCGAAGACGAGGCGCGCGCCACGGAAGTCGCACCCTTCCGCAAGGTCAACAAAGTCATTTTCATAGGCATGCGCTCACCCGAGCGGCCGGATTCGCTGAAGACGGTGCAGGCGGTCGAGCGGCTCGGCTACGAGGTGCGGCGGTTCATCGTCTCGCAAGCATCGCTCGAACATGCATGGGATCGCTACCACGACCTCTCGTACGCGACCGAGACAGAAGCGGGCATTCTCACGCTCTCCAACGAGACTATCCAGCAGATGCTGGAAAAGCTGAAGACGCTGCAGGACGTAAAGGCTGAAATCGCCACGCACACCGGCAGCAAGGATACGCACCGCATCTCACGCGTGCTCGAAGTCATCATGGCCGGCGCGATGTCACTCGGTGCCTCCGACGTACACCTCGAGCCGGAAGACGATGGTGTGCGCATGCGGTATCGCCTCGACGGCGTTTTGGTGGAAGTACTCCTCTTCGATCTGCCGACGTACGCGCTCATCGCGAGCCGCCTCAAGCTCCTCTCTGGCCTCAAGCTCAACATAAAGAACGCAGCGCAAGACGGCCGCTTCTCCATCGTTGTGGGCGGAAAGGAAGTCGAGATTCGCGCCTCCGTGCTCCCCGGCTCGATAGCCGAGACGATCGTGATGCGTATCCTCGACCCGCAGACCATCGCACTCCCCATGGAAAGCTTAGGCTTCGACAAGTACCTCATGGATATTTTCAATCATGAGATTCAAAAGCCCAACGGCATGATCCTGAACACTGGCCCCACCGGAAGCGGTAAGACGACAACGCTCTATGCATTCCTCAAGCAGGTGCACAAGCCGGAAATCAAAATCGTGACCATCGAAGACCCGGTCGAGTACCACCTGCCTGGCATCGTGCAGACGCAGGTCTCGAAAGAGTACTCATTTGCGCAGGGACTCCGCTCGGTACTGCGCCAAGACCCCGACATCATCATGGTGGGCGAAATCCGCGATGCAGAGGTCGCCTCGACTGCTGTGCATGCGTCACTCACCGGCCACCTCGTCTTCTCGACACTGCACACCAACGATGCGGCCGGTACATTCCCCCGACTCGTCGACATGGGCATCGCGCCCGACATTCTCGGCGCCGCAGTCACGACCGCGATGGCACAGCGTCTCGTGCGCCGATTGTGCCCCGCGTGCCGTCAGGAAGCGCCAATTACGGGTGAGATTAAAGCAAAAATGGACCAGCTTCTCGCGAAAGTCCCGCACGCCGATGAAATTCCCCAGAGTCGCGAAAAGATGTTCCTCCCCAAAGGCTGCGACAAGTGCGGAGGCCTTGGCTACAAGGGACGCATCGCGGTCGTCGAGGTCATTCTTATGGATAGAGAGATAGAAGCGTGCGTGCGCACGTCTTCGAGCGAACGCGACATCTGGGCTGCGGCGAAGCACCAGAACATCCGCCGCATGGCGCAAGACGGCGCGGTGAAAATCCTGCAGGGCGTCACGTCTTTCGACGAACTCTCCCGTGTCGTCGATTTGAACGACGAAGTAATGCTTGAAATGATTTCCTAGACGAAGCCTGCCCCGTTGGAAGCGAAGCTTTCCAATGGGGTGATGCTCGGAATGATTTCGTAATCATTGCTCACGCATTTTGTTCATGGTAGTACTGGCGCAGTTATCCACGGGAGGACGACGTGGTAGACAGGGAAGAACTTGAGAAGCGCGCCGATGCATTTGTTGACGAGGGCGTCCGGCGTCTTGACGCGAAGCAGTCGAAGAGCCGCAGATGGTGGCGCGGGCGCAAACCATGGCGCGAACGGATCAAAATTCGTCACATTCAACAGGAAAATCCGCTTGCATGCGTGCTCGCCCAGGTGTTTGGCGACTACGAGACCGGGCTCGACATCCTTGAGATCGGTCTGGTCGAAGCCGGATCATGTGGCTTCGCATTGGGAGAGGACTTCATGACCTGGGAAGCACTTAACAATGCGTGGAAACGCCGCCTCCAACACCCCGCTTGAATCGAGGCGCCGCCCCCACAATGGGGCGGCGCCTGAAACTTTTTTACTGAGAAGCGCGGATGAATTTTCTCGCCGCAAAATTTATCATCGCGATGTTTGCTACCGTCGACAGAATGCCGAGCGCAGTCCCGAGCGTGAGAAACATACCCGAGCCGTACGCTTGGTACGCGACGAGGCCCCATGTGAGCACCGAGAAGAAAATGTTGTAGGCAAGTACGTACATCACCACATCGCGCGCGTCGCGGATGGCGTACGTCTTGCTCACGTAGGTGCCCGCGTATCTCCCAAGAAAATACAAGACCGGTAGCCAGAGCACATAGGTGAATATTTCATACGCGATGCCAGAGAATTTGAAGACGAATTGCGTGAGCCCGAGAAATGTCAGCGAGAAGAGCACCATGAGGACGCCGAGCGTAAGCGTGAATGTCGCGCCCACATACCAATTCCCCGACTGCTTCTTTGCTTTTGGCATGCACCGTATCGTAGCAGCGGACTCCATCTATATATTGGTGCGCTGTGTACAACAATAGACCACAAAACCCGACTTGCTGCGGGCAAATCGGGTGTTATGTTTCCTCACAGAGGAAAGATTTGGAGGTGCACACTATCGGGTGATGCTTTTGTAGGAAAAGTTGCAGCTGGAACCTAACGATAGCGGCAGCGGCGCCGCCGCGTCGTCGGCAAAGCCACCATCACCCGATGCTATGCATCTCCAATCGCTATCAAGTGAAAAAGCGCCCTCTAAGCGCTTCTATATCCAGTATAGCATATATTAGTGATAAGTCAAGCGCCTCTACATTCCCCTTCCTGGGCTTTGTAGAGCCGAAATATGGCAACCGACGAGCAACACAGTACAGTAGAACGGAGTCCCCGCAGCCTCGACCAAGCGCTACGCCCCGAGTCGTGGAAGGAGTACGTCGGCCAGGAGGCCATCAAAGAGAACCTCCGCATCCTCCTTACCGCCGCAAAAGGCCGCAACCACCAGCCGGAACACGTCCTTCTCTATGGCCCGCCGGGCCTCGGCAAGACGACGCTCTCGCACCTGATGGCCAAGGAAATCGGTGCGAGCCTGAGAAGCACGTCGGGACCCGCTATCGAGCGCGTGGGTGACCTCGCCTCCATCCTCACCAATCTCTCACCGGGCGACGTCCTCTTTATAGACGAAATTCACCGTCTCAACCGCACTATAGAAGAAGTCCTCTACCCTGCCATGGAAGCAGGCGTGCTCGATATCGTGATCGGCAAAGGCCCGGCCGCGCGCACCGTGCAGCTCGAGCTGCCGCCCTTTACTCTCATCGCCGCGACGACGCGCATCTCGATGCTCTCAGCGCCGCTTCGCTCACGCTTCTCAGGCGGCACGTTCCGATTGCAGTACTACACCGACGCAGAAATCGCGGAGATACTCCGACGCTCTGCAAAAATTCTCGGCATCGAGATAGATGCCGATTCACTTATGGAAATCGCGCGGCGCTCGCGCGCGACGCCGCGCACCGCCAACTACCTATTGAAACGCGCCCGCGACTTCGCG
>CAZZHR010000007.1:0-39643 GCA_964654205.1 uncultured Candidatus Saccharibacteria bacterium | reverse complement strand
TCCACCATGAGTCACCTCTTTGGCTTCATCGCGAATGGAACGCTCTCCTACCACTGTGATGCTCAATTTTGGATGTAAAGGTCCGACCTTTAGGGATCCCAAGGTCGGACCTTGGGAATTCCCATCCAAAATTGAGCATCACAATCCGCAGCTTCGGTAGTACGCTTAGCCCCGATCATTTGTGGCGCGAAATCTCTAAGTCAGTGAGCTGTTACGCTTTCTTTGAATGGTGGCTGCTTCTAAGCCAACATCCTGACTGTCTGGGAAATTTCACCTCCTTGCTTGCACTTAGCGTACATTTAGGGACCTTAACTGGCGGTCTGGGCTGTTACCCTTTTGACGTATGGAGCTTCGCCCCCATCGTCTAACTGCCGTGCTGTGACCTCTGGTATTCGGAGTTTGATAGGTTTTGCGTCCTTTCGGACTGTCAAAACCTTCCAGTGCTCTACCCCCAAAGGGAACACACGACGCAAGCCCGAAAGCTCTTTCGGAGAGAACCAGCTATTACGTTGTTCGATAAGCTTTTCACTCCAACCCACAAGTCATCCCAAGATGTTGAACAATCTACGGGTTCGGGCCTCCCTCCGTATTTCTACGAAGTTCACCCTGCTCATGGGTAGCTCACAACGCTTCGGGTCTGATACATACGACAAACGCGCTATTCACACTCGCTTTCGCTACGGCTCCATCCGATAGGACTTAGCCAAGCCGTATGCATCAACTCGTTGGCTCATTCTTCAATAGGCACGCCGTCGAGGTCTAGGACCTCTTCGACTCCTTGTAGACATGTGGTTTCAGTTCTATTTCACTCCCCTCACCGGGGTTCTTTTCACCTTTCCCTCGCGGTACTAGTTCACTATCGATCTGAAGAAGTATGTAGCCTTACCAGTTAGTTCTGGCAAATTCACCCGAGCTATTCGTGTCTCGAGATACTCAAGAACTACAGCCATAGAGATGCTTCGTTTTCGTGTACGGGACTATTACCCTCTGGGGTGTCGCTTCCCAGCGACTTCCACTAACTAAGCATTTTTTGACTCTACCTATTGCTAGCGCTGTAGCCTTATGACCCCCATTCCCATAAACAGTTGTCAGGTGTCAGGTTGTAGGTGATAGCGGGGCATTTCTGCTTTCACTAAAACCTAAACCCTATTCCCTAACACCTATTTATGAGGCTGAGTTTGGGCTCCTCCCGTTTCGCTCGCCGCTACTAAGGGAATAACTATTGTTCTCTTTTCCACCTGGTACTGAGATGTTTCACTTCCCAGGGTATGCTCCCTCAATCGTTTAAGTTGAGAGTCATATGGGTTTACCATATGGGGTTTCCCCATTCGGAAATCTCCGGATCGTAGGTTGCTAAGCACCTTCCCGAAGCGTATCGCCGCTATGCCGCGTCCTTCATCGCCTTCTTCAGTCTAGGCATCCACCACACGCCCTTACTCAGAACTCCTGTAAAGGAAATCTGAGAACCTTCGACACATTATTGTGTCGAATCCGTCACGCGCTTGCGCGCATGAGCGGAGCGTATCGCTTGTCTGCTACAAACAGACAAGACTTTCTTTCTTTTTTGCCCCGTGAGATACACGTTCGAGCTTGTCGAATAACCCGGAATTCTTTCGAACTCAGAACTAGTCAATGTGTCCGAATTTGTTATCTCATGGGGTTCCTGCATCTCATATGGGAAAGACCACCTATCGCGGGTTTCAATCGCGGATAGGAAGAACCCACATGAGAAGTTTTGATTCTTTGATGTCGAATTCTCAAAGTCGCGGATTGCTCCGCATCTTTTAGAATTCTCTCGCTATTCGTATGTCAACGAGCAGCGTTATGTGTTTTTTCGGATTAAAAAAGGCCGCTTTCGCGGCCACCGATAGTATGGGTTTCCCCACCGCTTACGGTAGCCACTGTACGTTCTTGTTTTCCGAACACATAACGTACGCGGAGTATACACAAAGCCCCTGCCGCGTGTCAAATCTGAGGCCTACTTAAGCCAAAATCCTGATATTGGGGATTACCTGTGGAAAGCCCCGTGGATAGCGTGTGGATGCGATCTGTACAATCTGCGGCTAACTAGAGCCAAAAGGCGGGTTCCGCCACTCGCAGACCCGCCTCTTGGTAAGCCTCCCGAAATCGCCCATTTCCTAGTCCGAGTCATCCTGCTGACCTCCGCGGGCTGCTTGTCCTCCCTTGCGCCCTGCCTCAGACGCTTTTTGCCTGTCATTGGCAAAGTTGCCCGGATTGTTCTCCTTGCCCTGCGACTGGCCGCCCTTGCTCGCGATTTCGCGCTGCTTTTCCTCATCCATCGCCGCGAAGCCGCGATTGCTGTTGCCCTGGTTCTCGTTATTGTTCTGTGCCATAGATGTTTCGTTAGCGTAAAGTAATACATTTCGTCTTGCCTACGAACGCGTGCCGCGGCTGTTCGATCCGCGTCCACCGCGCGACGCCTTGCCGCCCTTGCTCGCGATTTCACGCTGCTTTTCCGAATCCATCGCCGCGAAACCGCGTTTGCTGCCGCTCCTACTGGAGCCCTTGGAATGTGTTGCCATAGAGTTGTGCTTTCCGCCTGGAGAGGTCGGAATGTTTTTTGGCTTTGGTGACTAATATCGACCATGGCCTCTGCCATTGATACAGGAGTGGCGATGAAGTCGACGTTAAAGCGGCAGCATCAAGAACGCTGCGAAAGAACTTCTTCTGCTTTTTTCAGATCGCTAGGAGACTTTATCTCTACCCACATAGAAGCTGCGACTGCGTGTGTTTTGACGTCATCTACTCCTTGAATGAACGTCTGAGGGAGGCCAAGTTCTTTTGAACCTTTTGCTTTGGGGACTGGCTCATATTTGAAGACGCGAGTATCAAGAACATACATTCCTGTATTAGCGTAGCCTCGCTCGCCTTTGTGTTCACTATTCTCGGCGATGTCCTTGACGTGCATGTGGGAATCCACGACTACACGTCCCGTGCCCACATGTTCACGCTCCTGCACAAGAACAACCCAATCTTTCAAGTCAGCGCATTTCTCTAAATCTGCCTTTGCGTATAGATTATCGCCGTTCATGACAAAAAAACGGTCATGTAACAAATCTTTTGCCAGCCACAACGCTTCCGCCGTGCCACCTGTCGGGTCCTCCTGTTCGACATAGAGCACTCGCCTGTTCTTATAGATACCTCCAATACGGTCGTGGATTTTCGACCCCAAATAGCCAACAATTATAATGATCTCATCTACACTGTCCGGCAACGTATCGAGTTTATGTTCGAGCAAGGTCTTGCCGGCAACCTCGAGGAGTGGCTTCGGGGTATTCTCAGTGAGCTCCTTCATTCTGGTGCCGCGTCCTGCCGCGAGTATGACAGCTTGCATGACTGCCATTGTAGCCAACAAACAGCGCGCCCGCCAAAGGCGGGCGCGCGGGAAACAAAACGAGAGACTTAGCGATCGCTGTGCGATATCTCCGAGCGGACGCGTTCTATCGTGCGAGCTGCAGCTTCCTTGCCTCCGAGACCGAAGGCGAGGCCAAATGCGAGCGACGCGGCGATGACAAAGCCCGTGAAGATGGTCTGCACGAATTCCGTTGCGACACCAAGCTGGTTGAGTGCAGCGAGAATCGCTGTGACCCAGATAGCCCATTTGGCTACCGTACCCGCGAGGTTGGCACCGTGCGCGCCAGCGGCGCGAGCAGAACCAGCGACGAGACCTTTCACGATTTCCGCGACGACAGCGCCGAGGATGAGGATGAGGGCTGCCACGATGACCTGCGGCAGGTAGAGGAGCACCACCGTCTGGAGGAAGACCGTTACCCTCGTGAGACCGAGTATCTCGAGCGACGCAACGAGGAATACCAGTATCACGAACCACATCACGAGCGTACCGAGGAATCGGCCGACGTCGAGCGAGAAGCCTGCGCTCTTCGCGGCGTCGTTGAGACCAGCGGCCTTCACCGCGTCATCAACGCGGAGTACCCGCACGACCTCGACCACCACGCGGTAGAGGATGACACCGATTATCCAGCCGATGACGAACACGATGACCGCGGCGAGGATAGCCGGCAAATACGCAGCGACCGTGTACCAGAGGTCGTAGAACGAGCCCTGGACAGCACCTGCGGACTGAGAAACTATCATATGAATTGATTTGTAATGTTATTTAGGTAAATAACGGTTCGACCCGTCGCCATTCATGATAGCAACGGCAGAGCCCATACAAGCGCTCGAAATGGAGCCATGTGGATAGGCTCGCAGGGGAAGAATGGCTCAAATAAGCCACTTCTCCCTAGAGCATTCTGGTTTTATCCAACAAGACGACGTGCGGGAAGTCGAGGGTGTCCCGGATGAGCTTGTCTTGGATGGTAAGACGGTATCGGAATTCCGGGGTTGAAAAGGCGGCATAGCGGATTTCCCTGCCAAAAGTCGGCTCCAGTTTCTTGATGGTGCTCTCCAGGCGGCGTTCATTGACGCTATCGAGCGCAACCACAAGGTCTGCAGGCCTACTCTCGTCGCCCATGAATGCGCCCGAGAGGATGACCGCAGAGACTCGGCCGGACTTTCGCAGCGCCCCGACGATAGTGTCGAAACGCACGGGCGAGACTTCATGCACAAACCCCGATATGGCACGCAGATGTTTGAACTCCTGATTTATCGTCCATGTTTTGAGCTTGCCTTTGCCCTGTACTTCCCGCTTGGAGCCGTTGGCGAGTCGTATCGTGGGGAGCTTTCCCCTCTTCAATATGCCCATCCTCTCGAGCGCCCTGATTTCCTTTTCGGCCGTAACACTGGTGACCCCCGCGCGCTTGGCAGCGAGCGCCGTCGTAAAAGACTCACTCTGATTAAAAATAAAAACGCGCATTATTTTTGAGCGCGGTTGGCTTCCAATAAATGTGCCGAGAAAGTCGTCTTTCATATACTTCGATAGTAGCACCCGGCTACACCCTCGAAGACAGGGTGTGGATAGTGGATAGACTACATATTCACAAGTGCGTCGACGAATCGCGCCACTCGATAGACCTGCTTTACATCATGTACTCGTACGATGTCCGCACCTTTTTGTATGCACAGTGTCACTGCCGCAAGCGTCCCCTCCAGCCGCTCTTCCGGCGGCAAATCGAGCGTGTAGCCGACAAACGATTTACGAGAGGGGCCGACGAGTATCGGGTACCCGAGTGATTTCAATTCGTCGAAGCGACGAAGAAGCTCAAGATTCTGCTCGACCGTTTTCCCAAAGCCGATGCCCGGGTCGATGATGATGTTCCCTTTCTTTACACCTGCGGCGAGCGCTGCGTCTACCGATTCCTGCAGTTCTTTCTTAATGTCGCCGAGCAAGTCACCGTATTCGACACCCACGTATCGTCCGCCGAGTCTTTCACTTTGCTCCGCATCCTTGGGCTTGCTTCGGTTGTGCATGAGTATGATAGGTACAGAATGACTCGCCGCGACCTCGAGGATGGAAGAGTCCATTCGCCCTCCCCACACATCATTAATAATAGAAGCCCCCGCATCGAGAGCCCGCTCCGCGACGGCTCCTTTATAGGTGTCTATTGAGATTGGCACTCGAACCTCTTTGGCGAGACGCTCGATAATAGGGATGACGCGGGAGAGCTCTTCCTCTTTTGATACAGGCATCGAGCCCGGCCGCGTGCTCTCACCGCCCACGTCGATAATATCCGCTCCATCTGCTTGCATCTGCAACGCTTTCCCAACCGCATCCGTCACCCAATCTGAAGGACGGTCCTTGGTATTACCAAGGACCGTCCTTGGTAAAATCCCGTCGCCCGAAAAGGAATCGGGTGTCACATTGACGATACCCATCATGTACGTCTTCTTCCCCCAGTCCCACTTCATATCTGCTCATCCGTCGACCACACCGAATCGTGCTGCTCACCTACCTCATCCCAGAGGTCTACTACCGGCTTTTTGAGAACAGGGTGGTATTCAAAAGATGCGATTTCCTCGAGCGGCACGAGGACGAAGGCGCGCTCGTGCATGCGCGGGTGCGGGATGGTGAGCTGCGGGCTTACCACGACGTCGCCCTCATATAGAAGGATGTCGATATCGATAGGTCGCGGCAGGTTGTGAGTGTCTGGCTGTCTGCCAAGTGCCGTTTCAATACCCTTTATCTGTGTGAGCAGGTCATGGGGCGAGAGCTTCGTTTGAGCACGTAGTGCCATGTTGTAAAAACGCGGTTGGTCTGTGACATACATGGGCTGAGTTTCGTAGATGCGAGACTTCTGGAGCACCTCTGTGTGTTCCGCGAGCAGCTCCAATGCACGACGAAGATTCCCCGCCCTATCCCCCTCATTGCTTCCGAGCCCGAGGAAAACCATCTTCATGCGCGCATCGTAGCGCGCGAATATGGGGTTTGCTAGAGTGCCGCCAGGAGATTGGCGGAGGCAATCATGTGGCTCGCGAACAAATGTCGAGCCGCCGATGGGTGGCTCCTTGAGACGAAATTTCAGAAATGGTCGGAAGGTCTGTACGATCACCTTGGACTCTCAATGCTTCGCTCGGCTCAAATCTGTTTCGCCGTAGCGACCGGAGTTGTCGGAGCAGCATATGTCCATTCTGTTCCGCAGAGCAGGATATGTTGGTACCTCACGGTCGGATCCGGCTGCATCGTTTTGCTGCTTGAAATACTCGAGTTCATTCGTCGGAAGGTCGGCGACCAATCGGGCGACGCGCTTGATATGAGCGACGTGGTAACGCCGAACATTAGAATCGCCTATATCGTGCTGATGTTTTTCATCGCGGTGTTCTCATTGCTAAGCAGGAGCGCGAACGTGCCATCGGCTCAGACTCTCGAACCCGCGTTAGTGCTTTCTGGCATCATCGCGATGGTCTTCGGGCTGTACTTTCTTTCCTGCAAGGGCAAGCCAAGAAAGCCGATTGACGCGCCATCGCTTGAGTTCGTAAAGAACTGATGACGCAAAAGCCCGGGCAAAACGCCCGGGCTTTCGATTTGAGACACTACGGAGTTTATTTCAACGTCACCTTGCCGCCCGCTGCCTCTACTTTCGCCTTGAGGGCTTCGGCGTCCTCCTTCTTCATGCCCTGCTTGAGCATGACCGGGGCGCTCTCCACCATCGTCTTGGACTCTGCGAGACCGAGGGCGAGGGCTTCTTTGACCGCCTTGATGACCGCAATCTTCTGCTCGCCAGCAGCCGTGAGTTCGACATCGAACTCCGACTTCTCCTCGGCGGCAGCGCCGCCTGCGGCAGGAGCCGCAGCGACGGCCGTCGCAGACACACCCCACTTCTCCTCGATAGCCTTCACCAAGTCATTGAGCTCGATGATGGTCATCTTCTCCACTGCTTCGATTATCTGATCTTTGTTCATAGTGTTTTGATAAGAATTATTAAGCCGATTTCTTCTTTGCGACTTCCGAGAGCGCTATCGCGAAGCGGCTGCGCGGGCTATTTATCACCTGCGCGAACATGCCGCGGAGCACGTCGAGCGACGGGATCGTCGCTATCGCCTGCATCTCAGCCGCACCCACGAGTTTGCCCTCGAAGATACCGCCGACGATACTGAGCTTGTCTGCGAGCTTCTTGCCGAATTCGTGCACGAGGCGCGCGGACGCCGTGGCGTCTTCGCCTCCTCCGTACGCGACCGCGACCTCGCCTTCGAGCGGGAGCTCGTCATGCTTGTGTCCAAGCTGCTCGAGCGCGCGCCGGATGAGGGTTTTCTTCGCGACTGTGTACTTTACGTTGTCGGCCTTTAGAGCCCTACGCATAGCGGTCTCGTCTGCGACGCTCACTTTCGAGAAGTGAACGAATGTCGTGGACGCGGCATTCCGGATGCCCTCCATGAGCTTTTCGACTACAACCGCCTTTTCTGCTTTCGTTTTTGCCATAGCTACAAGAGCTACTTTTAGTAACCCAAGGCTTTCCTTTCGGAGAGTTTCGACCTCGGCAGGCGGCGCAACTTTTACGTTTGTGCCATGAAATCTTTCGATACCCGCTGTCTCTAGCCTTGTGCGAGGCATAGTACAGGAGCGTCACAAAAGGTCAAACTTTGCGAAGACGAAACTCTCGTGCTACAAGGGAAGCTGAAGCACTGGGAGAATCGCCGCATGGCTCAGATACAGACAGTCCGTGCCTACCAGCCTGGCCAGAACGAACTCGATTTCGTGCAGGCTATCTACGAGGATGAGCGCACCGGGAAGGTGCCCGGTGGTACTGCCGGTCAGGTGGACTGCATCCAATTGCGCAAGGTCACGAGTGCGACCCTCATCGCGAGCCCCGCGACGCGCAAACACCTCGAAGACCGTGCTAAGGAATTCGATGTGGATCCCGTCTTCTGACCACCACAGAAAGATCTTTCAACCACCGGCACGAGGCCGGCGGTTGACTTTTGTGACTCCTCTGCTATGATTTATCGTGGCGTCAGGGAGTGGAGGGACAAACAGAAAGAACCTTCCATGGAAAAGTTGCCGGAATGCCTGTCTCTTCCCGAATCGGAGCTGGTATCGGAAGTCCGACGAACATTCGGGGAGATTCCAGCAATCTCGCTGGAGGCAGTACTCGTCCGTGGCTCAGAAGCCAAGCGCTTTCAGGCGGTGGACGAGAGCACATCCCAAGCCATCTGCGACATCGCGGATAGGCGGGGCATCCCGCTGCCGACACGGACAACCAGACAGACGGCGGCCTAGTCGCTCCAAACATGGCCGCCGTCGCGCCCGCCCCTATCCCCCAGGGGCGGGCGCTCTCTTTTAGCGAGACAACGGATGAAGCATACGCGCCGCAGCGGCCGCGACCTGTTCCTCCTGCGATTCGTGAAGGGTCAGAACGCTCACACCGTACGTCACCCCGAAACTCACGGCCAGAAATACGGCAAAACCTATCACATTCTTCGTGAACGAGCTCACAGGAGAAGGCCTCATATTCAATATTATACTATGGGTATGCGCATCTCTGCATACCTGATAGCGCTTTTTGCACTTCTTTGCCCTTTTTTTTCGTACGCGCAGGCGTCCTTCCCTGATAAATCCGTGTGGTTGTCCGACACGAAGCCCATCGTCGGGGAGAAAATTCGCATCTACGCTGTCATCTACAACGGCTCAGAAGTCGAGACGAGCGGTACGCTCACTTTTCTCGTCGACGGCAAGGTCAACGGCACCAAGGACGTGACGCTCGATTCGGGCGAAAGTACGGTCGTCGCATCGCCGTGGACTGCCGTGGAGGGAGAGCACACGTTTACCGCCACGTTCTCATCTGGCGAGGGCACAGAGGCTGTGGCCACGAGCGAGTCCGTTGTAGCGACTGTCGATGCGCCGCCATCGGAAGTCCAGCAAGCGGTGAGCGAGGCGAAGAATGTTACGACGCAAGTCGCAGCGACCGCGCTACCTGTACTTTCCTCCATCGGCAGCAACGTCTACGCAGCAACTGAATCGCTCCGCAGCGCGGGTGTGGCATATCTCGAAAGCAAAGTCGAGCCTAAGCAGCGCAGCCCTGCCGTCCTCGGCACTACGACCGTGAGCCAGGTCGAAGGGTTTCAGAGCGCGGATTCTGGTGCGTCTGATTCACCTAGCATTGTGGGCAAAGCACTGAATGCCGCGGCAATCGGCACGCTCGCCGTCTTCCGCTCCCTCTGGCTCTTCTATCCCATCCTGGTTCTCCTCTTGTTGTTTCTCTTCCGCCTCCTCTACCGCTGGGCTACTGGCCCCCGCTTCTAGTCACATCTGGGGAGAACGTATCTCCCCACATACTTATGGCGCGTAGGTCCACGGAATCACCACGTAGTTGCTGTGCGGCGGACTCCCTGCTCCTGTTTGCATGAAATTCTGGAAATTTAGACTTTCGTCGCTGAAAGCCGGGCCAGTCCGAATTTCCCAAATACCAATGAAAAATTGCTCGCCCTCAGTTGCATCAGTAGGCACGTTGAACGTGTGTTCGTGGGCTATCTGCGCCGTTGAGAAAGTGGATACGAGCGTCGAGCTTGCGATCTGGCCGCGAAAAAGTCCGCCATGACGATTCGTTCTAATGAGAGTTGGAATAGATATAAAGCGAGACAATACGACACAATCGCCATTCACGTTCGCACCGGGGCCTGGGAAGGCCTCTTGCACAAGAATGTCATTGTGTGATTTGCACAAGAGTCCGGCGTCCGGGTATCCGTTGCTATTCTCGATACCCGCAGTGCCCCATCGCCTCGCGTCTACCGAACCCAGCAACTGGCCATAGCTATCCGTTGTTTGCCAGCTATTTGCTTGCCCGCCGTCGACCGAGCCACCGATGCGCTCCATTGAACGCGGCCACTCTCTTCTCGGACCACTTTGTGCGCTCGTACCGACAACTCCCGACGCTGTACCAGCGCACCAACCTTCACACGTCGCAACATCTGGCGTCGAATCAAGCGCCTGTTCTACACCGTGCACTACCCATGCGAGTGTCATTTTTTCTCCTGCACTGCTGAGCAATGCATATGGAACGATAATCTTTGTGCCCGTTACGACGTGCGAATGGGGCAAGATCGAAATGATGCCAGATGCGGCCAGAGTGCCCGACAGCGCTATATCATCTCCCGTATCTCGAGCTATCCGAAGGTGTGAGAGGTCGACGTCAAAAATCGTCAGGTTTTTAAGCTCTATCCACTGATCTGACGAATCAAGGGTCGTTGTCGTATCTCCGGCACCACCCCACCCTATCTCGTTGATGATAATCGGGCGCTCTACCGCATACACGGCCTCCGAGGTGGAAGTCGCTGCGTTGCCAGCCTCATCATAGGCTACGACGGCAATCGTGCTGGATGCGGAAAACGCAATCGCGGCAGTTGATGATGTCGCTGTCGTGGTCGCACCGAGCGAGCCGTCGGCAATCACGGCATAGTAAGCAGCATTGGGGATTTCCAACCACGAAACCGCAACGGAAGACGTAGCGAGCAGGCAGAAAGATGAGGAGAGTGAATACGAGCACTGGGGAAGCGAGACTGTGGGTACATCTGGAGGCGTCAAGTCTACGAAGATACCGATTGTCGAGCTTGTCGCCTGTGTATCACTCGGGTCAGAAGCTGTCACGATAACCTGAGGATTTCCTTCGAGAAGCTCGAGAACGGCGGTCCAGTTCCCGCTGGAATCTGCGACGACGCTCGTTGTGGCCGTGCCTGATTCCAGACTCACTGTGTGACTCGCATTCGTCGTACCGCTGAACACGATACTCGACGTCGCGAAGAATTCGCCCTCAAGCGGTGAGACAATGCTCAGACTCATCGGCAGCGGCTCAGGCTCTGGTTCAGTCGCCTCCTCGCTGGCCACGCTACTGACACCGCCTCCTCCGCCAAAACCCGGTGTCACGGGCACGAGCTGCTGGTACAAAGACCCTTCCGTCTTAAGCTGCTGTTCGCCTTGGTCATGCGCTTCTTCAGCTTTTGGTGCTTCGAATTCTGTTACCTCTTGCACTTGTGTTTGCTCCTCGACGGACTGCTGAGAGGGACGAACTTCAGGCTGGGGTTGCGCCGGTGGTGAAGGCTGTGCCTCGGCCTGCTGCGACTGACTCACCGCAAGCGCCGCAGCACCAGCTTGCCCGGTGGAATCATTGAGAAGCTCGTTTACATCACCCTGCGTGAGACTCGAGCCATACAATCCTTTCACAATAGAAAACCCTGCAGTTAGCTTCTTATTCTGCTGCTTTAGCGGACTAAGGTTCTTTGCCTTGAGTGCGCCTGTTCGTCTTTCTTCCTCCACCTCTTGGAAAAACAAGTCTAGGACTCCGATGCTCGACTCCACAGCGTGGCGGGAGAGGATGTTCCAGTAGTCTAACGGAATATCTGCATCTGATTTCTCAAACTTTAGTTCGACGTTATACGTGTTTGTTCGTTTGTCAAAGACCACCTTTGCCAAGGCAATCCGATGGCCCAAGATTGGATGGTAGCCGTATTCACCGCGAACCAAGATTTTGCTTTTATCGGGAAGCTCGTAGTCCGCGAGTAATGTATCGTCACTATAAAAATTCTCATTAGTGAATCTAGCGGCAGTATCAAAGGCTTCGTTTAGCGATGCGAATGATCTCGGCACTATTCGACCAACTACGTTGAGATTACCCTTTGCGAAAATCCCCGTGTACTTCTCGTAGGTATCAGGGTCACCGACTCCAAAAACGTTGCCGTGCGCATCGTCTCTCACGTGTGCCGGCACGGTCGTATCCTGGATGAGGTGGATCACGTGCCCGAGGGCTTCAGCTGCCCTGACCCTGTCTCCGTGGACATATTCGAAAATTGCGCGGTCCCATGTGTAATCGTCTTTACGGTCGAAATATCCTTGCCACGAGCTTAGTGAACCGCCCTGTAGCTCTTGATTGTTCGCCCACTCTTTCGATGAATGCACGCGACCCCACAAACCCCGGTTATTGATGGGGTCGTAGAAATGGTACTTGTATCGAAAATTGTCGTCTTCTTCGTTGCTGCCGCGTACCATCGCGGTGCTCTCCGCTGCTGAGAATATCTCCCCGCGCAATCGCTCGTATTGAACAAGCGTGACTTCCATGAGCCCTTCGTGGGTAGTAACGGAGTACGCTAGTGCTCCGAAAGGCATCCCAACCGCAAGTGCAATGGAAAGTACAATTAAAGCTCGGTGATTTTCCATTTTAGAGTAAATGGGTTCAAAATCATCTGCCCGAAATGAACTTGCGCGCCACTCCGATTAAAGAACTCGATGTCAGCCCCATCGCCAAGGACAGATACGCTTGCTTCACTTCGGAGGGATACAACGTCTAGGTACGCTCCCATAAAGCCCTGCGACTCCGAGTAGTGCAGATCATCAAGAATCTCTTCTTGTTTTTCTACTACAAAATATTTACTTGCCAATGCGTAGTCTTTCTTTTGGAGTGCGTCAACATAAAGTCGTAGTGTTTCCTCCGGTGTGCCGCCGCCGTAGGGGTCGCTCGCATACGCCTGCGCGAGTGCCTCGTTCTCAGCGAGGTACTCTTCCCAAACAGCCTGCTCTGCGGCTCGCTCTCTCTCAATACCCCACTGTTCGAGTTTCCAAGGGATGTACCAGGGCAAATACAGGAAACCAAGGATGACAACCACGACAACCAGTACCCAAAACCACCATCGACGAAGCAAATTTCTCATGCGCGGATTATCCCACATCCCCACTTCCTTTCATGAATTATCCCCAAACTGAAGGACCGACCTTCAGACAAGGTTATCCGTCAACTGGAACATCTCCCTGCCGCCCTGATAGCTTTCGAGCAGCGCGTGAAAACTGCTGTTTGATTCGACATACTGAGCCGCTTCGTCTGCTGCGAGGATAGATCGCTCCGCTCGTGCGCCGATATAGTAATCGTAATAGCTCGAGAAGGCGTACGATCCGAGAAAATCTTTGGTTCGCAGGGTATCGTTCAGCCCCTTCTCCTTCCATTCGGGCTCCGTCACCGAAACCGGATTCAGATGCACGTACGCAAAAATCCAATTAAAGTACGGGTCCGAATCTATGTGACTACTTTTAAACCTCCCCTGGAACAGCGTTCCGCTGTGATTGTGCTTTAGGTTGAAATACATCGAATAGCCCGTCGCAAGCTTGCGCATAAATGCTGTCACTCCCGTGTCGAGTTTTTGTCGAAGCACGATGTGAAAGTGATTCGGCAAAAGGGAGTAAGCAAGAATATCTACCAGACGCTCAATGGGCGACTCCTGATCAAACAAATTTACCAAGGACGGTCCTTGGTATTTTGTAAGGAGATTTCCGACATCGACGCGCTCTGTTGAGTTAGCAAGTAGTAAGAGTATCTGAAAACGCCTATAGTCCCATTCATCATGAAAAATGGGCAATTTATGGGCTCCCCGATTGAAGACATGGTAGATTTCGCCCGTTGCGAGCGCAGTTGGCCTCTCCATCAACCCATTTTACCAAGGACCGACCTTCAGATCATCGTTGAAGGCTGAGCTGGGGAAAATTCTCTCAGAAACTGAAGGTCGGTCCTTCAGAAGGGTGGGGGGTTGGGAGGCGGGGCTACGGTTGGAGGGCGTTGATTTCGCTCTGGAGCTGGCTCGCGAGGCTGCGGTCGCCGCGTGCCTGAGCTTCATCGCGCGCCTCTGAGAGGTACGTGCGGGCGTTGTCTCTGTCCCCCCTGTCGCGGTACTCGCGGCCAAGCATGATTTTGAACTGCGTTGCGCTTGTCGCGTTCACTGCCTCGATACCGCGTTTCAATATATCTATTGCCGCTGTCGTGTCCTGTTTGTAGGCATACTTATACATTTCGTACATGTCCGTGTAGTTGGTCTCGAGACCTGGGCTCTTGCGCATCGACTCCTCATAGTACGTCTCCGCCTTTTTGTAATCCTTCGCATAGTGGAAGTAGTGCTCGCCGAGATTGCGGGAAGCGAGTGCGGCGTCCGGGTAGAGCTTCCGTAGGTACTCCCATATTTCCACGGCGCCCTCGTGATTGTTCACCATGCGGTAGTAAATAGCGAGGTCGAGCCACGCTTCGTAGTTGGCAGGATCAGCATCGAGTACGTCGGCGAGGGCGGCTACGTTCTTGAGGTATATTTCTCTGCCAGCTTCGGGAAAGTCGGCTGGGAATACAGGTTCTCGCTCAACCGCGGGAACGGGATTGGTGATGGCGTCTTTTGAGAATCCAGGCCTGCCATCTTTCATGTAGATAACGCCGCGCTGGAATGCCCAAAACACTACACCAGCAAGAAGTATCAGAATGACGAGCGCTGCGGAAATGATTGTATTTTTTTGCATAGAGTCACATTCTATACGTGAGCTCGTCCCAAAGCAAAAGGCCTCCCCTTTCGGGGAGGCCTTCGCTTGCCTACGTTGTCGCCGTAAGCGGAGACTGGATGGAAGTTGGCCTTAGGCCAAGCCCCACCGAGTCGTTAGT
The DNA here is from genome assembly GCA_964654205.1 of uncultured Candidatus Saccharibacteria bacterium. GTDB lineage: Bacteria > Patescibacteriota > Minisyncoccia > Phycocordibacterales > UBA2100 > UBA10103. The sequence continues at coordinate 24,833 of CAZZHR010000007.1, read as the reverse complement.
TCTGCTTCGAGAGCGTGTACACGGCTGTGCCGCCACCTGGGAGACCAGGGACGCCGTAGCCGCTGCTCCAGTCTTCATGCGTCGACTCAGATGTGGTCGTCGCATTACCAGACCAGACGAAGTTGTGTGCCGCATTAACCGTAGTTGCGTCATCAACTTTAGCCGTGGTCGTATCACCAGCGATCTTCGTAGAGACCTGGCTCGTACCGGAGGTCGCAACGATGCTTACATCGCCGCGCACTTCGAAGTAGTAGGTAGCGCCGGCCGGGATCTGAAGTTCAGATGTACCGAGCGAGACCTTGTTGTCGCCGCTAATCGGCGCCGCGACCGTGCCAAGGAGACCGCCTGAGAAGCCCGCCGCCGGGACCGAGAAGTTCGAGTCCGTGAATGCGTAGAGTCTGAGGTTGGTCGTCGTGGCCGACGATGTCGCGAGGTTGACCGTTATCTGGTCGATGCCGATACCGAAGCCTGTGTTGCTCGACGAGACTGAGAAGCGGTAGAGCGTGTTCGTACCGCTGATCAGCGTCTGCGTAAGGCCACTGTTCTGCGTCGCGAACGACGACGGGTATGAGCGGAATACGCGCACACCGTCGACTGCCGTGTCAGCAGACGAAGTCCTGTTGATGGTCGTACCCGACTGCTGACCGATGGCACGAGTGCCTGTCGAGTCAGCGTCGTCGTAGTCGACCTGGATCAGGATGCCGTTGGTCGTCGTGGCCTGACCCGTGCCGATGTTTGCAAGGTCACCCTTGATGGTGAGGACCTTGAAGCCGTTGGCCGGAATGACCACGTTGCCCGAGAGGGTCGAGGTCGCGAAGCGAGTGCCGGCAAAGAGTGCCGTACCCACCTGCGTCGCACCATCCCAGATGGTCACCTGTGTCAGGTTGGCCGGAGACGATGATGCCGCCGAGTTGCTCATTTGGAGAGCAACGCGATCGAGTCTCATGTCCTCGTTCGTACCGTTGAAGCGGAGCATACCCAGCGTGACGCCGGTCGTGCCAGCCGCTGCGAGCGAGTACGACGGAGACGACGAGTCCTTGGCCACCGTGAGCGCGCCTCCAGAGGAAGCGGTCATGGTGTTGCCCGTAAGCGTATCGGCCGTAATGAGCGACGGCGTGATTGACTGGCTTGACGTAACGCCAGTGCCAGTGAAGCCCGCGTTGCCCGAGGTGCCCGATTCGGCAACACCCACCGAGAACGTACCGCTGTTCGTAATCGACGGGATATCACACTTGATGGTTACCGTCTTCACCGTGCCCTTCGATACAACGAGCGGCGTGTCGAAGCTGAAGGTGAGGTCGTCGGCATTGTCGCCGAAGCTCACGCCAGAGCTGTTGAGACGCGTCGCGCCGTCGTATGCGGCACAGTTGTTGATGTCATCGTTCGTGCTCAAGCTTTCCGTGTAGAGGAACTTCGCCGAGTTGAAGCGAACGTCCTCGCCGGACTGCGTGGCATCGAAGTTGATACCGGAGACCGTGACCCCCGTGCCACCCGCGACGATTGTCTGGGCGGCCGGAGACGAAGCAACTGAGAGAACAACCTGACCAGAGCGGACAGTCATGGTGTTACCCGTGACATCCGAGCCAGAGAGCGTAATCGAGTTGCCCGTGATCGTACCGCGAACATTCGTCCAGTACGTGGACGAAGGCGTCGTGGTTGCCTGAATGGTGTCACCATTGCCGAAGTCGCTCGAGAGCTGACCGCGGAGGGTGTACACCGTGCGGCCGGTCGGGAACGTCACCGTATCGGTGAACGTCACCTTACCGTTGGTGCCGGTGCCTGTTACGCCGTCGACAGGACCCGCGACGACGACGCCATTGGCATCGACGAGCGTGATGTTGTCGAGGTCGGTGGCATCCTGACCACCTGTAACGACGAAGCCGAACGTGAGGGAAGCGACCGTAATCGCCTCACCCTTGATGTCTACCGCGAACCCGCCGAGAGGCTGGTTGGGCGAGACTTCAACGATGTTCTGAGCTGCGACTTCGTTGGCGCGCGAGACCGAGGAAACGGTACCCGCGTTCACCTGCACGACGGTCGCCGAGAAGAACGGCGTGCCGGTCGTGAACTGGGACGCGTTGTCAATCGAAGCCGTAGACGCGGCTGTCGGCGTGATGCCGTAACCGAACGTCTCACCGACTACGTAGATGTCCGAAGCCTTGTAGATGTCGAAGCTGATCGTGCGGGCTGGGCCGTTGACGATGTCAGCCTTGACGACGAATTCCTTCTGGAGACCCTTCATGATCTCGAGACCATTGCCCGGGAATACTACCGTGTAGTACTTACCGTCTGAAGAGATTGTCATCGGGTACGACGTACCATCGACGACAGTCACTACGTTGGCGAGGTCAGAGGCAGAAGCTGAACCAGACTGGTTCCAGCGAATCGACTTGACCCACTGGTCCTCAGCAGAGCCCGTGTTGGTGAGACGGATGGCGCCGAACGTGAATCCGGTCGTGCCAATCGGCTTACCTGTCGTGCTCGAGTTGAGCGCAGTCGTGTTCGGGTCCTCGCTGCCGACAGCGGCAGTCATGGAACCGATCGAGAGCGTGGCGTTGATCGTGTGCATCGCACCCGAGATCGGGAGCGAGCCGGAGACCGTGCCGTTGGTGTTTACACCGACAACAGAGAGACCGATGATCTGACCAGCGTAGGTGTTGAGACCGCTCGTGAGCATGTTGCCCGCGACCGTGAGCTGCGCAGACTGACCCGGCTGGAGCGTGATGCCCGCATCGAGAACAGCCTGATTGTTCGAGTTCATGGTCTTGGAGTTGCCAAGAGCCTGGCCCGTCGCATCAACGAGGATGATGCCGTCGAAGACTGCCTTGTCGCCAAGACCGTTCTTCTGGACAGTCACGTTGTTGATGGTCACAGCCGCCGCGCTCGTGTTGGTGAGCGTGAAGGTTGTGAACGGAACGCGCGAAGCGCCCTGTACAGCAAGCGAGTTCGCCGGCTGGGAGCCAGCCATCACCTGGAGCGTGCCGCCTACCGTGCCGCCCGGGGTTGTGCCCGGAGTCGTGCCTGGTACGCAAGCCGCAGCAAGTGCGTTGGCCTTAGCACGCGTCGAAGGACCCCAGTAACCGTTGCCAGCCGTGAGGCCGACCGGAGTGAGGATGTCCGCCGCGTACTTCTCCTGGAACTTCCTGACCGCGGCCGCCGTAGCGGGGCCGAAGAAGGAGGTTTCGTTGCCCGGAGAACCTGCGCCCGTAGCTGCCACGCGAGTGTCAGCCATCGTGTTCAGGAATTTCTGGATCTGCATGACTTCAGCGCCCGACTGTCCCTGACGGAAGTTCGTCGTGAAGGTGAAGCTCACGCAAGCGCCGCCGGAGCTAGAACCGCCCTGGAGCGCCTGGATCTGTGCGAGAAGTGCCTGGATCTGAGCCTGGAGATCACTGATGCTCTGCGCTTTCACCGGAGCGGCGAAAGAGAAAGCAAAACCGAAAACCAAGGCAACAGCGAGGAGCACAGCCGCAACATTCTTTGTTGCTAATGCTTTACTCATATTTTGTGTTTGACCTTTCTCCCCGCGCCTTTCAGCGCGAGGCCGCACACGTGTTCTTTCGACAAAAAGCACGTGTACTTTGTGCGATCCCGATATTCCGCTTGTTGGCGGATCGAGACCACTAATAATTTTGCTAGCCCCTACTCCTTTAATAATGTCGACGCGGAGAAAAGGGATTAGCAGCAAGAAGGGAATTCCGCCTCCCAGGCGGATCGTGCGGGATGTTCTCTCGTAACTGGACGATTCAGATATGCGGAAGTATTCATGCGTCATTGCAACGCATGAAATTATTCTCATGAGATTGCTCATGAACAGGATGTGCGACATCCATGATTTCTTCACACTATATGTTGTGTCAAAGAACGGCGCAGAGTGCGACATCAGGTCGCTCCCCTGTTCTGATGCGCCCCTCGGGCACATCAGCGCAATTATATACCAGGGGGTTATCCAACCGTGATTTCGATGAACTCTACTTTGTGGATAACCTGTGAGCAAAAAAGCGCCATCTCTGGCCCTTTTTCCACTCATCAGATTACCGGGGAACAATACTCCAGCCGTAAGGGGGAGTCAATAATATAGACGGGCTTGTGCGGGATATATTTCACCAAGGCTTCAGGAGAGCCACAAACGAAGATACATCCATATTTAAAGCCCCCGTTAGGCTGCTATGGAATACCTGCTCCACCGTTTCAGCCCCGTCTTCTTTACAGCACCACGAGATACCAAATCGAGCAACTCCCGCTGAATCATCTTCTCGCTGTATTCTGGCAAGTTCGCGGATATATCCCTTATGCCCAGCGAGCCTCCTACCTTGAGAATCTCCAATATGCTCTGGACACGAGAACTCAGCTTTCCTGTAGCGTCCGATTGTCCAACGGACGACTCATGCACGTCCTTTGTAGAGGCCACGTCCTTTGTGTCCTTTATATTGGACATGTCCTTTATATTCCTATTGTTTGGTACACGGAAACTAGTCGCGCGCACGTCTGTCAGGTCTTCTCTTGTGAGCGAAACGTTCTCAGAAAGAATAGAGCGTTGCGATGCGACAATGAACCCACCGAGTTCATCGAGCGCTTCGATGACGACCGAGGCATTCGCACTTGAAATGTGTCCCGACACAGCCATCACGCGCACGAGCGAAATCAGATAGCGTACATTCGAGAGAAATCCGCGAACATACTGAGAATGAGACGACCGCATCTCATCCCTGAGATTCAAGGCATCATCGAGAAGCGCTGTTGCAAGTTCTCTCGCTCGTGTGCGGACGGGTTCAACATGCGAAATATGGTTGGTCAGTAGATGCAGCCCAGCGACAATGCGCTCCGCGCGTCTGTACGCGCGATCGGCCGCCCTGTTCTCACCGAACGGGTTCGTACGCACAGAGTGCTGTTCGATGAATCGAGATAAAGATTCTGTCCTTTGTGTGTCTTTTATCTCGTCCATTGTAGGTTTTTAAATGTCTTATAGAGGTCTCTTACGTATTACGGACGCTTTGAATTATATATAGGACATGTCCGGTACGCAAACCGTCATGCGCTGACCGATTCCGCGACTTAGGAGGCGGCCTGTCTCCGATTCGCGGCGAAAATCATAGCTTTTTTCGCGAATTCAGCGTCGCGAGCGTGATATCATTGTCCGCATGGCTGAAAAGAGGGAGCGGAAGAATGGACGCAAGAAGAGTACCGATGATGCGGACGCCACGCCGCTTGTAAGTAGCGAAGCGCTTAGGGGCGTCGTCGCCATTTTTTTTGTTGCTATCGCTGGCTTTCTTACGCTTGCGGGAGTCGGGATAGGCGGCTCCGTCGGGGAACTCCTCTATACCTGGCTCACATGGCTTTTGGGAGTAGGCTACATGCTTCTCCCACTTTCGCTCGTGATGCTCGCTGTACTTATCTTCCGCTCATTCGAGCGCAGTTTTGGCTGGGTGCAGCTCGCGAGCATGGTCGTCTTTCTTCTCTCAGCGCTTAGTCTCATCAGCCTCTTTTCGCCTACGAGCGGCGGCATGCTCGGCGATGCGATAGCAACCATATTCGTGTCGCTCGTTGATACGGTGGCCACTGGCATATTCCTCGTCTCGTTCATTATCGCAGCGCTCATTGTGGCTTTCGATGTGAACCTCCATGCGCTCTACACATCGCTCAAGGCATCTCTCCGTGCTGAACCCACGGCGGACGACAAAGACATTGATGACGTGTCCGTGACAGGCCTCCCGCAGGACGGCGACGAAGCTTCCGAGGAAGAGGAATCGGCTGACGCTGAAGTCGAGTCACCGAAGCAACCGACCGTAAGCTCTTTCGACAAACGTGAGAGCCCACCTGCACAAGATGGTTTCCCCATTATCGCGGCGACAGGGAGCGCGTATACGCCGCCGCCCGCTTCTCTCCTTTCGAAAAACAAGGGAAAGCCTGAGGTCGGCGACGTCAAAGCCAATATGAACCTCATCAAGCGCACGCTGCAAAATTTCGGCATCCAGGTTGAAATGGACGAAGCGTCGATTGGACCGACCGTGACGCGCTATGCCATGAAGCCAGCAGAGGGCGTGCGGCTTTCAAAAATCGTTGCGCTCCAGAGCAATCTCGAGCTCGCGCTCGCCGCATCGCCAATACGCATCGAAGCGCCCATCCCTGGCAAAGCGCTGGTCGGCATCGAAGTGCCGAACATTGCGCGCACGACACTTGGCATGGCACCGCTCGTGACCGACGAACAATTTACTGCCTCTGACAAGCCACTCCTCATGGCGCTCGGCCGCTCCATCACGGGACAGCCGCACTTTGCCGACCTCGCTCGCATGCCGCACCTCCTGGTAGCTGGTACCACAGGCGCCGGCAAGTCGGTGACCATCCACGACTTCATTGTCTCGCTCCTCTACCGCTGCGGACCCGAGAAACTGCGCTTCATCATGGTCGACCCCAAGCGCGTGGAGCTCACACTTTACAATTCCATCCCGCACCTACTCACGCCGGTGATTACAGATGCGAAAAAAGCGATACTCGCGCTCAAGTGGCTCGCGAAAGAAATGGAACGCCGGTACAACATCCTTGAGACCGAGAAAGTCCGGGACATTGCCTCCTACCATGAGAACGTGCTCGCGCCCGCGCTCGAAAAAGGTTCCGAGGAGGGACAGCCCCTCCCCGAAGCAATGCCCTACATCGTCCTTATCATCGACGAGCTCGCCGATATCATGCAGTCGTATCCACGGGAACTCGAGAGCGGCATCGTGCGTCTCGCGCAGATGAGCCGAGCGGTGGGCATTCACCTTATACTTTCGACACAGCGCCCATCGGTGAAGGTCATCACGGGCCTCATCAAGGCGAACATTCCTGGTCGCGTGGCTCTCCAGGTCGCTTCGCAGATAGATTCGCGCACCATCCTCGACACGGGCGGCGCCGAAAAGCTCCTCGGCGCAGGCGATACCCTCTTCCTCTCTGGCGAGATGTCGAAGCCACGCCGCATCCAGGCGCCGTACATCACGGAGGCAGAGGTAAAGAAGGTTGTCGCCTTCATTGCAAAAGAAAATGAGGGGAACATACCGAGCGAGATAGATTTCACCGACAGAAGTGCTCAGAACGGCGGGACAGATGCGATTTTCGCTTCGATGGAGGGTGAAGGGAGCGACGAGGACGACGAGCTCTACCCGGAGGCGAAGAAGACGGTCATCGAGGCGGGTAAGGCATCGACATCATACTTGCAGCGTAAGCTCGGCGTCGGCTATGCGCGCGCTGCGCGCCTCATGGACATCCTTGAGGAGCGCGGGGTTATCGGCCCCGCCGACGGTGCAAAACCGCGCGACGTCGTCGGGGCGGGTAATGCCGACGAGCTCGCCGCTTCAGCGCCTGAGGAAGAGGATGAGGCCGACTCCGAAGAAGATTCACGACCCGTATGATCGCGTTCCGCGATTCTACGCTCACGAAGAGTACTGTAGTCCTACTTTTCCTGGCCCTCGCAGGTTACGCGTACTATGAAACGCGTGGTCTCCTTTTCGGGCCTCGTATCGAGCTTCCCACCGAGACCCTGACTTCAGACGAGCAATTCTACCGCATCACGGGAAAGGCCGAACGCATAGCGTCACTCAAGATGAACGGAGCGACGATTACTGTTACCGAAGACGGCTCTTTCGAAGAACCATTCCTCCTCGCACCTGGTCTCAACCGCATCGTTTTCGATGCGGAAGATAAGTACGGCAACACGAGCCAGGAGGTGCTCCAGGTGTACTACACTGGCGAGACTCCCCGGCCTCCTGATGGCCTGCACGCGCCCCCCACTTCTGCGACCCTCGCACCCACGACCACAGACATAGCGTCGTCTACCCCATAGACTCCAGTCCCGTGAAATTCGCGCGACGCACCACCTCTGAATGCATCCGAAACCGGGGATAAGTGCCGAATACCCCTGTCTACCTGACGGGGTATACTTCCGGCATGGCAATGACCAAAAAAGAAAAGGCTCCCCCCAAGCAGACGGGTACCGGCTCGGACAAAGACATCGAGCGAGCGCTCTCCGATATCAAGACCAAGTTTGGCGACGATAGCATCATGATGCTCGGCGCGACCCCGAAAGTGGACGTCGATGCCATTCCGACCGGATCCATCGGCGTCGATTGGGCGCTTGGTATCGGCGGACTGCCACGTGGTCGAATCATCGAAATATTCGGGCCTGAGAGCTCCGGCAAAACGACGCTGTGCCTTCACGCGATAGCCGAAGCGCAAAAGAAAGGTGGCATCTGCGCATTCATCGACGCAGAGCACGCGCTCGATCCCGAATACGCAAAGAAGATTGGCGTCGACATCTCTACCTTACTCGTGTCGCAGCCCGACACTGGCGAACAGGCGCTCGAGATAGTCGAGAGTCTCGTGCGGAGCGGCAAAATCGACGTCATTGTTATCGACTCCGTAGCAGCGCTCACTCCGAAAGACGAAATCGAGGGCGACATGGGTCAGAGCCACGTGGGTAAGCAGGCGCGCCTCATGTCCCAAGCACTTCGCAAGCTCACTGCAGTCGTCGCCAAGACGAAGACCGTGGTGATTTTCATCAACCAAATTCGCATGCAGATAGGTGTGATGTTCGGGAACCCCGAGACGACCCCGGGTGGCAAGGCGCTCAAGTTCTATACATCAGTCCGCATCGATATACGTCGCATCGCACAGATAAAGAAGGGCGACGAAGTGATGGGCGGGCGACATCGCGTGAAAATCGTAAAGAACAAGGTCGCCGCTCCCTTTCGCGCAGTTGAGTTCGACATGCTCTACGGCGAAGGCATCTCAAAAGAAGGCGAAGCGCTCGCGCTCGGTGAGAAGATGGGATTCGTCGAGAAGTCGGCTGGCGGCTCTTACACGATTGGCGAGACGAAACTCGGGCGCGGGTATGATGCAGCACGAACATTCTTGCGCGAAGATAAGAAAGTACTCAACGAACTTCTGAAGAATATCCGGAAAGGCCTCCAAGACGGCACCATCTCACCGAAGTCATCCGGTGGCGGGAGTGAGGAGTAGGCATGCAGCTCCGAAAGGCGGGCGAGAGAGACTTCTCCAGCATCAAGGAAATCATTGCACTGTTCCCCGATGCGCTCATGCAGCAGCATTTGCCGCGCGCGGACGAGTTCTACGTCGCGGAAGAGAGTGGTCGCATCATCGGCTGCTGCGCTCTAGAGGTGTATTCACAACGACTCGCGGAGGTCCGCTCTCTTGCGGTACTTCCCGAATTTCAAGGCAAAGGAATCGCAACGCAGCTCGTGCAGAAATGTCTCGAAGAAGCGCGAGTATTACAGGTGCACGAGGTACTCACCATTACCGGCGCTACCGCGCTTTTTGAGAAGCACGGCTTTGGCGCATTCAACAGGGAAAAATTTGCGCTCTTCAAGATTCTCGAGTGAGGGTAATCCAGTAGCGCAGTTTGTCTGGTCCACCCTCCGGATTTGGAACTTTGTACTCAAAAACCCCACCATTCTTTTCGATAACTCGCTTCGAGGCAACGTTGGTTTCGTCGCATGTGATGAGCACCTTGTCTAAGCTACGCTCGCGGCATTTCTCGAGCGCGAGCGTGAGCATACGCGTCGCGTATCCCCTGCCACGCTTTGACGGCCGTACATCGTATCCGATATGTCCGCCAATACTTCGCAGCTTGTCATTAAGTTCGTGTCGGATGCTTATCCGTCCTATGTACTCGCCATTGTCGACAAGCCAGTATATCGAATCCGCCACAAAGTCTTTCGGTAAATTTTTCCCTAGCGAACGTTCACGTTGCTTCCTGCAAAATCCCTCGAAATCAGACTGGAGTTCTTCGCGCGAAAGACCCTTGTACTGCATCGAGCGAATGTTGTCCTCCCGCTGAAATTCTTCGACTGCAGTGATAAAAGAGTCCTTACATGCGACAGTCGGTTCGACAAGTTGCATGTCCAAAGTATAGCTCAAGTGGACATTCTCTTTTTCTTGGCTACAATGCGGCCACTATGCTCAGCTACAACGATGTGAAGCCGGGTGTCGCAGTCATCATCGACGGCGAACCGTACGTCTGCACCTGGAACAATATTATGAAGAAACAGCAGCGCCGTCCTGTGAATCAGACAAAAATGCGTCACCTCATCAAGGGCAACACGATGGAATATTCTTTCCAGCAATCGGACAAACTTGAGGAAGCCGAGATCGAATCAAAGCCTGCAGTCTTCGTATTTCGCGATGACCGCAAGGGTGAGTGGGTTTTTCACGAGGCAAGCAACAAGTCGGCACGCTTTACGGTGAGTGACGAGACTGTCGGCGATAGCGGTCAGTTCCTCAAGCCCAATATGGAAGTGACGACCCTTTCCTTCCAGGACAACCTATTCCGGGTAAAGCTCCCGGTCAAAGTCGAACTCAAGGTCGTAGAGGCTCCTCCGGACGTACGCGGCAACACAGCCCAGGGCGGCTCAAAAGTGGTCACGCTCGAGACAGGTGCCACACTCACCGTGCCTATGTTCGTCAAAGAAGGCGATGTGCTCCGCATCAACACCGAAACGGGAGAATACGTGGAGCGAGCGTAACAAAAAAGCGCGCCCGAAGGCGCGCTTCATTTACTCTGCCGCGTTTTACCGCGGCTTTCGGCACACGGCCGCGATCTCATACCGCGGTCGCAACGTCAGTAATGCCCAACGCACCGCTCTGTACAGTACGTCTGTAGGGCATACTTTACCAACGAGACGCGCCGCAAATCTGTCGTACCCGAACTTCTGGACTCCGATGCGTTCGACATCGAATCCACTACCGACGAGGAGGGATCCGAGTGTCTGAGGTGTCCAAGAAAACAAGTGTCCGTTGTCGAGCTTGGGGTTGAACGTGACGTAGCTGCGCTCGATCTCATACGGCACGTGCAGGACAAGTACCCCATCGGGGACGAGTAGACGACGCATTTCTGAGATTACGCGCCACGGATCCGTTACGTGTTCGAGCACGTGGTGACAAATGACGGCATCGAACTGCGCAGAGCGCATCGATGCTGTTTCCCAGCGAAACCGGATCCGAGAGCGTTGCAGCTCGTGCATGAGTGAGCAGACATCATAGCCGACCCTGGCGCGGCAGCGCAGTGCGGCCATATTCACGCCTGTCCCCACACCGAATTCGAATACTTTCATGCAGGGCGTGATCCACGGGCTGAATTTATCCGCGCGAGCCCTCGCGACAATGTCGTAGAGCTCTGACTCGACCTGAAGATTCCGTTCGTGGTAGCCGGAACCTGGCTTGTAGAGCGGCAGTGATGCATCCATAAGCATGGAAACCTCCCGCGTTGACTACCGGGACTATAGCGTACGCTGCTCGGCGTGCAAATTACCGTATCCTAAGAAACGCAGGAGTACGTGGAGCGAGCCTGAGGCGCGCTCGTATACCTCGCGGCCAAAGCGCCAATCGGAAATCACGAGAAAGTCTGGAACGCAGACGTGAGAAAGAATATCCCCGCGAAGTCAGCCACAAAGATCAAAGGCGCCACTCTCCACGCGCCGAGGTGGGACATACCGAGGAACGTGACCCCCACCTCATCGGTCGGCACCGGAATCGCGATAAGGAAGCATCCGAGTAGAGCGGACACAATACGCAGTTTCCCCTTGGAAAGCCGCCGTGCAAACAGGTAGAGCTTGTCGCCGAAAGCGGCGCGCAGTATCGAATCCATCAGAGGAGACCGAACACCTTTTACCAAGACGATATCTACGAGCGTCGCGCCGAGCGCGCCCAGGAAGGCTATCTGCAGTGCGGACGACTGGTGTGCGAGTTCGTAGAAGCTTCCGATGGCAATCGGTGTGGTGATGAACGTCGAGTACATGAGGCCTGCGACGAACCCGGCGAGCGGGCCGAATGCGGTCGACGCGTCCATAATCGTCGAGAGCGTGTCAGATTGCAGGAGCCAGACGGTAAGCCCCGCGGCTGCCACGACAAGCCATGCCTCCACCGTTGCGGCAAGGGACTGCTTTACCTTACGAGCCATTCCCCGAATTATAGATGATGAGGCCGCCCATCGGGCGGCCTCATGTGGGTAGTACCTTGGACTTACTTTTGGATGTAGGGAAGAAGGCCACAACTCTCGGCTCGTCACCACTCGCCTCGGTCGCAGCCCCCGCCTCGCGGTCGCGCGAGCTCGCGTGACATCGCTCCGGCCGCTTCTGCCTCATCCAAAATTACTTTTGGATGTAGGGCAGAAGCCCCATGAAACGAGCGCGCTTGATAGCAGCTTCGACAGCGCGTTGCTGCTTGGCTGTGAGGTTGGTGCGCTTGCGCGACATCACCTTGCCATGCGGGTTGATGAACTGCTTCAGGAGGTCGACATCCTTGTAATCGACGTGCTGGATATCATTCTGTGTGAGGATGTTGTTCATACTTTAAAATGGGATGTCGTCGGGATTTATATCATCTTTCGGGTAATCTATGCCAGACCCACTCGACGATGCTGGTTCTTCATCGGGAGTTTCGTTTTTGCGCGAGCTGCCACCGGAGCCGGAGCTGCGCGGCCCGAATTGCACCGAATCGGCGACGACCTCCGTGCGATACTTTTTCTCACCGCTCGATTTGTCATCCCAACTGCGAGTCTGCATCCGGCCCTCCACGTACACGGAGCTGCCCTTTTTGAGGTACTGCGAAACAGTGTCTGCCTGGCGGCCGAAGACGACCACATTGTGGAAATCAGTCTGCTCCTGTTTCTTGCCATCACGATCTTTGTAGACTCGGTTCGTGGCAACAGAGAAATTGCACACATTCATGCCACTCGGGAGCGCGCGGAGCTCTGGGTCGCGCGTCAGATTGCCGAAAAGTATGGCTTTGTTGATATACATAAGAAAAGTCTAGCACTACTCCTCTGTGATGTCCTGGAGCGCCTTGTCGAGATCTACCTCGGACACTGGCGCAGCGGCTCCCTCTTCACGGCGCGGTGTGCTCTTTATCGTGTCGGAGCGCTTCACTTCGCGCAGCGTTGGTGCCTTCATGCGAGCGCGCGTTTCCTCGCGGACCGTCTGGAATACAATCGAACGGAGAATGGTCTGGTCACGCTTAAGCATCTCGTCGAGGGCTTGTGCCGCCTCGACAGGGGCTTCGAATTTCAGCCAGCCAAAGTACCCTCTGTCGTGAGTCACGTATTTGTCACCTTCGCGTGCATCCATGGCATACGAGAGCTTCGTCAGGGCGGGGGCACCCTCAGCTATAAACGAGCCGCCAGCCTTCTCGATAGCATCGCGGATCTGGCCGACTATCTTCTCGACCTGCTCCTCAGAGACAGAAGGGATGATATGGTAGCCCGCTTCGTAAATGCGGGTGAAGACCTCGGTATCCGAGGCTTTGTCGACGACTACACTCGTTTCCTCTGCCATATTGTGGGCGCACTCTATCATGCACGCCTAGCGCCCGCAAGAATTGGCTCTATCGCTAGTCGAGAACCAGAATCGTGCGGAAGTTGCCCCGGAAACCAGGTATGTCGGCATTTCCCTCGTCCAAATCGCCTTCCTTTACGACGAAAGTGCCGTTCTCCTCGAAAATCCCGACTTCGCTTCCGCCCCCAGCCCACCAGCAGATAACGCCCGTCTTCTCGCCCTCGTAGAGAGGCCAGGAAGTGCCGTCGATCTCGGCACAAGCACCGCTGAACTCGCCAATGGGGTAGGTCTGACCACCGGATGTAAGCGTGATGCCGGAGCGCGGTATTCCCGGTGCCGACGGGTGCTCACCGAGCTCTGTAATGTTCCAAGTGAAGACGCGCGTCTCCTCAGCAATTGAGGAATTTTCTGAGGGTGCCGGCGCCGCAACGAGCCATATCGCTGCGATGACAACGAGTACGAGAACCGCGAGTGCTGCCCAAATCTTCGTCATGTGCTGTTACTATACCGCAATTCTGAAAACTCGCATGGCATTCGCGAGCAGCTGCTCCCGCACCTTCTCGAAGTCATCACTGCGTATCTCAGCGATTGCGCGCACAACCATTTCCACATACGCAGGTTCGTTGCGCTTTCCACGGTGTGGCGCGGGCGTCACGTATGGAGCGTCAGTCTCCGAGAGCAGCATGTCGAGCGGCGCGTTGCGAATAACTTCGTCGTAATCGCGGGCAAACGTGATAACACCCGTGAACGATAGCGTGAATCCCCTATCGAGGAATTTTTTTGCTATCGCCCAATCCCCCGCGAAGAAATGTGTGTTACCACGGACTTTCGCGTGTGCATCGAGCACCTCTAGGGCGTCCTCGTACGCATTCCCTACTTCGCCAAGGCTACGAAGGGCAGGCCTGATGTGGAGCATGAGCGGCTTCTGCAGCTTGTTCGCCAGCTCTATCTGCTCGACGAACGCTTTCACCTGCACGTCCTTCGTGTCCTTGTCGACGCGGTAGTAGTCGAGCCCGCATTCTCCGATAGCGATGACTTTCTTCGACCCGCCAAGTGCTTCGTACGATGCAATGTCGAAGACTTCTCCGCGCGACGTGAATTCTTTACCGCCTTCGCCCAACTCCTTTTTATCGTGGTACGACTTCGACGTGTGTATGGGATGGAGCCCGATCGTCGCATAGACATGCTCGTGCCTCTCCGCAAGCTCGACCGCGCTCTTCGACGTGTCGTACTGCGTGCCGACGACATTCATCCCAACGCCCTGCTCTCGCGAGCGCTCTATAGTCGCTTCCCTGTCTCCGTCATACGCGACGAAGTTCACGTGCGTATGCGCATCGAAATATTTCATACATTTAATCCCTTCGGGGAAACAACACCTTTGGAACTTCTTTATTTTTTAGCGCGCTGAGAATTGTCGAACTAGTGTCGGGAATGAAAGGCGCAAGAGTGGCAGCAACGTCTCTCAGCTGTGTCGCATAGTTCCTGACCATCGAGCGTGCCTTTTCCGGGTCGGTCTTGTAAACAGTAAAGGGCTTCGTTTCCGCAATTTCCCCGTCTATCTGACTAATTCGTTCGTTTATTTTTTGTAGGGCGAGGTCGAGCCTGAACACCTGCACAAATGAAAAGCACTCGACAATTGGCATCGGCGCGTGACCGTCAGGAAACGCTTCGTAATTCTTCGCCATTGTTAGAACACGCGCCGCAAGATTCCCCAGCCCATTCGCGAGGTCGGCGTTGTATGCTTCTTTGAATCGCTCCATCGTCACGTCGCTATCCTCAAAGGGGTGTACGTGGCGCGCGAGGAAGTAGCGAAGCGCATCTGCGCCGTATTCGTCGACGATGGCGTATGGATCGATGACATTGCCGATGCTCTTCGACATCTTCTGTCCGCCCGAGGTGATGAAGCCGTGGTATACCACCCTGTCGGTATTCTTGACCCCGGCCGACATGAGCATGGCTTGCCACATCACGCTTTGGAAACGTACCTGGTCTTTGCCGGCAACTTGCATGACCTCTCCGTTGACCCAAAACTTCTCAAACAGGTCTTCGGGCTTGCCCTCCGTAGCTTTAGCGGAGGAGGGCCAACCGAGTGTTGAGATGTAATTCGTAAGAGCATCGAACCACACGTACATGACCTGACTCTCGTCACCTGGCACCGGTACACCCCATGGGAGCCGCGATTTTTCTCGAGAAATGCTGAAGTCTTCAAGACCGTGCCGGACGAAAGTGAGTGCCTCGAGCCTGCGCCACTCGGGCACGATGACACCTTCTTTCGAGAGGTAATCTTCCAGCTGGCTTTGGTAGTTGCTGAGCTTGAAGAAGTAGTTCTCCTCTTCTATCTCCATCGGCTCCATCGTCGGATGATTCGGACACTTCCCATTCACTAAGTCACCCTCTTTGAGAAACATCTCGTCGCCTACGCAGTAGAGTCCTTTGTACTTTTTTTTGTAAATATCACCCTTTGCGAGGCAGCGGCGCCACATCTCCTGCGCGGCAGCCTTGTGGTGGAGATCGGTCGTCCGGATGAAATGCAGAGTGTCTGAGAGCCCGAGTTTAGCTTTCAGTCCGCGAAACTTGGCGGCATACGCGTCTGTGTACTCCTGCGGGTCGCGGCCCTCCTCCTTGGCCTTCTGGTAAATCTTGAGCCCATGTTCATCTGTACCCGTGTTGAAAAAGACATCGTCGCCGGTGAGTGAACGGTAGCGCGCATAAATATCCGCTTGGACTATTTCAAGCGCGAATCCAATATGCGGATCCGCATTCACGTACGGAAGGGTGGTCGTGAGGTAGAGAGGCTTCCCCATACTAGGCCTCCCGCTTCGGCAGCCTGCCCGCCTCGAAGTCACTCACGAATTCCTGGAGCGTAGCAGCAATGGGCACGGAAAGAATCACTCCAATGAATCCGGCAAGCTCTGCCCCGATAATAAGCGCGAGTATCACGAGGAGTGGTGGTACGCCGACGACGCGCGTCACGACCTGCGGGTAAATGAGATGATTTTCAAATTGCTGGATGAGAATGTACACGCCCGCAATGATGATGCCGAAAATCGGCCCTCCCGATACGAAAGCAATAACGACGGCGGGTATCGCAGCGAGAATGGGTCCAAATACAGGAATGATTTCGAAGATGCCTGCGATGACAGCCAGGAAGAGGGCGTGCGGCACCTGCAAGATGGTGAGCGAGAGGTATACAAGGACTGCAATAAGCACCGCGAGGATGAGTTGTCCCTGCATCCAGAGGCCTATCTTGTGCTGCGAGCGGCGCCAGAGTCCGAGCACGTACGCCTGGTGACTCTTCGGCGTCACGATACGGAGGAAATCGTCGATACCCGTCTCGACGACGGCAAAATAGAATGAGAAGACCACAATGAGTATGAGCGAGAACACCCCGCCGAATATCTGGCTCGCTGCGGAGAAGGCATTGCTGTATGCCGAGACACCGAGCGCTTCTCTCACGCTCGACATGATTTGGTCTGACGTCACGGCTGTTGGCGGCGGAAGACCGAGAATGCTCGAGTACGTGTCGAACGCACCAGCTCGCGTCAGGTAGTCGAGGTACGATGGGAGCGAGGAAACAAATGTTGCAAAGTCCTCGAGTACGGATGGGAAGAAGAAATAAAACAGGATGAAAAACATCCCGAAGAGCAAAAGGTAGACTGAGAGGACCGAGAGAATGCGCGGGACGCCCTGACGGAGGAACACCCGCACGCCCGGCTCTACGGCTGAAGCGATGACGACTGCTGTGAGCACGATGAGTGCGACGTCGCGCAGTACCCACAGAAGCCATGCGGCGACCAAAATGACGAGCGTTTTCAAGACCGTTCCGGTCGAAAAGGAGATGTTGATGTGCCGCCCAGGCATGGCATCAATCTAGCACGGCGGCTTACCCTTAAGCTATGCGCGCCACGAGTTCGCTGATTGCCACACGATCCTGCTCACCCGTGTCCCTATCGCGCACTGTGACCGTGTCCTTGAGCGAATCCGTTTCGCCGAGTGTGTCAAAATCGATGGTGATGCAGTACGGCGTCCCGATTTCGTCCTGACGGCGGTAGCGCTTGCCGATATTGCCGTTGTCGTCCCACATTACCTGTGGAACAACCTTCTTGAGCGATTGATAGACCTCTCGCGCTTTCTCTACGAGCTCCGGCTTGTTCTTGAGGAGTGGAAACACGGCCGCTTTGACAGGTGCGACCGATTTCGCGAATTTGAGATAGGTACGTGGTTCTCCACCGAGTTCGTCTTCCGTGTACGCAGATGCGAGCACGGCGAGTACGGTGCGGTCGACACCGAATGAGGGCTCGATGACGTGCGGGATGAACTTTTCGCCTGTAGAGTCGTCGAGATACGAGAGCTCAGTGCTTGATGCCTCCGCATGAGCAGACAAATCGAAGTCGGTGCGATACGCGAGACCCCAAAGCTCCTTTTGGCCGAAGGGATACACGAATTCAGTGTCGACACTGTGTTTTGAGTAATGAGCGCGGTCCTCTGGTGACACATCAATTTGCTTCACATGAGAGAGCGGCAATCCGATGGCCTCTGCGAAAGTAATCTGGTTCTTCTGCCACTCTCCAAAAGCGCTCTCCCACTGCTCCGGTCGGACGAAGTATTCAATTTCAAGCTGCTCGAATTCGCGCGAGCGAAATACGAAATCGCGCGGCGCTATTTCGTTGCGGAACGCCTTGCCTATTTGCCCGATACCGAAAGGAAGCTTGGGGTGGAACGAATCGACGACATTTTTGAAATTGACGAAGATGCCTCCGGCGGTTTCCGGACGAAGATAAGAAATCGAACCTTCGGTAGCACCTATCTGCGTCTGAAACATCATGTTGAACTGACGGACTTCACCGAACGTGCCGCCGCATTCTGGACACGAGCCTTCGACATGGTCGGCACGGAAACGGCGCTTACACTTCATACATTCCACGAGCGGGTCAGAGAATCCGTCCACATGTCCCGAAGCTTTCCAGACTTCCGGATTCATGAGTATCGCCGCATCGAGGCCGTACATGTCGTCGCGCTCTTGCACGAACATGCGCCACCAGAGATTCTTGATGTTGTTCTTGAGCTCGACTCCGAGTGGTCCGTAGTCCCATGTACCCGCAAGACCGCCGTATATTTCAGACCCTTGATAAATAAAACCCCTGCGCTTGCAGAGTGACACTATCTTCTCCATGGTCACTTCCGACATAGCAGGAAGTCTACCCTAAAACAGCGCTTTATTTAACTACCGAGGCGTTCGCTGCCGAGAAGCCTGGGTCGGTGCCGACTATCGCATCTGATGAAGACTTGCCGACCTGTACGAGGTTTGTTGTCACGTCGGGAGTCGCACGCTTTGTAATCCGGCCGCCGGTGGCTGCATCCGTCGCGGTGAGCGTCACGCCCTGCACAAGTGCTGGCTGCTGACCTATTTGGCTCGTTGAAGGTGTCAGACCTATCGCTATAGCTATCTGGCGCGGCTGGTTGCCGCCGACGCCTACATTCTCGCCTATCTCCCCCACGTCCCACGTAAATGTGCCGTCGGTCTGGTTGAAAGTGAGCTTCTCACTCGCGGGTGCGTAGGAACCAATCCAGCGCACGTACGCGGGAAGCGTCGCGGTCACTTTCGCACCTGTGAGTTTGTTGGTCGTGTTGGTAATCGTGAAGACGAGCGCATAGGTGGTCTCTGTCCCCGCCTTCGGCGGCATGGGACCTGTCGAGCCGAAGGGGTTCGCGTAGTACAGTGCCTGTGCGTTGAGTTGGAGATCGGTCGCGAGCTTGACCTCTTGCCTGACCGCCGACTGTAAGCTCTGGGGCACCCCGGTCTCCGATACGCGCTTGCCGGCAGCATTGATACTTATCGCGAGCCTCGGATTGACAATATTTTGCAATTGTTCCGTCGACGGCATTTGGAAGGAGAACGTGAGCGTGCCCTGCGCACCGGGTGCGAGTGAGGCGAGGACACCTCCCGTGGTGGATTTGTCCCACAGAACAGTTTCGTCGGTCGAGCGGTAGAATCCATCGATAGAGTGCACCGTGCTGCCGTCGATGGAGAGGCCGCTCAGCCGAGCAACGATGATGGCGTCCGTAATCTCCGTGGAGAGGTTGTTCTTGTACGCGACTGTCACGAGCACGTTTTCGCCCGGCGCCGCGACCACGTTGTTCCCGCTCTGCTTGTTTGCCGTGACAGTGAGACCGAGGAACGTCTGCGAGATTTGCATCGCGTACGAGTTGCTCGCCAGTACGTTCGATAGCGTGACTACTTCCGAAGACGGTCTCGTACCTGCGCTGATACGGAACACTCGCTGATCTCCACTCTCCCCGGAGAGCGTGCCCGTCACCTGTATGGATTTGCGCTCTCCCGGTGCGAGGTCTCCTATCGCCCAGAAACCGTCTGCGGTGGGCGTCAGAGACGCGGATGTGTACTTGAAGCCAAACGGGTAGGCGACTTGTACCAAGACATCACGCATCGGGGCGCTCGCGTTGGATGCTACATTGATCGTAAATTGCACCGGTTGTCCGGAAATCGTCTGAGTATTTCCATCCACCGAGAGCGAGAGAGGCGAGGTACTCAAAACGAGGTTGTAATCTTTTTCCGCCACGAAGATTGCGCTCGAACCCTGTACTCGGTACTCAAGTTCAACTTTTACACTCTCTGCAACACCGGATTGCCCGGAAAAAACGGCCGTAACGGTACCCTGTCTCCTCCCTCCCGGTTCTATCGTGCCGAGGGAAATGCGCTGACTGGGGAAATCGGTCTGGAAATCGAGTGGCGAGCGCGTCCCTTCCGGGTATGTGAGTATCAAATCTGCAAGCTCAAGGGGTACCTTATTGCGATTGGTGACTTCTATCTGAAGTTTCGTGGGCTCCCCACCGGCAATCTGAGGAGGCCCGGAAATACTGATGTCGATGTTGGCAGGCGCGGCCGCCGCACTACCCGCGCCGAAGGTGAAATAGTAGATGAAAAAACCGAGCGCCACTATAAAAAATGTGATCGAGAGTCCGAGGAACCACCAGAGCGCTTTGCGCGCGTACCCAATCGCGCGCGGAGCGACACGCGTGCTCTCGAGCCCTTCTTCGTGCTCGACCCACTCTTCGCCGACAAGAGGATCGACATCTGAGAGTTCTCGTCGGGGGCGCTCGCGAAGCTTGTCCGAGAGCGAACGGCTGTACATGGCGCGACGAAGTCGCTCTATCTTCTCCTGCTCAAAATCCTCCATTCACCCAATTCTACCACCTCAGTGTCTTATTTCTCGGCGTCATCGTCGTTTCGCTCAAAGAGGAGTTCATCCGGAAGCCGGAAGAGCCCTTCATCGTTGCGTTTTTGCTCGAGGAAATGCGCGATAAAGCCCACAGAGCGCGGGATGATAAATAGAGCATTGAAGAATTCCGCATTGACGAGCTCATGAAGCTCTGCCGGTGTGAATCCGTCTTTCTCGGAGAGGATGTCGAGCAGGAGCGCGGCCATGACCCCGTCGACGTTGAGTATGAGGTTGCCATTCTTGCCAGTCGTGACTTTTTCTACCTCGCGAGCAAAGTCGAAGTGCGGGTGCTTTTTCAAAACCGTCGAGAACTCCGCCAGCGCCTCAACCCGCGGATCGGGAATGCCCACGCGGTACTTGCGGTGGCCGATACCGCTCAAAAGCTGACCGCCTTTTGTTCGCTTCTCTACGAACTCGGCGGCCGAGAGCCCAGACGATACACCGTCGAGCCATGCGAGCGCGGCAGCATTCACCGCACCTCCGAACCGCGGACCTATCGTCAGGAGGCCGGAAGCGAGCGAGGAGACCATGTCCTTACCGGCGCGAGCCGTTACCATTGTGTTCACTGCGCCCGAGACGTGCCCCCCGTGATCGATGAGGAGCTCAAGAATATTCGCTACGAAGGCAGCAGTAACCGGCGATACACGTTTACCCAGAAGTGCGTGCATCGTTGCCGCAGCAAAGGCGTTCTCTTTTTGCTTTACGAGCTTGCCCGCTTTCACGAAACGGGGAACTGCATCGAGATCCACCACCTCGCGTGTCGATAGTATGCTCTGTTTTCTGTGCATAAGCTTCTCTGTCTCAATTACCCTATCATGCCCGCTTCCGCCTGGCAGCTTCTGCATTTCAGCCAGAAACTGCGGGAACGTGTCCGGAGCAATCGCACCCGCCGCTCGAAGCGCATCCCTCTTCGCTCGAGCGCTCTCGTCCTTACTCGCCACAAGAGCCTTTGCGTGCCCGAACTGCATGTGCTCCTCGAACGCCTCGTCGATAACTCCCGCGATATAACAGAGCACTGTCTTCGTCAGCTTGCCACTCTTGAGCATATCGACAATCTCATATTCATCTGTCCCGCCGAGCTCGCCGAAATAGACAACTGCTTTCGTCGCGTCGTCTTGCTCCGCGAGCTTGAGCACCTGCCCGAGCGATGTAACGGGAAACCGGTCGCCGCCGATAGAAACTGAGAACGAGACCCGCTTGTGCGCGAGCGCCACCGAGCGAATGAGCTCATTCGTCATGCCACCCGAGGTCGATACGACTGCGACGGAGCCCGGTGTCGTGAGCTTCGAGGCTTCTATTTGTAGTGCATCGATTCCGCCGATTGCGCCGAGCTTCAGGTGCCCCGGCACTAAGATGCCCACACCCGACGGGCCTGCGATTATATACTCCTCGCCGAAACGCTTGATGAGCTCCGTCGCATGCTTCTCCGGCACATTCTCGGCAAAAAGGTGCGCACCGAGCGCCTTCGGATACCGTTCGAAAAACGTGCATGTCGTCTCAAATGTCCGCCTGCCCGATTGCATGTTGAGAAGCCATTCGATGTTCCCCGTAGGGACTGCCGCTACCGATGCGTAGCATGGCACGAGCACCTCCTTCGTGCCAAAAAAGAACTTCTGCGCCTTTCTGTTGGACGCTATGATGCCGACGACGGAGTGACGCTCTTTCCCGCAGAGGAAATCGAAGTCGAGCATAGACTGAATGATGCGCGGGTGATTCCCCGCGACGAGTACGCTTCCCTCTTTCGCACGGATGTTCTCGATGACGTTCATACAGAAACGTACGTGATAGCTTCGTCGACCGCTCGCGTTATGACTTCGTCGGAACCAGCAATAGACCCAAGAACTTTTTCCTCCTTGAGAAAACTTTCCATGAGCGCCAGACCTGTCCGCTCGTTCGGTCCGCCACGGCGCACGAATACGAGAACTTTTTGACGGCGCAGTTTTGGCGCAATCTCTTTGAGTGCATCGATAATGCCGAGGAATGTCGCACGGACATCGGTGAAGTTGGCGACACCACCTGCGATGACAAGCGCTTTTTTCTTCGCTCGGGACGCGAGGAGAAGCTTCAAGACTTCTCTCGCGTACAGGTAGGTCTCCTCGCGTGTCGGCCCCCCGCTGTACTCGCCGTAATTCGCTATCAGGCTGCCGACGCCCCGGAGCTGTGCCTCGTCGGCAACCACGATACTCCCGCCACCGCCGGAGAGCAGGAAAAAGAGCGCCCCATCGGGATTGATAACCGTGAGCTTCAGCGACGCAGGCGTCGTAGCCGCGAGCTCCATCACCCGATTCTCTGCCTCATGCTTCGCCCTGCTCTTTACGATGTCACGCTCACCCCATCCTGACCGGCCAGGTGCACCACCGACAAAGAACTCACCCGCGCTATCGACAAGCACCGCCGCATCGAGCAGGTACACTACGCCACCTCGGACGACAAGCGGATTTATTTCCAAGAATCCGAAATGATTGTCATTAAAAATTTTAACCGCATTGCGAAGGAACTCTTCAGGCAGGCCGGATTTCGTGGCGATGGTCGCGACATCGGCATCGCTCACTATCAGATAGTGCTGCACTGCTTCAGGGTGCGATTCGATATCGATACCGCCCTCTTTTGTGTGGAGCATTCTCACGCCGTCGCGCACGCGCTCGAGCGAAAAGTACTGCTCTTCTGACTGCTCGTGTGGAAACATGGGCTCGAGGAGGAATTGCGAGAATCCTTTCTTCTCCCATTCACGTATTGCACTCTTGATTTCGGAAGCGGTACCGTCGATGAGCACAAGTCCCTGCTTCATGCGCTTCTTTACACCCTGGTCTACCTTCGCCACCCACCGGCCTTTCGGTATTGATAGCTTTCCCGAACGAAGCTGCACACCTTTGTATGCCTCGCCGAGCAGGAGCTTCTTGGCTCGGTATTCGTGTATCTTCACCCGCGCCATATTCAAAATGTCAGTTTGAAGACGTTGGTATCTTTCTTTTTAAAACCAAGTTTTTCATACAATTTTTGAGCGGCGAGACGATCGTGGCCGCTCGTTAGATACAACTGCGTCGCTCCAGCTTTACGCGATTCCTCGATAAGTACTTCCATCACGCTCTGACCGAGCCCTTGCCCTCGATACGCTTCATCAACGACTACATCTTCGACAAAACCCGTCTTCTTTCCGAATTTTTGCACTAAATACGAAGTCCCCATACCCACGATTCTTTCCCCATCTTTTGCAGCGACAAACACCACGTTTTCGTCGGCAATAATCTTCTCAAGTTCTTCTTGTGTCCCCAACGGCTCTGAAGCGTCTCTGCGTAGTTGTGGCAAGAGCGCGTTGATATCTTCAACAGACACACCAAGTTGTGTCAGCCTGTGAACTTGAATCATGCAAGAGAGCGTACCGCTACAACTGCGTTTCCGCAATTGCTTTGTTGATAGATGATAGAAGCTTGTCGCGCATGGTCTCCGCCTCGAGAAGCGATTCGCCTGTGTAGGCAGTGTGGGTGAAAAGCGCGGTCGAGAGTGCTTCTTGCGAGATGTAGCCGAGGGAGTACAGAATGCGTGCAACACATACTATCTCTATCATGCCGAACGCTTCGACTTTCTCGCGCATGAGTGCGCCGTGCGCTTCCGCGAGCGCGGCAAAAAGATACGGGTTTTGTTCTTCCCCATGTACGAGCCGCATGACAAGCTCTGAAATGCGCGCGAACGCGCAGATACCCCGCGTGTCTCCCACGGCATTCCGCGTAGCACTCGCTCCAGCGACGCGCCAGCCACGCTTGCCCCTCACGAGTGACACAGTGGCCAGCGTGTAACTCTGGAGCGCGTAGCGCATCTTGGAGCGCTCGGTGCGGGCTGCCGTCGCGCGAGCGTGGACAAGCCCAAAATCTTTCGTATAGAGGACTACGGAGCGGTCGCTCTCCCCGCTCTCGCGCGAAGCAAGAATGAGCGCTTCGGTGTTGTACTTCTCGTACATGTTATGCGAATTCGATGCTCGTAGTCGTCGCCTGTTCAATTCCTGCGCGGTACTTTTCCACGACGCGCCGCTCGTCTTCGGAACCGGAGAATGTGTACTTCGCCTTTTCGCCCGGCTTTAATCCTTTCTCTTTACGATACGCCTGTATCGCGCGGACGGTATCACGCACGAATCCTTCCTCTTTGAGCTCGTCGGTGAGCATCGTATCGAGCACTATGTCCGTCCCCGCAAGCTCGACACGCTTCACGTTGACCTCATCGGCGATAATATCGAGATACTGCTGCGCAAGCTTGAGCGACGATGGCACGGAGAGCTTGGAGA
>CAZZHR010000006.1:0-40221 GCA_964654205.1 uncultured Candidatus Saccharibacteria bacterium | reverse complement strand
GTCGAGGTTACGTGCCGTTCCATTGTAAGCTAACGAAGTACTACACACGCATACTATGACGGACGACAATACGATGAACCCGGCCGGAGCACCGGCAGAGCCGACGCCTGAGACGCCGGCAGAGCCGACCCCGGCTCCTGAGCAGCAGATGTAGCAATACACTCGCAAAGCGCGCCCCAGAGGGGCGCGCTTTGTCGCGTTTATACTAGGCTCGATGCCATACACGATTCGTTCGAGCGCGCGGGCGCGGAATCTGCGCGTATCTATTTACCCGGATGGGGCAGTGGTGGTGACAGCCCCCGCGCGCTTTGGGGAGAAGAGTATCGCCCGATTCGTAGCGCAGCATGACGCCTGGATACGTCGGCATGTTGAGCGCGCGAAGAATCGTACCGTCATCTGCATCGCCCGCGCCGACATTCCGAGGTTGAAGCGAGAGGCGCGTGCGTGTGCCGAGGAACTTTGCGCTCGCTACGCGCAGCGGTACGGTTTTCCATACAACAAGATTTCAGTGCGTGCGCAGAAATCGAGATGGGGAAGCTGTTCGAAGTCGGGCAACTTGAGTTTCAATTACCGCATTGCCGCGCTACCCAAAGAGCTCGCGGAGTATATCGTGGTGCACGAAGTGTGCCATTTGGGCCAACTCAACCATTCGCGCGCATTCTGGCAGCTCGTCGAGCGCGAAGTGCCCGACCATCGCAAACGCCGCCTCGCGCTCCGTTCGGTCGCGTTCATGTTCGCGTGAGAAGCGGCTCTGGTATGATTGCGCGATGTTCTCGTGGTTTTCGTGCCGCTCTATCCATGCTGCCATCGGTCTTGTTCTCCTCCAGGCGGCGGTCTTGCTTTGGCTCGGACAACCTGCCATCTGTGAATGCGGGTATGTGAAGGTGTGGGAAGGTATCGTCCTCTCAGAGGGCAACTCGCAGCACCTCTTCGATTGGTACTCTTTCTCGCACATCATCCACGGATTCGCCTTCTTCTTTCTCCTCAGCGCACTATTCCCGCGCCTTCCGCTCTACTCGCGCCTTGCAGTAGCAGTGGGTCTCGAGGCGGGGTGGGAAATCCTCGAGAACACGCCGATGGTCATCGAGCATTATAGGCAGCAGGCGCTCGCGCAGGGGTATACGGGAGACAGCATCCTCAATTCGCTGAGCGATACACTCATGATGGTTGTCGGGTTCTTCCTCGCGGCACGCTTCAGGTGGTGGGCAGTCCTCGCGTTTGCCGTGGCGTTCGAGGTCTTCACGATATACGTGATTCGCGACGGGCTCCTCTTCAATATCCTGGGATTCGTCGCGCCAGATCTTCTTGCGAACTGGCAAAGCGAATAAGCGGATATGGAAAATACCTCGCCGCGCCAGCTCGTCTTCAACCTTCTCGCGCTCGCACTCATTTTGGGCGGACTTTATTTTTTCTTTCGCATCTTCGACATCGACACAGTCCAATCTCGCATCGAGGAAGCGGGGATATGGGCACCGCTCATTCTCGTCGTCGTGAAAGCTTCGACCATCGTGATAGCGCCGCTTTCGGGCGGACCGCTCTATCCCATCGGCGGAGCGCTTTTCGGATTCTGGAAGGGACTCGGCCTCTTGGTGCTCGGTGACATGCTTGGGGGGAGTATCGCGTTCTTCCTCAGTCGGATATTCGGACGCTCGCTCGCCGAGAGGCTGCTCGGCGGCCAGAAGAACCTCGTGACCGAAGCGCTCTCCATGATGAGTTCGGCAAGGGGATTTTTGCTTGCGAGGCTCGGCTTCGTTACGTTTCCCGAGGTTCCCGCCTATGCCGCAGGTCTCTCCCGTATCCCGTATGTGGTCTTTCTCTCCATATACACGGCAGTCGGTCTTGTGCCTACCGCGATTACCGCAGGTCTCGGGGCGCTTTTTGTCGAGACAGAGAACGCCGTTCTCTTTACGTCGGTG
Organism: uncultured Candidatus Saccharibacteria bacterium; assembly: GCA_964654205.1. GTDB lineage: Bacteria > Patescibacteriota > Minisyncoccia > Phycocordibacterales > UBA2100 > UBA10103. The sequence goes on along the minus strand of CAZZHR010000006.1, from coordinate 38,305 downwards.
TTTTTCTTCGGCACGGTCGTGAGCGCGGTATCACTCTACCTCTTTTATAGGATGCTCGAGAGGCGCGTGGATAACTCGGGACGGGAGCTGTAGGCGGAGATACACTAGGGGTATGGCCAAGAACGGAGTGAAGGGAAAGGGGCGCGTGGGGAAAGTGAAGGGACGTTCCCAAGTCCTCTCTCCGCGCAACAAGCGCTGGACGAAGGTGGACAACAAGACCGGCCGCTTCACCGACCAGATGAAGAAAAAAGGACGTGCCTTTAAGGGCGTACGGATGAAATAGGCGAGGACGCCTTCATCGTGTATTCTTTTTTGACGTGCTACCACCATAGTGGAGTGCGTCCAGTCGATTCATGGATGATTTTCTGAAAATGGACATATTCTTCGTTGTCGCGACGATAGCGGCGGTCGTCTTTGCGGCGCTCCTCTCGTATGCACTCGTCCTCATTATCCGCATTCTGCGCAACGTCGAGCGCGTCTCGCAGGTGGTGGAGGAAGAAGCGCAGCTTCTCAAGGGTGATATCGACGAGATGCGCGTAAAGGTGCGAAGCAATCGCTTGGGATGGAAAGACGTCTCGGCATTCTTTCGCTCGATCATCAAGCGACTCTTTAGCAGGACATTTAGCAAGTAACCCTACTGCCATGACTCAAAAAAACATTGGAAAAAATATTGCACTGGGCGCGCTTGGCGCTGCCGCCGCAGCAGGTGCTGCAGCGGGGTACTACTACTTCTACGCGAGCGAAGACGCCAAGGAGCATCGTCGGAAGGCTGCGAAGTGGGCGGGGGAACTCAAGCGGGACGTGGTGCGTCAGGCGAAGAAGATTCACAACATCGATAGAGCGACGCTCGCGTCTATAGTCGACAAGGCTGCGGCGACGTATGGCTCGGTGCGCGGCATCGATACTGCCGAGCTCGCACGGGCTGCGCGAGAACTCAAGGACAACTGGCGTCTCGTTGCGCAAGAGACTATGTCGGGCGCAAAAAAGAAGAGTGCTTCCGCGAAGAAGACCGCCAAGAAACGCGCGCCTCGCGGCAAGAGTCGATAATCGTATGACGCGCGCACTACGCGCTCTCTTTGTTCTCGCGCTTATCGCCGGCGCGGGCTACGTGTATCGCGACAACGTGCGATCATTCGCACTTCAGGCGTACCGAGAGGTTGCCCCGTGTGCAGTCCCGATAGGGTATGCAATCGAGCACATCGATGCCCGATTCGAAACATCGACGAGCACGCTCCTTCGCGCTCTCGAGGATGCAGCAGAGGTGTGGGCGCGAGGAGCGGGTAAGCCCCTTTTCGTACATGCTGAAGGCAACGCATCGCTCAAGATTCGTCTCGAGTACGACACGCGTCAGGCGACAACTGATACGCTCGAAGAATTGGGGACAGAGGTGGATAGCAACATAGGGACATACGATGCTGTGAAGGAGCGATACGAAACCGCATCGTCGAGGTACGCACAGGACAAGGCGGCTTTTGAGAGCGCATACGCAGCGTACGAACGTGATGTTGCGCTCTACGAGCGGGAAGTACGCAGGTGGAACGAGCGGGGTGGCGCACCGCCTGCCGTCTATGAGGATCTCGAGGCAAAGGGCGCGGCGCTCAAGAGCGATGAGGCGAAATTGCGCATTCTGCAGCAGCAGGTCAACGCCGCCGCAGACGAGGTCAATTCACTCGTAGGATCGCTCAATCGGCTTGCGACAGAACTCAACCTACGCGTCTCCGCGTACAATACGGTCGGCGGGGCGCTGGGCGGCGAATTCGAGCAGGCGCTCTACGAGAGCCAACCAGGCAGAGAAAGTATCACGGTGTTCGAATTCGACAGTGTCGATAGGCTCACGCGCGTCCTCACCCACGAATTTGGCCACGCGCTCGGGCTCGAGCACGTGGACGAAGACCCCGATGCGATTATGTACCGGCTCAACCAGGGTGCGAACAAAGCGCTTACGGCGGCAGACATGGCAGCCCTCAGCGCACTTTGCCGACTGGAGTAGTGGTTATATACTCAAGGCAATGACATCCAACGCATCTCTCGTCGGGGCTGCCGTTTTGCTCGTTGTTCTCCTCGCTGCGTATGGCTACGTGACGTTCAGCGACTTCGAGCGTGCACAAGTCCAGCCTCAGGCCGAGCAGGTAGGCATCGCAAATCCCGCCTCGACCCACTGTAAAGAGCTCGGCGGAACCTTGGAAATCCGTGAGGGTGCGGAAGGCCAGGCAGGCTACTGCCACCTCTCCGACGGACGCGTTTGCGAGGAATGGGCGCTCTTCCGAGATGGAACGTGCGTGTCTGACTAGCGTATGCACCCGAAAAGTATTCTCGCAGTACTCCTCGCGCTCGTAGGGCTTCTCGTAGGCTCGTACCTCGTGCTCAGAGGAGATTCGTCTGAACCGGTAGCCGCTGCGCTCTATGAGAGCTCGGAATACGGCTATTCATTTTCGTACGACAGCTCCTTGCGGCTCAACGACTTCACACCGGAATACCAGGCGATAGAAGACCCGGTGACCGAGGAGCCGAATGAACTCGTGCAGATAGCTGTGGAGCACGCGAGCATCATGGACGAGGCAGAGAGTTTCGATGAATACGCGATGGAGCGCGCAAAAGCGTACTGCGCTGCGGATGGCCCGACGGGCTCGCTCTACTGCACTCGCGTGACGCGTCATGAGCCATTCACAACGAACACGGGGATAGTGGGCGTGGTGTTTTATCTCGAAATGGTCCACGAGGTATTTGGCGAAGGAAGAACGACGCGCGAGGCGGGCCCGTTCTACGCTTTCAATATCTCGCTCGATACGCCGGGAAGCGGTCACAGCGCACTCATTGTCCGCCCGGCGCAGTTCTACGAAGAAGGCGAGATGTACGATCGCGGTGCGGCGGCTGCGAACGCGTTGGTCAACACGCTCCGAATCTAATCACTTCATCTGGCGTTCACAGCGCTCAGTGTCTAATGGTGCTGGTCGACAGCATGGCCATTACTCGTTTACTCGTTACATAAAGAACATCACATTGTATGTCAATCAGTAAAATCATCGGTGCCACGACAGTCGGGTTCATGTTGATGGCAGGCGGTGCGGCTGCGCAGACGACGACGCCGACTACGACTCCGGGCGTTCCAGACACCGGGGCAGGGGGCGGTGCGGCTGCCAACCTCATCATTCTCGGTTCGTCGGCAGCTATCGCACTCGCGGGGCTCACGTATCTCTCCCGCAGGAATCCGTTCAACCTTCCGGAATAGGGCGAGTTGTTACATGGCGGCGGGCGCGTGGCGCCCGCCGCACTATGCATATGAAGCGTACGATAGTCGGCATCATAACCCTCGCGGCACTCATCATCTTTGGCGCGACGGCTGCGCGCGCCGTTCTGTATATTCCAGACAGCGAAGTGCCTGCGCCAGAACAGGAGGCGAACGCTCCGATACAAGAAGTCTCTGAAGAGGACCAGCCGGCTCGCCTCATTATCCCTTCCATCGGGGTCGACGCGGACGTGCAGTACGTGGGCGTGACGGCGGCGGGCAACATGGCCGTGCCCACGAACTTTACTGATGTCGGATGGTATCGCTATGGCACGGTGCCAGGCCAGCGCGGGAGTGCAGTGGTCGCGGGGCACGTCGACAACGCAATCGGGTTCGCAGGGGTCTTCAAGCGACTCGAGGAGCTGGCGGAGGGGGAGGAAGTGTTCATCGTGACGAAAACGGGCAAGAGGCTCCGATTCGAAGTCGAGGGCGCGGAAACCTATGGGTATCGGGACGTGCCTACCGAGCGCGTGTTCAACGCGAGCGATTCGAGGCGGCTCAATCTGGTCACGTGCGGCGGTACGTGGATACAATCCGAGCGCTCGTACGACGAGCGGCACGTGGTCTATACAGTGCTTTCGCCGTAGTGGTATGATTCGGCCATGCTCAGGGCGCCATTCTTTGATCCACTGAAGACGTATTACGAAAATTGGGAACAGGGACCGTTCGCAGACTTCGCAGACGGCGTCGTTTTCGAGACGCACGAGCCCCGCTTTACGTATCTCGGTCGGAGGATTAGCTATCCGCTCGGTATCGCGGCGGGGCCCCTCCTCAATGGAAAATTTGTCCGCGCGGCTCTTGAGAAAGGTTTTGACGTGCCGGTCTATAAGACCGTGCGCACGCGACAAAAGGCATGCAATGAATGGCCCAATGTACTTCCCGTCGCGGTCGAGGGCGACCTCACGCTCTCCCAAGCTGCGAAAGGGCTCACGGTGAAAAAAGACTACTCGGAGCCGCTCGCGATTACAAACTCCTTCGGTAATCCGTCGTACCCGACGGACGTCTGGCAAAAGGACGTACGCGAACTCATGGACTTCGCGAAGACGCGTCCGGGGCAGATGGTGTGCGGCATGATTGAGGGCACGAAGTGGGAGCCGACGGCTTCTGAGCAGGATTTTATCGACGACTGGGTGCTCGGGGCGAGGCTCATGAAAGAGGCGGGGGTGCACGCCATCGAAGCAAATTTCAGCTGCCCGAACGAGGGTGACAGGGTGAAGAAACTCCTCTGCTATGACGGGGAGATGGGCGCCAAGATAGCGAGCGCCATCAAAAAAGAAATTGGCGCGCTCCCGCTCGTCGTGAAGATGTCGTATTTCGAGAATGAAGCTGAATTGCGCGACGTGGTGCAAAGGCTCGGCGGGCTCGTCGAGGGACTCTCTGCTATCAACACGATTCCCGCGCCAGTCTACAAAGAAGATGGCTCGCAAGCGCTCCCGGGCGGAGAGTGGCGGCTCAAGAGTGGTATTTGTGGCTACCCTATCAAGTGGGCGGGCATCGACATGGTGAAGCGCTTGAAAAGATTGCGCGAAGAATTTGGCTTTGGCTACGACATTGTCGGCGTCGGTGGCGTCACTGTGCCGCAGGATTTCAAAGACTATCGCGATGCGGGCGCAGACCTCGTGATGACGGCGACGGGTGCGATGTGGAACGGCTATCTTGGGAAGGAGATTCGGGAAGCGTACCCAGACGCATAGCGTATGCGTGCCTCGCGAGTGCCGAAAGAAGCCAAGCTCGTATTCAAAGGCGTGATTTTTGAAGTGTGGCAGTGGGAGCAGGAGATGTTTGACGGCACCAAGGAAACATTTGAGATGCTGAGGCGTCCAGACACAGCGAGTGTACTCGCAGTGGTAGGCGACAAGATTCTTCTTCAAAAAGAAGAGCAGCCCGGCCGACCACAGTTTGTCACAGTACCGGGAGGTCGCTGTGACGATGGTGAGGAGCCTGTGGATGCTGCGAAGCGCGAGCTCCTCGAAGAGACAGGTTTTGTTTCGGATGACGTCGAGCTGCTTGCGGAGCATCATCCGCCCGGCAAGATTGATTGGGTCATGTACGCGTACGTCGCTCGGAACTGCAAAAAGGTGGCGGAGCCGCACCTCGACAGTGGGGAGCGCATAGAGCCGTACCTCGTGAGCTTTGATGAGCTACTGGAACATGCCGATGATTCCAATTTTCGGGCGACAGAGATCCGAGAAATGCTGGTACGCGCTCAGTCCGATGCGGCGTATCGTGAAGCGCTCCGCAAGAAACTTTTCGGGATAGCATGATAGATGCGATACGCACCCGGGCGGCGCACGCGATTGAAGACCGCGTATTCCCGGGATGTGTCGTTGGCATCATTGCGCCTGATGGTGCACGGCACATCGTCGCATTCGGCGGTTACACATATGAGAAGAATGCGCGACCTGTGCGGGAAGGCACGATGTACGATGTCGCATCGGTAACGAAATCCATTCCGACCGCGTCGCTTGCCCTTATGCTCGCGAAAGAGGGGAGATTGTCACTTGAGAAAGAAGTCGTTGCGTATCTACCCGAACTTCAGAATGATTATGGCGCGCTGGTGCGGGATTTGCTGCTCTACCGCGTGAGAGGGCTGCGCCTCTCTGAACTTCGCGAGGTCGCGCCTGAGCGTATGCTGTCGTACCTACTGGAACGCGGATTCGACGGTGCACCGGAAAAAAGTTCGTACACGAATCTCCCGGCACTCATTTTGGGGCTTATTATCGAGCGTGTGATGGGGACGACGCTCGACATACTCGCGCGGCGCTACATCTTTGATCCGCTTCGTATGAGCGACACATGTTTCTATGTCGGTGCCCCGCTCGCTCACGCCGTGCCCACGGAGGTAGAGGAGTGGCGCCACGATGTGGCCGGAGAAACGCACGATGAAAGTGCGTACGTTCTCGCAAAGTCGGGGAAAATCGCTGGTCACGCGGGACTCTTCTCTACGGTGCCAGACCTCCTTTCTTTTTGCGAAATGCTTCTTGATGGGAACGACGATAGGGCACGCGTAATCTCGGAGGGAGCGGAAGCCGGGTTGGGCTGGCAGGTACACCAGCCATATTTCATGGGAGAGCTCGCTTCGAGCAAGACGTTCGGGAAGACGGGATTCACCGGCACGAGCATACTCGTCGATCGCGCCCGGGACATCGCACTCGTCATCCTCTCGAACCGCACGTACCCGAAGAGGCCGCCGGACGCGATATCGGAGAACTGCGCCATCAATGTATTCCGGAGGGATATTGCGAATATCGTGCTCGAAACTGTCGGGTAACGATTCTTTTCAGGTCATGGTAGATTGCCTCTATGTGCGGCATTTTCGCGTATACCGGAAGTAAAAATGCGGGGAAAGTGCTGCTCGGCGGACTCTCGCTTCTTGAGTATCGTGGGTACGACTCTGCCGGCATGTTTGTGCCCGAGAGCGGTGCCGTGAAGACGGTGGGCGCCGTGTCGCAGCTCCGTCGCAAGATACCCAACGGCTATTTCGGGGCGAGCGGCATAGCGCACCTACGCTGGGCTACACACGGCGAGCCCACGGAGGCCAACGCGCATCCGCACACAGGCGATAGGGGCGATGTGTGGGTCGTCCACAATGGAATCATCGAAAACCACCGTGAGCTCAAAGAAATGCTCACAAAAAAAGGGCACACGTTCAAATCTGAAACCGACACGGAGGTCATCGCGCACCTCCTCGAGGAGTACGTGCAAAAAGAAGGCGATTTCGAGAAGGCGGCATTTCGTACGCTGAATGAGCTTCGTGGTACGTACGGGCTTGCGATGCAGTACGTGCATGAGCCAGAAAAGATTATCGGCGCACGCATGGGTGCGCCTGTCGTGCTCGGTGTCGGCAAAGGAGAGCATTTCATCGCATCGGACGCGTCACCGATTCTCAAACATACGAAAAAGGTCGTATTTCTTGAAGACGGTGAGGTGGCTGTCATTACTCCGAAAAAGCACGCGATTCGCACACTCGACGCGGTGAAGGTCTCGCGCAAACCAGAAAAGATTGACTGGGATGCAGGTGCGGCACAGCGCGGGGGGTATGAGCATTTCATGCTCAAGGAAATCATGGAGGGACCCGAGGTTATCGAGAATACGCTCCGCGGGCGGGTGATGCCGACAAAAGGTGAAGTGAAACTCGGGGGTCTCGAAAGTGTCGCAAAGGAACTCGCGAAGATAGAGCGCATCATAATCGTCGGGTGCGGCACCGCGTACTATGCAGGACTCATTGGGGAGTATATGCTCGAAGAGTACGCAGGCATCCCCGTAGAGGTAGAACTCGGGAGTGAGTTCCGCTATCGCAATCCGGTCATCAACCAGAAGACTGCGGTGCTCGCGATATCTCAAAGCGGCGAGACGGCGGACACGCTCGAGGCGATACGCGAGGGGAAACGTAAAGGCGCGCTCACGCTCGGAATCGTGAACACGGTCGGCAGCACAATCGCGCGAGAGACTGATGCGGGCGTGTACAACCACGCGGGGCCTGAGATTGGCGTCGCTTCTACCAAGGCGTTCGTATCGCAGCTCACCGCGCTCGCGCTCCTGACGATTTTTCTCGCTCGGCAGCGCAGCATGAAGCAGGTAGAAGCGAAAAAGCTCATCACGGAATTGAAGGTGCTCCCGAAGAAGCTTGAATCGATACTTGCGCGCAGTAAGGATATAGAAGCGCTCGCGGAGAAGTACAAGAGTGCGCGCGATTTTCTCTATATCGGCCGCACGTACAACGCACCGATTGCGTACGAGGGTGCGCTCAAACTCAAGGAGATTTCATACATCCACGCCGAGGGCTGTGCTGCGGGAGAGATGAAGCACGGGGTCATTGCGATGATAGACGAAAACTTCCCGACGTTTGCCATCGTGCCGAGTGACTTTGTTCGCGAGAAAGTCTTCTCCAACATACAGGAGATACGCGCGAGACGTGGACCAGTCATCGCCCTTGCCGTCGAGGGCGACACAGAATCTGCTTCGCTCGCCGACGACGTGTTCTACGTGCCGGAGACGGTCAAGATGCTCTCGCCCATACTCTCTGTAGTCCCACTCCAACTCTTTGCATACTATTTCGCTCGCAAGAAAGGCTTCAACCCCGACCGCCCACGCAACTTGGCAAAATCGGTCACCGTGGAGTAGTTATATCTTCTGGATCTCTTCCCACGGGCGGCCTGCGACACCGAAGTGGCCGTAGGCGGCTGTTTCTTTGAAGATAGGACGGGTGAGGCCGAGCCGCTCGATAATCGCGCGCGGCTTGAAATCGAAGTTCTTGGTGACCACGTCGGTGAGATTTTTGCCCTCGTCGTTGAAGGCTTCGACCATGACAGGCTCTGCGCGGCCGATGGCGTACGCGACCGACACGATGGCTTTCTTGCCGTAGCCGTTGGCCACCAAGTTCTTGGCGACAAAGCGGCACATATACGCAGCGGAGCGGTCTACTTTCGTCGCGTCCTTCCCGGAGAATGCGCCGCCGCCGTGGGGCGCGATGCCGCCGTACGTATCTACCTGTATCTTCCTGCCGGTGAGTCCTGCGTCGGCAGTGAAGCCGCCGAGGACGAATTTGCCCGTCGGGTTTACGAGGATCTCAATATTGGATATATCGCCCTGGCCGGGTAGGCCGAGAACCGGCGTGAAAAGGTGCTTGATGAGGTCTGTGCGAATCTGCTCCTGAGTGACCGCTTCATCATGCTGTGTGGAACACAGGGCCGTGAGAATGGTGCCGCCCGACACGGTGACCTGCGTCTTGCCGTCGGGCTTAGCCCACGGGAGCGTCTTGTCGCGGCGGAGCTCTTCGAGCTTGCGCGCAAGTGCGTGTGAGAGCACGACGCCGCGCGGCATCATTTCCTCTGTCTCGTCGGTCGCGTATCCATACATGATGCCTTGGTCGCCCGCGCCGCCTGTGTCAACGCCCTGCGCGATGTCGGGAGACTGTTCCTGAATCGTGTTGAGAATCTTGAGGTTGTCGTCGTAGCCGATGCCGGTGTAGACGTCGCGTGCGATTTTTTCTGCATCAATCTTCGCACTCGTCTTGATCTCACCGCCGAGCATCAAGGTGCCGTGACTGCCGAAGCTCTCCGCTGCAACGCGGGCGCTCGGGTCTTGCGTGAGGCAGGCATCGAGAATAGCATCTGATATCTGGTCGCACACTTTGTCGGGATGCCCCGATGTCACGCTCTCCACTGTGTATCTCTCTAGTAAATGGAACATAATGAGTTTCTAAAACGATTAATCTCCCCGTAAGGGAGATTCCGCGATAGAGACATCTTCCCTCTGAGGGCTGGATGGGGCACCCAGCTCCAGTTTTGAAAATTGGATGTGATATGACACGAGAATCCAATCTCCATTCCTGGGCAGTACCCTCAGTTCAGACGTTGGCCAGAACTGGGGCTGGGTTGCCGGCGGGTCTTCGAGCCAGAACTCTCACCGCGCTCTTGATGATATGGGGGGAGTCCGGTCATCGTAGCAGTGCTACACATGATTGCAAGAGCCATGCGCGTTGCGGATGCATAGAGGCAAGTGCTAGAGTTACGTGCACCATGAAGAAACTTGTTCGCATAGGAGGCGGATCGAGCGCGTACACGCTCCTCAATGGCTTGAAGCAACTTCCAGTCGATATCACAGCTGTCGTGACGATGTTTGACTCGGGAGGCTCGTCCGGCGTGTTGCGCGATGAGTACGGCGTGCTCCCCCCGGGCGATATCCGTCGCACACTTGCGGCTCTCGCAGAGGGTCAAAAGGGCGAGATTTTGCGCAACCTCTTCAACTACCGGTTCAAGGAGAACGGTTCGGTGGGTGGGCATAGTTTCGGCAACCTGTTCCTCACTGCGCTTGCGAGCATTTACGGGAGCGATATCGAGGCCATACGGAAAGCCTCGGAGCTCCTCGATGTGCGCGGGCACGTGATTCCGGTATCGCTCGATAAGTCGCATATTCATGCCATCTTGGAAGATGGCACGGACATCGCGGGCGAGACAAACATCGATGTGCCGAAGCACGACGGAAGCGCACGAATAGCGAAACTCTATCTTGAGCCTAAGGCGAAGATTTTTGAGGAGGCCGACGCTGCGATTCGCGAGGCGGATATCATCATAATAGGTCCTGGCGATCTCTACACCTCTGTCATTCCGAACCTTCTGGTGAGCGGCATGCGTGAGGCGCTTGCAGCGTCAAAAGCGCAGAAGGTTGTGATATGTAATCTGATGACGAAGTGGGGAGAGACTCACGGTTTCTGTGCATCGGACATGGTGAAGGAACTCTTGACATATAGCGGACTCGGAAAATTCGACTACGCGATATGCAATACAAGTCGGATGGATGAATCACTGGTCAAAGCCTACGAAGCTGAGAAAAAATACCCCATGAAATGCGACGACGGTCTCGCACAATATGCCGACAAGGTTATAACGGGCGATTTCTTCTCAGAGGCGGATATCGCGCGCCACGATGCTGAAAAAGTTGCGGGTGAGATATCGAAACTCCTGTAAGCGTTACGGCAGTTTTGCGTCCTTACGTTTATATTGTAAAATTCTCATATGAAATCCAATTCTTTCTGGGGTCTCGTCGTACTGGTGCTCATCATCGGGGCTGCGGCGGTTTGGGTACTGATGGGCGAGACGGTCTTCGCGCCAACTACCAACGAGCAGGAAGAGGTGCCAAATCCAAGCGGTGAAAACACGGGTCCACTCACGCCCGCGGAGCTTGAGGCGCGCGTCGCAGTGGATTCAATCGTAAGCGGCGCCACTGTACCGCAGACATTTACCCTCACTGGTAGCGCTCCTGGGCCGTGGTACTTCGAGGCGTCCTTCCCGGTAGAAGTGCGCAGCGCGACCGGCACACTCCTTACGACAGTGGTGGCGACGGCGCAGGAAGAATGGATGACGGTGGACAATGTGCCATTCGCCGCGACGGTGGTCGTGCAGAATTACACCGGTCCTGCGACGCTCGTACTCGTCCGCGACAATCCTTCGGGGCTGCCCGAACATGATGCGTCGGTCTCGATACCGATAATCATCCTATAAGAAGGACAGTCCGCATTCGAGATGAATGCGGACCGTTTACTTTTCGCGCGGCCGTGCAATGTTGCGGCCGAGTTCTTCGATGTCCTCCTGCGTGGCATCCGACGAAGGGGCGAACAGCGCAAGCGCTGCGCGGTACGGGCTATTATCGTTGAGTGTTTCCCGCAGGGGGACGTACACGAACTCGATAATCCCGGGTGCGAGCGTAACTACAAGGCGCCTTACTTTCTCGGCCATGAGCTCCTCCTGCTTGCTTTATACCCTGCGTGTTACGATGGCGCCATGTCGAAGATGGAGGAACGTACACATCGCGCCTCAAAGCTCGTGACATATCTGAAAAAGACCTACCCCAAGCCCAAAACGGAGCTCCACTACAAGACGCCCTTTCAGCTCGTGGTTGCTGTCATGCTCTCCGCGCAGGCGACTGACAAGCAGGTCAACAAGGTGACGGGAACACTCTTCAAGAAGTACAAAACTGCGAAAGATTTTGCTCGCGCCGATCTTAAGACATTTACAAAAGAAATTTCGTCGCTCTCTTTTTTTCGCAACAAGGCAAAAGCGGTGAAAGCCGCAGCTAAAATCGTGGAGAATGATTTCAAGGGCAAAGTCCCCCGCACGGTAGGGGAACTGACGAGGCTTCCTGGCGTCGCGTACAAGACTGCCAACGTGGTTCTCGGCGAACTCTACGATATCTGGGAGGGCATTCCGACCGATACGCACGTGAAGCGCTTCGCGCACCGCTTCGACCTTGTAGACAGCAACGACCTCACCAAGATTTCAAAAGAACTCGAAGCGCTTGTTCCGAAAAAAGACTGGAAGTACGTCAACAACGGGCTTGTGCTCTATGGCCGCTATATCTGCAACGCCCGCACGCATGAGTGCATGGAGCATCCCTTGACGAAACTGTGGCCGCAAGCGAGCACGCGCTGGTTCAAGGCGCAGCGCTGATTACTTGCTTGTTCTGAGACGCTGCTGCTTTTGGAATCGCTCAAGAGCGAGCGAGATGAGACGGTTAATCAATTCGGCGTAGGAAATACCGGAGACTTCCCACATCTTCGGATACATGCTGATGTTGGTGAATCCAGGAATAGTGTTTATCTCGTTCACGAGCACACGCCCGTCCTCGGTCACGAAGGAGTCCACGCGACCCATGCCCTCGCAGCACAGCGTCTTGTATGCCTTGAGTGCGATTTCCCGGACCAGCTCAGCCGTTGCCGGCGGGAGGTCTGCCGGGATTTTGAGGGAAGAAGCAGTGTCGTCGACGTATTTTGCATCGTACGAGTAGAACTCACTGTGCACCACGACCTCGCCGGGCACTGATGCAATGGGGTTCTCGTTGCCGAGCACGGCACACTCGATCTCGCGCCCCTTGATGAATTCTTCGATGATGATTTTAGAATCATAGAATAGAGCCTCCGTCATGGCTCGTTCGTACTCATCTTTGCTCGCGGCCTTGTTCACACCGACGGATGAGCCAAGATTCGCGGGCTTGATAAAAAGCGGCAGGCCGAGCTCCTTCTCGGCTTTCTCGAAACTCACCGGACTGCTCTCTGTGGCCACGAGGAACTTACCGATGGGAACACCCGCGTCGCGAAGAAGGCGCTTCATTACATCTTTGTCCATGCCGACAGCGGAGCCGAGCACGCCTGCACCGACGAACGGTACATTGGCCAGACGCAAGAGTCCCTGTACGGTACCGTCCTCGCCGAAGGGACCATGGAGTATCGGGAAGACGACATCGATGCTTCCTGCGTCGGGCTCTTCCTCGCTCGATATAAGTCCATTCTTGCCGGGCGCGAGCGCGATGCTCGTTTCGGACGATGGGACGCTCGCTTCGCTCAATAGTGAACGTGATTTTGCAGGCGGAAGCCACCGCCCCTGCTTATCGATGCCAATCAGGACGACATCATATGTGTTTTTATCTATCGCCTCGGCGACGTTACGTGCGGATTTGAGCGAGATTTCGTGCTCGGCGGATTTCCCGCCGAAAAGTATGGCGACACGGATTTTCTTTGCCATGGAGCTACGATACCACCAAAAGTCGAGGCGCCCGACGAGGGCGCCTCACATGATCAAAACTCCATGATCGTTACTTGTGAATGGGTCCGCCGAAGGTCAGTCCTCGGGGGTTTCCAGCGGCCTCGCCTTCGTCGGCCGGCATGTCCTTGTTGATGCCAGTTTGAGGGTCGCGATCGACCTCAGGGGTGTCCTTGGTGGTTGCCGCGAGGGCGCTTTTTGTCAAACCTCCTTGGGTAGTGTCGGTCATTGCCGCATGCCTTCTTGTTGCTGTGGCGGAATAGCCACGAGCCTCGCAAAATTGTGCCACATATTGCGCCTCTGACAAATGGGGTAGGATACACGTATGGCAGAGCGGCGCGTGGCGGTGTTTGATGTCGACGGGACGATATTTCGTTCCTCGCTCCTCATACAGCTGGTGGAGAAGCTCATCGCGCGCGGCGCATTTCCGGAGGATGCACAGAAAGTGTACGAGAAGCAGCGTGCCAAATGGCTCGACAGAGAGGGCGACTACCAAGAATACATCGAGGCGGTCGTGCGGGCATTTCGGGCGCACCTCAAAGGCGTGCACTATGGTGACCTCGCGGATGCGGCTAAAGAGATGGTCGAAGAGCAATGGAAACGCACATACAAGTACACGCGAGAGCTCATTCGGGAGTTGAAGGAAAAAAATTATTTTCTCCTCGCTGTGTCGCACTCACCGAAAACGGTGCTCGACAAATTTTGCCCGAAGATAGGGTTCGACAAGTCGTATGGCGTCGTGTATGAGTTGGGACCGCAGGACCTTTTCACTGGCGTCATAGCGGACGAGCACCTCATCTACAACAAGGCCAATGTCCTGAGACGCGCACTGGAGAAAGAGGGACTCACGCTCGCTCACTCTATTGGCGTCGGAGACACCGAGAGCGACATTTCGTTCCTTGAAATGGTCGCGAAGCCTATCTGTTTCAACCCCAACATGAAGCTCTATAAGGAAGCGAAGCGGCAGAAGTGGGACGTGGTCGTTGAAAGAAAGGACGTCATATATCGACTTTAGTCAACCGATGCATTTTGATATAATCGGCGCATGGATTTCTCTAAGAAACTTACACGCATACCTCACAAGGGGATCTTTGCCGGAGTCATCGCGGGGTTCGCGGAGTATTTCAGTGTTGACGTGACGCTTTTGCGCGTGCTCTTTGTCGTCTTTGTTCTCGTGACAGGCTTCTTCCCAGGTGTACTCGCGTATATCATCGCTATCTTCATTATGCCGGTAGAAAGTCCGGTCGTTCATGAACACAAAACAGACGCGCAGCCCTCTCAGGCGCAATAAGATAGAAGCGTTCCGCGAAGCGGTGTGGGGTCATTACCGCGCAGAGGGGCGGCATGATTTGCCGTGGCGAAAAACAAAGGACGCATATAGGATTCTTGTCTCTGAGGTGATGCTCCAGCAGACGCAGGTTCCCCGCGTCATAGAAAAGTACAAAGAGTTCCTGAGAACCTTTCCGACCGTACACGTGCTTGCTCGTGCACGGCTCTCGGATGTACTTCGAATATGGAATGGGCTCGGGTACAATCGCCGCGCGAAGTTCTTGCACGATGCGGGAAAATTGATAGATGGTCGCTATCGCGGGAGCGTGAAAGATGCGACGACAGGAAAAGGGCTCCCAGGCGTCGGTCCGTACACACGCGCCGCCGTGCGCGTATTTGCTTTCAACGAGCCACATGCGCTCATCGAGACCAACGTCCGCGCCGCAATCATCCACCACTTTTTCCAGGGTACACCAACAGTCCACGACCGTGAGCTGTTGGTGTATGTCGAGAAAGTGGCGGAAGGACAGGATCCGCGCGAGTGGCATTGGGCGCTTATGGACTACGGCTCACACATAAAAAAGCTGCACAAAAATCCCGCACGGCGTGCCAAAAGCTACGTTCGACAATCGAAATTCCAGGGCAGCCTGCGGCAAGTCCGGGGCGCCATACTTCGCTCGATATACGAGGGCAAACTCGTGCGCGAGCTTCCGTACAAGCACACGATGCTCAAGACCGCACTCGCATCGCTTGAGAAAGACGGTCTACTTGCCAGGGAGGGGAGAGACTGGCGCATCGCCTAAACAAATCCTAGAGGCGACACCTCGAGGTTACGCCCCTCGGATAACTTGTCTGCGTAGAGTGGCATAACGATTTACGAAGTCGTTATGCGACATGCACACATCCTGACCGGTCGGCTGAGATGTGTGTATTGAAAAGGGGTAAAAGCCAATGCGACAACGGTCGTATGCGCTGAATGCGATACAAGTGTGCATATCCCCCAATTATGACCGGCCGGATGGGATTGGGGGATATGGGGAAATTGATTTTGGACGCAAAAGACAAAGCGGCAAGGGTCACCGCCTTGCCGCAAACTGTATTCCGGATCCTCAATCAGGGTCTTCACCGATGTCAATACCAGACTTCTTCAGTCCATCTTTTACTCCTTGACGAATCATTGCCCTGAACTGTTCAAGTGTCTCACCTTTGTCCAATCGGCTTTCAAGGTTGGGCACGCCTTTTGTGAGCAAATCAAGTAATCCGTCAGTGATCTCCTCTATGATTCCGGACAAACCTCCCAAGATGCGAGCCTGTTCATCGAGCGGACGAGCAACGATTGCGGTAGCATCAATCGCTTCCGGCAGTTTCTTACTCATCTGCACCTCCCGATAGCATCAAATGCTAACGATGACCGGGATGACTATAGGCCGCTTCATGGTTCTCTGCAAGAGGAAGCGGGCGACGTTCTCTGCGAGTTCGTCGCGGGCGTTGTCGAGGTCGGCGGCGCGGGGATTGCGCATCGAAGTCTCCACGGATTTGCGGATGATGAGGCGCGTCTGGTCCATGAGGTCTTTGTTGTCGCGCAGGTACACGAAGCCGCGAGAGATGATGTCGGGGGACTTGTGCAGCTTGCCCGTGCGTCTGTCCACAGTGGCGACGACGACGCAGAAGCCTTCCTGGCCGAGCGCCTTTCTATCGCGCATGAGGACATCGCTGAGCTCTGATACGGTCTGGCCTTCGACGACACGTATCTCGGCAGGTGCCTTTACCGCATGCTTGTGAGCTTTTTCGCCGGCGATAATGTCAATAACGGAACTGTTGTCGGGGATAATGACGCTTTCTTTCCTCATGCCCATCTCGACTGCAAGGTCGCCATGAACACGGAGCATGTAGTGGTAGCCGTGGACGGGGATGAAGAACTTCGGGCGGATTTGCTTGTGTATCCACGCCGCCTCTTCGCGGTTGCCGTGACCAGAGGCATGTACGTCGGAGGCATGGTACGTGATGATGTGCGCGCCCTGGCGAGAGAGGTTGTCTTTGAGCTTCTGTACCGCGCGCTCGTTGCCGGGGATGACGGAAGACGAGAGCACGACCGTGTCATCGGGGGTGAGCCGAATGTACTTGTGCGTCTTGTTGCCGATGCGTGCGAGGCTTGCGAACTCGTCGCCCTGCGCGCCGGTCGCGAGAATGATGACCTTTTCCGGCGGATACTGCGTGATGTTTTCCACAGCGATGACCGTGTCGTCTTTGTATTTGATGAGGCCGAGTTCGCGCGCTATCTCGATGTTGGTGCGCATGGAGCGGCCATCGATGACGATTTTCTTGGAGTACGTTTCCGCAAAGTGTACGACGCGAATGAGGCGCTCGAGGTGCGAGGCGAACATCGCGATGATGAGGCGGTTGTTTGAATTCTTGATGATATCTTCGAGCGTGCGGTACACGTTGGCCTCGGGGATAGACCAGCCCGGCTGCCAGACGTTGGTGGAGTCCATGAGGAGACAGAGCACTTTGCGGTCTTTGAAGATGCTGAACTCGCGCACTTCCTCATCGGTGGGGATGCCGCCTTCGTGGGTGAGCTTGATGTCGCCTGTGTACACCACATCGCCCCACAGAGTTTCGATGATAATGCCCATACTGTCGGGCACAGTGTGCGTGACCGCGAAAAATCGAACGTTGTGGTTGCCGAGTTTTATGACCTCATCGCTTTCGACTTCGCGGATAACGACGGGTTGTCCGGCGAACTCCTCTTGGCGCTTTTGTATCATCTTGCCGGTGAGACGGCGGGTGTAGATGACTGGATTGCCGATGCGATCCATGATGTAAGGAATGCCGCCGATATGGTCGAGGTGCCCGTGTCCCACGATAAGCCCACGGATTTTGTCTCGGCGCTCTTCCAAGTACCCGGTGTTCGGAAGGATGTAGTCGATACCCGGTGTCCCGTCTTCTTCGCCGAATGCAAAGCCCGCGTCCAAGACGTAGATATCGTCGCCTATCTCGACTGCGACCATGTTGCGTCCAATTTCTTCGACACCACCGAGGGGTACGATGCGCACTGCATCCGCCTCGGGCGGAGGGACGCTCGCCCCGGGCCTGCGCTGCGGTGCAGGTGCGTGCTCTACACGTTGGCGGCCTCGCGGCGGCCTCGCAGGTCTGTTGTGGTAGCTACCGCGGCGACGCTGAGGCCTCTCGCCCTGACGGCGCCCTGGCCGGGTTGGCTGAGGAGAACGTCCGGGGCGCGCGGGCTGGGGCGTACGAGACGGACGCCCCGTACGAGAAGGCTGGGCGCTGCCAGCGGGCACGTATGCACCACCGACGTTCGAGAATTCTGAACCCGTTCCCGAAGAAGCGCTGCCGAATTCGTTGCTGAAGTTTTTGTTCATATCTGTGTACCTGATTGTGTGTTATGCCACGATTCTTTTCTCTCAAGGCTGCTACTGACTGAATGTTGTGAGTGATTATCGCTGATTCTGGTCGGTAAAGATGCTCCACACCTTTTCCGTATCGGTGTACCACCGATACGCAGAGTGGAAGCGTTCTGCGGGGCGGGAGAGCGAACCGAGCTCAAGCCCGAGGAGCGACTTTGGCACTGCGTAGATGAATTTCGGAGAGTAGAGGAATACGGCGGGCACGTCTGATTTCACGAGTTCGCCGAACTCCGCATACAGCTTCTTGCGCTCATCTATCTGCGTCGTCGCACGCGCTTGCGAGAGGAGTGTATCAGCCCGCGAGTTCGTGTACAAGGCGACGTTGAGGCCGGGGTCGTTGCGCTGGCTCGAGTGCCAGAACGCGAAGAGATCGAGCTCGCGACCGACGACCTCGCCGAAAAGGAGTGCATCGTACTCTCGAGGACGAATGACGTTGGTGTTGAGCTCGGAGATGGGGAAAACTTGGACGTTCACTTTCACCCCGAGTTCGAGCCACGCGGCGGCAATCGCGTTGGCTGTCTCGACGAGCTCCGGCGTCTCCGCCGTCGCGAGGCTAAACGAGAGCTCTTGCTTCTTCGAATTGGTCCACGATGCGGTAGCCTCGTCAAATGTCCAGCCGCCTTTCTCGAGAGTTGCGCGCGCCGTCGCGAGCGACTCGTCCGTATAGGCGGTGTTCGCGACAATCACTCCCTCTGCCTCGCGGAAATCGTCTATCGAGAGCACATGCGGCGGCACAGGGCTGTCTATCGCGACACCGTACCCTCGCAAGACGAGCTGCACGACGCGCTCCTTCACGATTGCCTGATCGAGCGCGCGACGCACCGCGACGTCTGCGAGGGAGGCACTCCGGCCTTGGTTGAAGAAGACGCCGAAAATGCGCGGGAGCGGTACGGTGTGCACGGTGATGTCCTCACGCGTGATAGCCCCGAGCAGGTTTGGCGATATGCCCGCCACCGAGTCTACCTCACCCTTGTTGAATGCGCGCATGAGCGCATCCTCATTGGGGAAAAAGACGAAGGAAAACTGGCGCAGGTAGGGTGCGCCGAGCGCAAATCCCTTGAAGGCTTCGAGGTCATAGCGCATTACGCTTCCAGTCGATGACGTCACCACCTTACCGACTTTATACGGTCCGCTGCCCACGGGATTTGTGTTGAGCGGGCTAAACGGGAACTCTTCCGGCGTCACGTCTTGCCACAGATGCCTCGGCAAGATGCCCATCGTCGTGTTGTGGAGAAATGGCGCATACGCTCTCGGAAGCTTGAATATCACCGTGCGCTCATCGGGCGTCGAGACCGATACACCCTCCCAATCGGCACGGTGCACGCTCTTGATGTCGGGATTCTGCGCGCGCTGTACGGTAAAGAGTACGTCCGCAGATGTGACGGGCGTGCCGTCGTGGAATGTAATCCCGTCGCGGACAGTAAAAGTGTACGAGGTACCGTCCTCAGAAATTTCAAAATGTGAGGCGAGATCGGGCACGATAGTGCCGTCTGCCTGCGCGCGGGTAAGACCCGAGTATACGAGTGCCGTTATATCGGAATCTGCCTGCGACATCGGGATAAGCGGGTTGATGAAGCGCGCGGGGCCTATCTGGCCTTCGACAAGCGAGCCGCCCTGCGAGGGTACGCTGACAGAGACCGCGGCATTGGCACCGGCAAGAAGTGCGAAGGAGCTCACCGCAAGAACGATGGTGAGCACGTAGAGCGCGAGTCGCTCGAAAGGAGAAAGCTGAAGCGTCATCTCCTCAAGCGCCTGAAAGCGCGGAAGGCGGCGGGGTCGCACTATCGCGCCCTGTCTCTTGAATTGTTCTCCTTGGGAGTCGGTATCGAAATCCATGGCGCTTGTCAGCGCGAGCGCGGTGGCGGCAGAGGCCGCTGCGCAAGGCACGTATTTAGCTAATGAGTAAGTTTACGAGTGCAGAGAGTGCGAACAGAATACCGAGGGCTATCGTCGCGTGGAAGAGAGTGCGCTCGAGCCCGCGGCGAGTATGGAAGCCCGTCGAAAAGTTGTCCGCCCCGAATGCGCCGCCGAGGCTGGAGCCCGTGCGCTGCAAGATTATAGCGATTATGAGGAGCCCCGAGAGGCCTATCTGCACATACGGCAGTATTCCTTGGAGGAAAACCATCGGCGCCATGGTACCAAGCCAGTTTCTCCCTGTCAAAGCGGGCGGGGTCGTGATTCTTGACCCCATACGACATCTTCATTTATAGTGTGCCCGTCGCGGCCTGACCGCACATCCAATTATTACTAGTACGTATCACAGAGATATGAAGAAAAAGAACGCAGGAAAGAGTGCTACTAATAATTCCAAGATTAAGTTCAAGCCCGCGGGTGACCGCGTGCTCGTGAAGCCGGAATCGGTCGAAGAGAAGACGGCCTCCGGCATCATTATCCCCGACACTGCGCGCAAGGAGAAGCCGGAGACGGGCGTCGTGCTCGCGACGGGACCCGGGAAGCGCGACGAGAGCGGCAAGGTAGTGCCTGTCTCGGTGAAAGTGGGCGACAAGGTGATGTTCTCCAAGTACGGCTACGACGAAGTCACGATTGGCGACGAGGAATACTACGTCGTCTCTGAGAACAACATCCTCGGCACGTTCTAACTATCAGCTACACCCTATCAACTAAAACCTACTCATATGGCTAAACAAGTTCTATTCGACCAGGAAGTTCGTGCGAAGCTCAAGAAGGGCGTCGACACCGTCGCGAATGCGGTGCGCGTCACGCTCGGCCCCAAGGGGCGCAACGTCGCGCTCGGCAAAAGTTGGGGCGGACCGACGATAACGAACGATGGCGTTTCTATCGCGAAAGAAATATCGCTCGCGGATAAATTCGAGGACATGGGTGCGGCTATCGTGAAAGAAGTCGCGACCAAGACCAACGACAAGGCAGGCGACGGCACGACGACCGCAGTCGTCCTCACCCAGGCAATCATCAACGAAGGTTTCAAAAAGACATCGATGGGCGCGAATTCGATGATGGTGCGTCGTGGCATCGAAGCGGCGGCGAAAGACGCCGTCGAGGAGATAAAGAAGCTTGCAAAGCCGGTGAAGAACAAGGCGGAAGTACGCCAGGTCGCGACCATCTCTGCGGAGAGCGCGGAACTCGGCGAGACGATAGCGGACATTGTGGAGAAAGTAGGGAAGGATGGCGTAGTTACGGTAGAAGAGTCCCAGTCTTTCGGCATAGAGAGCGATTTTGTGGAGGGCATGGAATTCGACAAGGGCTATGTCTCCGCGTACATGATGACGAATCCAGAGCGCATGGAAGCGGAAGTAAAGGATGCGCCGATTCTCATCACCGACAAGAAAATTTCCGCGGTCAAGGACATCCTGCCGCTTCTTGAGAAGGTGGCGCAGTCGGGGAAGCGCGACCTCGTCATCATCGCAGATGATGTCGACGGTGAAGCGCTTGCGACATTTGTAGTCAACAAACTCAAGGGCGTCTTCAACGTACTCGCGGTGAAAGCCCCTGGTTACGGCGATAGGAAGAAAGAGATGCTCTCCGACATTGCGGTCACGGTGGGCGGGCATGTTGTCTCGGAAGACCTCGGACTCACACTCGAGAAAGTGGAGATTGGCCAGCTCGGCCGCGCCGCGCGTGTCATCGCGACCAAGGACTCGACGACAATCGTGGGCGGAAAGGGTAAGAAGAGTGATATTGAAAAGCGCGTCGACCAGCTCAAAACGCAGCTCGAAAATACGGATTCGAAGTTCGACAAAGAGAAACTTCAGGAGCGCATAGCAAAGCTTAGCGGTGGCGTGGCGGTACTGCGCGTCGGCGCCGCGACTGAGACCGAGATGAAGTACCTCAAAGACAAGATTGAGGACGCTGTCAACGCGACGAAGGCTGCGATAGCCGAGGGAATCGTCCCCGGTGGTGGTGCGACGCTCGCAAAGGTCTCGGCGAAAATCTCGAAGAATCTCGAGAAGGCTGCGAAAGATGGCGGCGATGAATTCGCGGCAGGCTACTCCATCCTCGTACAGTCGCTCACGGCGCCGTTCCGCCAGATAGTGCGCAATGCGGGGCGCGAGGACGAGATGGTACTGCTCGCAGAAGTCTCTGGCGCCAACATGAAGGGCTTCAACGCGGCGACGGAGGAAATAGTGGACATGATAGAAGCGGGCGTCATCGACCCGGCAAAAGTGACGCGAAGCGGCGTCGAGAATGCGGCGTCCGCAGCGGCAGTCTTGCTCACGACGGAAGCGGCTGTGGCCGATATCCCCGAAGAGAAAAAGGCTGCGCCAGGCGGCATGCCGGGCGGCGAAGACTTCTAGTCCGATACGTGCAAAACGTCCACACCCAGCCGCACTTTTACGGGGTAAAAGTGCGGCTGGGCTGCTATTATTGAGCCATGACACCAAGTCGCATTGCGGCTGCTTTGCTCCTATGCGGTGCATTCATGTTGGCGGACGTCGCGCATGCGCTCTCGGACGATGCAAATAAAATGTGCAGTCCGTACATTCCGGATTGTCCGTGCAATCAGGTACTGAATCCCAATAGAAATCAACCCGGGCAACCCAAGTGCATCGCCGGCAAATCTTCGGACCCAAAGAATAAAACCGGGTACACGAATACACACGGATGTCCTGTTTCGGAAACAAGTCCGGTCTGCAAAGACGAAACCCAAGGCCACACCACGGTAGGCATTTGCGTCGCACAGAATTTGTGCGAGGGCAAGATTACAGATGGTAAACCTATACAAAAAACAGACGTGCCGGTAAACGCTACGCCATGCCTCTCCGACACGGGAGATATCTGCCAGACACCCCCGGTACAACAGCCAAGCGTGAGTACTCTTGAGCCACCGCCGGATACCGAAGTCCCTCCAAGCAGAGACGGTGAAGAACTCAATCGTCTCCTCTTTGACCCAACCCCGATTGCAGACTCTGCGAACAGATTTGAGAAACAGATCACCGACGCGGAACAAAAGGAGGGTTTTTTGCAGAATCTTTGGAACAAATATTTCTCGGGAGGCGGCGAAGCGAACGCCGGTCTCATGCCCGACGGCAAGACGGTGCTCACGCCAGAAATTACAGGAACGGCGGGCGGCATACAGCCGACCGACATGAGCAGTCTGCATCCAAGGACGGTGCAAACCACCATAGAAACGCCGTTCGCATCGGACACATTCGGCAGGCCTAGCGTCGAGCCTGTTGCTCCGGGATCGAGCGAGTGCGTGAGCTGGCTCTGTACGATGCGGTCAGTATTTGGGGGGGGACCCCCCTCTGTTCCTGCTGCGGGAACGTTCAACAGAGAGGCATTAGGAGATCCGTTCGCCGCGAGGACGACATTTTACGGACCCGGAGCTGGAGGCACTGTACAGGGCGGTTTTGAGACCTCGCGTCCTGGTCTTGATGGGCAACGCATACCCACGACACTCGACGATGTAAGAATGGGAAATGCGCGGGCGGTTACACTCGCAACAGCCCCAGAAAATTATGGGAACTATTATGATTTGGGTGCGGTCACGTACAAGAGTCCGATTGACGGCAAAATATACACGGGGGATCCAGAGGTGGCGGCGCGTACTGGCGCAACATATTCTGAAAATCTTGCACGTGTAACAGGATATTCTCACGATACGGGAAGCGCGTTTCGCGCAGGCTATTGCGCGAGGTGGGGGACGTGCAATGAGCGGCTCAACAAATTCGATATAGCGGTAGGAGATTTTCGCGGGTGGTCTGGGGGACAGGCGTACAAATTCTTGGTGAGCCAGGGACAGGAGTTTGGCGGAAATCGGCTCAACGAGTTTCAACAGGTCGCGGGTTTGCCTACGTCGAACCCTGCTCTCACTGCCTGGGGAACTCCTTCGCCAGCTATATCATCCGTGCAGATCGCGAGCACGGATGGTGGCATAGGGTATTCTCCATCGTGGAATGCGTTTGAGTCCGGTTCGAGTCCGATACCGTATACAATCAACGATAATCCATACACGAGGGAGGTGTACGCTAACGCGGTCTCGTCTGGTGTTCCGCTCGCATACGCGAAAGATTACTTTCCCGGGATGTATCGACCCTCCTTGTACGAGCAGGCCGACGATGCATCGCGCTATATGGTGGGGTACGACGCATCGACGGCTCCGATTGTATCGTCGGCAGGGCTCAATTTTGATGACCTTGCGGTCGTTCCCGCCATCCCCGGCGATTCGGTCGCGAGTTTCAACGAGCGATTCTATTTCCCCGCCGAAGGCAGCGTACCTACCGTGGACTCGCGATCTCCCGAGATTATTGCAGCGGAAAATCAACAGCGGCTAGACCGCATCGCGCAGGCGGAGCGCGACTTCCCGACGGCGCCTCCTGATAATCGGCCGTGGTGGCAGCAATTACTGTTTCCGCAGACGCGCTCAATAACCCCGGACACGCCGTATCAGGACGCGTTTGAGGGAGGGCCGCAGACAGACCCCATGTATGACTTCGCAGCTGCTATTCCGCGTACGGATGCGGCGCCGGTCGTCATCTCATCGAGAGACGTACCGCTTTTCGGGGAGGGCGATTGGGCAAGGGTCGCGCTTGCTGAAAATGCGACCACGCCCGATTACCAGACCGCATACGATATGTTTCTCGGGCAACAAAACAACACACCGCTGCCCACTGTTCGGATAGATAGGGTCCCGCTTGATGCACTAGCGGGACTTCCGGATCCCACGCAGCGCGATTCGTTTTCGTCGCGCTTCGATGCCCTATACGGGCAATCGTCGGTGGGCGGCATTGTACGTACTGTGTCACCGTACCAAGATGCTTTCGAAGGCGGTCCACTCACGGACCCTCGGTTCGACTATGCAGCGGTCGTACCGCGTACGGATGCGGCGCCGGTCGTCATCACATCGAGAGACGTACCGCTTTTCGGGGAGGGCGATTGGACTCAAGTTGCGCGCAACGACCAGATGTACCGTTCGACTGTGAGCGAAGCTGAACTCTTCCCCGGTTCGAATTTGAATACATGGTCGCACGTGGCACTGCAGGAGAACATCGCAACCGGCAGAGACCTCACGAGTGAGACATTCGCCGTCGCCGGGGTAGAGAGGGGGCCTGATTTGGAGCAGCCTTACCAAGCCATACCCGTAACGCAAGGGCCAATCGGCCCCGTGGCCAGCATAGAAGGCGCGCTGCCGCCGCCGCCCGAACCGGCAAAGGTGGATGTTTCGGATATCAGGGTGCCAGTCGCCGTTCCGGAGGTCACAGGTGAGCCTCCTTTCCTCGAGGTGGCACCGAGTCAACCCGCCATCTCGCTCGAATCATGCAGTGGCGGTATATGCGGGAGAGGCAATGGGGGAGAAAGCGTACAGGCGATTCAAAAGTTCTTGAACACGCAAGGACACTCATTGACCGAAGATGGGATTTACGGTCGAAACACCGAATCCGCCGTGCGTCAGTTTCAGAGGTCGCAAAATTTGAGTCCAGATGGGATTGTCGGCGCGCAGACAGTTGCTCGGATGAATGAAATCGCATCGCCGCCCGCACCGCAGCCTCAGCAGCCCGCGGCATTGGCGAGTAGTTTTGATGAGACAGGATTCATTTCTGCAGACCAGTTCGCATACTCGTGGGAACCGAATGTTCCGGCCGACACGTTCGGTACTACACGTGGGATTGGCGGACCTATTACGATTGAAGATGACCAGCTGGTGCCCATCGTAGATGTGCCACAACCTCCTGTGTTACAGAACGACGCATCCCTATACGGCGAAGGGTATGATGCATCTGTCTTCGCAGAGCAAGAGATCCGAACTCCACAACAGACGGAGGTGACGCAATCGGAAGAGGATGTGCCGCTCCCACGTCCGCGACCGTCGGACATTCCGAGCGCGCCAACGATTGACCCACAGGTGCAGCGCCAAGCGGCCATCAATGCGCTCAGAAGCAACAATCAGACGGCTATTGCCGGTCTGCAAGCGCTTCAGGGGAGTCAGAACGAGGCGCAGATAGCGGCGGGCATGAGGGCGGCAAATCGCATGTACCAGCAGGCTGTAGCAATCGGTGATACCACGCTTGCGGGGCAAATAGGGGGTTATATCAAGGCCCAGAATCAACTAGTGACGGCGTTTGAGAAGCATGGCAGGTCGCCCCTGGTGTATCCGTACTATACGAGAGTGTTATCGCTCGGACAATCTGTTACCGCTGCCGTCAATAACAAGTATCGACGCTAACTTTCCGATGAGCGGCGATTTGATATACTAGTCTCATGAACCTTACCTACATTCTTATCGGCGCAGCTGCGATTATCGGCCTGTTTCTCATTTGGGCGTACAACCGCTTTGTCCTCCTTAGCAACCGTACAGAAGAGGCGTGGAGCGATATCGATGTGCAGCTCAAGCGCCGGTACGACCTCATTCCGAATCTCGTGGAGACGGTGAAGGGCTACGCTGCGCACGAGGCGGGCACGCTGCAGAAAGTCACCGAGGCGCGCACGAAGGCGATGGGCGCGCAGACCGTGGGTGAGCACGCGGCAGCAGAAAACATGCTCACAGACGCGCTCAAGTCGCTCTTCGCCGTATCAGAGGCATACCCTGATCTCAAGGCCAACAGCAACTTTGTCGAACTCCAGCGCGAGCTCTCCGACACCGAGAATAAGATCCAGGCTGCTCGCCGCTTCTACAACAGCGTCGTCATCGAGCTCCAGAATGCACTCGAACAGTTCCCGACGAATATCGTGGGCAACATGTTCGGCTTCAAGACCCGCGAATTCTTCGAGCTTGCAGGTGATGAGCAAGCAGCTCGGCAGCCGGTCGCCGTAAAGTTCTAACGTGAACGAGCGAGTTCCGAGCGGGAAAGGAGGTATCGAGCTGCGGAGCTCGGGGGAAATTCTTCGTCCCCGGCTCGAGATTACTGAGGGCGAGCTCGGTGCATTTCGCGATGCAATCGCTGCCGCAGCGGGAAGCGGTGTCGAGACTGTCGATGTCATGCGTGCAGAGAGCGGCATTGCAGTCTCGAGTGTGAGCGAAATGAACAAATTCTCAAAAGAATATTCTGTGTGCACGGGACTTGCGGTTCTCGGAAGAACGAGCGATGGTCGAGTACTTTCGTTTCTCTCGCATAAGTTTCCGACTGTGAATCCGGACTTCATGCGTGTGTACTCGGAGATTCTGCACTCCAAGTTGCGCGAGATTCTGGATCGCACCGTGCCGGGTTCCTTTGAGAGCGGCTTTTTTGGCGGCACGTACCTCGAGGGCGTTGATTCGTCTGACCCGTTCGCGAGTCGGTATACCGTGCGGAACAACTGGTATGAAAATATCCGTGAGCTCGTTGGCGGTTGTGTTCGCGACGTGGCGGGACAGGAAATGCGTGTTGTCACGCAGCCGAGCACGGATGGGAAACAAATGAACGCGTTTCTGGATACGCAGGGCGCGAAGTTGTATATTGAAAGGTATTGAAAGTATGGCAAGTCTCTACACACATCAGAGCAGTAATATCGCTAAAACCTGGGCACTCATGGCCGGGTTCTTCCTGCTCGTCATGGCGGTGGGGTGGTTCGTCTCATACTACTTTGGGCAGCCGCTCTACTTGTACGTCGCCGTATTCTTCGCACTTTTTATGAATGTGACCGCATTCTGGTTCTCCGACAAAATCGCGCTCCGTTCAGCGCACGCGAAAGAAGCTGACCCGAGGCAATTTCTCGAGTTGCACCGCATCGTCGAGAATCTCGCTATCACCGCGGGGTTGCCGAAGCCGCGCGTCTACATTATCGAGGATGCAGCGCCAAATGCCTTTGCCGCGGGTCGCGACCCGAAACACTCGGTGGTTGCGGTGACCACGGGGCTCCTCAATACGCTCGACCGCAGCGAGCTTGAGGGAGTGATTGCCCATGAGCTGGCGCACATCGGCAACCGCGACATACTCGTCATGACGGTTGCGGTAGTGCTCGCAGGGTTCCTCACGATGCTCGCGGATATTTTCCTGCGTGTGAGTATCTTCGGCGGGGGGGATAGAGACAGGAATGTACACCCCGCGCTCATTGTAGTCGGCGTGATAGGGCTCATTCTTGCACCCTTTGCAGCGCAGCTCATCCAGCTCGCGATTTCTCGCAAGCGAGAGTTTCTTGCCGACGCATCCGGCGCGCTTCTCACCCGCTATCCCGATGGGCTCGCGAACGCGCTCCGGAAGATTTCCTCGTATCGGGCACCCGTCCGGCATGCGACGCATGCGACTGCTCATCTCTACATCGCGAATCCCTTCGGAGCGAAAGAAGTCGGCACATTTGTTGGAAAGCTTTTCTCCACGCACCCCCCGGTCGAGCAGCGGATAGAGGCACTTATCGGAATGCGGCCTTAGTGTTAGGCTTGGCCATAGGACACTCACAGCGGAGCCCGACAATGGCCGATAAGGTCGACAACCTGAGCGAATTCCGCAAGCAGCGCATCGAGCATCCGACGGAGTCGCTCGCAGAATGGCACAAGCGTGCGGTCGGTAAGATTGAGAGCGTTCCAGGCAGTGGGGATATCGTGCACGCGCCGTGGGCCCATGCAGTGCCGATCGAGGGGAGACAATCTCACGAGCCACCGGTTGGGATAGATCGCGCGATGCTGGATTACCGCAACCCCGACATACCGATCGGAGTGACAAGGGGGGTGCGACCAGAGAGTTGCCCCCCTCGAGTGCGGAAGCAGAAGCGTGCGGTAGCTGCGGCACTTCTCGTGGCAGACGTAGATGTGTTTATCGAGAGGTTTCGCAAGGTGCACGAAGCGGTAGCGGATCGATCAGACAATCGGTCTGACACCATTCCGATTTTCGATGAACTGCTTGGTCTCACGAGACAGTGGCTACCAGAGCTTCGATGCGGGAAGGGAAAGATGTTCGTCTCGCATGCAAAGCTTCTGGAGGTCAGGATCGAGTGGGGGTACGGTCTCGCCGCAGCGAGTTGGGGTGAGCACTCGAGAGAGGCTCAATCTCTCGTCTCGCTCCTTCGTGAGGTGCAGCGCTGGATTCAGACGCTCAATCGAGCAGAATAGAAAAATCATGCGGCCGTACGAGTGCGGCCGCATCTCTTTGCAGAGCACCATAGGTAGGGATTGCGGTACGCATTGCACCATATATCGATTAACCGATATATCATCTGCCCCGAAGCCTATCGAGACGTCTCTGGTGTCGGGGCCCAGCAATCGATGGCATACCAGCCGCAAGTAAGATTTCAATCTCGTCCAGCAGTGATTTGTGGACAGACCGATGCATTGCGCTCTGAATCGGGCGATACACCCCGCGAGTGCGGAGCGCTTCGACGCGCATAACGGTCGACACGCTCACCTTGAGGGTCTTTGAAATTCGGTAGTATGAGTACTCGCGTTCGAGCATAACGATGATAGCGAGACGCTTTGTCAGCATGACCCTTTCTGTCGCGCTCAAAAGCGCCTCGAGCATCCGAGCCTTCGGAGAGCGTCGTGTCCCAAATAAGGCGCATGCGAAATTGTTCCTTATTCTTCGAGAAACCTGCTCACTCATGGGGTTCTTCGAAACGTTAACCATGTCCCTAGTATATATCGGTTAACCGATATATGGCGGTACTATGTGGATTGAGAAGGGAATTGTATACTGGGAATCCCTGGAGGGTTCGCATAGTGGTCTAGTGCACACGCTTGGAAAGCGTGCGTGTCGAAAGGCACCGAGGGTTCGAATCCCTCACCCTCCGCCAAAATTGAAAATCGGAATTGGAAGCCGAAATGGGGTCGCGCCGCAGGCGCGACACAAACGCATTCCCGCCAAAAATTCCCGAATCCAAAAGGTTTTTCCACGCTCCGCGTGGCTCAAAAAGTACGGTTCGATCCTTAATTTGAAAGTTCGAACCGACTTTTTTGAACAAATGAAGTTTTTCTTCATTTGTACCCTCGTTTGCCAATTCCATATTGTATTTCAAAAACTTTTCGGTAAGTTCGAACCGATTATTCGCTTTTTGCTCAAAAGCCGATAATTTCTCTTTGAGAAGCTGTTTTTTGTTCACAAGTTTATTTTTCATATCTCGATATTCTTCAAGCGACAACGCACTTTCAAGATACGCATTCATCAGCTTCTCAATCTTGGAATCCAAAAGAGAAATATCGGCTTTTGTGTTATCTGCAAAAAGCGTAGACGATTGGGCTTCACTCAATATATCTTTTCTATTTTCCACTAACATCCAAGAAGCCCAATCGTTTGGTAAAGAAACTTTTTTGATTTCCTTTTGAATTTCGGAAGTGATGATTTCTTCTCGCGTGTATCTCTGTGAACAAGGATTTTTCCGTTTGGTACATCGCAAATAGTTATGTCCTTTTTGTGTTTCGGTAGTTATGAAGCAACCACATTCTCCGCAACGGAAAAATCCGCGATACAAATATGGTTTCAAACCTCGCGACTTCGGTTTAGATTTTCTCATCATCACTTCCTGAACGGAATCAAAAAGCTTCTTTGAAATAATCGGTTCGTGCTTACCCTCAAAAATCTCTCCGTTATATCGCATTAGACCAGTGTAAATAGGATTTTTGAGAAGTTTTTGATAATTCGACACCGCAAGTTCCTTTCCGCTTTTTCGCTTCAATCCAAGCGCATTAAATTTGTCGCGGACTTCCCGCAAAGTGAAATTTCCAGTTGCATATGCCTCAAATGTCTTTTTAACAAGTGGTGCTAAATCAGGATGTGGCACAATACCTTTTCCTTTCTCGTTCACATATCCAATCGGAGACATTTGAGGCCATATCCCGTCCTTCACTTTGTTTCTATGTCCGCGCTTAATGTTTTCGGACAAATTGTCCACGTAATACTTGGATTGCGAAAAAGCGATTGAAAGCATGAATTTGCCTTGCGGTGTCGGATCAAACCAAAAAGTTGGGAATTTCATTTCTGAAATTACTCCAGTGTCAACGAGGTAGATAATTTTTCCTCCATCTACCGAGTTGCGAGCAAGTCTATCGGGATGCCACGCCAAAATACCAGACGCCTCGCCCTTTTCCATGCGCTCTATCATTTCACCAAACACCGGACGGCCTGGTATTTTGGCGGTCTGCTTTTCGACAAAGACATCAACCACTTCCAGTTGCTCTTTCAACGCTAAATCCTTTAACTCACTCAACTGATCAGAAATACTGCGGACTTGTCTGTCTTTGTCGTCCGTAGACTTGCGAGTATATATGAAAAACTTTTTGGTTTGATTATTCATAAAATTGTATTGGCAAACGACGAGCCACGCGGAGCGTGGAAAAACCTTTTGGATTCGGGAATTTTTGGCGGGAATGCGTTTGTGTCGCGCCTGCGGCGCGACCCCATTTCGGCTTCCAATTCCGATTTTCAATTTTGGCGGTGTGTATTGGACGAAGTTCGAATGCATTTCGGACAAAATCCGCAGGATTTTGATGAATGACACTTGCGCCTCGGCCGCGCTCGACAAGCTCGCGCGGGGCAAAACCCAAAAATTTCCTATCATTTTTATTTGCGGCTCCCCCCACACCCCCCGCCGCGAAGCGGAAAATTTGAAAGGAAGGAAATTTTTGGTTTTGCCGCCGCCGCTTCAAGTTCAACATACTTGTAATATATCACATTATTGTCATACGACACAATATTTGGCTATAATACATCTGTGAATATGAAAACCCCAACATCCAAACTTGGTAAAAACATCAAGCGTATACGCGAGCAAAAGAGCATGACACAAGGCGATATTTGCCGCGCGGTCGGGCTTGATCGTGCGCAAATGAGCAATATTGAAGCGGGCAAAGGCAATCCCACGCTTGCTACCATTGAGAAAATAGCTCAAGCATTGGGAGTATCAAGCGATGAGCTTTTGAAATAACTATGACGAACGCGACAAAATTATTCAAAGGACGAAAACTGGTTATTGCGACAATGCACGAAAAAGAACGCGTGATTGCTCCCTTGCTTGAAAAGCATCTTGGCGTGGAGATCGTTGTCCCCAAACATTTTAATTCTGACAAATTCGGAACTTTTACGAGAGAGATTAAAAGAGCCGGGCATCAGCTTGAGGCCGCGCGCGCCAAAGCGCATGCCGCGATGGATAGCGAAAGCGTAGATTTGGGAGTGTCAAGCGAAGGAAGTTTTGGAGCGCATCCGTCCATTCCATTTATCCAATCCAATCTGGAACTGCTGTTGTTTGTTGATAAGAAAAACGGGTACGAAATTCGAGGACACTACAGAACTTCGGAAACAAACATAGACGGACAATATATGACAACTGCGGAAGAGGTGTTGGATTTTGCCCGAAAGGTCGGCTTTCCTAAACACGGCGTTATTTTAAGAAAAAGTGAAAATGGGCGTTCCGGAATCCATAAAAATATTCAGACCGAAAAAGAGCTTGTTGAGAAAGCGAGTGAGATGCTCTCTGCGTTTTTCACTAAACGAATCTTTGTTGAGAGCGATATGCGAGCACACAGAAATCCAACGCGCATGAAGGGGATAGAAAAGGCGACAGAAGATTTGATTAAAAATATTGCCTCTCTCTGCCCAAAATGCCAAACGCCGGGCTTTGTTGTTGTTGATTTTGAAAAAGGACTTAGATGCTCGTTCTGTAATATACCCACCGACCTGCCGCTTCATGACATATATCAATGCGGTATGTGCAATCACAAAGAAAAGAAATCTGTCATCAAGTATGGAAAAGCCGCGGATCCGCAATACTGCGGATACTGCAATCCGTAAAAATACACCAATGCGAAGTGTGAGCGGACTCCCGAACCACCACTAAACGCGGGGACGGGAGCGCCTCGGGCCGACGCAAACGACGGAGAAAAGGCGGGCGTAAAACTGGCAAAAATGCTATAATACACTTATAAGCCTTTTTGGAGGAGTGAAGCGGCGGCGGCAAAACCAAAAATTTCCTTCCTTTCAAATTTTCCGCTTCGCGGCGGGGGGTGTGGGGGGAGCCGCAAATAAAAATGATAGGAAATTTTTGGGTTTTGCCCCGCGCGAGCTTGTCGAGCGCGGCCGAGGCGCAAGTGTCATTCATCAAAATCCTGCGGATTTTGTCCGAAATGCATTCGAACTTCGTCCAATACACACCGCAGTGGTACAATGAGGTCATGGAAAAAATTCGCATCGAACAGCATAGCTCGGTCGGTCTCGCATGGATTGCGGGCTGGCTCTTTACCATCGGCTACCTGAAGCTTGGCTTCATGCAAGGCCTTCTCGGGATATTCGTGTGGCCATATTACCTCGGCGCGTACTTCGGTCCGATGGTTGGTTTACAATGAACGTATGAACTACACCTTGAGTAAAGCGGCGCTATTGTGGGGAGCACTTTTCGGTTTGCTCGCGCCGATTGTGGGGCTGTTCCTCGGCTTGCAAGTATCCGTGGTCATCGCCAACGTGCTCCTGTGGCCCGCACTTCTTATGTCGTCTGTTCTCGGTGCGCCCCTGGGCACGTGGAACATATGGCTCATGCTCGGGGGCATGTTGGTATCGGTACTCGTCTGGGCGCTCGTCTTTGGAATTGCGCACCTCATCTACAAAAAGTTGCGCGCATAAATCGCTATCCACCTGTCTGATATGCGGCATCCGTTCGTCGTGTACTATTGAGGTACAGTTACAAGCCAACATGACACTCATGCTCGGCGGTCACTAAGGAGAGCCCCTACGGGGGCTTTTCTCGTTGACGTACAATAGTGTTATGACCGAGGGAGCGCCCCATGAATACAAAGAGAAGCCCGGTGCGTGCGCAGATTGCGGCAATGCTCCGGTGAATCATATCGAGCACTACATATCGAACACGCTTGCAGTGTGGAGCGCAGAAGCGCTCTCCCAACAGCGCGGCATGCACTCCGTGCTCACGCGCATGGGCGGCACAATATTTGATGCGGTCGAGCAGGTGTTCTTGCGCACTATGGCCGCCATGCCGTTTGCACACTTCTCGCGCGATGTGGAAAAGGCAGCTACGTATCGCTCACAGGTTGTGTGGGAAGAGGCTATACAGCGCGGCATCGAGATGGAGCATCTCTTCATTTTTGGTCGAGGCACAGAGATATACCGCGCTCGCCTCGGCGACACGTGGTTCTTTTTTCAAAGTCTCCCGATTCCTCTCGACAGGCGGGGAGTGAGTGCCGGGTGGCTCGACGACAAGCACGCGCTCAAGCGGTTCTTGGCAAGCACTGGCATAGCGGCGCCGAAGAGCGCGTCGGTAACGCGGCTTGACGATGCGGTTGCGGCGATGCGCGAGTTTGGTACGTCCGTAGTTGTTAAGCCCCGCTCCGGTTCGAGGGGAAGGCACACGACCGTATGCATCAAGACAGAAGAAGAACTCACAAACGGATTCCGTGTAGCAAAGCAGCTCTGTCGATATGTCTCCGTAGAACAGTACCTTGAGGGACCCGTATGCCGAGCGACTCTCGTCCGCGGTCAACTCGTAGGCTTCTTCAAAGCGGAAGCGCCGTCAGTCGTTGGCGATGGTGTGGCATCTATCGATGAACTCATCAATCGCAAGAACGCCGCCAAGCCGGATAGGGTGCAGGACATAGTGCTCACCCATGAGCACCGGCAGTTCCTCTTTCGGCAGGGTCTCTCGGAGGAATCGGTGCTACCTGAGGGGCATCGCATAAAACTCACGCACCGAACAGGCAGGCTTTTTGGGGGCGCTACGCGCGAGATGCTCGGACGTGAGCATACCAAACTTCGCGCGCATCTCGAGCGTGCGGCAAGGGAGCTTGGTGTAGGTATCGTCGGCTTTGACCTCATCATTCCCGACCCAAAGAGCGACCCGGATGCGCAGGAGTGGGGAATTATAGAGGCGAACACGTTGCCGTATATTGATTTGCACTACCTTGCGCTGCACGGCGAGCCTTCCAACGTGGCCGCGCACGTGTGGGATATGTGGCATCCCGCTATACACACGAACGTGGTAGACGCAGGCCGTGTAGGCGCTACGATATAGGCATGATCATAGAAGTCTGGCCAGTTCTCACTGCCGCCGTCGCGAGCGTTGCGCTTGGATTTATTTGGTATCACCCCAATGTGTTTGGCAGCGCGTGGATGCGCATGGCGGGCATCACGCTGGATGTAGCGGAGAGGGGGAAGAAGCGTATGCCTCTTATGGTGGTGTTCGCGCTTCTCGCCAGCATAGTGATTGCGTATGTGATGAGCTACTTTGCGTTCGCGTGGGGTGTGTACGACTGGGTAGGAGCCGTTGAGTTGGGTTTCTGGTGCTGGGTTGGTTTCGTGGCGCCGACCTCGCTCGGTATCGTGCTCTGGGAGGGCAAGTCTTTCAAGCTCTATCTCATTCATTCACTGTTCTGGCTCGTCACATTCATTGTGATGGCACTCATCCTGCTTCTGTAAACTTCATCGTGCCTGAAGCTCGGCACGTATAATGCTCCTATGAGGCGTCTCGTGGTGTGGTGCGCGCTTGTCGTGCTCATCAGTATCGCTGTTGCTGCGTATTCATATGCGCAAAATAACTCGAGAAGCGAGGAGCGCGTAGGAACAACGTTCCTGGGCACTCATGCCACGAGCTCTGCCGTGCAGGGTGCGCACGGCGGTGTCCTCGATGACTCCTCGAACGGACATCCGCGCGTTGAAATAGTTGAAATAGAGGGCACGAGCGTGCGTGTCGACATCGCGGACACGCCTGAGGCGCGCGGACGCGGTTTGAGTGGGCGGGAAAGTCTTGCTCAAGATGCTGGGATGCTCTTCGTTTTCCCTCAGGACGGGTATCACGGCTTCTGGATGAAGGATATGAACTTTCCGATAGATATCATCTGGCTATCAGGTGAGGGGCGTGTTGTCGATATGGCAGAAAGTGTCGCTCCTGAGTCGTACCCGGCCTCATTTCAGCCTAGAGTAGCCGCGAGGTACGTCCTTGAGGTGAATGCGGGCTTCGCAAAAGCGCATAACATAGCCATTGGAGACACAGCGTCGCTTTCGCGATGAGTTATCCACCGTTTTTTCACGTTTTTCATGGAGATAAAGGCGTACAATAAACATCCTGTTTAATAGGTAGTTCAATGCGCATGGCAAATCATTCAACAGCTCGCAAGGGGACTGCGAGCGAGGTAAAAGTCCCCGCTCAGGATAGCGCTGCACAGCGGGTGTACAAGAAATATCTCCCCAATATCCAGAAGCGGGACGGTCGGATCGTACCCTTTGAGTTCGACAAGATTGTGTCTGCCATTCGCAAAGCGATGGTCGCCTCCAACGAAGGTTCCGATGACGAAGCGGTAGTTGTCGCGCACAAAGTCGCGGGTGAAATGATGCGCATTGCGAAGACCTACAAGAATTTCCTCCCCACCGTCGAAGGTTGTCAGGATGAAGTCGAGCGCCAGCTCATGCTATCCGACTACGTCGCGACATCGAAAGCTTACATTCTTTACCGTGCAAAGCGTGCTGAGGAGCGCAAGGAGCAGGGTTCTGTCCCTGAACACGTGAAGAAGCTCGCAGAGGAGTCGAAAAAGTACTTCAAGAATAATCCCTTGGGTGAATTCGTGTACCTGCGCACGTACGCGCGCTGGGTGGAGAGCGAGCAGCGTCGCGAGACATGGATAGAGACCGTCGATAGGTACGTGAATTTTATGAAAGAGAATCTCGGCAAGAAACTCACGGAGAAAGAGTACGCCGAAGTGCGCGAGGCAATCCTCAAGCAGGAGGTGATGCCCTCGATGCGCGCGATGCAATTCGCGGGCGAGCCGGCACGCAAGTGCAACACGTGCTTCTACAACTGTTCGTTCACCGCGCCGGTAAAGATCGAGGACTTTGCCGAGATTATGTACCTCTCGATGCAGGGCACTGGCGTCGGCTACTCGGTGGAGAGTCAGAACATCGAGCAGCTTCCGCAAATACAGAAACAAACAGGCGAGAAGCTTCCGAAACACGTCATCGGCGATTCAAAAGAAGGCTGGTGCGGGGCGCTTACGCTCGGACTCAAAACCTGGTATTCGGGTAAAGACATCGAGTTTGACTACTCCATGATTCGTCCTGCGGGCTCTCGCCTGAAGACGATGGGTGGGAAGGCATCAGGCCCTGAGCCGTTGCGTTCTCTGCTTGATTTTGCGCGCGAGAGGATACTGCGACGCCAGGGAAGGAGACTTCGCACGATTGATGCCCACGACATCATCTGCAAGATTGGCGAGTGTGTCGTCGCAGGCGGTGTACGTCGCTCGGCGATGATATCTCTCTCCGATCTCGACGACGTGGAGCTCCGCGATGCCAAGAAAGGGCAGTTCTATCTCACCGACGGACACCGCGCGATGGCCAACAACTCTGCAGTGTACGAAACTAAGCCCACCAATGCCGAGCTCATGGATGAATGGGTGGCACTCATGAAATCGGGCTCGGGCGAGCGCGGCATCTTCAACAGGGGGTCACTTGAGAAGACAATGCCGGTGCGCCGCTTCAAGCACCTAGAGAAAAAGCATGCAAAGGGCGGTATGAAGGGCTACATAGGACAGGTAGGCACCAATCCCTGTGGCGAAATAATCCTCCAGTCCAAGCAATTCTGCAATCTTTCGGAGGTGATCGCGCGTGCAGGTGATACCGAAAAGACGCTCATGCGTAAAGCGCGACTCGCGACGCTCCTCGGTACCTATCAGTCGACCCTCACCAAATTCAACTACATCTCCAAGGAGTGGCAGGACAACTGCGAGGCAGAGAGGCTCCTCGGCGTCTCTATCACCGGCCAATGGGATTGTGAGACGGTACGCAAGCCGGCGGTGATGCGCAAGATGCGCGACCTCGCAATCAAGACAAATGCGGAGTACGCGAAGCGCTTCGGTGTGAACGCATCGAATTCCATCACCTGCGTGAAGCCCTCAGGCACGGTGTCGCAGACTTTTGACTGCTCCTCCGGCATACACCCGCGCCATTCGCAGTACTACATCCGCCGCGTGCGCATCTCTGCGACCGACTCGCTCTTCAAGATGGTGCGCGATCAGGGAATCCCGCACTACCCAGAAGTGGGGCAGACGATGGGCGAGGCCAACACGTACGTACTCGAATTCCCGGTAAAGGCTCCGGAGGGCTCGGTCTACAAGAACGACCTCACCGCACTCGAGCAGCTTGAATACTGGAAATCGGTCAAGCTCAATTTCACCGAACACAATCCGTCTGCAACTATTTCGGTCGGCGAAGAAGAGTGGGTCGCGGTCGTCTCGTGGCTGCATGAAAACTGGGACATCATCGGTGGCCTCTCATTCTTGCCGCGAGAGAACCATGTGTACCGCCTCGCTCCCTATGAGACCATCGACAAGAAGCGCTACGAAGCGCTCGCGAAAGCATTCCCCAAGATCGACTACTCGAAGCTCGTCATCTACGAGAGGACTGACGAGACCGAGCAGAAGAAAGAGCTCGCCTGCGCCGGCGGCACGTGCGAAATAGTCTAAAGATCGTACCCGTGCA
>CAZZHR010000005.1:0-46119 GCA_964654205.1 uncultured Candidatus Saccharibacteria bacterium | reverse complement strand
AGACATTGATGCACAGCGTATCACGCTCTACACAGCCATAAAAGAACCGCCTGCGGACGCAGGCGGTTCCCCTTTCACCTAACGAGTGTACGGGGGGTACCTCTCAGGATCTATGGTGCGGTCGAAGCACACTTCACCGGCTCCATGCTGCCAGTTGTCTTCTTTGCCCATGACGGGGTCGGTGACTGGCCTTGCTACAGAATAGTTCTGGCCACCCTCGCGCGCAAACGTGGCGCAGAGTTCGAAAGCTTGTGCACCAGTGCGGCGATACGCGTACATCGCTCCCGACTCGGGGTCTTTCGGCAACATGTAGCCACTCAGCGGGTCTTCTACCTGCGCCAAATTCTCAGGAAGCGCCTCTTTCTGCTGCCAGTAGTTCACAATTTGCCACTGAATATTCTGGAGGTCCTGCACGCGAATATTGTCTTGCTTGAGGCGACGAATCTCCTGTGGCGTCCCGATGATGAAGAATCCTGCAACAATCGTGACGAGTACAAGTACGCCGACCGCATAATTTATCATCCGCGCACGAGCCGGCTCTTTCTGCCAGTAGCCGCGCATATCCGCCAAGAAGTGCATGAATGCCGCACCGGCGACGAGGAGCACGGTGAGCACCTTCAGCATGAATGCAAGCGTCACGGCTTCGCCCTGGAGGTATGTCGTGAGTGCGACAATCAGGTCGACGACCATCGCAAGCCCCGCGAGGAAGAGTGTGAGCACGAGCGCCCAGCGGCGTACCCACGTCTCATTACGTGAAGGATCCGCCTGGATGTCGCGGCGAATGAGGCGCATGAGGAGCATAAAGACGGGCGTGAGCACGATGAGCGTTGCGGTCTCGTAGCTAATGTTGCTTCCGAAGGCTTCGTAGTAGTAATACGCATCTCGCACCGGATTCGGGAATGCGGTGTCAATGTAATCGAATATTAGGGATACAAACGCAATAACTCCCCCGTAGAGCGCCGCCATAGCACCGAACCAGAGGAAGAAATCCTTGGCTGTGACCTTAGTTTTTTCCATATACGGCAATTATGCCACTCCTGTGGACACTGTCGAGCGGCATGCAACTCCTGTAAATCCACCAATCGGTGAATATACAGGAGCAACCTTAAGCCGATTACTCACGAGATGCGTGTCACTAGTCCAGAATGCGCGGGGTGCTAGCTGTGCAGGAATTCCATTACGTCTCCATCTTCCACCATGTATTCCCTTCCCTCTGTTCTGAGCGTCCCTTTCTCCCTTGCCTTGCCCCACGTACCCGCTTCGAGCAGCTTGTCCCAGTGGATGACTTCTGCGCGGATAAATTTGTCTCGAAAATCTGTATGTATCGCAGCGCCGGCATCCGGAGCAGTCGAACCGCGCTTGATAGTCCAGGCTCGGGTTTCCGTTTCCCCTGTCGTGAAGAACGAGATGAGGTCGAGGAGTGCATAGCTCGCCTTGATGAGAGCGTCGAGTCCGTCTTCCGCGACACCGAGCTCTCGGCGGAAGTCTGCGCGTTCGTCGCCATGAACATCGCCAAGCTCGTTCTCGACTCCTGCATCGACGAAGACGTACTGCGCCTTGGTGTCCGCAAAGTATTGCTGAAGTTCGCGCCAGCGCTCGCCCCCCTCCGCATCGATATTCAAAGCCCCGCTCTTTCTGTTGAGCGCGTAGAGCACTGGCTTCATTGTAAGGAGCTGGAACTTCTTCGCGACCTCCTTCTCTTCGTCGCTCAGCTCGACAGTCCGCGCGGGCTTGCCACCTTGGAGTGCCGGTACGATTTTCTGCATCACATTTCGCTCTGCGATAATCGCCTTATCGTTGCCGCGAGAGTCTCTCTCAAGCCGGTCTAGTTGTTTGCTTGCGCTCTCGAGATCGGCGTTGACGAGCTCTAGATTGATAATCTCGATGTCGTACCGAGGATCCACCGCGCCTGCAACATGATGAATGTCCTCGTCATCAAAAATGCGGACAACCTCTAGAATCGCGTCTGTTTCGCGAATATTAGAAAGAAATTGGTTTCCAAGTCCTTCTCCTTCTGACGCTCCTTTTACGAGACCCGCGATATCGACGAACTCGACAACAGCGGGGATTTTCTTCTCAGATTTCGACATTTCCGCGAGCCGGTCGAGCCGCACATCCGGCACCGCGACCACACCGACCGATGGGTCGATGGTGGCGAATGGATAGTTGGCGATGAGCACGCCTTTTCGCGTGAGCGCATTGAAAAGCGTGGATTTACCCACATTGGGGAGTCCGACAATGCCTATGGAGAGCGACATGTGGGCAAAAAATACCACACAAGCGCCGCCTTGACTATGGCGCGGGGTCGGGGTTAGCCTCTCTAAAGCGGCGCTCCA
The DNA here is from genome assembly GCA_964654205.1 of uncultured Candidatus Saccharibacteria bacterium. Taxonomy (GTDB): domain Bacteria; phylum Patescibacteriota; class Minisyncoccia; order Phycocordibacterales; family UBA2100; genus UBA10103. The sequence goes on along the minus strand of CAZZHR010000005.1, from coordinate 43,783 downwards.
GTAGAGTGCCAGTGTATGGATTGCCGCGGCAACCCCTAGGGAGACATACATGACAACACGTAATGGCCGGACGGCCGACGACCCGACTCCGGTGAACCGCTTCGCCTCGACACCGTTCGACGTGCCGCGATTCCTGGAGAGCCCTGCCATGAAGCGCGCTCGGCGTTTCGTTCAGAGCGGACCGAACACCATGAACGGCGCGCTCGGCTTCGGAATCGTTCTCGGCATTGGCCTCATGACCTTTGCTGGGACCATCGCGTACTACAGCCTGAAGTAGGTCGCCTGAATCGACTTCGCGTCAGCCCAACGGGCGGCCATGTGGCCGCCCGTTTTATTTTGCTGCCGCTCCGAGTGCTCCAATCTTTTTCAGCCAGCGCGATTTGCGCGCTTCGGGCACATTTTCAGAAGGACCGAGCCACGTCACACGCGTTCTGAATCCGGCAAACCACAGTATCCCCCACTTGAGCTGGGCACCTACGTTGCCAGGGAGGAAGCGTACGAGAATCGGCTGTGTACCACTCGTCATTATGATACGCGCCGTTTTTCCTCTCATGAGCCGGTGCCAGAAGATCGTACGCTTGCCGGATTTCATCTTTATGTAGCGAAATGCCGAGCCTGGGAGCCACGCCCGATCAAATAGTCCCTTAAGAATTGCGGGCATCCCCACCCACCATATGGGGTGCAGTATCACAAAGTGATCGCACGCCATCACCGCCTCTTGAAAGCGTTTCAGATCCGGTTCGAGCTCTTGCATCGCTCTATAGCCCTTGTGAAGCACTGGGTCGAACTGCATCTGGCCTATGTTGAAACGCATCACCTCGTGCCCCGCCTCGCGCGCTGCCTTTTCGTACGCCGCCGCGAGCTCGTTGTTGAGTCCGATATTGTCGGGGTGGCCGAGTAGGAGCACTATCTTTTTTTGCATGCGGGCAATACTAGCACGGAAGAAAAGAGACTAATCCCCACCGACATCCTCCGCGGCCGCGGGCTGCCCCGTACCATCGAGCACCGGCGGAGTTTTCCGGAACACTTTCTTACCATCGACAACGACCTCTTCGTGGCTCCCTTCTACGCCTCGGTCCTCTATGTCGTGTCCCAGGTTCTTTTTCATACAGCCATTATGCACCTGTGATTATGATGCACAAGTTAAGCCGCCTGTGCTTTGGCCAGGGCGACGACAGAGGCGGGGTCGTCATAGGACTGTACTTTGTTGCGTCGTTCAATTCCGCACCTTTCGCACACATGTGTAATCACGTAGTCTGGCGTCGCGCCCTCAATGCGAGCCGGTTTCATCATGCCGCCGCATGCTGCCAGTCTATCGCCCGGGTCCACGTCAACATGTTTGCTCCAGAGGCATCGCGGGCAATGATTCGTATATCCGTCGCCCACGACGGCTGCACCGCAGTACTCGCAGGTAAAATTTTCCTTGTTGCGCGTAAATGCCACACGGCTACTCTACCAACACCGAGGTATCTTGTCGCACACTCGTACCCGAAAGCGCGGTACATTCGAGCCTAAATCGATACGTACCCGAACTGCTGAGCGCGACTGTCTTCGAGCCCTCGTTGCCCTCTGCGAAAACTGCAGCGCTCGTCGTGGCGATGAATACACGGCACATAGGATCCGCACGCATTCCGACGCTCGACCACGATACCACCGCATTGTCACCACGCTTGACCTCTTTCGGCTGCACTATGATCGAGGCGACAGGCGGTATCGGTGGCGGGGCACTTGTTGTGCCACTAGTCGTCGCCCCTGCGCCTGAGCTCGTCGAGACTGTGCCGCCAGTAGATACTGGTGCGCCAGTCGAAACAGGGGCACCTGTAGATATCGGTGCGCCGGTAGAGACGGGTCCGCCGGTAGAGACAGGTCCGCCCGTAGAGACAGGCCCCGACCAATTGGCGAGGTAGCAGTATCGGTCATCGCAGACAATATTTTGGTCACGTATCTCTCCAAATGGATTCACGTGTGCAAGTGGACTTCGCGCGAAGGACTGCAGGCTTGCGGTTGATCCAAAAGGAAGCGACTTACCGCTAAATACTTCCACAAAACGCCGGAGATACGTCGAAGCTCTCGTGTAGCCGTCGTCCGTGTTTCTCAAATAGCAGGTGCCGCTAAACCACTTTAACGCCGCGCCGTTGTAATCACCACCACAGGAACGGACGTGCTCTGAAAATATAACCTCGAACACTCGCTCCTGACATGCAGGGTCGTGCCGAAATTGCTCGGGTGTGTAGCTTCGACCACACGCTTTTGCAGTCCACGAAGGCACGTTGAGCCCCATCACCTGGTAGCGACCGTATCCGCGGTCACCCGCGTAGCGACCTTTCGCCACTATCGGCCCGCGGGCAAGGTAATAGCCCTGACAGCTCCCACTCTCGATGGTCGAAATCGCACACTTCGCTTTGTCTATGTCCGAAACTGAGCTCTGCCCTATCGTCTGTTGCGCACCAGGCTGCTGTTGCTGCTGGTATCCCGGCTGCTGCGAGAGAGGCTGGGTCATCGCATAGAGTACATCTTGCCTTTGCTGAGTCGTAAGATTCGCGTTGAGTGAGAGTTTCTGCGCAGCGGCCTGCAGGGCGACAGTGTCACCTCGAACGACTGCACGGAGATAGTTTACAGACTCAACTGGATTCGAGTTAAATATTCGCGATGCTTCTTCGCGTGATACGCCAGTGTGCACGAACGCGTTGATAATGCTGTCGTTGCCGCTCACTGTGCCCTGAGGCGTGACGACAGCGTCTGGTGCGGCGGCGAGCCTTTCAAGGGCTTTGAGCACATCCCCCGTCTCCCCACGAGATACAGAGTCGAGAACGGCAGATAGATTACTTGTATCGCAGCGAGATTTTGTCGGGTACACCCGCTCTGCTGCACTCTGCACAATGACCGTTACGTTGGGTTTCGTCGGGTGCTCGCAGCCGCGCCTATCCTTATCTGCATTTTCAGCCCTTGGATCTTCGGCAGTCTTCGTACACATATTCACGCCCTTCACCGCGACAAGGACCCCATCGACAGTTATCTTAAGTGTCACGACTTCGTTGAAGCAGGCACTCGGGCATGAGACTTTTGTATCAAGGTACGATTTTATCGCTTGGCCGCCTTGCGAGAACAGGAAATTTCTCTCCCCTGTTGGATCGCCAGCGTTCGTGGCGTTGCACGGTGGTTGCTTTACAAGCGGGACAAACGCCGCGGCAACAGCATTCGGCATCAGAAAAAATCCCGCCATCGAGAGAATAATGAGGGCGCGCATTAACGCTATTGTACCGTCGAACCTCGTACCTGAGTCATCGCAATGTTGAAAACCTCACGCGCTCGCGTCTAGAGTAGAACCACCACTCGCGCACCGGAGCATTCGAGCACGCCGCTTTCGACTTCAAATTCCTTTGTGTCGAGCGTCGTCTTTACCGTGATCTTTCCCGGCCGGAGCGTCGTCACGAGTGGTTCGTGATTCGGGAGCACGGTAAATTCCCCCGCCTCACCCGGCACGGTGGCAGATACTGCCGCGCCATCAAAGAGTGTTTCTCCTACCGAGGCGATGACAAGGTGGAATGTGTTGGGATGCTCAGCCATAGGGCTTTAGGCCGCTACGACTTCGTCGATGCCGCCTTTCATGTAGAAACTCTGCTCTGCGAGTCCGTCGTGCTTGCCGTCGAGGATCTCGGCGAAGCTGCGCACCGTATCCGCGAGTGACACGTACTTGCCCTTCGCGCCCGTGAACGCCTCCGCGACCGAGAACGGTTGCGAAAGGAAGCGCTGTATCTTGCGCGCCCGGTAGACGAGTTTCTTGTCTTCTTCAGAGAGCTCCTCGATACCGAGGATCGCGATGATGTCCTGAAGGTCCTTGTAGCGCTGTAGGACGCGGCGCGTCTCGTTGGCGACGCGGTAGTGCTCTTCGCCGACGATCTCCGGCGCGAGCGCAGTCGAACCCGATTCGAGAGGGTCGATCGCGGGATAGATGCCGAGCGACGCGAGTGCGCGCGAGAGCACCACGGTCGAATCGAGGTGCGCAAATGTCGTCGCAGGTGCAGGATCGGTGATGTCGTCGGCCGGCACGTAGATTGCCTGCACGGATGTGATAGAGCCTTCTGTCGTAGAGGTAATGCGCTCCTGGAGATCGCCCATCTCGCCAGCAAGGGTCGGCTGGTAACCCACGGCTGATGGCACACGACCAAGGAGCGAAGACACTTCCGAACCGGCTTGCACGAAGCGGAACACGTTGTCCATGAAGAAAAGTACGTCTTTGCCGCCTTCGTCGCGGAACGCCTCGGCCATGGTGAGGCCGGAGAGCGCGACACGCGCACGAGCACCCGGAACTTCGTTCATCTGGCCGAACACAAGCGCCGTCTTGTCGAGCACGCCTGATTCTTTCATTTCATGATAGAGGTCGTTGCCTTCACGGACGCGTTCTCCTACACCGGCGAATACGGAGTACCCACCATGTTCGGAAGCGACGTTGTGTATGAGCTCCTGAATGAGAACTGTTTTCCCGACCCCCGCACCACCAAAGAGTCCGACCTTACCGCCCTTGATGAAGGGCGCGAGCAGGTCCACGGCCTTGATGCCTGTTTCGAATACTTCCGCCTTTGTTGATTGACGGACGAATGCAGGTGGCTTCGAATGGATGGGGAGGCGCTTCGCGTCCTTCGCCGCTTCCTCCTTGCCGTCTATGGCATCGCCGACTACGTTGAACATGCGACCCAGTGATGCCTCGCCAACAGGGACAGAGATCGGAGCGCCCGTGTCGGTGACCTCTGCTTCGCGCGCGAGCCCGGAAGTGTCCTGCATGGCAATGCAGCGCACCCGGTTGAGACCGAGGTGCTGCGCGACTTCAAGCGTCAGCGTCTTACCTGCGTGCTTTACATGCAAAGCGTTCTGGATCTCAGGAAGCTTTTCGTCGAAACGCACGTCAACGACCGGACCGATAATTTGTGTGATGGTTCCTTTGCTCATATTGTCTATTGTTTTCCTTGAAAGTTGAGAGGATTATAGCCAGTTTTCAGGAAATTACTAGTTGAAGGGAAGAGCGGTTCCGGCAGATTGCCCCACTCAAACCATCCCCAATCCCCCATTCCCCCAGGCTCCTCTCGTGGCTCACCCGACTTCCAATCCGCGGCGAAATGGAGAGTCACGTAGTGTGTGCCCCATTCCGGCGTTCTGTCGTTCGTCACGGTCACAAATCGAATGTTCTCTATCTCAATGCCTGCTTCTTCCGCGACTTCTCGACGACAATGTTCAACTAAATCCTCATGCATTTCGACTTTACCACCTGGTGCGCACCACATGCCGCGCCCGTTCTTTCCCTGTCGCTTCCCGAAAAGTACTTTGCCGTCCCTGCGAATGTATACTCCCGTCCCGACTCCGGGCCTTGTCATCGCGTCTGTCATACGAATTCCGACTGAAGAATCTCTCGTGCTTTCTTCATGGCGCGTCCCCTGTGACTCAATTCGTACTTCCAAGCAGCCCCCAGCTCGCCACCTGTTTTGCCTTTGCCCTCGTAGTCGAATATCGGGTCATACCCAAACCCGCCATCTCCTCGTATCTCGCGTGTAATGAATCCCTCAACTACGCCTTCACATGTGCGCACAGTATCTGTGGTGGGATCGAATATGGCGACTATAGAGCGGAACCTAGCGCTGCGCTTTTCGTCAGGCACGTCTTTGAGCTCCTCAAGCATCGTTTTCATTCGGTCAGCATACGGACCCGATGCGTAGTTGGCCGTATCCACGCCAGGTCCTCCCCCGAGCGCGTCCACCTCAAGCCCCGAGTCGTCGGCGAGAGCCAGCAACCCTGTCGCTTTTCCGTACGTGGTCACCTTTAAAAGAGCGTTCTCCAAGTACGTGCTGCCCGTTTCCTCGACCTCCTGCACATGCGGCATGTCGACGAGAGAAACAAAGGTAAATGGCAGCCCTTCAAGAGGCTGCGTCATCTCCGGGACTTTGCCTTTATTCTTCGTCGCTATCAAAAGCTCGCGCATATCATATTCAGTACAAACCAAGACTCATTATTATCCATAGCACTGAGCCAAAGGTGAACATATTCGTCGCCACAATATGCACCTTGTCCTTCGTAGATAAATGCTCACGGTTCTGTTTGTAGTACAACCAACCTTTTACTGACCGCCAAAGCCACCAAGGTACGCCAACCAGATACACGACCACGGCAGCCAGTGCAAGTAACTCTAGCGACTCTGGTAAAGCGGAGAGAAATGGAAACGTCGCGAATGCGACGACCATCACCCCTGTCAAAACATAATCTCGAATTTGGGGAAGTGCTACTTGAATGACTGGCTCCTGTCTCGAAATCCAAGCCATACTACTTCATGGCCTCGATGCCTGAAGTGATTTCGGAGACTTCGCGCGTGATGGCAGCTTGGCGCACCTTGTTGAATTTGCGCGTGAACGCTTGCGCCATTTCTTTCGCTTTGTCGGTCGCACTCTTCATCGCCACCATACGCGCCGAGTGCTCTGATGCTTTGTTTTCGAGCAGCGCGTGGAACACAGCGACGTTTATCAGCTTTGGTAGCAAGACAGCCAGTACTTCATCGGCATCCGGCTCCACCGTGTACGCAGCCGGCGCAGAAAGCTTCTCAGCGGTCGGCTGCGGCGAATATTTGCCGCGAGCGGGGCGAATCCCTTGGACAATGCTTTTCATCGCTTCAGCTTTTATCGGGACGATTTCATGCGCAGTCGGCACTTGTTCGAAAGACGAGACGAAGTTTTGGTACACGACAGAGACCTTTGCAACGTCGGGACGCGCGATGAGCCCACGCGTGATATCGCGCAGCTCGGATTCGGTGATATCGTCGCTCACGTTCGACTTGTTGAGGCCCATTTCAAAGCCACGGCCGTTGAAGAAGTCACCTCCCTTGCGGCCAAACGCATAGACGACCGTTTTGTCCTTGCCGATCTCGCGCACGAGCGCATCCGCACGCTTTATCACTCCGCTATTGAGTGAGCCAGCGAGCCCTTTATCGGAGGTGATGACGATGACCGCATGCTTCCCATCCCGCTCCTGCATGAGAGGATGCCGCGACATATCCGCTGTGCCTGATACGCGTTCAAGCACCGTGAGCGCGGCAGCTGCGTATGCGCGGCCGGAGAGGGCGCGCTCTTGAGCTTTCCGCATCTTCACGGCCGACACCGCTTCCATGGCACGCGTAACAGTCCCCATCTTTTTTGATGAGAGTATTTTCGACTTTATGGACTTGAGGTTGGCCATAGAGATAGGTTGCAGGTGTGAGGTTTTAGGTTTTAGTATGACTATTCCCTATAACCTATTCCCTATCACCTGCTTGCGAACATTTCCGAATGAGCAAGCCTGAAGTTCTCCATCGCCTCGCCAAGCTCTTTTTTAGCGTCATCTGATAGTTGGCCAGTCTTTTTTATGCCCGCAAGCGTCGCGGCGTAATTCGCATCCAGGAAGTCCACGAAGGCCTTCTCGACTCCCGTCACCTGGTTGACCGGCACATCACGGAAGAACTTCGTGTTGCCCGCGTAGATTGCCGCAACCTGTTTCTCGAGTGGGATAGGCTCGCCATTCTTCTGCTTTAGCACTTCCACCATGCGTCTGCCGCTTTCGATGCGGTCCGCCGTCTCTTTGTCGAGGTCCGAGGCGAACTGCATGAACGCTTCGAGTTCGCGGAACTGCGCAAGTTCGAGCTTGATGCCTCCCGCCACGCCTTTCATCGCTTTCGTCTGCGCAGCGGAGCCCACGCGCGAGACGGAAATACCTACGTCGATAGCCGGACGGATGCCTTTGTTGAAGAGATCAGTGATCAGGAACATCTGACCGTCGGTGATCGAAATCACGTTGGTCGGGATGTAGCCTGATACATCGCCTTCCTGCGTCTCGATAATCGGGAGCGCCGTGATAGAGCCTCCGCCCGCTTCGTCGGAGAGTCGTGCAGCTCGCTCAAGTAGCCTCGAGTGGAGATAGAAGATGTCGCCCGGGTATGCCTCTCTGCCGGGCGGGCGTCGCAGAAGGAGTGAGATTTCACGGTACGCCACTGCCTGCTTCGAGAGGTCGTCGTAGATGATGAGAACATCCTTCCCCTTGTCCATGAAATACTCGCCGATGGCGACACCGGTAAACGGCGCCAGGTACTGAAGTGCGGCGGGCGCAGAGGCCGGAGCATCGACAATTATCGAATATTCGAGGGCGCCCGCTTCCCGGAGCTGTTGCGTGATGCGCGCGGTCTTCGACTCCTTTTGCCCAATGGCAACGTAGATGCAGATGGGTCGGGTCGCAGCTGGCTCATTCTTCTGGTTGAGGATCGCATCGATGGCGACGGTGGTCTTGCCCGTTCCTCGGTCGCCGATGATGAGTTCGCGCTGGCCGCGCCCAATCGGGATGAGCGCGTCGATTGCCTTAATGCCGGTCTGGAGTGGTACAGATACCGACTTTCTCTGGATGACGCCCTTTGCTTCCCGCTCCACCGGCATCATCGTCACGTTCTTGAAGGGACCTTTGCCGTCTATCGGTTCACCGAGCGCACTCACCACGCGCCCAAGAAGCTCCTCGCCCGACGGAACTTCGAGAATCTTGCCCGTAGACTTCACGGTCATGCCCTCCTTCACGCGTTCCGTGTCACCAAGGATTGCAGCGCGCACGCCGTCTTCTTCGAGGTTGAGAACGAGCCCGAGAAGACGCGCTTCGCTGTCCATCGAATCTGCGAGCTTTTTGCCTGCCCCCTCTTCGAAGTGGAGCACCTCGGACATCACTGCCTTCGAGAGACCGTCGATAGCGACGACGCCGTCACCGACCGCGACCACCTTGCCAACATGCTGACCTTCGTGAGCCGGGGCTACCTGCTCAATCTCCTTGAGAATCTTCTGTACTGTTGCCGAGTCCATACCTTTCTAATTACTTCGTTACGTTGTGATAAATACCTAGCAATTTTGCCTTGTAGCTGTTGTCGACGAGCATCCCTCTACCCTCGAGGCGCCAGCCGCCGATTATCGAATCGTCGACTTGCGTCTTGAGACCTGCCTGCGCAGTCAGGCCTTCTGCGTCTGTCTTGAGCGAGGCGAGGATTTCCTTCGCCGCGCCCTTTGCATGACGCTCGTCCTTCTCTCTTGCTACTGTCAGCACGATATCGCTCTTCCGACCCTCCCTCTCCGCGAGGCGTGCGAACGCACGCGCGACCCTCGGAAGCAACGCCCCCCTGCCCTCTTTCTCTAGCATGTCTTTCACGGCTTTGACTGCGGCGTGCGGCGTCATGCCCTTCTCGACTGCCCGAAAAATTGCTTGTGCGTACGCTTGTTCCATATTTTAGGCCGATTTTTCGCGCAGAATACGCTCCGCCGCGAGCATTGCCGCACGCGCTATCTCTTTCTCGCTCTCAGCGAGCGCCTGGCGTTTTGCCTCGTCGGCACGGGCTTCGGCATCCTTCAGCACGGCCTGCGCTCTGTGTTCCGCCGCGCGTACGATTTCATTGCTCTTCTCGTCTGCACGAGAGCGCGCAGAGGCTACAAGATGCTCAGCCTCGCGCGAAGCACTCCCGACAAGCTCCCTACTTTCCTTCTCGGCATCCGCAAGGCGCTGTGCGGCGGCCTCCGCCGTACGCACACCTTCGGCCACCTTTTCTCTGCGCTCATCGATGATGCGCAGTATCGGCTTGTAGAGGAAGTATGTGAGAACGACGAGCAGCACGCCGAAATTCACCGCTTGTATGAGAAGCAGTTTCCAATCGATTCCAAATGCTGCGAAGAGTTCTGACATACGTTCACATCACCACGTTCGCCTAAATCTGGATGCGGCGCTAGGAGCGTAAGTTCGGCAAGCGAGGCGTACTGTAGATACGACGAGTGCCGCCGAACGCAACGCGACAACGCGCAGCGCCAGATTTAGGTGAACTTAATAATAAAGCCAATCACCAAAGCGAATATGGCGAGTGCGTCCGTCACGGCAATGCCGACGAACATCATTGCCTGGATCTTGCCGGATGCCTCCGGATTCCGACCGATAGCTTCGAGGGCCTTGCCCACGAGGATACCGAGACCGATACCGGGACCGAGCACGCCGAAACCGACCGCGATGGCCATTCCGAGCGTCTTTGCTACTTCAATATCCATATCTGAATTCTGAATGTTTTATCTAATAAAGAACTCGACCGCCCGCATACTATCACGAAAAATCGGCTCTATTCAACGCTAGTGAGCGTGACTTTCCGAGCCATGCGGTTCCGTGATAGCAAGCTTTATGAAGAAGAGCGTGAGGAGTGCGAATATCGCCGCCTGCAGGGTGCCGATGAATATTTCGAACATCATAAGTGGTACCGGGAGGAGGTACGGCACGAAGTACTTTGCGACCGTAAGCACGACCTCACCTGCCAGAATGTTGCCAAAAAGACGGAACGAGAGCGATACGACGCGTACGAGCTCGCCGATGAGTTCGATGAATCCGACCGCGAAGTCTATCGGCGAGCGGAACGAGATGAACTTACCCCCGTACTTCCAGAAGCCAATCGCGAGAATGCCCGTAATCTCGATAACGAAAAATGAAATGAGGGAAAGCGCGAGCGGTGTGTTCAGGTCAGTATTGACACTGCGCAACAGGGGCTCGCCGTGGTAGAGGATTGAGCCCATTCCCGGCAAAAACTCCATCATGTTCGCGAACCAGATGAAAAGGAATATCGTCACGATGAGCGGGAAGAATTTGCGCGCCATCTCCCTGCTCTCGAGCGTCTCAGCCACGTAGTCGTACACACCTTCGACTGCGTGTTCGAATACCGACTGCAACCTGCCGGGAATCATGCGCAACCGCTTCCCGACGACGAGTGCCAGAACGACGAGCACCGCCATGACGATGAAGCTCGCGACGAGTGTGTTCGTTATCGGAATGCCCAAGAATTCCCCGAGGCGCTCCCCTGCAATCGCGACATGGATGCCGCTCTCGTGCGCGACTTCACCTGCGTGTTCTACCGTGGTGGATTCAACAGCCATAGATAAAAGAATGGCGGCATTCTAGCACAGTGAAGAGTGGAATTCACTGCTCGGAGGCGGCACCCTGATGCGTGCTAAAACGAAGACTTCGGAGGGAAGAGTACACCGTCTATCACGTACACCACTCCATTGGTCGCCTCGTATCGCGTAATCACGTTTGCACTCCCCACTTGCGGTACCCCATGTGCGGCATACGAAAAGTTTATGGTATCTCCTGAGAGCGATGTCATCTGACCGGCGACAAGCGCATTTGCATCCACTGCTCGCCCGGATACTACATGGTTCTGGACGAGGCGCCTCTTCTCGGCAGGACTTAGTCCCTGGATGCTACCCCGCGGCAACTGGGCGATAGCACTGTCGGTCGGTACGAAGATTGTGTACGGTGCAACAGAACGCGGATTTATGGTCGCTCCCACGCCGGTCGAATTGAGCAACGAGCGGAAGGTCGAGACGCTTGGGAGCGATGCAACGAGACCGACCACGTCCCTCTCGGCCTGTTGCTGGGTCGCCGACGAAATGGGCTGTGCCGTCGCGACATCCCCGACGGGGGTGCTCGTCGAGACCGCAAGGGGCGGCTGACCGCCAAAACCAAGCCACGTGCCGAGCGGGAGTCCGGATACGTACCACCAGTACCCAAGTGCCGCTACGACAATTCCCAAAACAACAAAAGCCCATGCGCCTTTAATCTCCCTCGGAGGAAACTGTATTTGTGCCATATGGACACAGTATACCCCGTGAGATATGCGAATCGGGGTTCATATTCAAACCGAAGTGGGTATCTCACGGGGTATAGAGCCCGCAGGGTTTTACGCTACGCGTATGAGTGAACAAACCTGCGTATGAGCGAGGCGATATGTTTCTCCGCACCCGCGAAGCTGTGTCCGACTTTTGGCACAATAGCAACTTCCCCTTCGTAGATGTTCTCGAGGAACCAGTCGTAAAGCGAATACGCCGGAATATCCGAGAACTCATCTTTCTCGGCAAGGAGCGCGAGAGTTGGTACCCGGACTTTCCGCAGCGTCGTCGGTGATTTGCTCGGCTGAACGTACGTAAAGATTTCTTCTGCGCTTGCGGGCGTGTACAAGCTCAAGAATCGTTCGGCGCTAAGAAAAAGCCACTGCGTGAACTTCTTTGGCATAAGTTCGGCTCCCCTCCCAGACCTCACCATCTTCCGTGCGTACGCGAGCCCGCTCGCGTACAGCCTGCGCTTCGCGGGTACGAGCGTGTCCGCGTAATCGCTCAGCGGGCCCAGCAAAACAATTCCCGTCACACCCTTCTTACCGCGCGCTGCCCAATAGATTGACTTTTGACATCCGGTCGAGTGACCGAGAAGTACGACATTCTTCGCGCCGCTTCGGCGGCCAATATTCACCGCACCCTGTATGTCATCAATGCAGTCTGTAAATTTCTCAAATGCTGTGCCGCCAGTCTCATACACCCACTTTTTCCCTCTCTTCCGTTTTATCTCGTTGATATGTCCATACCCGCGCGTATTGAACACCAGCCCCGCAGCGCCTTGTTTTGCGAGTTCGTGGATAATATTTTTTCCGCTGAAGGCCGATCCCGTGAGCCCGTGGACCCAAATGTAGACCGTGTGCGGCCTACGCGTGCCATACCAGAGCCCGTTGAGAACGTACCTTTTCGGCGTGACTATCTCGGCGACATGCGCAGCTCTCATAGGCGCAGTATGAATAACAAAGAGCCCCCGCACAAGGCGGGGGCTCTTTGATTGTGTGTCGAGTGTATTACTTCTTGACCGCGAGGTTTTGCGCGTCTGCCTGCTGCAGTTCACCTACCGCGAGACGAAGCTCCTGCTGCGTTTTCGGGATGTCTTTGATAGAGACTTTGCCGACGACGCGAATCTCCACCTCCTTGCAGACGCCGAGGGCGACTGCCGGGTTGACCCAGCGCTTGTTGGCGAAGATGGTCTTCTCGTTGGGGAGCAAGACGTCGATCTGATTGACCTTGCGCGGGTGCATTGAATCAGCAACCACACGGAGACCGAAGTGCTCCTCCACCACAGCGAAGCCGCAGTTCGGGTTCTTGGTATCCGCAGTGCCAACGATTTCAATGACAGTGCCCCACGGAAGAGCTTCCTTGAGGTCGACCGAGCGGGCCACGACTATTTCCGGGTTGGAATAGGCGCCGCTTGCGGTGGTAAAGGGATCCTCGTCAGTCTGCTCGGGGACGGCATTGTAGCCCGTCATCGAGACAATATGCTTAGGGTAATCCGGGGTAACCGGCGTCGGGGTCTCGGTCGCCTTAGCGGCTGCGCCGATATTCGACAAAAGAAACAGGCCTCCAATGGCCGTTGTTATGATTCCTGTCATGCGCTGTAAGGGATTACCTTACCCCTTTACTCTATCACGAAATGTATTGACAGTCAAGCCCTAAACGTGGCCTAATGAGTAAATCATGAAGGAAAATGGCTCTGTAGAGCCGCGTCTCGGCGAGTCTAGCAGATCAACCCTGGCTCACCCTCCGGCTATGTCCCCTCTTGCCAGCTATCCAGGTATGCCTTTTGGGCGTCTGTAAGGCTATCGATTGCTACCCCCATAGATTTGAGCTTCAAATCTGCGATTTCAGCCTCCATTTCAGCCGGTACGTCGTACACTCCCGCCTGAAGTGGCTTTCCGCCCTCCGAAGCTTGGGTCGCCATCCCCTCGGGCGTAGCCCTACGGGCGAGCCACGCGCTCGCCATGGCCTGGGTGGCAAAGCTCATATCCATCACCGATGCCGGGTGCCCCTCTGCCGCTGCGAGGTTCACAAGTCTACCTTCTGCAAGTACGTATACTCGCTTCCCATCGACAACGTACTCTTGGACACTCGTCCGCACGTCTCGCGGCGCTCCTGAAGAAATGCGGGCGAGGTCTTTCACATTTATCTCAACATCGAAATGCCCGGCGTTGCATACGATAGCGCCGTCCTTCATCTTCTTGAAATGCTTCTCCGTAAGGACGTCCACGTTGCCGGTCACCGTCACGAAGACATCTCCAAAGGCCGCTGCTTCGTCCATGGTGGTCACATAGAATCCATCCATTTTTGCCTCAAGCGCCTTTATGGGATCAATCTCCGTCACAGCAACGCCCGCGCCCATACCGCTCGCGCGCATGGCGAGGCCTTTGCCACACCAGCCGTAGCCGGCGACCACGACCGTCTTCCCCGCGAGCAGTATGTCGGTCGCGCGGATGATTCCATCGAGTGTGCTCTGGCCTGTACCGTAGCGGTTGTCGAACATATTCTTCGTCTTCGCGTCGTTGACCGCGACAATCGGCATCTTGAGTTCCCCTGCTTTGTGCATCGCGCGCAGCCGTATCACGCCTGTCGTTGTCTCCTCGGTGCCGCCGAGCATCGTCGGGAGGAGTTCAGGGTGTTTCTTGTGGAGCGTCGACACGAGGTCGGCACCATCATCCATGGTGAGGACTGGTTTCTGCGCGATGAGCGTTTCGATGTGCTTGAAAAAAGTCTCCGTGCTCTCGCCTTTCACCGCAAACGTGGGGATTTCGTACTCTTTCACGAGCGCCGCAGCGACATCGTCTTGCGTCGAGAGCGGATTCGATGCCGCAAGAAACACGCTCGCACCGCCCGCCTTGAGCGCACGCACAAGGTTGGCTGTCTCGGCGGTCACGTGCAAGACCGCCGCAAGCACCTTGCCCGCAAAAGGCTGCTCTTTCTCAAATCGCTCACGTACAAACTTGAGCACGGGCATATCCCGCTCCGCCCACTCAATTCTGCGCTTGCCTTCTGCGGCAAGATTGATGTCCTTGATGTCGTATTCCATCGTTCAATACATTAGCACATTCATTCAATACCGTATTCTCGATAGAAGTCCTCGATTGGTCCCTCTACCATGATCGTCTCTACAGGAAACACTTTGTGCGGGTCATCCAGGTCAAGATTCTTTAGTCTACGTTCAAACTCTTTACGTGTCTCAGGGTCGACGCTTCCATCTTTTCTACGGAACTGACCCCACGTCCCGCCCCTACGAACTCTCTAGTCTTCCGCGGCACCGCGTGTGCGGTGTAGGAGGCGGGATAGAGCCGCCTGTACGCTTCTCTGTTGTAGAGCCACGATGCTCCGCGCACGAGTCGGGCATGAGGATGTTTCTGCTTTATCTCTGCGAACATTGCCTTCAACTTTGCACGCTGCTCATGCAAACGCTCGCTACTCAAAATACTCGGCTCGTCTGGACTTTGCGTGTCAGTCAGAGACATGCTGCCAAAATGAAGCTTTACGACGCCGTCATCGCCAGGCTCATCGTAGCGAAAGGGCCAGAAGGGGTCATCTCGGTGATCCGTATGCTCTTTCGCATATTCTTTGAAATACCGACGTAGAATTTCTACACGTTCGTCGTGTGAAGGCGTGGTATCTATTTCTTGCTGCAACGCGAGCCAGGCGGCATGAGCATTGTCGCCGCTTCTCTCCGGAATGTAACCGAATATTCGCGCGTGCGTGTCAGTTTCGCGAAAGAGAACATCCGACACCGGTACCTCCGCCTTGGCCGCCACCGCTTCTGCGTACAAGAGTCTCAGTTCTAGATTTTCACCTATGTTCTTTTCTACTTGCTCGCGATTAGGCTCCTCGGCAATTGCACGGCTAGAACGCGGGGTCTTCTCAGACATGCCGCAATGCTAGCACGCTCAAATCAACTCCCCGCAAACGGAAGCCAGTCGACGAGGCCGACAGCGAGATGCACGTATGTAGCAAGGATAAGCAACGCGAGAGCAGCACCGATGACACGTTGCTTCATCGTCCGCTGACCAGTCGCGTATGCTATAGATGCACCAAATGCTGCGAGCAAGACACCCACGAGGAGATACCCCCGCAGCTCCCAATCCCACCCAGGCACGTCGAAGAACTCAGCGAGCGCCGGCACGAGCAAAAGGGACAGCGCTGCGATAATGAACTTGTATGTCCGGTTTATATGCATGTTTCTAATTGTACACTATTTCTATTCCCCATCGCGACCCCGAAAAAAGTAAGGGCCTGACGACGTGCGTCAGACCCTAACTCATTTTTGACCCCACGGGGAATCGAACCCCGCTTTCGACCGTGAGAGGGTCGCGTCCTAGCCGATAGACGATGGGGCCAGTGTCAGGAGTATAGGACATCTGCGGTTCGATTCCAAGGAATCGGCTACGCATACTTTGCTGCTGCAAAGTTGCGCAGCCCCGCCTCGGCGCCGTCGCGCCTGCGGCCTTGCGAAAGCGCACTGCGCTTTCTCACCCCGCTTTCGACCGTGAGAGGGTCGCGTCCTAGCCGATAGACGATGGGGCCAGTCGCGAGCATTCTACCGAATTCCGTCGCTTTTTTCCACCCCTTTCACATACCCGCACATACCCAAGTATATGCGGGTGTGTAGCGACGCGGCAATACTAGTCCTCGCTGGAGGTATTGGCGAAATCACGAATGAAACGCACAAAAATTTCCCCGTAGGGAGTGAGTGTATGCACCACAGACCTACCTTCGTAGTTCTTATCGATGAGGCCAGCAGAGTACAGTCGCCGAATGTGCTCACTGACGGTCTTCTGATTACCCTTGAGCGCCTCGATGATGTCCTCTTGGATTACGCCTTTGTGACCCGCTACGTACAGCAGTATCTGAATGCGTTTGTGATTTGCGACACCCTTGAAATGGCGCTCCAGCTTCCTTGGACTCTTGATTTTCTTGCTCATACCCGCACATACCCAAGTATATGCGGGTTTTTAAAGGTCGTCACGCTTCACGAGAGTAAAACGCAAGGAACCGTCGGGTAGAGACCCGAAGAAAAGTGCTTCCGGACGGAACCAGAAGCCATGCTCATGCGGCCAGAGGTGTTCATAGAGGACTCCCACTTCTCCCGTCTCGCTATGCCTTACCCCGCGCTGCACGAGCCGATACACACCTCCTTTGTAGTGTTTATATATTTCGCCAGAAGCGGAGAGCGCCGCGCTTTCAGATTCGTATGCCGACACGCCGCTCATAATGGGATGCTGCCACTCATGAGAGCTTGAATCCGTTCCGATGATTCGCGCCGTGCGAACTCTTCACGCGTGAGCCATTCAAACGCTTCATGCTCATCGCTGAGAATCACGTCTTCCGCACCCTGTATGCGTGCGGTAGAGAATAGGACAATCCAATACAGTCCGTCGCGGGCATTGCGCGCATCGGCGTGCACGAATCGCATATCCACAACCTCAAGACCAGTTTCTTCCCTGACCTCCCTGCGTGCCGAAGCTTCTAGGTGCTCTCCTTCTTCAACTTGTCCGCCCGGCAAATCCCACGTATGTGGCCGTGTCGAGTCGGAAAAGGATTTTTTCAGCGCGAGGATATTACCCTCGGCATTTCGAATGATGATTTTTTGAGATACACGCATACCTATCGATCGTGCCACTCCTGGTCCATTCGAACGAGGAGTTCAGAGGCGCGCTCCGGCTCCGCCATGAGCACACGCACGGCTTTCTCGAGCCGCACACCTTGCGAACCCTTTACGAGCACAACGTCCCCTTTCCTGAGGTCAGGCAAGAGTTCCTTCGCAGCCTTCTCCGCATCTCCGAGCTCATATTGCCGAATACGATTCTCCGGCAAGCCCGTCTCCTGCGCGGCAGCACCTATCGCTTTCGAGCGAATGCCCACGGTGATAAGCATATCGCACACATCGCCAGCGCGAACGCCTACAGACCCATGCGCATCTTTCGTGTATTTACCGAGCTCAAGCATGTCACCCAGTATTGCGATTTTCCTTCCGCCGGTTTTTATCTGGGAGAGCGCATCGAGCGCAGCGAATGCAGCCTCAGGTGAGGAGTTGTAGGTGTCGTCAAGAATTGTCGTGTACTTCAGGCCTCGGAGGAGTCTGAGTCGGCCCGGGGTGGGCTCCCACGACTCGAGCGCACGCCCGACCGATATACTGTCGATGCCCACGCAGTCACCTACCGCTACAGCAGCGAGCGCCCCGAGGACGCGAGGCTTTCCGAGCGAGCCTTCGATAGAAATCGGTACAGACGATGCTCCGTGACTTACACGGAAACGCAGGCCAGCCGGCTCGTCGTTGTCGAAGAGAATCTCTTCGTGAGACGCATAGTAATCCTTGTCGCTGTCGCTACCGTACGTTACCGACATGCCGCGATACTCAGTAAGGAGTTCGCGAGCCCGCGGGTTGTCGGCATTGAGGACAAGTTTGCCACCTGGACGAATGTGTTCGATGAGCGAACGCTTCTCCTTCAGCACATCGTCGGGCGACGCGAAGAATTCTACGTGCGCCGGAATCTCCGGTACGCCGGTGAATACAACAATGTGCGGCCGCAGCCACGTAGCAATTCGACTAATATCCCCCGGCCTGTCTGCGCCCACTTCTAAGACGAGCCAGTCCGGATACCGCGCAGCGAAGACGACGAGTGCTCCTCTCACGACGACCGACAACCACCGCCACACATTGGACCACGGCGTATCCAAGCCCAAAATCGAGAGCGGCACTCCTATTTCGCTATTAAAGCTCTTCTCGCTTTTTCGTATGTTGAGCGCGTCGCGAAGCCCGGCATGCACGGCGTCCTTCGTGGTTGTCTTTCCCACGCTGCCTGTCACAGCTATGATTCGAGGCCTGTGCCGCATGAGTACGAGTCGCGCTTCCCATGTGAGGAGCGCAACGAGTACCTTTCTGAGCATCGTGGACATACGTCGGGTGTTATCTATCCGGTGGGATGCTGTAGTAATTGATGAGGAATCTAGAAATGTCTGCGAATGGTTCTGCGAGAGTCGCCGAGGCGAATGTAGCACCCATCGGATCAACTGCAAAGATGAATACGATGAATCTTGCATCGTACGCTGGGAAATATCCGAAAAAAGAGTGGAGATATCGGTCTGTATAGTATCCCCCAGCGGGATTCACGAGCTGTGCCGTGCCCGTCTTTGCCGCTATTGAGTAGCGCTCCTGTTTGTACTTCCCTTCAAGGAGAGCTTCGTCGAAGACCTCCGTGAGCATCCTCGTAACCTCATGTGCGGTCTCTTGCTTAAAGACTTGGGGGCGTTCTTTCTCTTCAACATCACGGGTGATGCCACTCGCGAATTTCACATGGGATACGATGCGCGGGTTTGGCATACGCCCGTCATTGGCCAGCGCCGAGAGAGCGCGTATCATTGCTATAGGAGAAACAGAGATACCTTGTCCGAATGATGCCGCGGCGAAGTTGACTTCTGGTCCGGTGCCGTCGCCGAGCGGCGAGAGGTCTCCGGTGACTTCGTTGGGCAAATCGATGCCGGTTTTGGAGTCGAGCCCCAGCGCTTTCATATACCGCGTAAATGTCGCCGAGCCAGTCCTCTCTTCCACGAAGGTTGCGCCGAGGTTGAGTGATTCGCTGAGGATCTGCTGCATTGTCGTGGTGTTTCGTGCTTTCTTGTCGTGATTGCAAATCGTTTTGCCCGAACGCGTGAAGCAGCCGGTGTCGTGGTAGGTGGTCTTCGCGGTCACGGCACCAGCGTCGATACCGATTGCCATGGTGAGCGGCTTCATTATCGAGCCCATCTCGTACCGCCCCTCCACGAGCGGGTTCGCAAAAACACTTTGGTCGCTGATCGTATTGTAAGCGTTGGGGTCAAACGTTGGCCGCAGACCCATCGCAACAACCTCTCCAGTGCGAGGATCCATGACTATCGCGCCGACGGTTCGTGGTGCATATGCGTCGACAACACTCTCGAGTGTCTTTTCAACCTGCTTCTGTACCGCCGGCTCGATTGTCGTAATGACGCTGCCTTCTTGCTGTGTAATGTCCGAGGCGAGCGCGGCCTGAACGCTTGTGAAAATCTCTGCGAAGGGATTTACATACAGACCCTCTTTCGTGTGTGAGAGCGTGTCTTGCCACTGTCTCTCGAGTCCGTACACTCCCACTTTCTTTTCGCCTCTGTAACCCACGAAGCCAATCACCTGTGCGGCGAGCTCGTCGCCTGGATACGTTCGCCATTTGCTCTGAGCGAGGACAACGCCGGGAATTTTGAGTGCGCGTATAGCGGCCGCGGCATCATCCGGAATTCTCTCGCGAATATCCTCCCAAGGATCGTTCGCCTTTGCGGCGCTCGCGAAGAAGCGCTCTCTATCTATCTCGACGTGCGCCGCGAGCGCATCGTATGCGGCGGCCGCATCGATCAGGTCTCGGGGAACAATAGCGAGATGCCAGCCCGATTGGGTGACCGCCGCGGCTACACTCGCGCGGTCTTTCGTCGTGAAGAGAATGTCGCCGCGTGAGATCTCTTCTCCTGCATGCTGCACGTATTGCCCCATTGCGTCGGATGCGTAGGATTCCCCGCGGACTATCTGTACGAAATAGAGACGCAGTACGAGTATGAGCGCAACGAGTATAAAGAGCGCACAGAGTACGCGTGCCCGCAAGACAAGCGCTCCTTTCATACGCCGCTTTCTCGGCTAGATGCCATTGCCGGGTATTGTAGCAGCAACGGACGTTCCCGGTTTGTAGACGTAGTGCGTGGTCTCCACAGCCACGAGTCCCATGCCCGAAGCGACTGATTCGTCGACTTCTTCTGAGAGGGCGAAGTACTCCTGCTCCATCCCCGCTATCGCACTCTGCAGACGAACGGTTTCTGCGCTCGCTTCTTTACGTGCGACTATGTGGAGTACCGACGCTCCGACGAAGTAGAGATATCCGCATGCGAGAGCGGCGAGCACAAGGAGGAGGGCGCGGATAAGGTGTCCCTCGTAGGGGTGCTCGGCAGTGATGGAAAGGGATGCGCGCGCAGCAGAAAAGTCCAGACGGCCCTGGAGTGCTGATGGAGCGTATTTACTGATTTTCTTTAGCTTTCCCATATTTTTCTATGACGCGTAGTTTTGCGCTGCGCGCGCGTGGATTGTTTTGGATTTCTTCAGCGGACGGTACGAGTGGCTTGCGGGTGATGCGGGTGCCTTCCTTTCTACGCTCTATATCGAGGAATCGCTGCTTCACTATCCTGTCTTCGAGAGAGTGAAAGCTGATAATCGCAATGCGTCCTCCGGGATTCAGGATCTGCCAGCAGGTGCGTATTGCTTCTTCGAGTGCACCTAGTTCGTCGTTGACGGCGATGCGGAGCGCCTGAAAAGTCTTCGTGGCCGGATGAATGCGTCCGTGCCGAGCTGATGGCGGTACCGCCGCTCTCACTGTGTCCGCTAATTCTCTTGCAGTCCGTATCGGTTGCTTCTGTCGTGCGTCGACAATCGCCCGTGCAATTTTTCTCGCGTACCGTTCCTCGCCCCAGCCATATATCACGTCGGCTATCGATTCTTCCTTCCACTCGTTGACGATTACACCGGCACTGAGCGCTTGCTCTTTGTCATACGCCATAGAGAGCGGCTCATCGGAGAGAAACGAAAAACCGCGTCCCGCCGAAAGCTGAAAGCCTGACCACCCGAGGTCGAAGAGCGCCTTATCGATTCGCGCGATGCCGAGCTTCTCGAGCTCACTTCGTATGTATCGAAAATTGGCATGTACGATGTACGTCCGCTTCTCGTCGCTCGCGAGCAATGTGTGAGCCCGTTGCACGGCCTCTTCGTCTGCGTCAAAGCCTATGAACGTGCCGGTGGTGAGCTTGTCGAGTATTGCCCTCGCATGTCCAGCGCCTCCGAGCGTCGCGTCGACGACTGTGTCGCCACCTTGAATATCGAGGTAGTCGACTGCTTCGTGTAAAAGAACAGTGCGATGCTTGGCTGCGTCTGACAGCATCGAATCGCTGGGAGATGTTAGGCGTCGCGTGCGCATGACGTTTGAAATGATCCCCCAGCTATCCGGTGCAACTAGAGCGCTCCAATCTCGCCGAGCTTCCGGGCCATTTTTTCTGCATCTTTTTCGATGCGTGCCTTGTAGCTCTTCCAGCGCGCCGAGTCCCACACCTCGACGTGATCTGATACGCCGGTAAATACGACATCCTTCTTCAGCTGCGCATACTCCTTCTGATGATCCGGAATGAGAATGCGTCCTACCTCGTCCACCTCGACCTCCGCAGCGCCCGAGAGCATGAACCTGCTGAAGCCGCGCGTATCCTCGCTCACGATGGAGAGCGATTGGAGTCGCATGGCGACCTTCTCCCAATCCTCCGGGGCGTAGACGAAGAGACAGTTGTCGAGCCCTCTCGTCATCACGACCCGTTTCCCGAGCCTAGAACGAAAGGACTTTGGCAGCGAAATGCGCTTCTTTTCGTCGAGTGTGTGCTCGTACTCGCCGATGAGAAGCGTTGGATTCGATTTACCACTTTTTCCCACTGCCATAAAATATACACCACTATACCCTACCGCAAGCCAGTTATCCACACAGCGGATGAACAGCCCATGAACAAAAAACCCGTTCAGGGACGGGGTTGCGATCTCGTCAGCAATCCTTCCTACAGTGTCTTGATGAACTCGCGCCGAACTTCGACCCAGTAGCTTGTTCTTTCCTCACAAAACTTCACGAATTCGTCCGATGATCCGTTGAACTCAACAAGGGCATCGATATCTTCGAGCAACTCATCAAGAAACGGCTCATCGCTACCTTCAAGTGCGTTTGCCTGATTGGTAAGGGCGAGCATCAGCTGCTCCCAGCGTTCTATAAGCCCCCCTTCGCCCGTCTGTGCACCATGCCACGTTTCGATGATATGCCCCAATACGGCTAATCCTGTCTGATCAATTTGGTCTAGGTGCTTGGGCTGACTGCCGGGTATTCGTTCCATAGCCCCATGGTACCATCCTGCCATGTTGAGCATCTTCAGGGGCGCGACACCAGGGTCCATCGCCTCGCTTGAGGAAGAGCTCGCAGTGCGAAAGACCGAGCAGTTCATCCTGCTGTTCTCCATGGGGTCGCAGTTCGACCACCTCATCGTGCAGCAGATAACGAAGCTCGGGGTCTACTGCCTCGTCGCCGACCCGGCGAACGTCAGGGCTGCCGACGTGAAGAAAATCAAGCCATCCGGCATCATCCTCTCGGGCGGTCCCGCGTTCGTCGATATCGACCCGCCACCATTCGACGGCAAGATATTCGACCTCGGTATTCCTACACTCGGTGTATGTCTCGGATTCCAGATGTGGGCGCACCACATCGGCGCGAAAGTCGTGCGAGCGGATAAGCGCGAGTTCGGAGTGCATATGCTTGCGCTCCTGGGCAAAGACCCGCTTTTTGCGGGTATCAAGAAGAAGACGCAGGTTTTGCAGAGCCATGGCGACAAAATCTTGCCGAGCAAAAAGATTGCGCTCCTCGGCTGTACCGACAATGCCCCGGTTGCGGCCGGGCGTCACAAACACCTCTGGGGCGTGCAGTTCCATCCCGAAGTCACCGACTCGCTCGAGGGCGACAAACTCTACGACAATTTTCTCAAGATATGCGGCATCAAAGACCGTTTCCCTGCACACTCGCTCGCGAAGCGGAAGATTGCCGAGCTCAAGAAGCGCATCGCCGGCAAGCGCGTCCTTATCGCGCTCTCGGGGGGTTCCGATTCATCTGTCGTCGCGTACCTCATCAAGAAAGCCGCCGACAAGAAGACGCGCGTGCGAGGCGTCTACATCCGCGGCATCGACAGGCCGGACGACGAAGCATACGTGCGCAAGATATTCGGCACACAGAAGTGGCTCGATGTAAAAATCGTCGATGCGGGCGAGAGATTTCTAAAGGCGCTCAAGGGTAAGACGAATATGCGCGAGAAGCGCCTCGCCATGCGCGGCATCTACACTGAGGTGCTCGAGAATGAGATACAAGATTTCAAGGCCGATTTCATCGCGCAAGGAACCCTCTACACCGACCTACGCGAGAGCGGCAAGGGACACGCGACGGGAGCCACCATCGCGGAGATAAAAGTGCATCACAATATCGGCATCACGTTCTCCGTGCCAGAGCTCTCCCCGCTTGATACAGAGGTCAAGGACTCCGCGCGCTCCATCGGTCGCGACATCGGCGTCCCCGAGGAGCTCCTCGTGCGGCACCCATTTCCCGGCCCCGGTCTCATCGTCCGAATCGAGGGAGAGATAACGGCAGAGAAGCTGCACACGGCGAGACACGCTGATGGAATATACATAGAAGAACTGCGCAAAGCTGGTCTCTACAATAGCGTGTGGCAGGCGGGAGCGACACTCACGCACTCGATGCATACCGAGAGCAAGGGAGATGGCGCGGGTCTTGGCGCGGTACTCGCGCTCTGGGCGGTGTGGAGTGTCAACGGATTCACCGCGCGCTTCGCGCAGCTCCCCTATGATTTTCTCGACAAAGTCTCACGCCGCATTACCAACGAGATTCGCGAGGTCGGCGCGGTCGTCTACCGCATTTCCGACAAACCGCCTTCGACTATCGAGTGGGGATGATTCCCTTTGCACCGAGCGTCTGCTAGGATATCGCCACAAGGGCCTATAGTTCAGCGGTAGAACGCGTCCATGGCATGGACGAGGTCGGGGTTCGACTCCCCGTAGGTCCACAACTAGTTCTCTTAGTTCTCCTGAGGGACTAAGGCTGGCGGGTTGGCGAGACAGCGCGTGAGCTCGCGGGTCTGCGTCCAACCGCACTTTCCATCCTGCTGCGGCTCGCAGGATGCCTCGCGATAGCATGCGTACTCTTCCCGATACTCGCAGGTCGTGATGATGTCTCCCGCTTCGTCCGCAGACACACAGAGCTGCCCAGAGCACCCGGCGACGGCGCAGCCGTTGGCCTGGAGGCCGAGGCCACCGCCCGGCGCGTACGAGACAGGCTGCTGCTTTTCATTGACGAATGTCCGGCCATCGGGCGTGCGACATTGCTCCGGATACGATTCCATAATGGGGTACCCCGCGAGCGCGCACTCTTCAAACGAGCCGATGGAGAGGATGCGCTGCTGCTTGGCGATATTGGAGAGTGAAATCAGAAGCCCCGCAACGATGGCAAGTACGACGAGGAGGCCGATGAGCGTGGTTGTCTTGGTCTGCGGGTTCATGCCTGCATACTAACAGACGCAAGAAGTGGGAAACTCTTTCTAATCCGGGGAGAGTCGACTACTATGTGCTGACCTCCCGTCGTTCAATGGATAGGACGCGAGCTTCCGGAGCTCGTAATGTGGGTTCGATTCCTGCCGGGAGGAATCGAAGATTCCGACGGCGAATCGAACGCCGGAGCGATGTCGCGGCAGCTGTCGCGACCGCGAGGCGGTGCCCAGACAAAGCTGCGCGACGGCACAGCTTTAGTCGAGGGAGATTCCTGCCGGGAGGAAGAGTTAGCTGGTCGTCTCATCGCTGATTGGATGCATTTTGTTCCAGCGGTCAACCGCCTCACGCAAAACCTCGCTGTGTTCGGGGGTAATGAGCGGGGCGGGTGACGCATTTAAATCGGTCGGATATCCGAAATGTGAGAGCACTTTCTCCCGGACTTCGAGCGCATTCGCGCTATCGAGCGCGCTATCGAGCAGTGCCTCGATTTCCGGTGACTGACCCCTCTCTCGCTTCGGACTTTCCATGCATTCATTCTACCTCAAAAAGCGCACTGAGCGATTCGCCACTCTCAATGCGCTTGATGGCGTCGCCGAATATCTCGCCCACCGAGACTACTTCTATTTTCTTGGACATATCTCCCCTGTGCGATATCGAGTCTGTGATAAAAAGTTTCTTTATGGGCGACTGGTCAATCGTCGCATGTGCCTTGCCGCTCAGGACTCCGTGGGTCGTCGCGGCATATACTTCCCTCGCACCGCTTTCCATGAGGAGTGACGCCGCACGGGCGAGTGTGCCGCACGTGTCCGCCATATCATCTATGATGAGAGCGACTTTGTCCTGTACATCACCGATGAGCTTCATGCGTGCAATTTGGTTGGGTATCTCGCGCTCCTTGTGGATGATGGCAAGGTCTGCCGCTTTCATCAGTCGCTTCGCATACGATTGCGCACGTACGACGCCGCCCGCGTCAGGCGATACGACTACAAGGTCGTCGGACTCGAGCGCTGACGCAAACACCTCTTTAAAATGGTTGATGAGAACGGGGCGCGCATAGAGGTAGTCGACATTTGCCCGCCTGAAAAAGCCGCCGATAGCGTCGTTGTGCAAATCCATCGTGAGTACTCGGTGCGCGCCGAGAGATTCCAGCACAGTCGCGAAAACCCGAGCAGATATCGGTTCGCGAGGTTTCGATTTCCTGTCCTGACGTGCGTATCCAAAATACGGAATGACAGCAGTAATCTCGTGCGCCGACGCTCCCCGCGCAGCATCGAGCGCCAGAAAAAGCCGCGCCCAATTGTCGGCAGGAGAATTCGTCGACTGCACGAGAAATACGTTCTTCCCCCGCAAGTTCTCGAGGAATTGCACCTGCTGCTCTCCGTCGGAAAACACTTTCGTCTTGATTTCTCCAAGCTTCACCCCTGCCCTCTGCGCAATTCGCTGCGCGAGCGCATCATTTGACCCCAATGAAAAGATGCGAAAATTCATTGCAGGATTATAGCAGGCCATGTAGACTCGCAATTCCATTTCGTAACGGCTATAATCCCGGTCACGCACCCTTAGCTCAGTTGGTTAGAGCGTTCGATTCACATTCGAAAGGCCTCAGGTTCGAATCCTGAAGGGTGCACCGGGAGAAATCCCGCGACGAGGTTTTTTGCCGGGCCGTCGTATACCGGTAGTACGCACGCTTCGGGTGCGTGTAGACTGGGTTCGATTCCCAGCGGCCCGACAAGAACCCTCGTTGATGACGGGCCGTAGTATACCGGTAGTACGCATCCATGGGGTGGATGTAGACCGGGTTCAATTCCCGGCGGCCCGAAACGAAGTGAGGGACGTAGATGCGCCAGCGCATCGACGGGAATTGAACGGCAGAGGGTGCGAGCCCAGCAGGGCGAGCCGCGAGCCGGTGCCCAGACCGAGGCCTCTGACGAGAGGCCGAGAGTCGAGGGCTAGTCCCGGCGGCCGGAAGCGAAAGCAGTCGGTGGCCTTGACCGAACTCTGCGACACCGAAATACTGTGAACATGCGCTCATTGGTACGCTTCGGCGTTTCCATGCTCGCCTCCTACGGTGCTGGTTTTCTAAGTAGTCTCTTTGTCAAAGATGGGGTCCGCGGCTGGTATGCCGCTCTGGAGAAGCCATTCTTCACGCCGCCGGATTGGCTTTTCGGCATCGTGTGGTTCGTACTCTACGGCCTCATGGGTCTTTCGCTCTACATCATCTGGACGAAAGACCCCCACGCGAGAGAAATGCGCGGATGGGTACCGCTCTTTTTTGCACACCTCCTCCTCAACGCGGCGTGGGCAATATTTTTCTTCGGTTTCCACGCGATACTCATCGCGCTCGTCGATATCGTTCTCCTCTTCTGGTGCATTGTGATGCTCTTCGTCGGCGCCTACGAGATAGACAGACGCGCCGCCTGGCTGCTCGTACCCTACGGCGCCTGGGTCTTCTTCGCCGCGATACTCAACGCGTCGATTTGGCTGATGAACTAGTTGGACTGCGCGCCGCTCGTGGTATATTCTGTTGCCGTAACGGGCCTGTAGTTCAGTGGTAAAACGCCGCATTCGCATTGCGGAGGCGGGGGTTCGATTCCCCCCAGGTCCACCACATAATCAAAACCGCCCCTCCGGGCGGTTTTGATTATTTTACATTGACTATCTTGTACTTCTGGAGACCTTTGGGCGTCTCAAATGAAAACGTGTCGCCCTTTTTCTTTTCCATGAGCGCGGCGCCCATCGGAGAGAGGTGCGAGATCTTGTGTTCTTGCATGTTGGCTTCCGCTGAGCCCACTATCTCGTACGTGTGCTCTTCTTTTTCACCCTGCTTCTGAATCGTGACAACGCTACCGAGAGAAACGGTGTTGCCTTTCGTGTGCTCGATGATTCGCGCATGCGAGAGCTGCTCCTCTATCGTGCGGATGCGGTCTTCTGTAGCAGCCTGAAGATTGCGCGCCTCTTCATACTCGGCGTTCTCCGACAAATCGCCGAGCGAGCGAGCGTATTCCAGCTGTTCTGCTATCTCACGGCGGCGCACGGTCTTCAAGTGCTCAAGCTCGGTCGTGAGTTCATCAAACTTCTCCTTGCTCAAATAGTTGGCGTCTTCATTCATCATACAAGGGGTTTTATCTAGGAAACGCGCCTTTTGGGGGCGCGGTCGATGCATTGTACAGGAGGGGTAGAAATTGCCAAGTCTGACAACTTCTCACTATTTGACGTACTCCGGACGCTCTGCAATCAGCCAGTGGAAGAACGGTACGAGTCCCGGAGATGCACCGGATAATGTCCCGGCGGGCGCCCGCTCGAGCACGACGGCAAATGCGTACTTTGGGTTGTCCGCCGGCCAGTACCCCACCGACCACGAGTTCATAAACTCATTTCTCGCACCGAGTTCTGCCGTGCCCGTTTTGCCCGCAATGTCTATGCCAGGAATGTTGAGCGAGCGCACCGTAGCACGCGGAAGACTGGAATGAACGGCCATGTGCATGCCCTCGCGCGCAATCTGCAGATGTGCTTCCTCGAGACCAAGCTCAAAGAATTCTGGCGTTGATGAAGCGATGAGCTGCGGCTTCAGGAGTTTGCCGCCATTGGCTATCGCCGCGGTAAAGCGCACCGCATGCAACGGTGTTATTTGGAAGCCGTACTGGCCGATGGCAGTATGGTATGTGTTGCCCACGCGCCACGGATCATCCTCGCCGAATACCCGCTTCTTCCATTCCGGTGTCGGTATGATGCCCTCTGTATCCCCCTTCAAGTCGATGCCTGTCGTGCTCGAGAGACCGAAGAGGCGCGCATACTCGTCTATTTTGTAAATGCCGAGACCTTGTTGTCCGGCGAAACCTCCGCCGATTACGTAGAAGTATACGTCGGAAGAGACCGCGAGCGCGCGCCGCATGTCTACAGCACCATGCACAGCCCAATCGCGAAACACCGTGGGTCGCTCGGGGTCGTATGGATTGGGCACCGTAAGCGCACCGGTCGAGACGATTTCCTTGCGGGGGTCGATAATCCCTTCTTCAAGTGCCGCAATCGCGAACATCGGCTTCACGATAGAGCCCGGCGTGTAGAGGCCGGCAACGGCGCGGTTTAGAAGCGGTGTGCGCGGGTCACTCGATACAGCGCGCACCGCGTCGTTGTCTCCGCGCACAAAGGCGTTGTTGTCGTACTCTGGGAAGGATGTCAGTGCAAGCAACTCTCCCGTGCGCACGTCCATGACGACCGCCGCCCCGCCTTTAAACCCGTGCGTCTGCGCATGAGCCCAGAGCGTCGTATGCAATTTACTCTGCATTTCGGCATCGACAGAGAGCACGAGGTCGGCACCATTTTGCGCTGGCACGACGATATTCTCGCGCTCCACATTCCCGAGCGCGTTTGTCTCCACTACGGCGCTGCCATTCTTGCCCGCCAGTCTCGATTCGTAGGCGAGTTCCGCTCCAGACATGCCGGCGTACTCTTCGCGCCACCAATTGCCGCTCGCATCCGCCTTGGGGTACTGGACGAAGCCGAGTACGTGCGAAAGACCGGGGCTCTGTGTGTAGACGCGAAGCGCGAACATGTCGCCTGCGAGCGCTCTCTCGCTCGACGAGGCTGGGAGCGTGGATGAGGCTTGCTGCGCTTCGTTCCACGCGAGCTCTTGACCGCGCCTATCGTAAATGACGCCGCGCGTCGCAAATACGAGCGAGCGGTCGAGGGTGTTTTCTCGCGATATCTCCGCGTACGTCTCGCCCGAGACGACCTGCAGGGAGAAGACGCGGTATCCGAATCCCGCGACGACGAGCGCGAAGCATACGCCGACCGCGAAGATGGGTGCTACGGCGACAGGCTTCTCCACTCTTCCTTCGAATTGTCCGCGGCTCAGTCCGGGCAAATTACTAGAATCAAGAAAAATATCCTCCGGCGCGATCTCACGAACGCGCCTCGATCTGATGCGGCGGCCAAACATCATGTCTGTACTATACCCCCTCGGCTATCCTCAAGAAAAGCACTGGACACTCAGCGCAAGAATTGCATGCGGAGCGGCTCGAGCATCCACACGATGACTATGGATGCGATCGTAAAATATGGGAGCGTGTACACAGAAAGCTCAGCCGGCAACCACACAAGGTCAATCATGAAGCCCAGTACGACCGCTTCCCATGCAGGATAGCGGATGGCAAGCAGGACGATGCACAAAGCGGTCAGCCACGGAGCCCCCATGATTGCACTCACGAAACCGACCACGCCGACCGCGACGCGCATATTATTGGAGCGGCACGACGTACGCGTACCGCAATGACCCGAGATTGGTGGGTAAGCTCACGTACACGGTCTGCTCTGCGCTCGCGGATTCGGACTCCACTCTACCCACCAGTCCTACCGCTCTCCCGCCCAGCTCCGGTGCTGTCACGACGTCGCCCACCGAAATCGGTACGGCCCGCGGCATTGCGACGCGCGCGTTGCCGCCGCCCCGACCCGATGCCGAAGCGATAGCACCCGATATCATGACGTCGGTACGCGCCCCACCCGCAAAAATCTCCTTCACGAGCGATACCTCTCCTTGCACCTCACTTACTCTGCCAGCGACAAACCCGCCCTCGGTCACAACGAGGCTGCCCGCGACGATGCCTTCGCTCTTCCCCGCAGCAATGAGGAACGTGCCGTAGGGTGACGCGCGAACAGAGGACACTACCGACGCCATGACTCCCCTTTCCTGACGTGCGAGATTGAGAAGAGAGCGCAACAGCTCGTTCTCACTCGAGGCTACCTCGAATGCGGCTGCCTTCTCTTCATTCGCCTGTACTTTCGCTTTCAGTGCTTCTATTTCATCGGTGAGTGCGCGCCGACTTGAGAAATAGCCGCTCTCAAAGAGCGCACTATGCACTGAAGAACTCGCGCGCCACATCTGTGATAAGCCACTGCGGACGAGTCCCCGCACCGCACCGCCAGACAACAGGTCGAGGAAGAACAGCAAAAGCACAAGAAGCGTCGCATAGAGCAGCTTCGAGCGCGCGCTGCGTTCGTGCGGATCCTGAAATCTGAATTGTTTGGCCATACCCGGTTAGTAGAATGTGCCTTTACGCAAAGCGACATATCGTCTTTGCGCGGCGAGGAGTGATGGCTGACTCTGGACGAGGTTATGCAAGGTTCGCATGGTAATTTCGACTGCTATTGCCCTCCTAAGGCACATTTCACTACCGGGCATGACTACTCTGTCGGAACAAGCTCGTCCTCGCTCTTGAGGAGCGATTCACGGTACCTGTCCAGGTCGTTGAGCACGATGGACGTGCCTCGCACGACGGCGGTGAGCGGGTCTGCCGAAACGATAACGGGCACCCCGAGATTTCGCGTGAGGTACTCCGGCAATCCGCGTATGAGCGCCCCGCCGCCCGCGAGGTAAATGCCGCGACGCATCACATCGGAAAGGATTTCCGGAGGCGTCGTCTCAAGCACCTCTTTTACCGATTCGACGAGTTCCTCAACAGAATGTCCGATTGCATTTCGCACATCCTGATCGGTGACCATGATTTCACGCGGCAGACCCGTGACGAGATCGCGTCCCCGAATGATTGCCTCCATATGCTGGCGCGTAGGTGAAATGCTCGCAATCGCTATTTTGAGCTCCTCCGCGCTCTTCTCGCCAATCAGCATTTTGTACTCGTTGCGTATGTGACTCACGATGTCCTGGTTGAACTTGTCCCCCGCGATACGGACATTGCGCGAATTCACGAGTCCGCCGAGAGATACTATGCCAATATCGGTTGTGCCGCCTCCGATATCGATAACCATGCTTCCCTGAGGTTCGTGGATGGGAAGCTCGATACCAATAGCCGCAGCCATCGGTTCTTCGATGATGTGGACTTCGCGCGCGCCTGCGGCGCGCGCAGCATCGCGTACCGCACGTATCTCGACAGAGGTGATTCCCGACGGTACGCCCACCGTGACACGAGGACCGAGCAACTTCCCGTGCCCCGCCTGCGCCTTGTTGATGAGGTACGAGAGCATTTCCGACGTAATCTCGAAGTCGGATATCACGCCGTCGACGACAGGCTGAACCGCCTGGATGTGCGCGGGCGTCCTACCCATCATTTCGCGCGCCTGTTGGCCGACGGCCACGACCTGGCCTGTCTTCGTGTTGACGGCCACAATGGAGGGTTCATTTATGACTATGCCTCTCCCTTTCACATACACGAGTGTATTCGCGGTACCGAGATCAATGCCAATGTCATTGGAAAAGAGGCCGAGGAAGCGCTCTTTGTAGCTGCGCATGCGCTTGCGGAACGTGCTCATATTATTTGCCCGTCAGATACTCGACGATGCCGCTGTCCGCGACGAACGTCGATGTACCTGTCGCGCGCGCGACCACCTCGACGCCACCTTGCGCCATTGTCTTTTCCGAAACGATAACGCGCGTCGGTATGCCGATGAGATCCGAGTCCGCAAACTTCTCCCCTGCGCGCGCATCTCGGTCGTCGTAGAGCACTTCAATGTTGTGTGCGCGGAGCAAGTCGTACAACTTGTCGGCCTCTGCTTCGACATCTATGTTCCCGCCGGTAATCGAAACAAGGTGGACGGCAAAGGGCGCCACGCTCTGAGGCCACACAATCCCCTTTTCATCCGCAAATTTCTCTACGAGCACACCCATGAGTCGCGTGATGCCGATGCCGTACGACCCCATCCACACTGGTATGTCGACACCTTCGCTATTTTTCACCATGAGCCCGAGGTCAGTGGCTTTCTGCTGACCGAAGTTGAAAATGTTGCCGACTTCTGCGGTGTTGAATTTCTCCAGACTCTCCCGCTTCACGCCGAGGTTATCGAGAGTCTCGTCATTCAGCACCTCCTCGTTGATGGCGATGCCTTTCTCGCGATTGATGTACGTTACGTCTTCCCCTGATTCGCAGATGGTCTGGAATTCATGACTGAATTTGGTGAACGCGCCGCCCGCTGCAAAGGTGACGTATGTATCCTCTCCGATGCCAAGGCGCTTAAAGACATTCATGTACGCTGGCTTTGTCGACTCGTAGTACGCAAGGTGCGATGTTTCGTCCGCTGCGAATGAGTACATGTCTTTCATCACAAACTCTCTGCCGCGCATGATGCCGCTCTTCGCGCGCAATTCGTTGCGGAGCTTCGTTTGGAATTGATACACCGAGATGGGCAAATCCTTGTAGCTCGATATGAAATTCTTCATCATCTCGCCTATCGGCTCCTCGTGGCTCCACCCGAAGCCCACTTCGCCGCCGGCTTTCAGTTCAGATTTGAACCATACGTCGACGACCTCATCACTCCAGCGTTCTGTGCGTTCCCAGAGCTCCTTCTTTTGGAGTGCAGTCATGATGAGTTCCTGGCCTGATATCGCATTCATTTCTTCGCGCACGATCTGTTTGATTTTCTCAAGCACGCGAAGTCCGAGCGGCAAGTACGCATATACACCCGCCATCTCCTTGTGAATGTATCCCGCGCGAATGAGGAGCTGCGCATTCTTCGCGACTTCATCTTTCGGTGCTGTCTTTCGCGTCCTGGTGAAAAGTTGGGATTGCCTCATCGCGGCTTATTCTAGCGCATCCTCAGAGGCACCCTATTGACACTGTGGCGCTTTCATTCTCACGCTTGACTCGGCAGCGCCGATTCGGTAATCTCTCACGACGTCTTGTGCTCCTATCGCACGAGTTCGCCTTCGGGCGAATCTTTGTGATATGGGTACAGCGAGCACATTGGAGGAAGCATGACGTTTGTTCGACTTCGCCCGGGATTTCAGCAGCACGGACACTTGACCGCTACGCCCAGGCACGCGCCCGCATCCTATTCGTATGCGGCACCGAGCGCGGGTCCGCGCTTTCGCACGAACGACCACATCAATTCGGCCCCTAGCTTTCGCCAGCAGGAGCCGCAACACGCTGCCAGGCCTGACCCGACCCTGAAGTTGGCTCGGACGGGCTAGGCGGGAGGAGCGTCCCTCAAGATGGGGGCAAAAAAGCCGGCGGGGCCATGTAGCCCCGCCGGCATAATCTTTTATAAGAGTCGCAGAATGTCTTGATACGTCACCGTAATCATCAGCAGGATGATGAGGGCGATACCAAATGCATTCAGGAGCTGCATCGCGAGTTTGGGAGCGTCGCGGCGCATGAGCGCTTCGATGCCGACCACCAAGAGTCTCCCGCCATCGAGCGCGGGAATAGGTATGAGATTGATGATGGCGAGGTTGACCGATATGAATGCTGCGAGTGCGAGCACATACCCCCAGCCATTTTGCGACGCTTCCCCTACCGCTCCGATGATGCCCACAGGCCCGGTCACATTCTCGAGACTCGGATTACCTCGCAGGGCACCTTTGATGATGTCCCAGAGCCCATCGAGCGAGAGCATGAGCGTGTTGTATGTGCTAAACGATGCCGCACGAACTGATTCGCTGAGTGACAGCGCTTCCGCTGTTACAACAGCGAGGCCGAGGCCGACAGCAGGCCTGCCCGCTTCTTCCGATATCACGGCGTGAGCTGGTCGTACGATAGCGGTCGAAGTCGCACTACCGCGAATGTAATCAATCATCACATCCCTGCCGCCTCGCTCGCTCACGAATGCCTGAATTCCAGCCGGCGAAAGTTCCGCTTCGGCTCCTATCACATCCTCCACCTTCAATACTTCGTCGCCCGGTTTGATGCCGGCCGCATCCGCCGGAGAGCCCAGCACGACATCGGTCACGAGCAGGCGGCCATTTTCTACGGGACCTTCTACTACATGCAAAATGCCCGCTGTGTACGCGCCGACGAAAAGCACCCATGCGATAACCATGTTGGCCGTCACGCCCGCGACGAGAATCACTGCTTGCTTCCAGCGGGGCGAATCGATAAGACTGCCGGCGCCATGTTGACTCCCCTCTTCCTCACCAAAAAGCTTCACAAATCCGCCAAACGGAATCCAGTTGAGTGTGTACTCGGTGCCTCCCCATGTGCCAATGAGGAATGCGCGCGGCGGAAAGCCAATGCCGAACTCGTTGACACGCACGCGAAATATCTTTGCTGCAAGAAAGTGCCCAAATTCGTGCACAACTATAAGGAGCACGAGTATCCCTATGACGATGAGCGCTGTCATGGCTTAGCTGCTCATTTCTTTCTCCTTTGATTCGAACATCGCTTCGAGCCCTTCGTTGGCCTTGTCGATGCGCTTTTGGAGCTCGTCCTTGAGGAAGAATTTGTCGTCTTCGGTAAGCGTGCCCTCTTTCTCGCGCGTTTGAATTTCCTTCCATGATTCATCGCGCGCAAGACGCACGCTCGTGCGCGCTTCTTCGAGCTTCTGCTTTGCCAACTTCACGAGGCTAGCCCGTCTTTCCGATGTGAGCTCGGGGAATGATACGCGTACCGAAGCGCCATCCGCAGCGGTACCCACACCGAGATTGGCGCTCGTGATCGCACGCTCGATGTCTTTGAGAATGCTCGCGTCGTACGCGCTCACGCGCAGCGTCCGGGCATCCTCCACCGACACGTTGCCGACCTGTTTGAGCGGCATCATAGAGCCATACGCGGATACCATAATGGAGTCCAAGAGCCCCGGCGCTGCGCGGCCTGTCCGGAGTCCCCTGTACTCTTTTGAGAGCCACTCTTTTGCATCAACTATCTTCCCGTCGAGAACCTTGAAGTCGTAATCTGCCATGGTGTGAAAATTGTACTACGCTTTCGTCACCGGCACCAAGAGCGCAACCTGTTCGAGGAGCGGCTTCAGGAGCGCGCCCCTATCCCCCGCATAGCGGCGCGCGCGATACACCGCGTCGAGCGCGAGTGCGATATGCTCGCGCGGCGCACTCTCTAGCATATGCTCGAGGGATGAGAGGAATATGAGCACGGCACCCATGTCCCGGCGCTCATCGTCGCCTTTTTCCAACAGAGGCTTCAACGCGTCGAGCCTCTCTTGTGGCGACGCCGCGAGGAATGCACGCACATCGACCACACTTTCACCCCCCGCTCCGTCGAGAACGAGGATTTGCGCCCGTGAGCGCACGGTCGGCAGAAGCATGTTCGGCGCTGGCACTACGAGGATGAAAAGTGCGTCACCGGGAGCTTCCTCGAGTGTTTTGAGGAGCGCGTTCTGTGCCTCGTTCGTCATTCCCGGCGCAACAAGGACGAACACGCGCTGTCCCTCACTCCCCCTGAGTATCGCTCGTTCGCGTATTTCTCGCGCGTCGTCGACGCCGAAATGAGCGTAGGTGCGGATGTAGACATCTGGATTGCCATGGGGCCGCACCCCTTCTTTTTCAAGCAGCGCGAGTATCGACGGGACACTCGACGCGTCACCCTCGGCGATATGTGCATTCCCCACGAGCATTGTTGCTTGAGTATACCAATACACCCATGCTATATACCCCGTGAGATACAGAGTCACACTTTTACATTCACGAAACAAGCCGCCACGCGAAAAATTGGCCTCGCGAGAACGCTGAGCGCAATATCTCATGGGGTATACTGCGCGCATGGCAGAACCAAACAAAGCACAGCAGACGGCGCTATTTCTTACGCGATGGATTGGCTCTACGGCTTCAATCGTATTCCACACGATTCTTTTTATCGGCGCCTTTGCGCTCGCATACTCTGGTATAGTCGCGTTCGACAGGATGCTCCTCGTTCTCACTACCATCGTTTCTCTGGAGGCAATCTACCTCGCCATATTCATCCAGATGACGCTCAACTATACGAGCGAGAGCATCGAGGAAGTCGAGAAAGACATCGATGAGATTCAAGAGGACATCGATGAGATGCAGGAAGACGTCGAGGAAATCCAAGAGGATGTCGATGAGCTCCAAGAAGATGTCGAGGATATCGAGGAAAGCGACGACGCAGATGAAAAGCGAAAGCAAGAGCAGAGGCAAGCACTTTCAAATATTCAGAATGACCTGCAGAAACTCATGCAGGATATTTCGAAGTTGCAGAAGTAAAAAAGAAATCGCCCGACGGAATCGGGCGATTCCGTCGGGCGTTGCTATGCGTCGCTAGACACGAAATTGCGGGAACTCACTGCGCCGATCCTGAATCTGGACGCCGGCTTTTACATGCGGTGCGTCCGGATCGTTTGCGCTGAGGCGCCTGAGCTCACGCTCGTTCTCGCGATTCACCAGGATGGTGAATGCGATGAGAACGAGTGAGCCGATGCCGAGCGCGACGAACTGCGCCGTCACCGTTTCTGCGTAGCCAATCCACAGGTGTGCGACGGGCAGAATCGTGCAGAGCGGAACGCTCCTGGAATGACGGATTCTGACCGTCGAGTTCCTCAGTGCGTCTGCCGCAATCCACTCGAGCACCTGCGATGCGACCATCGCAGCAAGACCGAGATAGATCACGAGAACGAGAACGGACCGGCCAATCAGAAGGTAGCCGATTGAATCCATCTCGTTCAAGGGGCGCATGAGCCGGGCGGCGGCGCCAAAAAGGACGCCAACACCCATCACGAGCACAATCATGCCGATGCCGCGCCGATATTCGCCATTGTAGAGCCAGATGACGATGCCGAGCAGACTGCCGAGCACGCCGATGACGAAGGTCGCGAACATCGCGAGCCCAAGACTGATGTCGGAGAGGCCGAGAGCTTCGTACCCCATCCGAACCATCGGCCAGAAGCTATCGAAAGCGTCTGCGATGTTGTTGGTGACGAAAATCCAGCCGACCCCGAAGAGAATCTGGAGTCCGACGAATACGTTGATGTGAGCGTTCAGCTTCCGCATCCGAATCCTCCTCAGATGTGCGATGAATGTGTCAAACTATATTATATACCGATTCCCGTCTCCTGTCAAGCTTACCTCTTGGCGATGATTGCTTTTTTGTACGTCTCGAGGTGTTTGAGCGCTTCGCCCGTGCCTTTTGCCACGCAAAATGGCGCATCTTTGGCGAGCCGCGCTTTGACGCCCGTGCGGCGGAATACGAGCTCTGGCAAGTTGCGCAAGAGCGAGGAGCCCCCCGTCATCGTGATGCCGTTGTCGATGATGTCGGCGGCGAGCTCGGGCGGCGTCTCTTGGAGTACATCTTTAATAGCTTGAATCATCGTGCGGAGCTCCTTGCCGATTGCGCGGACGACTTCATTGGTACCAAGCTCGACGGAGCGCGGGAGACCCGTGAGATGGTCGCGGCCTTTTACAAACATGGTGAGCTCTTCCTCGACAGGTACTGCCGAACCGATTTGGATTTTTATCTCTTCAGCCATCTTGTCCCCTATCGAAAGGTTGGCATTTTTCTTGATGTAGTCGCCAATCGCACGATCTATTCTGTTGCCCGCACATTTGACTGATGTGGACGCGACGATGCCTCCGAGAGAAATCACCGCGACGTCGGTGGTGCCGCCGCCGATGTCGACTATCATGTGCCCGCGCGCTTCGTGAATGGGAATGCCCGCGCCGATAGCGGCAAGAATCGGCTCTTTGACGACGTACGCTTCTTTTGCGCCGGCTTTCGTAGCCGCCTCGACGACCGCGCGCCGCTCTGTCGACGTCACGCCTGCCGGCACCGATATCATCACCTCTGGCTTGAAGAGGTTCCACCTGCCAAGTGCTTTGCGTATGTAGTAGCGCAGCATCGCCTCTGTCACGCGATAGTCGGCAATCACGCCATCGCGCATCGGTCGGTATGCGGTGATTTCGTCAGGCGTCCTGCCGACCATCTCTTTCGCCTCGTTGCCCACCGCGAGAATTTTGTTCTCTTTGAGCGAGACAGCGACGACCGAGGGTTCGTTGAGCACGATTCCTCTCCCGGGGACAAAGACGAGCACCGTAGTCGTGCCGAGGTCGATGCCGAGCTTGGGCGTGAGGAACGACATATGCCGCTGGATTATAGCGTCTCTTGCGCGGCTTGTCCCCGCTTATGACAGGACATGTCTATCCGTCCCGTTTTGGTGGGCACGCTAGTTCTTCCGGGACTTCTCAGCAGACGCTTTCTTGGCTGCCTCCGTATGGTTCTTGGGGTTAATATCCCACACAAAACTCTTGGAAACCTACGGTTTTCCAACGCTCGTCCGCTAGCGCAGACTCGCTGCCTTCCTGAACGGGGAACTCCCGTTCCCCGACCCCCTCACATTTTGGTGGGCACGCTAGTTCTTCCGGAACTTCTCAGCAGACGCTTTCTTGGCTGCCTCGGTATGGTTCTTGGGGTTAATCTCCCACCAAAATTTCTTGCTGAAATTTTGAGAGTCGTCGCAGATGCGCTTGAGGTAGTAGAGGTCTTTGGTCGGGATTTGCTGCAGCAGCTTCCCCATCCGCCCCATCGTGACAGCCGGCAATCCGTCGCGGACGCGACCCACGTTGATGCGCCGCATGAAGTAGCGCATAAGCTCGCCGCGTTCGGTCTCACGGGTCTTTTTCAGCGATGCTTTGAGCTGTGAGCTTATGTGCTTCATGCACGGAGTATACATCGCCTCTAGCTCGTGATATACCTTCATTAGTTTCGAGTCCGACGTGACCGTCCGCGGGCAGGCGCGGCCTCAAATGCCCCACCGTTACTGTCGGAGAGAGGGGCCATGTCAGCCGCCGCTTTGACATGCCGCTCGATGCGGAGACGACACGGTGACTCAACTACGCTCCCGATTCGTTGGCCTCTCTCGAATTTGCGCCCGGCTGCTTGCAGCCGGGCGCTTTCCTTTTCAACCGTTAAACACTATATTTTGCGTATGCGAATCATTCTCCCCCACGGAGAGAATCCCGCTCTGCGGGAAGAGTCGCGCGAGATACCGCTCGCGGATATTTCGAGCGCGCACATTCAGGAGCTCATTCGCGAGATGAAGCACCTGCTGTCGAAAGAGCAGTTCGGCGTCGCGCTCGCCGCATGCCAGGTCGGCGAACCGCTTCGCCTCTTTATTGTGTCGGGACGGGCTATG
This sequence comes from uncultured Candidatus Saccharibacteria bacterium, assembly GCA_964654205.1. Taxonomy (GTDB): domain Bacteria; phylum Patescibacteriota; class Minisyncoccia; order Phycocordibacterales; family UBA2100; genus UBA10103. Next base: position 4,153 of record CAZZHR010000005.1, on the reverse strand, counting down.
GCGCGAGGCTCGAGGAATTCTCCCGACGAGGACGACGCAAACGACGAGCCTGAGCAGCCAGCGCTTCCCGACCAGGTGTATATCAATCCTGTCATGACAAAGATGTCACGAGGCAAGACTGGCAAGCACGAGGGCTGCCTTTCCGTGCGCGGCAAATGGGGCATCGTCCCGCGTACCGAAAAGGCGACCGTCACCGCATACGATGAAAATGGTACGAAATTCACGCGCGGCGCGTCAGGCTTTCTCGCACATATATTCCAGCACGAGATAGACCACCTCGACGGCATTCTCTATATCGACAAAGCGACAGAACTTTATGACGACAAACCCGAAGACGAATAGCATCCGCTTCGCATTCTTCGGGACGTCGCACATCGCCACGATGGTGCTCGACGAACTCGAGAAAGCATCCCTCGTACCTACGCTCCTCATTACGATGCCGCCGCGAAAAAGCGGCCGGGGATTGCAGGAGAAAGAGACAGACGTTGCCGTCTGGGCAAAGGCGCGCAACCTTCCGCTCGCGTACGACTGGAGAGAATTTGAAAAAAGTCCGTCCGCATACGAATGGGACGTGGCCATCGTGGTCGACTACGGCAAGATTCTCCCCTCCTCACTCCTCTCGGTACCGAAGCACGGTATGCTCAACGTCCACCCATCGCTCCTGCCGCGCTATCGCGGCGCCTCTCCGATGCGAAGCGCAATACTCAACGACGAGAAGGATACCGGCGTCAGCATTATCCGTATGGATGCGGAAATGGACCACGGGCCGCTTGTCGCGCAAAAGAAAGTCTCGATAGAGGGATGGCCGGCGCGCAACTCCGATGTCGAGAAGTTACTTCTGCCGATAGGGGGCGCCCTACTCGCACAGATACTTCCCGAATATGTCGCCGGCAACATCGAACCGATCGAGCAGAATCATGACGTCGCTACGTACTGCACGAAATTTACGAAAGAGGATGGCCTCATCGACTTCTCCGACGACCCCCGCCCAAATCTTTTGAAAGTTCGCGCATTCGAGAGCTGGCCTGGTACGTACGCCTTCTTTGAGCGCGATGGTAAGAAAATCCGCGCCGGCATAATAGATGCGGAAATAGTGAATGGAAAATTCACTCCAACCATCGTGCGTCCCGAGGGCAAGACCGATATGCCCTACCAGCACTTTCTTCGCTCAGGTGCTAAGCCGCTCTAATCGTCGAGCCGAAGCAACCGCTTCGCGAGTGCGCCGCCCTTGCGAACAAGGTCGGAATAGAAACGCTTGCTCTTGCGAATCTGGCGTTCTATTTCTTCTTTTACGTCGTCTATCGCGCCATTGATGCTCTCTGAGTTGTTGCGCGCAAAGAGCGCTTTTTGACCCGGGATGTTGAGAAGGATTTCCGCAAACCACAAATTGTCACCATGCCGCTGCCCCGGCGCGTCTTTGCCGAGCTCCACCTCGCAACGCACATTCTCTTGTCGGCCGAGGATTTTTTCGACGTGCCTCAATTTCTCTTCGAGATACGTGGAGACCTCAGCGGTCATATCATAATTCGTTGCCTTGATGCGAACGTCCATGCGTCCATTATATCACTATGGATTTTCGTGTCTTTTTGGCTATAATCGGCTCACATTCTACGATTTCTGTAGGGTGATGATCTTTGTAAGGAACGAATATTCCGCGGTACCTGCCTGCCGGCAGGCAGGGCTCTATGAGTAGAGCAGTTACAATACAAGAGTGTTTATCGTGTACATACTGCAAAGCCAAAAGGACTACGGCTTCTACACAGGGCTTACGAACGATGTATCGCGCCGCTTGTGTGAGCACAATGCTGGATCTGTAAAGCCAACAAAAGGTCGAAGACCATTTGTTTTGGTACATACTGAATCGTTAGAGACATTGGCTGACGCTAGGCAGCGAGAGAAATTTTTCAAGACAGGTGCAGGGCGGGAGCTTCGAGATAAAATCTTGAAGGAGAAAAAATATTCCGCGGTAGCTCAATGGTAGAGCAGCGCGCTGTGGCACAACGCAGCTTCCGAAAGCAATTTCGGTTGAAAAACGAGGTGAATTCGGGGAAACCCTAGCGCGAAAGCGTGGGCAATCCCGAGCCAAGCCCAGCCCCAGTTTTGGCAAATGATTTTCGTTTGTCAAAACTGGAGTTGGGAAGGTGTAGAGACTATCCCGCAAGGGAGTAGCCTGAGAGAAATCAACGGCGAAGCGCCTCGCGCCCCAAATCGTTAGGTTGGGGCGATGATATAGTCCACCCCCCTCAGTAATGAGAGGACGCGTGTAACGCGTTGGTTGTAGGTTCGAATCCTACCCGCGGAGCAAAACGAAGTTTTGGTCATCTATACGAAACTGCTCGTACCTATTTTGAGCGCCCCGCGCTCTAGCCGCTCGCTTCGCTCCGGCGCACTCGGGCGCGAGTACGCGCCCTCGGCCGTTTGAATAAAACATGGAGCTTGACATATCCTACAGAAATGTTATATACTACTCTTCGGAAACCCTCCCGATTTGGGCGGGTAAATGAGGAGGCAATTATGTCCGGTTTCGAAGCGCTTTCGTCTCATCCGGCCCGCAAGGCCAGCGCTCCTTCACATGTGTTCGCCACACCTTCTACCTCACTCGGTGGCGGTATCAGCGATCTGCTCGCCCGGGAAGCGGCGGCTCCGGCCAACTGCTGGACGTTCAACGCCAAGGGCCTGCACGAGGGCATCACCCTCGACCTCCAGCACCCCAACGTCAACTGTGCCGCCCTCATCATGAACGAGGGCATCTGGGTTCTTCGCGATAAGCGTCACCAGATGGGTGCGCTGTATCGCCGGGCTACCAACGGTCGCTTCGGCCTCATGCGGCGTGCGTCTCTCACCGAGATCTTGCCGCAGAACTCCGGCAAGCCGTTCACCGTGTTTTCGAAGCTCGAGGGCTCCGCGCCCTACAGCATCGTGCACGTCGACTGCAACCTGCCGGGCGTGAAGCCCAAAATCGAGCTGCTTGCTGGAGTCATCGGCAACTCAGTGATGAGCGCGAACTGGACGGAGGGGTTGTACTGCCTCTCGGAACGGTCGCCCATCATCGCCTTCCGCAAGGACGGCTCGGTGATGGAAATCAACTACAACGGTGGCAAGAAGCCCATGGTGGTTTCGTGCGATCGCGAGGCTGCGCTCTTCTACCGGCTCGACTACATCAAGTCGATGCTGGAGCAGGCGGCGCGGATCAACGACCGCAACGTGATGGCACGCCGGGAGGACTATCTCTGCTATAACCTCGTCGGAATGCTGGAAGTCCTCCAACACGTCCGCAACGCCGACGAGCGCAACGACTTGCAGTCGAAGATCGTCGACCTCCTGGTTGACCTCAACGACGAGGGCATGTTGCGCAAGGGTGTCCGCATCAAGCTGTCGGGCGTCCTGGAGCGGTGTTCCGACTTGGTGCGCTGGCGGTACAACAGCTGGGGCAACCTCGGCGGCGAGGACCGGCCGATGACGGCCGAGCAGCAGCGCAAGCGGCAGGAGCGGCTCGCCAAGAGGACCGAGAACTTGCAGCGTCGCGCGGCTGCGAACCGGTCGCACCAGAAGGGCCCGAGTCCCCAAGCCGACAAGCAGGGTCGCAAGGGCAAGGGTAAGAAATAGATCTTCGCCGAAAGGCACGGGTCGCAAAGGCCGAGGGAGCACTTCCTCGGCCTTTTCTGTTTCTATATTTTCAAATTTGGCATTACAACCACGAACCATCTCATTTCTTGCTCTACTACCTCCCAATCCACAGTTCTGAACACGTCCAACGAACGGAGCCCAGTAGGACGAGAAGGCACGAAAGTGCCTTTTTTGTCTTTTAGTATCCGTCCACGACGTGTAGCCAAATAGGATGACTCCCTGCAAAGACCCTATGCAAGCACGCTTCGTTCGAGCGTAGTGAAGTCGTGGTTTGGCGAGAAGTGCTTTTCAAAAAGCCGCATCGCGGGCTCGCCTGTGTATTCACCAGTGCGCGAAGCGAGGTGCATGGCCAGAATCATTTCTTCGGGCTCACCGACGCAGTCGAGCGGTTTAAATCCTTCAACGCCGAGAATGCTTTTGAAAAGCGGTATGAGGCGCGCGTCGGCAAAGAGGTTGCCGCCAAACATTGCCACCACTTCCCTTTTAGGCAAAAATGCGGCGAAACATGCAAATAGAAATACGCACT
>CAZZHR010000004.1:48561-59178 GCA_964654205.1 uncultured Candidatus Saccharibacteria bacterium | reverse complement strand
GAATACCGGCACCGATTCAGAATCTGTTATCTCATGGGGAGGAAAGTCCGGACACGCCCCAGCCCCAGTTTTGGTTTGAAGGCATCTTTGAATCAAAACTGGAGCTGGGAGGACGGTAGCGGGTAACGCCCGCACGGACCGCCAGCTGGCGGTATCCGAGGGATGCGAACAGAGACGCCCAGACCGAGAGGCGAGGGGATCCGCAAGGATCAGCCTTTGTGGAAACACAGAGGGTGCAACGGCAAAAATCCTACCTGCGTGCAAGACCGTGCCCAGCCGCAGTTTTCCTCAATTGAGAAAACTGCAGCTGGGAGAGTCGCTTGAGGTAGATGGCGACATCTATCCCAGATACATGACGGCCACCGGTTTTGCCTGCCGCAGGCAGTTGCAAGGTCGAGAATCTCGAATGAGGCGAGGGCCAGCCCTTCGCTTTCACTCAGGGTCCTCGATTTTGTAGCCACCTGCGGTGGACACAATCGGGACAGAATCCGGCTTATCGGTGCAGAGCAGAGAGCGAAGCTGAAGAGCTTCGCTTTTCTGCTTCCGAACAATCAAGCCGACCTCTGCGGAGCAAAGGATGTGCAAAAGGCGAGCAATGCGAAAGCGTTGCTCGCTTTCGCATTCGAGCTGAGCAAACAACTTCCAGCTGCAAGCTGAAGCCCGGGTGCAGAATTGATGGAGAGCGGGTCTCAACAAGACCCGCTTTTCTCGTGGCGGAGTCCCCAGTGGACATGGTGCCCTTTCAGGGATGGTGCGTGGTACCATGAATGTCACTATGAATTATCGTCAACTTCTTCAGCCGGAAATAGTTATCAAAGCGTGCATGGTAGCACTCGCGGCGCTCATCCCTGTCTTTTTTGTTCCGTTCGCATGGGCGACCGCTGTCCAATCCAAGCTTCTTCTTGTCGCGCTCGTCGTGCTTATCGCTACTGCGGCTTTCTCGTATGCCCGCTATCTCGACGGTGCGCTGCGTTTTCCCAAAAGCATTCTTGCACTTGCGGCGCTCGCGCTACCCCTTGTCTACGGAGCGTCGGCTCTTGTCTCTGGCGCTCCTCCGACCTCATTCGTGAGCGGTACGGGAGAGCAGGACACCGTCGCGGTAATGATCCTCTTCTATGTAGTCTTGCTGTTGGGTGCCCTCTCATACAACAGCGTCCGCGACGCGCTCCTCGCGTTCTTCCGCGCGCTCGTTGCAGGTTCGCTTGTCCTCATGCTCGTGCAGCTTGCGCACGTGTTCTTCCCGGCCTTTACGCTCGGCGTGCTCGGCATCCCAACCGCCAATGTGCTCGGTTCATGGCACGAAGTCGGCATCATGGCTGGCCTCGGCCTCTTTCTGGCGATTGCCCTCCACGGTACATCGATTACAACCGGGTGGTGGCGCTCGGTGTCGTACACACTCGGTGTCTCGAGCGCCCTCATGCTCGTCGTTGTGAATATGGTCGATGTGTGGTTCGCCGTCGGCGGACTACTTATTGCGTATGCTGCGTACTGCAAGTTTCTCCGCAATCAGCCAGGAATGGGAAGAGTAGTCGTCGTCTCCGCGGTGCTCGGCATAGCGGCAGTCTGTGCAGGCTTTGCGGCGTCGTCTATTTACGAGGCGCTCCCTGAGCGCATGCAAGTGCTTCAGGTGGAGGTGCGTCCTTCTTGGCAAGGGACGTTCGCTATCGGTATGGAGTCGATTGAGGGCACGTGGTCTGCGTTGCTCGGAAGTGGCCCGAACACATTCACGGAACAATGGAGCCTCTACAAACCCTTGGGAGTAAACGAGACCGAGTACTGGAATCTCGACTTCTCGAGCGGTATCGGGTTTATACCCACGACGTTCGTGACGGTAGGCATTCTCGGGATAATCGCGTGGGGACTAGTGGTGCTCGCGCTCGCGTGGACATTGTGGAGGTCGCACGTGGCTCGTACCGATCCGATGCCCGGGCTCGAGCCTGCGCTCTTATCGTCAGTGTATCTGATGATATTTCACGTCATCTACGTTCCGACCGCCTCGCTGTCGGCGCTGACGTTCCTGTTGCTCGGTGTAGTCGCTGCATCGAGAGGAGCGTATGCGTGGCCAGTCAGCCTGTCGTATGACACCTGGCGAGTCGCGGTCCGGACATTCATTTTTGCAACCGCAATTCTCCTCATTCTCCTTGCGTCTCTCGCCACGTTGCGAGCAGTAACGTCGGATATTCTCGTCAACAGGAGCGCATATGTATACAGTCGCGACGCCAATACTGAACGTGCTCTCTCGCTCGTGAAGACAGCTCTCGTGGTGAAATCGAACAATGACCGGGCCCACCGCGCCGCGGTGGAGCTCGGTCTTATTCGCCTCGGCGAGCTCGTTGCGTCCGGCGCGACCGACGCACAGGCTGCCGCTGCGCTCCAGCTCTCACTCGAAACGACGATACAGCACGGACTCGCCGCGGTCTCGATAAACAGTGGCGCGTACCAAAACTGGCTCGCGCTCGCGGGCCTCTATCGCAACCTCGCAGGCGCGGGTGTTCAGGGTGCGTATGAAAACGCTCGTGATGCATACAGAATGGTCTATGAGGCAAACCCTCGAAATCCCGTTCCGCTTGTCCAAATGGCCCAGCTCGAGGTAGCTCTAGGGAACGACGGGGAGGCGCTCCAGCTGCTCGATCAGGCGCTCGTGCTCAAGAACGACCTCGCCGCTGCATACCTGCTGCGCTCGCAAATTTTTGCATCCCAAGAAAGAGACGAGGATGCGATACGGGATGCTGCCACAGTGACGCAAATAGCGTCACAGGACGCTCTCGGTTGGTATAACCTCGGTGCAATCTTGTATGGCGCGGAGCTTTTCACCGACGCAGTGCCTGCGCTCGAAAGTGCAGTCACGCTCCAGAACGATTACGCAAATGCACTGTTTTTGCTCGGCCTGTCGTACCGCGAAATCGGGAGGAGCGAGGACGCGCTGCGTGCGCTCGAGCGTGTCGCGGCGCTCAATCCGTCCGATGCATCACTCGCTGCGCTCATTGATGAAGTACGTAACGAGCGAGATTCTGGCAGCGAAACCACAGATGATGAGTCTGGGCGATAGCGACTTTGCGCGCGTATGATAGCGCTGACCGAACGCGCGATACGGTTTCTTTCCAGTGAAGTGCGCGGACTCCATGCAGCAGCGTATGTGCTTGCCGCCGCTGCGTTCCTTTCATCGCTCCTTGCACTCGCACGCGACAGGTTGCTCGCGAATGAGTTCGGTGCGTCTGCGCTGCTCGATATCTACTACGCAGCATTTCGCATTCCTGACCTCCTTTTCGTAGCGACGGGTGCGCTCGTGTCGGTGTACATACTTATTCCGGAGCTCGTACGGCGACGCGATGGGGAACAGAGAGACTACATAGACACGATCGTGCTGGGGTTCTCGGCGCTCGCGGTCGCGCTTTCAGCGCTTGCAGCGGTTTTCGCACCAGATATTTTGCAAAGACTTTTTCCCACCTATTCGGGCGCGGAAGCGCAGCTGCTTCTCGACATAACACGTATCTTGCTTATCCAGCCAGTCCTTCTCGGAATCTCGAACATACTCGCGGCCATCACACAGCTCAAGCATCGATACGCGATCTACGCGCTCTCTCCGCTCCTCTACAACATCGGGATTATTCTTGGCATTGTGTTTTTCTACCCCATCTGGGGGCTCCACGGTCTCGCGTTTGGTGTAGTGCTTGGGGCGGCACTCCATGCACTTATCCAAGTACCATCCGCGCTTTCAGACGGGTTCTTCCTTCGCGTGCCCAGATTCGCTGAACCCGCGGCGCTCGTTCATACGGCGTGGGTCTCGGTACCACGAGCACTTGCACTCTCGATGAGTCAACTTGCCTTCTTCGGACTTGTGGCACTTGGGTCGACGCTTACAGCGGGCTCAGTCGCTGTATTCATGTTCGCGTTCAATCTGCATGCGGTCCCGCTCGCCATCATCGGTGCGTCGTATTCCGTCGCTGCATTTCCGACGCTTGCGCTTGCGCTCTCACGCGGGGAGCGCAGCGAGTTTATTCAGCACGTCGCGACAGCCGCGCGCTACGTACTCTTTTGGTCCATACCAGCAAGCGCGCTGATTCTCGTACTTCGAGCGTACATCGTCCGGGTGATTCTTGGTACCGGCGCGTTCGATTGGACAGACACGCGACTGACTGCTGCGGTATTCGCGCTGCTCTCTTTCTCGCTCGTAAGTCAAGGAATTATGCTTCTGCTCGTGCGCGGATACTATGCGGCTGGCCGTACTTTCGTTCCGTTTGTCGTGTCTGCAGGCATGGCACTCCTGACGCTGGTATTCGCCACGGTTTTTCTTGCAGTCCTAGATAACCCCGCGTTGCTTGACTCTATGGAGCGCTTCTTGCGTGTGTCCGAGCTTCCCGGTACTAACGTGCTTGCCCTGGCCTTGGCGTTTACGCTCGCTTCCCTCATAGGTACGGGCGTCATGGCGCTGTTGTTCGAACATCGTTTTAGAGGTTTCTTGGCACGCGTGCGTTCGGCAGCGTACGAAAGCGTGATCGCTGCGTTGTGCGGAGCTGCGGCAGGTTACTTCGCGCTCGCCGTAATCGGAATCTTCGCCGATACAACATCCTCGTTCTCTGTGTTTCTTACCGGTCTTGGTGGTGGGGTTGTCGGCATCGCGGCAGCGGCAGCGGCTTATTATGTACTCGGAAGTCGTGAGTATGCTGAAACGGTATCTTCGATGAGGGCGAGACTCTGGCGTGTGCAGCCCAAGGAGGAGGTGACGCTCGTATCGTCGGCCGAAGAGTAAAGGGGGCTCGGTGGCCGCTCTATTTTCGGGTACGGAATCTTCTTACTAGAAGATTCCTCGGCGCTCGCTCCGTCGAGCTCACGAGCCCCGAATATAGAGCGGCCGCACTCGCGGAGGATGCGAAGAGAAGCAGAGTGTCGGGTTATTTGCTAGGATACGCAGTCATGGCCTCGAACATAAGGAATTTCAGCATCATTGCGCATATCGATCACGGCAAGTCCACGTTGGCTGACCGCATGTTAGAGATTACGCACACTATCGAGCCTCGGCGCATGCAAGAGCAAGTCCTCGATAGGATGGACCTCGAGCGTGAGAGAGGTATCACTATCAAGATGCAGCCTGTCCGCATGAATTGGAAGAAAGGCGGGGAGGAGTACGTCATCAATCTCATCGACACGCCAGGCCACGTGGATTTCTCGTACGAGGTCTCGCGCGCGCTCACGGCGGTCGAGGGCGTGGTACTCCTCGTGGACTCGACGCAAGGCGTGGAGGCGCAGACCCTTTCCGTGCTTTCCGTCGCACGCGAACTCGGGCTCGTCGTCGTCCCCGTCGTATCGAAAATCGACGCGCCTGCGGCGCGCGTTGCCGATATCACGAGCGAGTTAGCGCATCTCCTTGGGTGTGAAGAGCGGGATGTTCTGCCCGCTTCGGGGAAGACCGGGCAGGGCGTTGCCGAGATACTCGACGCCATCGTCGAGCGAGTTCCGCCGCCAAAGGGGAGTGGTGCCTCCCAATCGCTCGTGTTCGATTTCGGGTATTCGGATCATCGCGGAGTCATTATCTATTGCCGCATATTCGGCGGTACCATAGCAAGAGGGGATGCGCTTAAGCTCGTAGCGGCAAACGCGCATTTCAACGCGCTCGAAGTGGGTGTGCTCACTCCGGAGGAATCCCCGCGAGACAGGCTTGTCGAGGGCGAGATTGGCTACATTGTTACTGGAATCAAGAAGCCGGGCATCGCGTCGGTTGGCGACACGGTAACATCGGCCAAAAATCCCGCGCCTGCCTTGCATGGGTATCGGCTTCCCACGCCCGTCATTTGGGCATCGGTGTATCCGGAAAGTCAGGATGATCTCGTACTGTTGCGTCAGTCGCTCGAGCGACTGCGACTTTCGGATTCCTCGCTCTCGTATGAAGAAGAGTCGTCCGGCATTATGGGGAAAGGCTTTCGTTGTGGGTTCCTCGGTATGCTTCACTTGGAAATAGTCATCGAACGTCTCCGACGCGAGTTCACGCTGGAGCTTGTTGTCACGATGCCTACGACGGTCTACGAGGTTACGCATCCGGGCGGCGTCGTAGAAGAGGTCTACTCCCCAGCTCGATTCCCGGACGAAGGTATGGCGAAGCGCGTGCGGGAAATGTGGGTGAATATTACGATAATGGCACCGCCGGAGCGCCTCGGCGGCGTTTCCCAGCTCCTCTACGAACACGAGGCAGAAGTGGGCGACACCGAGACACTGCCCGACGGCAAGACTGCAGTCCATGCACACATGCCCCTCAGGGAGCTCATGAGGCAATTCTTCGACAAGCTCAAGAGCGTATCGAGCGGATATGCATCTCTTTCCTATGAGCTCGTGGGTATGAGGGATGCGGACGTCATGCGGCTCGATGTGTTAGTCGCCGAAGAGCCCGTGCCGGCATTTGCGCGGATTGTCTCGAAAAGAAGGGTACAGCAGGAGGCCGAGGCAATGGTGGAGAAACTAGAGAAACTACTTCCTAGACAGATGTTCGAGCTGAAAATCCAGGCACGGGCGAACGGGCGCATTATCGCGTCGCGTCGGCTCTCGGCCATGAAGAAAGATGTCACCCAACACATGTACGGAGGCGACATTACTCGAAAGATGAAACTCCGAGAGAAACAGAAAAAAGGAAAGAAGAAGATGCTTGCCCGTGGCAGCGTAGAAATACCGCCAGAGATTTTTCTCAAGGTGGTGCGCGACGGAGGTAGCGACTGACGACTTCAGACGAAAAGTCCGAACAAGAACTCTGGTAGGCCGGGCGCGAAGAAGAGTACCATCGCGATGATGATGAGGACGGCTATAAAGCCCCACATGACCTTCATGACCTTGCGAGTGCGGTGATGGTAGAGAAAGCTCATACGGATGACTTCATAAATATAATGCTACGATAGGAAAATGGCAATCCGGGGGCGGCACAGTGTCCTCGCCAGACTTTTCTGGCAGCGATTCGGCATACTCATACTGCTCGCGCTCATTCTTCTCGCGTCGCTTGCGGTGCTCAATGTATACCGGAAGGAGCGAGATTCACGCGTCTTGCGGGAGCGCGCGGAAACGCGCCTCGGGGATCTCCAGAAGCAAGAAAGGAGCCTTTCTGAGCATATTGAGAGCCTGCGCACCGACAGAGGGAGGGAAGAGGTGCTTCGAGAACAATACGGAGTCGGGTGGGAAGGAGAGGAAATGATCGTGCTGGTCGAGCCTCCGCAGACCGCACCCGAGCCCGAGCAGACCGGTGTGCGGCAGTGGATGCGTAAATTCCTACCTTTTTGGTGATGTTGGTGCGGGATACGGGAATCGAACCCGTATTTACTGCTTGGGAAGCAGTCGTTCTACCACTAAACTAATCCCGCCTTTTATCCACTTACATGCGGATTGCTGCACATGATATACTGACTTTCCTTTAGAAGTAAGCGCATGACTTTATGGTAGCCAAAAAAGTAGACGTAACGATTTATTCGACCCCGACGTGCCATTTCTGCCACGCCGCAAAAGACTTTTTCACACAAAACGGCGTCGCCTATACCGAGCACAACGTCGCGACTGACCTCGAGAAGCGGAAGGAAATGATAGAAAAAAGCGGCCAGATGGGCGTACCGGTCATCAGTGTGGGTGGTACCTACGTCGTCGGCTTTGACGAGATGCGTTTACGCGACCTCCTCGCTATTAAATAGCTTCTAGGTGCGTGGTAAGCTGCCACGCACGCCCCTGTAGCTCAATGGATAGAGCAATCCCGTCCTAAGGGAGAGATGTGGGTTCGATTCCTGCCGGGGGCACATGCAGTGGCAAGACGTTGTCATCTCAGTATGCAGTTGGGCTGCTACGGCAGCGCTGCTTCCGTCTATGTGGGGCGCGGACAAACCAGCACTTTCATCGTGCCTCTTCACAGGTGCCATCGTGACTACGTTCGGCGTGTGTTACTTCACGCTTGGTCTCATCAGTGCTGCGGCATCAGCTTGGGTGCTTGCTGGTGCGTGGCTGATTCTCGCGTATCAGCAGTGGCGACGGCGCACAAAGCCGAGTGTTACACTGTAGCGTATGGAACACGAAGAGATGCTCAAAGAGACGTACCGTCTCACGCAGGACAACAATCGCATGCTCCGCTCCATGCGCCGTCACGCCTTTTGGGGCGGGATAGTCCGCATGGTCATCTACGCGGCGCTCCTCCTTATCCCCGTGTGGTTCTACTTTACGTACATGGCGCCAATCGTCGAACAGATGATGGCGACTGTGCAGCAGATACAAGGCACGGGAGCGCAGGCTCAGGCGCAGTTCTCAAGTTTCCAGGAATTGCTCAATAAGGCGCAGAGCATGTTCGGCGGGGCGGAGTAAGACGTTTGAGAATTGCGCCTAAGCCAGGTATATTGGTGCGCGTAGCCGAGGTAGCTCAGTTGGTAGAGCATTCGCCTGAAGAGCGAAGGGTCACCAGTTCGATCCTGGTCCTCGGCACAAAATACTCAAAGTAATTTTGGGTCGGGGAGCAGGATTGGGAAGGGGTCGGGAAACGGGAGCTTTCCGTGAAGGAAGGCAGCCGCGAAGCGGCGTTGGAAAACCGTGGGTTTCCAAGCCCCTAGGTCCTCGGCACAATTTAGAGTCCTAGCGTGAACGTCATCGCGCTGCCAGTCGGCTGCAGCCATTTCGCCGTATCGAGTTTAATCTCCTGCGTTTTACCGAGCTCCTTGTATTTGAGCGAGCCCTTTTCGAGCGCGTAATCGAAGAGTCTTTTCGTGAGTTCAACATCCTTGAGGCAATACTGCCGCACCTTCTCGACCTCGCCCGCTTTCCACCACTGCACGGATTGCGAACCGTGACCGCTCTTTTTGAGGCCCAGTGTACCTTCGGCGATTGCGTCGAGCCGGAGTCTGCGGCCGAACGTTTTGTATACCTCGGCCATGATATCGAGACTCCGGATTTTCGTGAGATCGCCGGGGTAGTACTTATTGAGCAGCGGGATATCGAAGTGGTCTGAATTGTAGCCCACCAGGATGTCTGTGCGCTCGAGGACAGGCCAGAGGCGGGGGAGCTCGTTCTCGAGGTAGCTTGAGTACGTGTCAGTATCGGAATCGTGAATGCAGACTATCGCTATCGAGAGGTCCGCGGGGTTCGACGAGCCGGTGTCTGTAATCCAGTTGGCCGTCTCGATATCAAAAACCACCGTACGCATTGCAGGAGTATACCAAACGCGTTGGATGCGAATTATCCGAGCGAGCTGAACAAATGTTCTGCAATGCGGTCCGCGGGGAGCGTAATTTCCGCACCGGTCGAGAGGTTTTTCACCGTGTAGCGTCCCTCGAGGCGCTCTTTCGAGCCGACCGCAATGATGAAAGGAATGCGCATCTTGTCGGCATGACGTATCTGGTCTCCGACACGCTTGCCCGAGAAATTGACGGCGACGGTGATATCCTCTCTCCGCAGGTCCTGCGCGAGACGCATCGCGTGACTCTTCGACTCATCCTCCACGACACAGAGCATGAGCTCTGTCGCCGGAGCGTACTCTGGCATGAGGTTATGCGCTTCGAGGAAATCACGCGCTGTGACATCGCCCATCGCAAAACCGACCGCGGGAATAGGCTCACCCCCGAAAAGCGTGAGGAGGTTGTCGTACCTACCGCCGCCAGCGAGGGCGCGCTTGTTGTCCTCATGTGTATCGAACACCTCGAACACCATGCCGGTGTAGTAGTCGAAGCCGCGCGTAATCGTTGTATCGACGATGAGGTTGCCGACACCCATGTGCTCGAGCGTGATGCGGAGCTCCTCGAGGTACGCGGTCGAGGTCGTGCGCTCGAGCTCAGCGATGAGCTCCACGGCCTTCTCCTCGTGTTTGATGAGCTCGGTGAGCTGCTTTTCGAAGTCCTCGATTTTCGCGCGTCTATCGAGGAGTCGAGTGACGGAGGCTGCGTAGTCCTGTGAGATGCCGACAGATTGGTAGACAGCGTCGAGCACGCGGCGATCCGACACGCGTATTTCGAAGTCGCGCTCCTCCGCGCCCATGGATCGGAGTATGGCGTGTGACATCGCGATGACTTCTGCGTCAGCCTCAACCCCCTCAGCACCCACGATGTCGGCGTTGAGCTGCCAGAACTCACGGAGGCGGCCCTTCTGGGTACCCTCATAGCGGAAGCAATTGGCAATCGAGTACCATCGCGCGGGCTGCGGAATCTCCCGCTGTCTGGCCGCGACCATGCGTGCGAGCGTAGGAGTGAGCTCGGGGCGCAGCGTCACTTCGCGCTCGCCGCGGTCATGAAAAGTGTACGTCTGCTGATTCACTATCTCCTCGCTCGTCTTTGCTTGGTAGAGTTCCGCCGGTTCGAGTACAGAGGCGTTGTATTCCTCGTATCCGTAGAGTTCGCAGACCCGCTCCATGTGTTCAAACATGTAGCGCTGCACGAATTGGTCTTCGGGGTAGAAATCGCGGACACCCTTGTACGGATCCGTGGAAAGTTTCTCACCTGACCGGCCAGGTCGCTTCGCCATGGCGACATTATGCCCTTTGCCCGAATTTCGGCAACGAAGATGGTATACCCCGTGAGATACCAACGTCAGCGGTGCGGCGGAATTTTGAGCAGTCTATCTCACGGGGTATACCCCGTGAGATACCAACGTCAGCGGTGCGGCGGAATTTTGAGCAGTCTA
>CAZZHR010000004.1:0-48461 GCA_964654205.1 uncultured Candidatus Saccharibacteria bacterium | reverse complement strand
GGTATACCCCGTGAGATACCAACGTCAGCGGTGCGGCGGAATTTTGAGCAGTCTATCTCACGGGGTATACCCCGTGAGATAACGATTCATACGAGTCGCATTCCGCGAGGTTGCACGCATCGTATGTACGTGTTCTTTCTGAACATTATCTCATGGGGTATACTCGCCGACTATGGATGCGAAAAAATACGAAATACGCGACGCAGCAGAGGGGGTGGGCAAGGGACTCTTTGCAACCAAGCCGATAGGGAAGGGTGACTTCATCGTCGAATACACGGGCAAGAAGATTCCGACAAAACTCGCGGACGAAATGCCCGACGCACGGTATCTATTTGAAGTAGATGGAAAGTGGACAATAGATGGCGAGGACGAGTCGAATATTGCCCGGTACATCAATCATTCCTGCGATCCAAATGCTGAATCTGAAATCCATGACCAGCACATACTCATCTCCGCAGTGCGCGACATCGCGCCCGGCGAGGAAATAACCATGGACTATGGAGAGGAGTACTACGAAGAATTCATCAGGCCTGTCGGCTGTAGATGCGCGGCCGCAAGACACCGATAGCATTGAAATATCTGCGGGCTTCGGTATCATGCGCTCCATGAATCCCAATGGAGGCTTCGGAAGTCGTCAGTCGGAGACACGGCGGGGAGGAAGAGATTGGGGGACTCGACGGGAGATTATTTGCGATAAATCAAGCGCGGGAAGCGTTGCTCCCTGCTTCTAACAAGATGAAAGGCATCTACATCTTCTGGGGAATCATTATTCTGATTGTCGTCGCGGTGCTCGGCAGCAGTTTCTTCATATCAGCGCAGCCCGGGCGGCTCGACAGTTTCGCTCAGTGTCTGAGGGAGAGGGGCGCAATCTTCTACGGGGCATTCTGGTGTCCGCACTGTGCGGCGCAAAAGGCCATGTTTGGCCGCTCCGCGGCTCTTTTGCCATACGTCGAATGTTCGACACCCGACGGCCAGGGTCAGCTCCAGGTATGCGTCGACAAGGAGATAACCAACTACCCGACGTGGGACTTCGCCGATGGCGAGCGTCTCACGGGAGAGATTCCGCTGCAGCAGCTCGCTGAGAAGACGCAGTGCGAACTGCCTGCATAGCATGACACTCGTCACACTGAACACGGTGCTCGGCTTTGGCGTGCTCGGCATCCAAGTTCTCACAGCGGCACTCCTGCTCGCATACATTCTTGAAAAGCGAGTGCCGGATGTGCGCGGCATCGGGGATTTCGTAGCGAAATGGGGTCTTTGGATTGGGTTTCTTGTCACGCTCGGAGCGGCAATATTCTCACTGGTCCACTCGCACGTCTTTAATCTCCCGCCATGCTACCTGTGCTGGTGGCAGCGGATTTTCATCTACCCGCAGGTTGTACTTTTCGCAATTGCCCTGTGGCGCCGTGATGCCTCGATAGCACTCTACTCGATAGCGCTCTCGGTCATCGGGGCAGGATTCGCTCTCTACCACCACGCGCTCCAGATGATGCCGGCGGCGAGCATTCCATGCCCCGCCACAGGCCCGAGCTGCGCGCAGATACTTTTCCTCGAATTCGGCTACATCACGTACCCAATGATGTCGCTCTCGCTTTTCGCGTTCGTCATCGTGGCGATGCTCTTCGTGCTCCGTAGGCGCTAGGAGAGCTTCTCCGCGTGCGCTTTGAACGCGTCGACGTACTTCTGTAGGTACTCTCGGGTTTTCTCGTCGCGAATTTCGCCGCCGTCGATTTTCTTGTCGCTGTTGTCCACGTAGAACTCCGGATTACCCATGAGGTGCGCGCCAAAGTAGTTCATCATTCTCTTCAAGTCGTACTGCGCGACTATTGTGCCGCGGGGTCCCGATGATGCGCCGAGAACACCGACGGGCTTGCCGGAGAATGGATGCGTACCCGAGGGGCGCGATACCCAGTCGATGGCGTTCTTCAGCACACCCGGTATGCCGCGGTTGAATTCCGGACAAAAGAAGAGGATGCCGTCGGCTTTTGAGAGGCTTTCCTTGAGCGCCGCCGCTTCCGCGGGGTAGGACGATATCTCCACGTCTTGGTTGTAGAGGGGGAGATTTCCGATGTCCGCTAGATGGAGGTCAAAGTTGGCCATCTTCTGTGCCTCGAGAGCAAGAGCTTTATTGATAGAGCCAGAGCGGAGTGAGCCGCAGATAGCGATAATATGCATACATCGAAGCCTACACGTCCTCGCGTGGGGAGCAAGTGTACAGCTAGAGTACAGGTTCTGAGCCCCGTTTCTTGAAGAGCCGGCCTTCCACCGAGTACCTGTCGTATCCATGCATGAAGAGCGAAATCGCGAGACCGAAGAGGATGATATGCGGCCAAATCATCTCTTGGAAGTAGAGGAGCGACAGGGTGAGCCAAAAAGCGAGGAAGAGGAGTGTCCAACGTATTGCGACACCGAAGAATATGAGCAACCCTATAATGAACTCGATGATAAGCGCTCCGAGCACGACAAAGAGCGGGTCGAAAGGGAAATAGCGCGTGAGGTCGTACATGACAACCACGTTGAGCGCGAGCGAACTGTGGAGGTACTTTGCATAGACCGACGCGAAGAGTACGCCGAATCCTAAAGCTCCGCGCATGATGGGGAACGCGAGGGGACGCAGACGCTCGATAAAGCGAGGGGTGTTGACTTCGTTGATGTGGAAGCGTCGCGAGAGTGAGAAGCCGCCTCCGCCGAGAAGAATAAGCAATATGTAGAGACCAATGTGGTCAGTGTAGGTGAGCACATACCACCCGTACGTCGTAGCCGCGTACAAATAGACGAGTGCGAGGAGCAGGGCGAAAGGACGCGTGAAAATACCGAGAGTAATCGAGAGTCCCGCAAGGAGGAAGAAAATCTGCATGAGCAGCGCTGCACCGCCGAAGAGCGATTCGAACGGCAGCTCAGTGCCGTACAGTGCCGATGCAAATCCGAATGACATCGTCGAGATGCCGGCTGTCACGCGTGCGACGGGGAGCGCGAACCGCTTAAGACGCAGGAGGAGAGGTGTGAGCCTATTCTCAAAAAGGCGGAAGAAGGTCGCTGCGGCGACCGTGGACACCACGACGAATGCGACGAATGCCCAGAAGAAGAACGCGAGCTCATTGCCGATGTACGCAGAAAAGGGGTCTGGCGACGGATTGTCCATTGCATTCCGTATGACATCGAGCGGAAGCACGTAAACCTCGTGCGCCGATGCAGCCGCGGGGAAGAGGAACGTAGTAAGAGCGGGAAGGAACCTATACATGTTGTATCATCGAGCGCTCAATATCGGCTATTGTACCGCCGACCTTCTTGCCCGGATTCAGGATGTTGAGAGGATCGAAAATCTGCTTCGTCTCCTTAAAAAGTCGAATGATGGTGTCGCTATACATGAGTGGGAGGTAGGGTGTGCGGATGATCCCGTCATTGTGTTCGCCTGTGATGGAGCCTCGGTACTTTGCGACTATTTCATAGACCTTGGGCTGCAGTTCGATGATTTCGCGCCTCTCTTCAGGCTTCGACATGTCCATGAGAGGAATGATGTGGAAGTTAGCGTCGCCGATGTGTCCGGCAATGGTGTAGAGCAAGTGGTGCTGCTGGAGAAGCGCATTGAGCTCAGGAATGAACTGCGGGTAATTGTCGGGATGCACTACCACGTCGTCGATAAAGGGTGCTGCGTAGAGACCTTTGAGGTTCTTTCGCAGAAGCGCAAAGCTCTCTCTACGGATAGTCCAGTATTTCGCGGCCTGCGTCTCGGATTTGGCGAGCTTCGTGCGGACGGGAAGTCCCGTGAGCGAGTGACGCGCCTGCCGAGCTTTGTCGACCGCTTCGTCGCTGGTCGCCTCGGCAAACTCAGCCATGAGCACGAGCTTTGGCACGCCGCCCGTGAGCACCATGTACAGCTCGGGGATGAATGCGAGGCCGAGCTTTATCATCTGGAATACGCCGAAATGGCGCAGAATCTGCGGGATGAAGCGCACCGCGAGCTTGAATGTCTGGTCGTCGTAGCTCTCGAAAGACTCTGGTCCTACCGCGAGCACGCGGCGGACTATTTCGGGGAGGATTTCTATGTCTGAGAGGAAAATCACGAGCATCGCGCGGTGCTCCTTCATCTTGACGATTTCGAGCTTCGCCTTGGTGACGATGCCGAGCGTACCTTGCGAGCCAGCGATGAGCTGCGTGAGGTCGAAGGTGCCTTTCTCTTTGTCCATCACGTTCCAGAGCGCATAGCCGGCGGAATTTTTGGTCACGCTCGGGCGGGCGAGTTCTATCTCGTGCTCGTGCGTCGTGAGGAGTTCGTGCGTCTTGCGATAGATTTCTCCCTCAAAATTTTCCAGGCTCATCTTTTCAGAGAGCTCAGCACCAGTAAGCGGCTTCATCGTGGTGCGGGTGCCGTCGGAGAGGACGACATCGAGTTCGCGTACATACCGATTCGTTTTCCCATACGCAAGCGTCAGCTCGCCGCCGGAATTGTTGGCGACGATGCCGCCGATGGCACAGAGCTCGCGCGATGCGGGGTAGGAGGGGAGGAGTTTGCCGGTCTTTCTGAGTGTCTCTTTCTCGAAGTCGCGGTAGTAGAGACCCGGCTCGGCGACGGCGTAGTCATTGCCGACTTCGAGCATCCTATTCATGTACTTGGTAAAGACGAGCGAGATGGAATCGGTAAGCGGACCGCCGGTCATGTCGGTACCGGCCGAGCGGGGAGCGATAGAGACTTTCTCGCCGCCCTGTGCCGCGGTACGCACTTCGCGGACGACTGCAGCGACGTCGTCGGCACTTTTGGGGAATACAACGACTTCGGGAGCGCGCTCGAAAACGCTCGTGTCGCGGCTGTACTTCTTGCGCGTCTCCGCGTCGTCGACGACATCGCCTTTTATGACCTGAGCGAGACGCTCTTTGAGAGAATTCACCCCATGAGAGAGGGAGGTTGGGGTTGGCAGGCTTCGCAGCGCTTCGTTGGATATATTGTTCATGCAAATAACTTTGAGCGCGTTCTCTCACGGGGCGAGTTGACCTCAATTATAACGTGAAAAGAAAGAGGCCGCGCTTTCGCGCGGCCTCACGTTGTGCTTGCTACCAGCGAAATAGGCGCCGGTGTCCTTCGGGTGCCTTCTCGAGCTCCTCGTCGCTCAATGCAGCTGAAGGCATGCGGGGCGCAGATTCTCGACCCTCGATGCCCCGCAGCATTCGCTCTGCGGTGAGCGTGCGACGCGCGAATGGTGCCTCGGTCGTTGCCGACCCAATCCGGTGCGACACGCACGGCACCGATTCGCGGAAAAAGTCCACGGGACTCATTGAGTCCCCACGGGCAACCGGTAGCCCTGCGAGTGCAGTTGAGACCACCGCAACCGAATCGCTGCGAGAAACGCATCGACCGAATCGAAGTCGCTCAATGGCCTTCGGAAGCCCGGCGGAACGCACACGTGGTGCGTACCCAGGGCGTCGTGGGTGGGCAGAGATATCCATTCCATAGTCCAACTCCCCGAGTGTGCGCAAAACCGGCGGCTTGACGGACTCTTGTAATTATTGCATGGAACACGCGGAAAGTCAATCCAAAATCTTGCATATGTAAAGCTTGCTTCACATAGCGGGGAGCGAGATGTAGAATTCACCAGCTGCATGAAAGACCATGTTGAAAACCGTGTGCACGATTTCCGCTCGCGCGCGGGCATTACCCAGGAAGAACTGGCCGAGTGCGTTGGCGTCAGCCGGCAGACCATTATCGCCATCGAAAAGGGCAACTACACACCCTCTGTACTTCTCGCACTCAAAATCGCGCGCCACTTTAAGGCGCGTGTAGACGATATATTTAGCATATGAACCCCAGCCGCATCGTGGAATTACTCATCGCACTCATATTAGTCGCTTCGGCAGTGCTTCTCGTGAACCCCATGGGTCTCTGGATGCCGAGTATGTTGCACATGTCAATGCTCGCCGTACTCGTCGTTGCAATGGGCGGCATCGCTGCGTTCATGCTCAGTGAGCGGGTGGTAGACGAGCGCGACGATGCGCACCGCTCACACGCTGGTCGCGCCGCATTCTTCGCGGGGAGCGCGATACTCGTCGTGGGTATCGCAATAGAGACATTTGCGCATGCTCTCGATCCGTGGCTCGTGGTTGCGCTCGTCGGCATGGTGCTCGCCAAAGTGGCAGCGCGCTGGTGGTCCGAATACAACGGATGAACGTACCAATATACCCAAGTATGTGCGGGTGTAGGTATCCACAGGGCGTGTAAAGTCAGCTTGACATTGCTGCGAGAGCGCCGATACTTAGCGCATACACGCGTAAAAAAATATTTCTATGCAAAAGGCACTTATCACCGTCGGTATCGGAGCACTTATTCTCATCGGTGGTTGGTATTTCCTCGCGCAGCAAGACGATGCCGCGATGATGCAGAAAGAAGACGGTGCCATGACGGATGATATGAATCCGCCAGTCGGCGGAGGAGGCGACACGATGAATAAAGATGATTCCGCGATGATGGGAGGCGATGCGATGAAGGATGAGGAATCGATGCGGGGCGACAGTATGATGCAGAAAGGTACCTACGAGACGTATGCAGAGAGCAAACTTGTACTCGCCGAAAGGGGCGATGTTGTTCTCTTTTTCCGCGCATCCTGGTGCCCCACGTGCAAAGCGCTCGACAGCAACATCAGGAGCAACATTTCCGCGATTCCGGGTGGGCTTACGATACTCGATGTCGACTACGATGCTTCGCAGGCTCTCAAGCAAAAGTATGGTGTGACGTACCAACACACGTTCGTGCAGGTGGATAGCAAAGGCAATCTCATCAAAAAGTGGAGCGGCTCACCGACGCTCGCAGCGCTGGTCGCCGAAGTGCGATAATACATACGATGTTCTTCTTACTACTCTCGTTCCTTGCCGGTGTATTGTCCGTCTTCGCGGCGTGCGTGCTCCCGCTCCTCCCCGTAATCGTCGGCGGCTCGCTCGCGACGGGTGGCACGCGCAGAAGGGTGTATGTCATCGTACTCTCACTGGCGCTCTCGGTAGTAGTGTTCACGCTCCTTCTCAAGGCGTCGACGGTGCTCATCGGCGTGCCGGAAGAATTCTGGCGCTACATCTCCGGCGGCATCCTCGTCGTGCTCGGCGTCCTGATGGTGTTTCCCGCGCTGTGGGCGAAAGTCCCCGGCGTGAACGTGCTCAACACGAGCTCCAACAAGCTGCTTACGAGCGGCTACCAGCGCGGCGATTTTTGGGGCGACGCGCTCATGGGTGCTGCGCTCGGTCCCGTGTTTGCGAGCTGCAGTCCGACATACTTTATCATCCTCGCGACGGTGCTTCCGGCGACCCCGATTCTCGGTACGGTGTACCTCGTGGCCTACGCGCTCGGTCTTGCGGGCGCTCTCCTCGCAGTCGCGCTTCTTGGTGAAAGATTGGTGGGGTGGCTCGGCATCACGCTCGACCCCAATGGTAAGTTCTTCAAGGGTATCGGAATCATACTTGTCGTCGTCGGACTTCTCGTTTTCACTGGGTACATGAAAAAGATAGAGACGTATCTCGTGGAGCGCGGTTTCGACGCGACGTTCCTCGAGCTCAAGCTCCTCGGGGGCGACGACATGTCGGTGCAGACGGATCCGAAAGCGGGCTTTATTCCACCCGAGGCGAAAGGTGCAATGTACAAGCGCGCCATCGAACTCGTCGCCCCGGATGGATACATCAACACCTCTCGCGAGAAGATAACGCTCGGCGAACTCATCGGAGAGAAAGTGGTACTCCTCGATATCTGGACGTACAGCTGCATCAACTGCATCCGCACGATTCCGTACCTGCGCGATTGGTACGAAAAGTATTCAGACAGCGGGTTCGAGATAATCGGCATCCATACGCCAGAATTCGCGTTTGAAAAAGTGCAGGCCAATGTGGAGAAAGCCGTGCGCGAGTACCAGATACGCTGGCCGGTGATTCTCGACAACAATTATCAGACCTGGACTGCCTACGGCAACAATTACTGGCCGCGCAAGTACCTCGTCGACATCGACGGCTACATCATCTACGACCACATTGGCGAGGGCGCGTATGCAGAGACGGAGGCGCAGATTCAGCGCGCGCTCCACGAGCGCGCCATACGGCTCGGAATGGCTTTTGAAGAAATGAAAGAGCCCGAAGTGAGTGAGACACAGCGTACAGTGCGCAGTCCGGAAGTTTATTTCGGTGCCTGGCGCAACGACCTTTTGGGCAACGGAGACCCGCGTGTGCGAGGCGAGCGCGCCTTTGCACTCCCATCGCGATTTGCTGCCAACACGCTCTACTTTGGTGGAAAGTGGAACATCGAACAGGAGTATGCGGTGAACACCGGTGCGCCTGCACAGATTCGATTCCTCTACGGCTCGAAAGATGTCTTTATGGTTGCCAGCGCCGATTCGCTGGTGCGCCTGCGCATTACGCGCGACGGCAAGCCCCTCGGCGCAGCCGCGGGAGGGGATGTGTCAGCGGACGGCATTGTGACGGTGCAGGAGGACAGGCTCTACCGGCTCGTCGAAGACGCAGGGTACGGCGAACACCTGCTTGAAATTGAAGTCCTCGACCCCGGCCTCAAAGCCTACACCTTCACCTTCGGCTAGTGTGAGATGCGATTTCAAGGACTCCTCTTGAAATGGATTTCAATTGGAAGCGGTATACTTGTGCAACGGATGGAAAATGTAACTTTGAAAAGCAGAAGAGCGGAATTCCACTCGGGAATTGTCTGGATGTTCGCGGGGCTGACTTTGACCGCGTATGGTCTCACCGGGCTTTTTAATGCATCTGTCCCCGGAGTAGAACAGCTTGTGGTGTTTCTTGCTGGCGTCGAGGGAACGTACATATACCTCGCTGCGTTCGTCTCAATCCTTATCGAAGGTCTCTACATCGTCGGCAATTTTTTCCCAGGGTCAACTTTGGTGCTGATTCTCGCGATTCTTTCGCAGCTTGTGGGGATTCCAGTTTTTATTGCGACCATATTGGTGATATTCCTGGGGTGGTGCCTGGCCGGGGTCATCAATATACTCTTTGCCCGCATGTATCGTTCGAAAATCGCTCGACTGCAGGAAGATTCCAGGTACCAGATTAAAGACCACTTGTGGACTACGTGGTTTCCCGCCTTTCGGGCGAATCACGAGGTGGCGCAGGTTATTGGCGGAGCGAATCCATTCAAAGTCTTTCTCTCGTCGGTTAGGGTGAAGTTCTTTGCGAGCGTTGCGGCAGCCGCAGTGACCCTCGTAATCCCGTTCTTTGTAGATATTCATCAGGTAAGCAACAAAGAGGGGTTTGCAACGATTGCAATCGTCGCGGTGGTTTGTTTTATAGTCGGCGGCATGAAACTTAGAAAGTACTTTCGGTAGCAGCCAATCGAGGCGTGCGGAGGGTGGACGAGCTAAAAAATATATGTATGCTGGCAAATATGACCAAAACATTAATTTGGGCAGTCATTCTTATCCTAATCATTATTGGCGGGTGGTACTGGTACTCTACGCAATCGCAGAGCGCGATGCTGGCGAGCTCGATGGGCTCGTACGAGTACATGTGCGACAACGGTTCGGGATTTACCATGACTCCGTCGGACGACGTGAGCGAGGTCCAACTTGTGGCAGGCTCGCAGGGCATGTTCACGGGTTCTATTCGGCTCGCAAAAATGGGCGAGGGCAATCACTTCGAGACGACCTCGGGTCAGCTCGTCGTCTTTTCGGGTGCGGGTGAGGAAGTGCAGCTCACGGTCGGCAGCGAGTCGACAGTGTGCAATCCCGTCCCAAGTTCGGATAGTCCTCCGTGGAATTGAGGCGATGCCGGGGAAGGCGCGGGGAGTATTCAGCCGGATGTCTCGCTCGTCGTGACCGAGAGCATCCAGGGCAAGTGGCAGAGCATCGACGACGCAAAGTTTACGCGCGAGTTCCGCTCGGATTTTACCGTGGCCGACTCGTACGACGGGACGGTGAACCTCGACGGGCTCTGGGTGGTATTCACCAAGATGAACGCCCCAGAGATTTCTTTCCCGCTTGAAGACAATGCGGTCTATCTCCAAATCACAGAGAAGGGTACCCCGCAGGACACGCTTACGTTCAAGGTGTCGAAGCTCACGCCAGATGAGCTCGAGCTTATCTACATGGACCGCGGCGGTGTGCTGCGATTCAAGAGCGTGCAGTAGGTCGAGTAGATTGCTAGCAGAACAGCCCGCGGCTCCCCGCGGGCTGTTCTTTACGTCGCGAGGAGTTCTTCAATCACGCGCTCCGTCTCCGCGGGGCCGGAGACTTGGCGAGTCTTCACGCCGGTAGGGATGACGACGGCGTCGTTGCCGCCCTCGTAGAGCGCGTCGCCCACGTAGAGCATGTCGGTGGGCTGCAATTTCGTGCGTTCGCAGAGCCAGCGGACGCCGTACGCCTTGTCGATGCCCTTTTTCGTGATGTCTATCGTCGACGCACCACCCGAGCGGATTTCGTATTCAGCAAGCTGAGGACGAAGGTACGCCATAATTTCTCGACGCTTCTTTGTATCAGGATCCCACTTCATTTTTACCTCCTGCGGAGCTTCGAGCCCCACGACGGTATACGCGATTTGCACCTCGCGGTCTGATATGCGCTTGCCATACGACTCCGCATCGCGAATCACGGGCAGAAGCGTCTCTGCCTCGGCGATGATGCTCTTGATGCGCTCACGCTCGGCGGGGCTCATGGCATGGTTGTATTCTTCGTTCCAGCCGTCTTGCCACGTGTAAGCCTGTGCGGCGCTGTTGGTGAGAACCGTGAGGCGGGACATGTGTGACGAGCCATCGAGCTGAGAAAGTACATGTTTCGCGACACGCTCAAATCCCGCACCCGTCATTATCGCCACCGGCACCTTCTCAAGGAGTTTGCGCACGAGCGCCATCATCTCGGGCTTGGGCGGCTGGAAACTCTCGGTGAGTGTCTCATCCAAGTCAAAGATGATGTGCTTGTACTGCATGGGGACAAGGGTACCACGAAGCCCGCTGAGAGGTCTGGTACTCCCCATGAGATACGTCATAGTTCGATACAGCTGCACATCGTCGGTAACCGGGCGCGTGCCAATTCCCGAATGGTATCTCACGGGGTAGAATGCGCGGCATGCATGAAAGGAATTTCCCCGATGGCTTTTTATGGGGTGAGACGGGGGCGGGGCCCCGTCGCAAGGCCGGACTGAGCGTAGGCGAGGGAGGCGGGGTCGCGCAAAATCGCATCAGCGATTTATGTGTGACCGGCGACATATGAAAATATTTCCTGAAGGTTTTCTGTGGGGTGCAGCAACCGCTTCTTACCAAGTAGAGGGGGGAATAGAGAATTGCGACTGGGCTAAGGCGGCGCGCGAGGGTAAGGTGCCTGTGTGCGGAGCGGCCTGCGACCACTACAATAAGTACGAAGCCGATTTTGATATTGCGAAAGACCTCGGACACAACTGCCACCGGCTCTCTGTCGAGTGGGCGCGCATCGAGCCAGAGGAGGGGAAGTGGGACGAGAAAGAGGTCGAGCACTATAGGAAAGTGATTGAGGCGCTGCGCGCGCGGCACCTGAAGCCCTTCATCACACTCTGGCACTTCACGCTCCCGCAGTGGTTCGCCGACAAGGGTGGTTTCGAACACCCGGACGCACCGAAGATTTTCGCGCGGTACTGCGCATTCATCGCCGAAAAGTTTGGCAACGATTGCCGCCACTTTTCGACAATGAACGAGCCGGGAGTGTACGTATCCAATGGCTGGCGGCGGGGAAGTTGGCCGCCTTTTGCCGCGTGGCCGGGCATTGGCGCTATCAGTGCGGTGCCGGGGCATCGTGAGTTCTCGGGACAGCAGATTTCCTGGCGCAACATCGGGCGCTACTTCCGCATGATGCGGCGCCTCGCGGAGGCCCACAATGCGGCGTACGATGCGATGAAGGTCGCGGGCTTTGGTGTGGAAGTGGGGCTCGTGCACCAAGTAATTCTTTTTCATGCGAATGGCAATCCACTCAATACGCTGCTCGCAGCGGTGATGAACTGGCACTGGACGCACTCATTCATTCGTCGCGTGCACCAAAAATGCGATTCGATAGGGGTCAATTACTACCTGCACAAAAAATTCGGCGACACGCGTGTGTACGACAAAACAGATATGGGGTGGGACGTGTACCCCGAAGGCCTCTGCGACGCGCTCCTCATGCTGAAGCGCTACGGGAAGCCGCTGTGGGTGAGCGAGGCAGGCGTGGCAGATGCCGGAGACCGCATTCGCGCCGACTACATTACTCGATTGATTCGCTGCATGCACACTGCTATCGAGAAAGGTGCCGATGTACGCGGCTACATGTACTGGTCGCTCCTCGACAACTACGAGTGGGCGCATGGCTTTGAGAAGCGATTCGGGCTCGTGGCGGTAGACTACGCGACGCAAGAGAGAAAGGTGCGACCGTCTGCGTACGTGTACAAAGCCATAATCGAGCGCAATGGCTTGGTAGAACCCATGAGATAATCACTCCCGATTCGTTCGCCGATATCGGTGACCGCAACCCCCAAAGTCGTACGTGCGAGGTCGGGAATCTTTATCTCACGGGTTAGAATAGGACGATGTCGTGGCTGTGGATAGCGATCGCTGCGCAATTTCTCCTTGCGGTCTCCGTCCTGATTGATAGGCACATCGTGGTACGCGCGGCGCACATCGGCCGCCCTATCGTCTACACGTTCTACACGAGCGTCCTCTCCGGCTTTGTTGTGGTTATCGCGCCGTTCGGGCTCGTCTCGATGCCCTCAAGCGATGTCTTCTTTCTTTCGCTCCTGAGCGCCGCGGCGTTCGTCGCAGCGCTCTACTATCTTTACAGCGCACTGCGTGTTGCGCGTGCTTCCGACGCTGCACCCGTCATCGGGGCGATTTCGGCGCTCACGTCGCTCGCGCTCGCGTGGGTCTTCGTGGTGGGCGACATTAGCGCGCATGCGATACCTGCGGTCTTGCTCCTTGTCGCTGGTACCGCGCTCATCTCGAGGTTCCATTTCCACAGGCATGCCCTCATGTATGCGTTCACGGCCGGCGGCCTCTTTGGCGCTGCGATTTTTCTGACGAAACTCGTGTACAACGCGGCCGGTTTTCTCGACGGATTCTTCTGGACGCGCGTGCTTGCGCTCGTGGTCGCGCTCTCATTCCTCGCGCTGCCGTCCCTGCGACGCGCGATTTTCCACGGAGGCAAGCATGCGAGCCGTGGAGCCAAAACGCTCGTGCTTGGTAACAAGGTCATTGCGAGCAGCGCGAGCGTGCTCACCGCATATGCGGTCTCACTCGGGAGCGTGGCGGTGGTCAACTCTCTCGCTGGTCTGCAGTTCGCATTTCTCTTCGTCTTTTCACTTCTCTTTGCCAACTTCATGCCGCGAGGCGATGATCCTATGACGCACGGTCACGGCGGGTGGCGCACCGGACTCGGGGTCTCCCTCATCATGCTCGGCCTCGCAGCCCTCTTTCTTACATGATGATACGCAGAATTCTCGTGGGAATACTCGCGCTACTTGTCGCGTTTGTCGCATTCGTCCTCGCGACGCTCGATAGGGTACCGGAGCGCGTGAGTTATGGCGCGACATTCAGCACGCTGCACGCGGAGGAACTCGGACTCGACTGGCGTACCGTCTACCGCGCTACCCTCGACGAGCTCGGCGTACGCCAACTGCGCATCCCGGCGTACTGGCCGCACATCGAACGCACGCGTGATTCGTATAATTGGATTGAGCTCGACTACATGGTGCGTCTCGCAGCCGAGCGCGAGGCGAAACTCATTCTCGCGGTTGGCCGCCGCGTGCCGCGCTGGCCGGAGTGTCATGTACCCGGCTGGGCAAGAGACCTCTCGTGGGACGAGCAGAAAGCGGAGCTGCGCGAGCTCATCGAGGCCGTGGTGATGCGGTACAAGAACAATCCTGCAATCGAGTACTGGCAGGTGGAGAACGAAGCGTACCTGCGGCTCTTTGCGTTCGAGCATTGCGGTGAGCTCGACGAAGAATTCCTCGACGAGGAGATTGCGCTCGTACGCTCTCTCGACACCAGGCCGGTGCTCATGACCGACAGCGGCAACCTCGGGCTCTGGCTCTCTCCCTACAAGCGCGGCGACGCTTTTGGGAGCAGCCTGTACATGTATTTCTGGAACCCGGAAATCGGTCAATTCAAGACCCGGGTGCCACCGATTTTCTACCGGGTGAAGGAGCGCGTGGTCGAGCTCGTATACGGTGAGAAGCCGTCGTACCTCATCGAACTCTCTCTCGAACCGTGGCTCATCGAGCCGACAAAGGACGCATCTTTGGATACGCAACTTTCGCGTATGGATGTGGAAAAGTTGCGCGAAATCGTCGAGTACGCGAAAAGAACCGGTTTCGAGCGGCAATACCTCTGGGGCGTCGAATGGTGGTACTACATGCGCGGGAAAGGACATCCCGAATTCTGGGATGCGGCGAAGATGCTCTACGCCCAATAGGTCGAGATGGTACAATCGCACCATGGCTTTCGAAGCGTACGCAGCGAGGACACACGACAAAATGCGCGATGTCCTTATGGACCAGGCCGCGCAGGGCCCCGACATCCACTATTACATGGTTCGCGGGGGGAAAAACAAGCGCAACGTGACAATCCTTGAGAGTGGCACCGTAGGAGGTGAGTACATCAAGACATACGGGCACTACCATGTGGGCAATCTCGACGAGACTTATTGGTTCAAAGAGGGAGAGGGTGTCGCGCTTCTGCAGAAACTCGTCGATTCTGCAAATCCGTCGGTTGTCGAAGAATTCAAGGCGGTGCAGGTGAAGGCGGGGAGCGAAGTATACATGCCTCCGGGCTACGGGCACCTCATGGCCAATGTGGGGAAAGAGTGGCTCGTGATGGTGGATGATTCTCCCGTCGAGGGTCCGGATGACAGCGCTTCGATGCCGGGACACGCCGACTACGAGCCGGTAAAAAAAATGCAGGGGTTTGCATATTACGTCGTCGAGCGCGACGGAAAGCCCGTGCTTAAGAAGAATCCGAAGTACGCGGACGTGCGCGCAACCGATTTCGGCGGGCTTCCCGTCGTCGAATAGCTGATGCACATCATTGCGGACATAGGTGGTACGAAGATGCGTCTCGCGCGCACCGATGACATGCAGAGATTCTCGGAGCCTCTGATCCTTGATACCCCGCAGGACGACGATGCGTTTCTTGGAGTTTTCGAGCACGCGGTCGAAAAACTCGCGGCTTCGGATAAAGTGGAGGCAATCGTTGCGGGAAAGCCTCTGTGGAAGCGCCGGGACGGGCTTGAAGAGGAGCTCAGGAAACGCCTGCCTGCGCCAGTTTCTTTCGAGAACGATACGGCGCTCGTGGGGCTCGGCGAGGCACACTATGGTGCCGGACAGGGCTCACAGATTTTCGTATACATTACAGTTTCAACCGGGGTCAATGGCATCCGCATCGTTGATGGGCGGGTAGACACATCGACACAGGGGTTCGAGATCGGTGGGCAATACCTCAACCTCGGGAGCACAGTTTCATGGGAAGAAATGATTTCGGGCACGGCGATATCAAAGCGATTTGGCTCCCACCCCAAAGACCTCGGGAAAGGCAACGCGGTGTGGGAAGAACTCGCCGAGACGCTCGCGTACGGTCTTCACAACTCCATTTTGCACTGGTCACCGGACAGGGTCGCGATAGGCGGCTCGATGCTCAACGAAGTGGGCATTTCTGTCGAACGCACAGCGCTGCACCTAAAGAAGATCATGCGCAAATTCCCGCGGGTGCCAGACATTGTGCACTCAAAGCTCGGCGATGTGGGAGGGCTCTACGGCGGACTCGCCCTGCTACGCCAAAAGGCTGCTGGCGAGTCAGCTCCGCTCAAACGCCTCCACTCCTAACTCAACTCTTGACGCGTAGTTCAAGGTTGACATTCTCTCCCGTCAGTCCATATCCCCAAATCATGGCCGGCCGGATGCAATTGAGGGATATGGTTAAGGAGTTTGGTCGCGGTCGCGGTAGTGCTTGTACATCTCGACGAGTAGCGGTATCAGTGTTACGAAAATGATGCCGAGGATGACGAATTCGAGATACTCGCCAATGAGCGGGAAGCGGCTCCCGAGCACGTAGCCGAGTGTTGTGATTCCTGTCGCCCATGCAAGCGCGCCGAGGATGTTGAAAATGATAAACGTGCGGTAATTCATGCTCGCGATGCCCGCGACTATCGGGGCGAACGTGCGAATGATGGGAATGAATCGTGCGAGGAATATCGCTTTCGCACCGTGTTTCTCGTAGAAGTGTTGCGTCCTTCGCAGGTGCGACTGGTGGAAGAATCGTGAGTCCGGCTTCGTGAAGAGCTTGATTCCCACCTTGTTGCCAAACCAGTAGCCGACGTTGTCGCCGAGTATTGCGGCGATAGTGACGAGCGG
The DNA here is from genome assembly GCA_964654205.1 of uncultured Candidatus Saccharibacteria bacterium. Lineage (GTDB taxonomy): Bacteria > Patescibacteriota > Minisyncoccia > Phycocordibacterales > UBA2100 > UBA10103. The sequence goes on along the minus strand of CAZZHR010000004.1, from coordinate 32,135 downwards.
GATGAGAATCCACGGGTTGAAGATACCGGTGGAGGCGAGTAGACCTGCGGTAAAAAGGAGCGAGCCGCCCGGCAAAAAAAAGCCGACGATGAGCCCTGACTCCGCGAAGATAATTGCAAAGACGCCGGGGTAGCCTACAAATTGCAGGAGGAGCGACAAATCGATGCCGAAGAACATAGAGGTCGGCCTACTCTATCACACAAACTTCTCCGGGATTGGGAAGCGCTTGCAGAGTCTGCGGATGTCCTCGCGTACGCGCTTGTGAACCTTCTTGTCGCTCTTGTTCTTGAGCGTCTCTATCATGAGCTCCGCAACTTTTGCGCATTCCTTCTCTTTGAACCCGCGCGTCGTGATGGCGGGTGTACCAAAGCGGATGCCTGACGGATCCATGGGTTTGCGCGTATCGTCTGCAATGGAGTTCTTGTTGAGTGTGATTCCGACTTCGTCGAGCACCGTTTCCGCCTCGTGACCGGATATTCCGAGGCTGCCCCAGACATCGGCGAGGATCAGGTGATTGCTCGTGCCGCCCGTGAGCATTCGTACTTTGTTCGTAGCAAATATTTTCTCCATTGCCTTTGCATTCTTGATGACCTGTTTCGCGTAGACGCGGAACTTTGGGGAAAGTGCCTCTCCGAAGCAGACGGCTTTTGCGGCGATGTTGTGCATCAGGGGGCCACCCTGAAGCCCGGGGAAGATGCTCTTATCTATCTTTTTTGCGAACTCGGCGTCCTCACGCGTGAGTATCATACCTCCGCGGGGCCCGCGCAGGGTTTTGTGGGTTGTTGTGGTCATAATGTCGAAGCCGTGGTCGAACGGGTTCGTGGCGGCCTTGCCAGCTATGAGGCCGGCGATGTGCGCGATATCCATGACCGCGTATGCCCCGACTTCACGAGCGATAGAGACAAATTTGTCGTAATCCAGCTCTCTGGGATACGCAGAGTAGCCCGCAAGCACGATTTTTGGCTTCTCCTTCTTAGCGACCGCACGCATCTCATCGTAGTCGATCTCGCCGGTATCAACATTTTTCATTTTGTAGCGCACGAAGCGGAATATTTTCGTAAGGTACGTGACGGGGTGTCCGTGCGTGAGGTGTCCTCCGTGCGAGAGATCCATGCCGAGAACCGTGTCTCCCGGTTCCAGGAGAGCGAAGTACATGCCGATATTGGCCGGAGCACCCGCGTGCGGCTGTACGTTGGCATACTTGGCGCCAAAGAGCTTCTTGGCGCGCTCAATCGCGAGGCTTTCGACTTCGTCGGTGTACTTCTGACCCCCGTAGTAGCGCTTGCCGGGGTAGCCCTCTGAGTATTTGTTGGTGAGAGCGGAAGCATTTGCTTCGCGGACGGCGCGTGAGACGTAGTTTTCCGATGGGATGAGCTCAAGCCCCTCTGCCTGGCGCTCTTCTTCGCCCATGAGCGCGGCGAACACTTTTTTGTCTTGCTTGTGTATGAATGGATAGAGGTTTTTCATGGTGGTGAATTTGGGTAGTAAGAAATATGTGAGAGGCTACACCATACTACTGTTGAACGCCGTGAAGGTCTTTGTTGTAGCCGCCCGCCACGGTGAGTTCGGCTTTGATGCCGGCGTGCGGTTCGTATCCCACGAGTTCGACATGCTCGGGTCGGAATTCGTCGATGCTCTTGAAATCGTGTGTGAACTTGATGGTGGGAAAATTCTTGGGCTCGCGCGCGAGCTGCTCCTCGACCTGCGCGCGGTGATTCTCGTACATGTGGTAATCGCCGAAGGTGTGGACGAATTCTCCCGGCTCTCGCCCGAGTATCTTGGCGATGATTGCGGTGAGCAGTGCGTAGGATGCGATGTTGAAAGGGACGCCGAGGAACATGTCGGCACTGCGCTGGTAGAGCTGGAGGCACACGCGGCCGTGCTTGATGTTGACCTGGTACATGTTGTGGCAGATGGGGAAGCGCGCGCCTTCTCCCGGCCTCGCCATCGCATACATGTATTCCGGATTCCACGAGGTGACGAGCGTGTTGTGCGCGTCGGGGTCTTTGCGGAGCTCGTCTACGACCCACCCGAGCTGGTCCACGCGTCTGCCGTCTCGCGCTATCCAGCCGCGCCAGTGTTCGCCGTATATGTGGGGGAGTTCGCCGTGCTCTCTGGCAAACGCGGCGTCGTCTTTTATTTTGCCGATAAAGTCGTCTTTCGACATCTCCGGAGCGGCACCTTTCGCGACCTTCTCTGAGTAGAGTTTGTACGGGTAATCATCCCAGATGTGGACGTTGTTATCGACGAGGTACTTGATGTTGGTTTGCCCTGACATGAACCAAAAGAGCTCGTGCAAGACACCATTCCAGTACACTTTTTTTGTTGTGAGAAGCGGGAATCCTTCTGAAAGGTCGAAGCGAATCTGGCCGCCGAATCGACTGTACGTCTTTACACCCGTACCTTTATCCACCTGCTCCTCGCCCTTTTCGAGTGTCTCCCTCAAAAGGTCGAGGTACTGGTACTCGGGGTGCTTTGTCATACTACTTCGTCGCAGCTTTCTTCTTTTTCGCCGGTATGAAATGTTTCCAATTGTCCTTCGCGAAGCGGCCGACTTTCTTGTAGTTCTGCGATGGTGGGGAAGAAAGCTTGGAGAACGTGAGCTGGGCTATCTCCATGCCGGGACGAATGATGATGGGTATGTTGCTCTGGTTGCTGATTTCGAAGGTGATGTGGAGGAAATGGCCGGGATTGATGATACCCGCGGTGTTGTGAATCATGAGGCCGACGCGGGCGAGTGATGATTTGCCGCCGACTTGGATGAGGTAGTGGTCGGAGCCGAAAAACTCTTTTGAGAGTCCGAGCACGGACACGCCTGGGTGAAGCACGAATTCTTCACCATCTTTCACCAGCTTTTCCGTCGTCTTCGCGAATATCTTCCGAGCGGGGTCTATGAAGTGGGTACTGCTCGCGTCGTTCTCTACGAACTTGTTGCCGAGCAGGATGTCGTACGATGCCGGCTGCAGGCGCGCGGGGTCGAAAGGTTCGAGCGTGATTTCCTTATCACGTATGGCCTGCTTGATGTCGACATCAGAAAGAAACATAACCGTCAGTCTACATTAAAAATCTTGTCCGTCCCGTAGTACTCGGGCCAGTGGGCGTTGTAGAAGGCAAACATGCGCTCAAGCCTGTCTTGGGGAAGCTCTTCCACACCTACGCGGCGCATAAACTCGTCGATTTCTGTGCGCGCCGCATCCACCTTTTCTGCATCATCGACGACGCGTTCAAATTCCGCCAAGTACCCGTATCCCGCGTTCTTGTCGATGCAGATATTTATGTTGCCGACTTTGTATTCTTCGCGTTCGCGCGACCATTTCGCCTGGTACTTGAAGCCAGCAGAGAGCACCAGGTTGTCGAGCTCGACGATACCGAGCGGAACCTGCTCTTCGAACTCCATACGGCTCACACCGTTCTCGCTCGTGTCGTCACCTACGGATGCTTTCACGACGAGGATGACGATGTTGTCTTTGTCGCGCGTGCGCACGGAGAAGCTCTTCGCTCGATTCGCAAGATCTTCGAGCTTCGCTTTCGCGGTGTCGCTCAAATGTGGCGCCATGACCTCTGCGAGCCGCTGCAGAGTGCCTCCTTCAAAGTAGTGATTGAGCTGGCGATTGCGCTCGAGTATGACGCACCCAGGGTCAATCTTTTTCAGCGCGTCGCGCACCTCCTGCGCCTTTTTCGCGCTTCCGAGGAGTGCCTTGACCTCTACTTCGTAAGAATGCATGGACGGTCATTATAGCCCCCACCTCTCGGTGGTGGCCTTGTCGCAAGGTGGGATATGTGGCACGGTGCGGGTAGGCAAGAATAGGGAGGCAGACATGCAGAGTAGCGAGTACGCCTCCCGCGGGAGGAACTTTGTTGGCGCTCTTTTACGGTTCGCGACGTTCACAAACAAGTTCCGTAGCGTCAAGCGGCTGGTTTGGTACCGTACAAGGAAGGGCAGAAGGCGAGAAAATAACGGCGAGCACGTGACCCAGCTAATGTTTTTTGCGTGGATGGTCGACAGCCATCTGCGACTGGGTCACAACATGAAGCGTGTGTTCGAATACATTCTCGTGCACGACTTGCCCGAGACTTATGCACAGGACACCCCCGCGTTCCCGGATCCGAAAGGCAACGGGCGAGCACTGGCGTCCTCAAAGGTGTCGCGAGAGCTCAAGGCTATCGAACGCATCGCATCGGAATGGCGATCAGCGTTTCCATCGCTTGTTTCCGCGCTAGAGGCTTACCGAGCGCAGTCAGACCGAGAAAGTCGGTTCGTCTATGCTCTCGACAAGATCCTCCCGATACTCAACGTCGTCGACGATGAAGGGTGGTCGTGGAGACGGCTGGACGTGAACCTAGAATCGCTCGACTTGTACAAGCGGTCGCGCATTGCCACACACCCGGAAGTCGCGCACCTGTACGAGCAAATATTCACATTTCTCCGGAAGCGTCCTGAATTGTTCTGCGAATTAAAGGCGGGTCGATGAGTCGACCCGCCGCTTCTCTTTGCATGCTATATTCGCCCGTATGGCGATTCACGAGACATACCAAGGCCCAGCTGCCGAAATGCTAGGCGCCTTGAATAAGCCACCGATTGTCATAGTCGCCGCGATGGGAAAAGATCGCGCTCTCGGCAAAGATGACAAGCTCCTCTGGCATATTCCCGACGACCTGAAACGTTTCCGTGCCCTGACAAAAGGTCATCCCATCATCATGGGCCGGAAAACATTCGAGTCAATCATTGGCTACCTCGGGAAGCCGCTGCCCGAGCGGGAGAACATTGTGCTCACTCGCGACGCCTCGTGGTCGTACCCGGGCGTTACCATCGCGCACTCGCTCGAAGAGGCACTCGCCGTGGCGCGTGCACTCAATCCGGTGGAGATACACATCGGAGGCGGAGCGGCGCTCTACGAGCAGGTATTGCCGCAGGTAGACAGATTACACCTCACTATTATCGATGATGAAAAGGAGGCGGACTCATTTTTCCCGCCGTATGAACAAGAATTCACCAAAATCCTCTCGGAAGAATCGCGTGAGTATGAAGGACTCAAGTACCGCTGGGTGGATTTGGCGCGCTGAATCTTGAATTGTGGCACGATATGCTATCCTTGCCACAGCGAAACCGCGTGAGAGGGATACGCCATGACCACGAAGAAAATGCGTTGGTGCCCGACGTGCGCGGGCGTAGGATCGGTCAGGATCAAACTCGGAGCTTTTAAGGAGATCAAAGAGTGTCGCACCTGCAGGGGTGAGCAGGAACTACCCGCCGACCACCCGATCTTCAAGGCTGAAGAAGTTCGCGCCTAGATGACGCGGAACGTACGTAGAACTTATGACCCAGAGCCCCGCGGAAACGCGGGGTTTCGTCTGGTACTATGCACCGACATGAGCGACATAACGCCTCCTTGGTACGTGCTCACGGGAGGTCCGTGTGCGGGAAAAACCACGACAATAGACGAGCTCGAGAGGCGCGGGCATCCAGTCCTCGCGGAACCCGCCCGGCTTATCATCGAAGAGCAGCTTGCGGCAGGGAAGACGATACAGGAGATAGTGGGCGATCCCGACTGGCTGCCCTCAATCGTGCGGCGCGCATATTCGCAGGAGAGCACTGTGCCGCGCGACCGACTTCACTTCTTCGACCGCGCGATACCCGACTCACTCGCATATTACCGAATCGCGCAAAGACCGGTCGAGGACTTCTTCAATGCTGCAATGCAAGAGATTCGCTATCGCAAGGTATTTCTGCTCGACCTCGTCGAGTACGAGACCGACCATGCTCGCTCGGAGACGCCTGAGCAGGCGATGATTATCCACGGGCAGATACGAGAGGCATATATCGACCAGGGCTATGAAATAGTTGAAGTCCCCGTGATGCCTGTAGCGCAGCGCGCCGACTTCATTCTCGCGCGGCTGTAGTTGACAGAAAGCTGGTATAATGTCATAAATCTCTCAGCAACCGGAGGGCTTAACGATGGTGCGGGAAAGACGACGATTCGTAATCGTCTGCGGCCCGCGCGGAGCGGGCAAAGATACGCTTCAGCATGCGATGCGTGTCGCGCATCCACACGCACAGCGACTCATCTCGTGCACCACGAGACCGCCGCGCAAAGGTGAGAAGCACGGCATCGACTACTACTTCCTCACAAGGGAGGCGTACGGTTCTCAGAATGCGTGCGGCTACTTTTGCTGGGACCGCGGTGTGGGAGCCAATCGTTATTCTCTCGCAAAGCGTGAATTGCGACGCGTGCACGGGCTCATCATCACAGATGTTGCTCGTGAAGCTGCAGTCTGGCTTCGGGAGAAACTCACAAGGGACGGCGACAAGGTACTCCTCATTGGGGTGTTCGCGCCCAGAGACACTCGTTTTGCGCGCATAAAGGAGCGTGAGCCGCACTTGAGTGAAGCAGATGTCGCTCGAAAGCTGACAGAGGAGCCATCTCCCGAGGACCTTTCTCTGTATGGCGACTTCGACCTCCTGCTGCACAACACATCATCGACACCGGAGCCGATGATACGAGAGGCGCTCGTTGCGGTGGAGAAGTTCTTGAAAGGGGACGGAACGTAAGATTCCGCCCCTTTTGCTTTGGTATGATGCGCCCAATGAAAACTATCGGCATTGCGGGCGGTGGGCAGCTGGGCAGGATGCTCGCGGACGCGGCGCACGGATTGGGATTCCGCGTGGTCACGCTCGATGCAACCCGGCAAGGACCCGCAGGCCAGGTCGCGGACGAGGAAATCGTCGGCGACTACAAAGACCGCGAGATGGTGCTCGAGCTCGCGCGCACGTCTGACATCGTCACATTTGAAGTCGAGTCGGTGAATGCAGAGGCGCTTATTGAGATAGCAAAGGCAGGGAAGCCGGTACATCCCACGCCTCACACCCTCGCGACTATCAAGGACAAGCTGAATCAGAAATTTTTTCTTCGTGACCAAGGGATTCCCGTGGCTCCATTTGCAGACGAAAAGGACGCAGCTGCGCTCGGATATCCATTCATCTTGAAAGCGCGCTCCGGCGGCTTCGATGGAAGAGGGAATGCTCTAGTAGTGAATGAGTCCGGTCTTACGGCGGCGTACGAGAAATTGAAGAACGCGCCCGCGTATGCGGAAGGTTTTGTGCGTTTCGAGAAGGAGCTTGCTATCGTCGCGGCTCGCACCGAGAACAATGAAATTCAAGTATTTCCGCTCGTCGAGACGATTCACAAAAATCACATATGTCACATGGTTCTTTGCCCGGCACCTGTGCCGGACGAGATTGCGAGGAAGGCGCATGACCTTGCAGAGAAAGTACTAGCCGCATTCGACGGCGCGGGCGTTATTGGTATAGAAATGTTCCTCGTGGGCGACGATGTGCTCGTCAACGAAGTCGCGCCGCGCGTGCACAACAGCGGGCACCACACCATAGAGGCGTGCGAGACGTCGCAATTCGAACAGCACATCCGCGCCGTTTCCGGGATGCCGCTCGGTTCACCAGATATGAAAGTACCCGCGGCGTGCATGATCAACATCCTCGGTGAGCGCGATGGCAAAGCGGAGCCGCGAGGGGTGGAGGAAGCGGAGAGAATCCCGGGTGTGAAAGTTCACATATACGGTAAGATGGAGACTCGCCGTGAGCGGAAAATGGGACACATCACCGCTGTCGCCGAGACGCTCGACGAAGCGAGAGAAAAGGCAGAGAGAGCGCGAGCAGTCGTAACAATCTAACTAGTATGGGAAGTATCGTAGAAATCAATGACACTCTGCAACTGACGTCTGAGCAGGGCTTCCCAAATGAGCTGAATTTAGAGCGGCACTTGGAACAACCGATATCTGCTCAGCAATTTCAGGGACGCACATTTTCATTTTTTGGAAAAAAGGGTGCTCGTTTGTATAAGTCTCCACCAGTGAGGAATTTTCTTGTCGAAAATCGAGCCGGGAAGTGGATCTATTGGGGATTGGTACTCGTTACAGAAGAGACACTTCGGAGCGGGGAGACTTCGGGAAAATTTGAAATAACGTACATCTACACTCCTGAGGAGATGCGCAAAGCTCATGACCTAATCGACCGCAACGAAACTACCCGATATTTCGTATGAATAACCCTGTCGTCGGAATCATTATGGGCTCGGATTCGGATTTACCGACGATGCGGCAGGCGGCCGAGGTGCTTGATGAGCTTGGCGTACCGAACGAAGTGCAGATAGTCTCTGCGCACAGAACGCCAGATTGGATGGCAGAGTACGCGAAGACCGCGCGTGGGCGCGGTATTAAAATCGTGATTGCGGGCGCCGGCGGAGCAGCGCACCTTCCCGGCATGACGGAGGCATTCGGCGCGATTCCCGTCATCGGCGTGCCGATAAAAACATCGGCGCTCGCCGGCATCGACTCGCTCTTCTCAATAGTTCAAATGCCGCCAGGGAGGCCTGTCGGCACCATGGCGATAGGCGGAGCGAAGAATGCCGGCATCTACGCGGCGCAGCTGCTTGCGATGAGCGACGAGGCGCTGTTCGAGCGCGTTGAGGCCTACAAAATGAAAATGGAGGCCGAAGTCGTGGCGAAGAACGAGAAGCTTCAGTCGTCGGGCTTCAAGAAATACCTCGAGGACGCCGGACTCGTATGACAAATGCCTACGCGCAGGCAGGTGTCGACTATACGAAGCTTGAGCCGTTCAAACACGCGATGATTGCCGCTGGCAAAAAGACGCTCACATTCCCGAACAAACGAGATGTGTATATCAACGCCGACGTGCTGCACTCGCACGGCGGCGTTTTTGAATACAGAGGAATCGAGAAGCATATGTGGTGCAACACGCAGGAAGGACTGGGGAATAAAAATTGGATAGCGGAGTGGATGTACCAAAATGACGGAACGGGACGAACACACTATGAAAAGATTGCTATTGACGCGGCACTCATGGCGGTCAACGATGTGATAGCGCAGGGCGCGATGCCTGTCGTGTATACAGACGAAGTCGCGGCCGGGGATTCGGAATGGTTCGCTGACGAGAAGCGTGCGGCTGACCTCGCATCAGGATTTTTGAAAGTGTGCGAAGAGGCGGGGATGGCACTTCCAGCGGGGGAGTCGCCTGCGCTCAAGTACCTCATCAAAGCGGAGCCGCCTGTAAAAAGTGCGCCATCGCTCTCGGGCTGCGTCACCGCCATCATCGCTCCAGCCTCGCGACTCATTACCGGCACGAAGTTGCAGCCGGGTGATAGCATTGTCGGGGTCACATCAAGTGGAATTCACGCCAACGGCATCTCTCTCGTCATAAAAAAAGGGTTGGAACAGAAAGATCAATTCCTTACGAAACTGGATAATGGAAACACGCTTGGCGAAGAAGCGCTCATTCCGACGCGTTCCTACGTATCGCTCGTCGAGACACTGCTGGTAAACGGAGTCGACATACACGCGCTGCTTCCCGGGACGGGTAGTGGCGTCGCAAAAATAGCTTTTGATTCGCGTCCAGCGACCTACCGGATTCACTCGTGGGGTGCCGTGCCGCCACTTATGGAGTACATGTGTTCAGTCGGGATTTCGCTCGAGGATTGCCTTAGGACATTCAATTGGGGGATGGGATACTACGTGTTCCTCCCACAGTCGGAAGTAGAGCGGACACTCGCGCTTGGAAAGGCTGCCGGATACGAGCTTGTAGAAGTCGGGCGTGTCGAAGAAGGCGAGCGCAAGGTGATTTTTGAACCCGAGAACATCACTCTCGCACCGCCCGGTGAATAGAGCTATTCTAGTGTTTTGCAAAAGACTATAATAGATATGACAGAAGTACTCAAAGGAACGGATTTTGATTTTCTTGGTGCCAAGTACACGGGCAAGGTGCGCGATGTGTACGATAGGGGCGATACGCTCGCGCTCGTGACGACCGACAGGCACTCATCATTCGACCGCATCATCGCGCACGTCCCACACAAGGGGCAGGTGCTCAATCAATTAAGCGCGTGGTGGTGTGAACAGACGAAAGACATTGTGCCAAACCACGTGCTGTCTGTGCCCGACCCCAACGTAACGATAGGGAAAAAGTGCAGGACAGTGCCGGTGGAGGCCGTCGTGCGCGGCTACATCACTGGGGTGACAGACACGTCGCTCTGGACGCTCTACCAGAAGGGAAAGCGTGATTTCGGAAATTTTCAGCTACAAGACGGCATAAAAAAGAATCAACGCCTTCTTCGTCCGGTGTTTACGCCGTCGACGAAGCAGGATACGCATGATAGGACGCTCTCGCCCCAGGAGATGGTCAATGAGGGAATCATTTCGCGCGCGACCATCGACAAGGTCGAGCAAGTCGCTCTCGCGCTCTATACGCGCGGTGCGGACATCGCGGCCAAGCGCGGACTCATCCTCGTCGACACGAAGTACGAATTCGGACTCGACGAGAAGGGGCAGCTCACGCTCATCGACGAGATACACACACCCGATTCCTCGCGCTATTGGCAGCTCGCTTCCTATCAGGAGCGCTTCGACAAAGGCGAAGAGCCCGAGTATTTCGACAAGGAATTCCTACGCTTGTGGTTCAAAGAGCACTGCGACCCATACAAGGATGCGACGCTGCCGGAAGCTCCGCCGGAGCTTGTAGAGGAGCTAAGCGCCAGGTATATTCGCATGTATGAGCAAATCACGGGGGAAAAGTTCAAGCCGGGCAAAGAGCCCATCCTCCCGCGCATCGAAAAGAATCTCCGAGCCATTGCCGCTTAACGAACTCACCGCAGTCTCGAGTGTTGATGGCCGATACCGCAGACAATCTGCGGCCCTTGCGGCCTATTTCAGCGAGTTCGCGCTCATGCAGAAGCGTCTTGTCGTCGAGAGCGAGTACCTCATCGCGCTCTCCAAGACTCCGCATACGGGCGTACGCAGGTTCTCTCCACGCGAAATCCTCTTGCTTCGCTCAATCCCCAAAATCTCCCTTGAGGATGCTGGCGTAATCAAATCAATCGAGCGTGACGGGTATGGCGACATACCCGCGACGAATCACGATGTGAAGGCGATAGAGTACTTCATCAAGATGCGGCTTGCGGATACGTCACTTGCCGACGTATCTGAATGGGTGCACTTCGCGCTTACGTCGGAAGACGTAAACAGTGTCGCACACGGATGTGCTCTACGATCTGCTATGGAATCCGCTGTTCTTCCCGCTCTGCAGACAGTCGGACGTGAGATAGAAAAGCTCGCGCGCGCTCACAAGAAGACGCCAATGCTCGCTCGGACACATGGCCAGGCTGCATCGCCGACGACCTTTGGTAAAGAGATGCAGGTTTTCCTCTCGCGTCTGCGCAAGCAGGAAGCCGCAATGAGGACTCGACCGGTCTTGGTGAAATGGGGCGGAGCTACGGGCAACTACAACGCGCACGTTGTGGCGCAACCGGACGTCGACTGGCAGCGTTTTGCCAGACGTTTCATCGAGGGCCTGAATACTGAGGGCAATGGAAAGGAGCATGTCGTTCGACTCGAGCTCAACGAAGTCACGACGCAGATAGAACCTCACGATACCTACGCAGAGATGTTTGATTCGATGCGCCGTATCAATACGATTCTCATCGACTTGTCACAAGATATGTGGCGCTACATTTCCGACGCGTGGCTTACTCAAAAGCCGAAAGCGGGGGAGGTGGGGTCTTCGGCAATGCCGCACAAGGTGAATCCCATAGATTTTGAGAATGCGGAGGGCAATTTCGGCGTCGCCAATGCGCTTTTCGAGCACTTTTCTCGTAAACTGCCGATATCGCGTCTGCAGCGCGACCTGTCTGACTCGACTGTCGAGCGTGTATTTGGCACCGCATTCGCTCACTCGATCATCGGTTTTGCGGCACTCGTACGCGGATTTGGCAAGCTTGAGGTAAGCAAACATGCGATGCTCATGGAACTCCGCGCACACCCAGAAGTTATCGCGGAGGCTATCCAGACCGTGCTCCGCACCGAAGGAGTACCAGTTCCATACGAACGGCTTCGCGAGCTCACTCGAGGAAAAAAGGTAACGCTCATGGATTTCGCGAAGTTTATTGACGGGCTTGATATCGGCACGGAAGCAAAGAAGCGGCTCAAAAAGCTGCGCCCTGAAACGTATACCGGCATTGCCGATGAGCTTGTCGACTAGCTCGCCCTCATGAAGTAAGCCTACCGGACGGCAGGCGTCTGCGCGTATGCAGGTCGAAATAATTATTCGTGCGACAGCGGCTTTCGACCATTCGGGAACTCGACGCCCCGGGTGAGCCGCGATATCGCAACACGGAAAAACGGCGGGACTCTCGTCCGGCCTTTTTCTTTTACTGCTTCAGACCCAAGCCGGTCCGGATGAGATAAAGGTTGATGATGATTAGCACAGCTATCATGACCGCGAGAATCGAGATAGAGACCCACATCGCGATATCGGCAATCCCAAGGAAACCGTAGCGGAAACCGTTGATGAGGTAAAAGAGCGGGTTCGCGTAGGTGAGTGCCTGCCACCAGCCTGGAAGCGCGTGCACGGAGTAAAAAATGCCGCCGAGGTACACGAGCGGCGTGAGGACGAAGGTGGGGACGAGGTTGATGCCATCAATCGTTTTTGCGTACACACCGTTGACGAGTCCCGCGAGCGCGAAGACGAGTGCGGTCAGCACGGCAAAGAGGAGGATGATAAGTGCGCTGTGGACTGAGACGCTGAGACCCGTGAAGAACAGAGAAACTATCATGACGAGCGCTCCGACAAGCACGCCGCGCAGCACGCCGCCCGCGACGAATCCCGCGATGATGAGCCACGGCGGCATGGGGGAGACGAGCATTTCATCTATGGAGCGCATGAAGAACTTTGATTGGAAAAACGTGAATGACGAATTTGCGTACGCCGACGTGACGATTGCGAGCATGACGAGGCCAGGGACGACAAAGAGCATGTAGTCGACGCCCTGCATTTCACCGATGCGGTCACCGAGAATTGTGCCGAACACAGCAAAGTACAGAACCGATGTCACGACGCTTGGCAAAAAGGTCTGCACCCAGATGCGGAAAATGCGCATAACATCCTTGCGGAGCATGGTGTAGAACGCAATCCATTTTCGGTAGGAGTCCATACTATGATTCTTTGGTCAGCTTCAGGAACACTTCTTCGAGTCGACCACCCCGATATCCTTCTTTTGCCGCCCCAGACGAATCGTGCATCGCAAGAAGCTCGTCCATCGAATCCTTGGCTACAATCTGGCCCTTGTTGATGATGGCGACGTGCTTTGCGAGCTGCTCGGCTTCCTCGAGGTAGTGGGTCGTGAGAAGTATCGTGAGTCCTTCGGATGTGAGCTTGCGGAGGTAATCCCACATGCCGCGTCGCAGCTCGACGTCGACTCCGGCGGTGGGTTCGTCGAGAATCAGGAATTTCGGCTTGTGAACAAGAGCCCGCGCGATCATGAGACGGCGCTTCATGCCGCCCGAGAGCTGCATGCCGGTTCCGTACATTTTGTCGCCAAGACCGAGGTCTTCGAGAAGTTGCTTCGCCCGCGGGAGAGCCTCGACTCGCGGAATGCCGTAGTATCCCGCCTGGTTGACCACGATGTCTATTGGTTTCTCAAACGGATTGAAGTTAATCTCCTGCCCGACGAGTCCGATGAATGTCTTGGCAACTTCGGGTTCTGTATCGATATCGTGACCGAACACTTCTATGGAGCCGCTGGTTTTATTCACAAGCCCCGTCGTGATGCCGATGACGGTCGTCTTGCCCGCGCCATTGGGACCGAGGAGTGCAAAAAAATCGCCCTCAGGAATTTCGAGCGACACACCCCTTAGCGCCTGGGTGCCATTGCCGTATGTCTTAACGAGATTCTCAATTTTAAGCGCGTTCATGAGGTGCTATCGTAACACCTCTTTGATGAAGGAAAAAGTATCGTCGGGACCGGATACCTCTCTTGTGGGAATTACACCGATGACACTTTCATCATTGCGTCCCGGCTGCAGCGCATCACCGACGTAAATCGAGTCATCCTTGCTCCAATGCTGGGCCTCGATGAGTCTGCGGACGTGGTACCCCTTGTTCTTACCCGCAAGATAGATGTCGAGACAGGTCGTGCCACCGATTGTGACTTCAACACCAGCTTTGAGCAGTCGAGCGCGCGCGGAGATGTGCTTGTCGAGTATAGCGCGACGCTTTGACCCATCGGAATCGAAAGTCTTCTTCGTCTCGAGGTGTTCGTTGTGGCCAATCAAGCTGTAACTTATTTGCGAGCCTCGCTCTTCGACCAGGTCATCTTCATCCCGCACCGTAAGACGAATGTCGTCATGTACTCCACGTATGAAATCCATCACGACCCCACGCTGCTCTTGCGTGAACGTTTCGCTCCACAGGATTGTTCCGTCAGGGGAGATGGCATGATTGCCGTTTTGCGAGAGCATAAAGAACTTCGCGTCTGTTGGCAGCTGCTTTCGCATTTGGCTTTCCTGCGCACCCGATACAACAATTACGTCCCGCTGCTCACAGAGCTGAAGAAAAAGCGAGATGTGCTCGTCTCGCATTGGAGAGCGGCTCGGTGTCAGCGTGTCATCCAAATCAAAAAATAAGTGTTTGAGCATACGGTGATTAGATATGACCTTCCCAATACGACGCTGATGCGGCCACATAGTTGGCGACGCGCCTCTCGGCGGCGGCGGCGAGTGCAATGACGAGCTTCTCACGTTCTGATTCCTGCGAGCCGCCGCGTATCCACTCTGCGAACACATCTATGTGACTCGGGTCAGAAAGCGTGAGACGGCGTCCCTTTGCCGCAGCACGCAAGAGGGTGGGGCCGCCGATATCCGTTTTTTCAATAACCTCGTCGGGTGAGCCGCCGTCCACAATCGTTTTCTCGAGAGGGTAGAGCGTGACGTACACGAGTCCTATGTAGGGGACGCTCAGGCGGTCGAGCTCGTCCATGTCCTCCTTCGTCGCCGCGAGCAGCCCTGCGTAGACTTTGCGTGCGAGCGTCACCACGCGGTGCCCCAGGATTGGCGGGCCGACGAGTTTGCCCACGTCTTCGCACGCGATACCGGCGCCTGAAAGGTATTTCGCAGTGCCGGCCGAGCCGATGAGGCGCCAACCGTTACCCACGAGCAATCGCGCGAGCCTCTCCACGTGCGCGTCTTTCTCGTAAGAACTAAGGAGGGCTGTTTTCATCGCCGTATGGTATCACTCATGCCTGCTTTTTCGAAAAGTCGACTGCAATTTCATTCAGACCGTCTCGGAGGTCGGTCTCGTTGCCTACGGTGGCGCGACCGCGCACTCCGGGGAAGAGCACCGAGACGGTGGTACCGCGCCCGACGGCGCTCCGTATCGTGATTTTTCCTTGGTGCATTTTGATGAGCTCGGAGACAATAGCGAGTCCGAGGCCCGTGCCGCCCTGGCCTTTCGTCCGCGAGGGATCGGCGCGGTAGAAGGGCTCGAAAATACGGAAGAGGTCTTTGCGAGCAATGCCGATGCCGGAGTCCTGCACAATAAGTTCCACGTGATTGCCCGGCGCAGGCTCGACTGTCACGCGGATGTGTCCGCCGCGCGGCGTATAGCTGATGGCGTTCTTGATAAGGTTGCCGACGATTTGCTGCAGAGCGGTTGCGTTGCCCCACACTTGTGCGTCCGGACTCTTGCGAAGGGTCACCTGATGCTCGCCACGCTTTGCGAGAGCGGAAAATTTCTGCACGATATCGGTCGTGATGGCTGAGAGGTCTACGGCCGAGAACTCTATCCTCTCCGGCTTTACGAGTGCGGAAAGAGAGAGAAGGTTGTTGATAATCTCTGTAATTCGGTCGAGCTCCTCCACATTGGAAAGCAGCGTCTCTTTCATCTCGGGTCTCACGTTGTCGTCGAGAAGAGCGACTTCAGTGTTGGTCTTGATGACGGAGAGGGGGGTCCGTAGCTCGTGGGCGATGTTACCGATGAATTGTTTCTGCGACTCCAGCGCACTCCTCGTCGGTGCGAGCGTGATGCGCGCGATGATGTATCCGAAGAGCACGGTGGTGAGTATGATGACAGCAATGATGGTAATGAGATTCTGCTGTCTGATGCCTTCGAGCTCTGCGACGAGGGCAGCTCCGAGAGTCTCCGGCGGCGCACCGAGCAGGGCACGCTGCATTCCCTGCAGGACAGCAGTGGAAATATCGTGATAGAGCAGGCTGAACGATGCGCCTACGAGGCCAAGAATGACGACCGCAAACGCCGCGTGAAGCAGCACCACATTCACCTCGGTCCGATGAAACGGGTCGAAGCGGTACCTATTCAGTGAGGCGGTAACCAATTCCGCGGACCGTCTCAAGTACCCCTCGACCGTTTCCTTCGCCCAGCTTGCGTCGAAGATTCTTGACATGCACATCCACTACATTACTAAATCCTACGTAATTGAAATCCCACAGGTGGTTGAGTAAATCCTCGCGGTTCACGACCTGATTCGGGTGGCGCATAAAGTACTCGAGGAGACCAAATTCCTTGAGTGTGAGCTGCACTTCCTTGCCAGCTATCGTCACACGACGTTCGGAAGGATTCAGCTCGATATCACCCATCGTGAGATTCTCTGGCAACGATTCGTTCGGACGGCGCAGGAGCGCGCGGATGCGCGCCGCTAGTTCTGCAAACGAGAAGGGCTTTACGAGGTAGTCGTCGGCACCGGAGAGCAGGAGCTGCACCTTGGTATCGGTCTCGTTGCGCGCGGTCAGGATGAGAATCGGAATTGTGATGTTCATCGCGCGCACCTGCTTGCAGATCTCGTACCCGTCCATCGAGGGTAGCATGAGGTCGAGGACTATGAGGTCGTAATCGGAACGGTGCAGTGATATGCGCGTGAGCGCTTTCTTGCCGTCGGGTATCGTATCGACCGTGTATCCTTCGAGGCTCAAGCCTTTGCTGAGTGCTTGTGCGAGCTTTTGCTCATCCTCCACCAGTAATATTTTCATATCCACATTTTTGGCTACGAATAACGCCGGGTATGCCTGCACTAAGGGTAATCGGAGCATTATGAAGTTTTCATGATGCCCCTTATGCAGACGCCTGGAAGCAACCCCCATTACCGAAACTGAACCGGGGTGGCGCGGTACGCGCGTTTCCGGTATTCTCTCTGCATGAAAAAAAGGCCGGACTACTCGGGCAAGAAAGTGGGGTTTACGGCGGGGGCGTTCGACCTCTGCCACGCGGGGCACATGCTCGTCTTCAAGGAGGCGAGAGACGTGTGCGACTACCTCATAGTCGCGCTCCAGGAAGACCCGTCGGTCACTCCCGCGGAGTATCGAGGTAAGAAGAAGAATACGCCCATCATGACTCTCGAAGAACGACGTATCATTCTCGAGGGGATCAAATACATTGACGAAGTAGTCACATATCGTACCGAGGAAGATCTCTACAAGTTGCTCGTCGAGCTGAAGCCCGATGTGCGCATCATTGGCGCGGATTGGAAAGGAAAGCAATTCACGGGACATGATCTTCCGGTGGAGGTGTATTTCAACTCACGCGGGCACAATTTTTCCACCACAGCGCTTCGCGAGCGCATTTACGAGGCGGAGAAGCTCAGGCGCGAAGGGAAGTCGGAATAACGACGGGGGCGCCGAGCGCGCGTATCTCTTTGGGACGGAGCGCGCGAAAGTACCTGTTGTCGGTATCGAGTAACACGGCGTCGGCGCCCCGTAGCGCATGCTCGAGTGCTGCGCGGTATAGGTCAAAGGTGGGCAGGCTTGTGGAAACGTGCCGAATCCTCGCACCGTTACGCTCCAGCGATGAAATGATCTCGCTCGCGTTCTCGCAGGCGCGCCCGTCCTCGTGCTCTTCAAAGCCCACGAGCACGATAGTCGCACCTGCTACATAACGACGTTGTCGCTTGAGTGCTTCTGCGAGATGTCGGATCGTATAAGCGGCGATGCCGGCGCGCGAGCGCCGGAGTCGGCGGACATCTGATGTCCGTGGGATTTTGGTTTGCCGTGTTTCGTGTGTCATACGCGTACGCGTCCGGCGGACACGGGAGTCTGTAATGCGCCGGGGAGGCTGCGTGCTCTGCACTACAGCCTCCCCGGCTTACATGATGAGTATGTCGTGCTCTTGGAGGGCACGCTCCATCGGAGTCTGCATAGAACGAAGTTACATAATGGGGCGTCGAACCTGAGTCCGCCGGGTGATAATGACGTTATCGCTGCTAATCCGTCGGGGTCTTGCGCCCAGCCCCAGTTTTGGCTGAGAAGCCATTTTTTGTAAGCTTCATATCTAAACCAAAACTGGAGCTGGGCTGCCCCGCAAGGAGCTTCATATCTAGGAACGTACTTTATAAGAGCGCGCGTGAATGCCAGATGAAGTTACGAACAAGCAAGAATGGTACGATGAGTTCATGGAGGGTCCCTTTAAAGCCCCGGAAAACGTTCATAGGCGGATATCCGCGCCAAAGAAGATACCGAAAGAAGAATGGGACAAAAAGGAAATCGAGAGAGGGGAAAAGTTGCCGGACTACATCGTTCGAATTCGAGCAAGAGTCAGAACCCCGGAGATGCAGGAAAGGTACAGAGAGCTCGAGAAAAGAGTTGATCAACTCAAAAAACGTCTGCATGAAGCGTACCCTAATCCTGAAACGTATTCTGCTGACAAACTGACGGATATTTGGCAGCGCATTGAAAGTGAGCTCATGGAGATAGCGGCAGAAGCGCGGAATTTTGCGGAGCAATATCGTGCATTCAATGTTGGCGCATGCGTAGTTGGATTTAGAAAAGTCCAACGCCCGGAGAATCCGTGGGTTATCGTTTTCGATGCGAACACAAAACCGGAGACAGTCATGGGCAGTGTTCGTAAGCATTGCGCGGAGCTACATGTCACTGATCGCATTGATCCGGCAAAACCCGAAACAGGACTCCCAGAGGAGAAGATGGAGCGTGCACTCGCACTATTTATCGTTGGGGAACCGCAAGCGGACGATGATAGCAAAGTCAGTCAGATAACACTCACGTGTTGCAAATTGTGCCGAAATCATTTGTGGAAACTCTCGCGTCCAAGGGAGGGGGTAAACAACGGCAACATTTTCACACCAGAAACCCCTGTCATATCCGCGAATGCACGCAATCTTGGACTTCGAAAGCTTCAACAGATCAAGGACTTACACCGATTCCATGGTGAATTGCCACCGGGACACATTGAAATTGACTGACGGCCGCGCAGGGACGCGGCCGTCTGCAAACTTGCAAGTGGGGAAGCGTTTACACCCACGTTGCGAGTATTGCGCCGTCTACTCATGAATGGCTTCATGCCGCTTTAATGCGCAACAGTGTCTCATGTACGTACACGCGAGTCCGCCGGCTGGCGGAGGCGCGTGATTAGCAGTTGGTTTCTAGCAACATAACTATGAAAACCCACAAGTTGGTACTCCCGGCAATAGCAGCCGCGATTCTTTTCACGGCTGCAGGCGCGGCGGCGCAGATGAGCGTCACCGCGACCGCTTCACCCGGCACAGGAACAGCTCCCGCAGGTACCCAAGTGAACTTGGGGACAGTGACGCTCACCGGCACAGGGGGCGCGACGGTCACGTCGCTTCCGCTTACGTTTACAGCAAGTGGCGGTGCGGCGCTCTCGCATCTGAGCAACTGCCAAGTCTACAGCGCGAGCGGTACTTCGCTCACAACCGGCGGCAATATGGTTGGTAGCATCGGCAGCGGTGCGTCTTCGTTTAATCTGAACGCGCCGATAGCGATATCTTCTACGCCGACAACCCTGACGGTCCGCTGCGATGTCGGCTCCACGATTCCGTCGACGGGAGCGTTCTCGTATGCGGTAGGGACGCCTGTTCTCGGTACGGGTACGACGACACAGCCGACGCTCCCAGCTCTGAGTGTCAACCTCGACGTCGCACCGAGCGTCCCTCGCGGTAGCAACGACGTAGCGCTCGCCAACATCTCACTCGGTGCTGGCACGTCCTCAAGTGTCCGAATCAATTCGATTCCACTGACGGTGGTGGCAGGAGGCAACGCGGCTCTCACAAACCTGAGCGACTGCCGTATTCGTGATGCATCCAACATCGCGGGCTCGCTTACAGGCAGCATGACGCTGATTGGAAATGGGGCGACAGTGTTCACACTGACAAACCCGATCACTATCGCAGCGGGAGGTAGTGATATGTTCGCCTTCACCTGCGACGTGAGTGCATTGAGCCCGATAGGCGGAACATTCTCTGTATCGGTAGCGCCAGGGCAAGTAGGCGCGACCAACCCCGCTACCGGTGCGTCGATTATCGGCGTACCGGTCACCGGCACGGGACCGAATGGTCTGCCGGCGGCGACATCTGGGACGGTCATCGTCACGGGTACAGTCACGGGTGGCAACGGTGGTACGACCACGCCGGGAATTCCGAATACAGGTCTCGGCGGAAACATCGCGATGACGATGGGCGTCATTGCGCTCCTTGCTCTCCTCGCGCTTGGGGGCATGGCCGCGACGCGCAGGCTGTAGTGCGCAAGAGCCGCGCGAGAAAAGAACGGGCCCGCATGGGTCCGTTCTTTACGTTACCTTGGCTATTGTCTCCGCGAGCTCTTTGAGGCCGATGGGCTTCGTGAGGTGCGCGTTGAATCCGGCATCCTGCGCGCGCTTCTTGTCGTCGGTCATGCCGTACCCGGTGAGCGCGACAAGAGGAGTCGTAACGCCGCGCCTGCGCAGTGTTTTCGCAAGTTGGTATCCATCGATCCGAGGCATGCCCACGTCGAGCAGCAGCACGTCGTAGGGGGAGATGTCGTGCGAGAGCGTCTCCTCGCCGGAGTAGAGCGTATCTGCCTGCGCACCCACTTTGTTGAGGAGTTTCGCAAGAGAATCCGCAGCCTGGATGTTATCGTCGACGATGAGAATTCGTTTGTTGGTGGCGCCCGCCCCCGGTTGTGTTGTTGTATGCACGTTGGGGGAAGTTTCCTCCACGAGCGGAAGGCGGATGATGAATTCACTCCCTTTGCCCAATCCCTCACTGTGAGCCTCAATGCTGCCGCGGTGGAGGTTCACGATTCGCTGTACGAGAAGCAGACCGATGCCGAGCCCGGTCGTCGCCTGGTCGCGCGTGGACGAACCCTGGTAGTACATGTTGAAAATGTTCGGCAGATCGTCGGGATGAATCCCGGCTCCGTTGTCCCGAACGCGAATGCGCGCCGTCTCGCCGGACTTCTCGATATCCACCCAGATGGAACCGCCTGCCGGTGTGAATTTGATCGCGTTGCTCATGAGGTTGGAAATCGCCTGCTCGATGCGCGTTTCATCCGCGAGCACGGAGATGCTCTCGGAGGGGTAGGTGCAGTGCAGCGTGATATCTGCGTTGCGCAGAAGCGCGTCGCTGGCTTTGAGCGCGCGCTGGACGACGCGCCGTAAGTCAACATGGGTCGTCGCAATCGCGATTTTCGAGTGGGTAAAGCGCGTCACGTCGAGGAGGTCGTTGAGGAGGCGCGCCATGTGATCGAATTGGTGCTCGATGGTGTCGAGCTCCTCGCGTATGGCGGGCGGCACATCGTTTACGCTGAGTATCTCGAGCGAGCTCTTAATCGGCGCCAGCGGGTTGCGAAGCTCATGCGAAAGCGAAGCGAGGAACATGTCTTTCGCCTCGTCGCGTTTCTTTATCTCCTCGTAGAGACGCGCGTTGTCTATCACGACTCCGAGATGAAGACAGTACTCCTTGAAGAACTGCAGGTCGTCCTCGGTATACACTCGGCCTGATTCCGCGTAGGCGAGTGTGAGCGCACCCAAGCCTTTTCCGCGCGCGGTGATTGGCACGATCATGACCGATTTCAGTTGAAGCTTCTTGATATCTTCGAGGTGCTCGGCCGAGCGCGCCTGGGCTGCAATCATCTCGTCGGTAACGATGGGGACGAACTGAGGTGTGAGGCGTTTTATTGTGTTGTAGATGCTCGTCGGTGCAGCCGGATCCGGCGGGTACTTCCGGTAGTACTCTTTGAGGTACTCGAGCATTTCTTTCCTTTGGTGCACGACGATAACGCGCTCTGTGGTGTTGCCGGCGAGGAGGTCGATAGCGCACCAGTCGGCGAGGAGAGGGACCGTGAGGCGCGCCTTCTCGGTCAGCCGCTTATGAAAATCGGCAGTCAGCGTGAGTATTTTCGCAGACTCGAGCATGAAGCGGAGATGATCTTCGCGCGTCTTGCGCGCCGAGATATCTGAAACTGTCGAAATGACGTACTGCAAGGCTCCGTGCTCATCGGTAATCCGCAAGCAGCTTACGGAAAGCCACACGATCCGCCCGTCAGGTGCTATGTAGAGGTATGGCTCGTCGTGCGTCTCCTCGCCAGCGAAGGCGCGTTCGATGGGGAAATCGCGTGGGTCAATCGGTTCGCCACCCTTCGTACGTAGCCGGTGCCGCTGAGCCAAATCCTCGAGCGCACCGCCGATGCTCCTGTTGCTACCACCGGTGACGCCCGTCATGGTCGGATTCATGTACAGCAGCTTGCGCTCAGCGCTGAAAATCGCGACACCTTGCTGAAGTGAAGACAGCACGCTCTTTAGAATTGGCATCTTCTCGAAATCGTGGCTTTGCGTGTGCATCAACTAGGGAATATACGTGCCAGAAGATTAACGTATCATGAAGATGCCACCGCCTGTCCTCGCGACGCTGCCTTGCGACTTCATCCCATGTTCCGTGTGTGTGGGTATCGTGGAGGTATGAAGAAGCTGGTCGCAGGTGTTGCCACGTGGGCGTTCATTGTGTTCATACCGGCACATATCTCGTTCGCGATGTCGCAGTATAATCCGCAGCAGTACGGCTCCGGTCATTGGGGTGGCGGGTACGGACGGAGCCAATCTCACTACCAGCTCTACTGGTGCAACGGGTATTACTCGTATAGCCCCTGTTCGTATTCCTATTCTTACCCGATGACCTATTACTATTCGCAGTATTACCCGTACTACCAGCAGTACTATTACCCTTATGGCAACACCTACAGCTACGGGTCGAACGTGAACACCAACAGTAACTACAATTTCAACTACAACAACGTCGGTGCGTACTGGTGGTAGGTATTGAAGTGCGGAGAATATCGTGTCCTTATATGCGCTCACAGCGCAGTCCCCACCATTGCGGACAATAGAGCCCGTCTGGTATATACTTTGCCTGTCGAACCAGACATTAGAAGAGTGTAGATATATTGATACGTTTATATGGTAAGAAAAGCGAATCCTGCCCTCCTTAAGCCGATGGAGCTTTCAGCGGATCTCGAGGCGGTGACGGGCAAGGGTCCTATGGCCCGGGGCGAGGTAGTGAAGAAGCTCTGGGAGTACATCAAGAAGCACAACCTCCAGAATCCGGCCAACAAGCGCAACATTCTTGCGGACGACAAGCTCAAGAAGGTTTTCGGCGGCAAGGGCGAGGTGACGATGTTCGAAATGACGAAACTCGTCTCTGCGCACCTTAAGTAAGTCTCACGGAGTTTTCGAAAAAGCCGCCTACATGGCGGCTTTTTCGTTCTGCGCGCGCAGGGCAAAATGCGTACCCACCACATACCCAACGAGTGAGCCCACGATGGCGCCCGCTACGACATCGGAGAGCCAGTGGAAACCGACGGCTGCGCCGAGCCCAACGAACAGTGCGTATGTCGCTCCGAAGATTCGCGCGGTTTTGCCCCGCATGCACAGTGCAACCGCGACCGCGAGCGCAAACGCGACGGCCGTGTGGGACGACGGCCAACCCCAATAGATGCCGTACTCGAGGAATCCGAAGTTAAACGTCCGACTGCGGTCTTCCGTGAGGAGTGTGGTGAGAAACTCAGGTTCGATGCGGCCGGTAAGCGCCTTGTAAAAGGATGAGATGCACCATGCGAGAATCACGGCCTGCGCGCCGGCGAGTCCGGCGTACTTTGCCCGGGCGCTCTGCGCGAAGTCTCCGTAGAGGTAGAGCGCGAGCGGTACAACGACGGGAGCGAAGAAGCCCCCGATGCCAGCTGCGAACACAATAGGGACGAGGATACCAATTCGCGTCTCGGTGTAGAACCACCAATCGATGCCGGTGAGGACGAGCAGGGCAGTGATCGCCGCAGCTGCGACATGCCAAAGCAGCCGGGTGCCGCGATAGATTGCGAGTGTATTTTCAACAAGTGAAAGCGCGGCACCCTGGATCATTGCAGTATTGTACTTCACCCTTTGAGAGATCGTGCACGTGCTTGCGAGTCCGAGGTGCCCCGGAGGCTGTGTAGTCCAGCTTCATGTTGTCTTGTTGTGAGTCCCGTACTATTCTGTCCATCTATGAAAAAGGGTTTTGTCCATGTCTCTGCGGGGATCGCGACGTCGGTGCTCCTGCTTTTTGCTGCGCCAGTCTCGGTATCCGCTTGGTATTACCTGCCCGCGCAGGCAGGCGACTATTACTACTATGCGCCGACGTATTACCCTCAGCAGTACTACTACGCGGATTACTCGTACCTGTACTACCCGCAAAACTATTCCTACTATTACTATCCGCACACGACCTCATCGTATTATCCGCAATACCATACGTACCCCGCGTATTCGTACGGCAACTCGTCGCCCTCTCCGTACAATTGGAGTTACCCCACGGGAGACACTGATACGTTTGGGTACGATATTTGCAATTGGGAAGGGTACGGCAGAGGGCGCTGCGATTTCAACCCGCGCCAGCCCGTGTACGACCACTGGACGGGAACGTGGTACTAGTCGAGCGAGTCGCGCGTAATCCGGTATAGTGCTCCCGCCCTGTCGTCGGCGACGTACAGCACACCTCCTGGTTCGATGAGGAGACCAGATGGTCGCCCGAGCACCTCGCCGTTGCGCATGAAGCCGGTCATAAAATCTTCGACCGCTCCTTCCTGTCTCCCTTCCGCATCGAGCGGAATGCGAACGAGTTTGTAGCCTGTCGGCACGCTCCTGTTCCACGAACCGTGAAAAGCGACGATAAGGTCGTACCAGTATTCCTCAGGCCAACCCTCTTCAGGGACGAACGCGAGTCCGAGCGGCGCGGAATGCGCCTGCATGTCGATGTGGCTCGGAATCGGCGTCGGATGTGAGTCCACAGAAGGCCTAAACGTCGTGTCGCGCGTGTTCTTGCCAAAGAAGTAGGGCCAGCCGTACCACCCTCCTTCCCGGATGATGTTGACCTCTTCGGGCGGTAGGTCGTCGCCCAAGAGGTCGCGCCCCATGTCGACGCCCCAGAGGTCGCCGGTTACGTAGTGTGTTTCCATAAATACTGTGTTGCGAAGACCGGTCGCGAAGAGACGCGACTCTTTTGTTGCGATGTCAACTGCGAGAATCGCAGCCCTGCGCTCATCGCTCTCGATGCAGACATTGCACGACGAGCCGACGGAGACAAGCAGGCGTTTTCCATCCGGATGCAAGAGGAGTGTTCTCGTCGAGTGGCCGCCACCTGAGGGCAGCGAGACGAGCGTGTCTCTGAGGGTCGCGCGCTTTGCGGATGCGTCGTAATCGTACGCGCGTACGGCGTCTTCTTCAGCGATGTAGAGCACGCACGGCTGCACGCCGAATTCGTCGCATACGAAGGCGAGTCCGTGCGGTGTGTCGAGACCGTCGATTACGACCCGCACGTCTTCTGCCACGCCGTCGCCGTCGGCGTCGCGCAATGCGACGACAGACCCTTCGCGTGTCAGCGATACGAGTATCGCTCCGGCGCTGTCGCGCACCATCACGCGTGCGCCTGGAACCTCGTCGGAAAAGAGTCGGGCAGTGAATCCCTCAGGCAGCTGGAAGGGGAGCGGCTCGCCGGCGGGCGGAAGCGCCGGTGCGGGCTTTAGGAGCGCGAGTATGCCGGGAACAGATACGTTGCCGCTCGAGAGCGCGTACACGATGCCCCCGCACAGGAGCAGCAAGACTAGCGCAATCATGAGAGCCGTCCGACGCATATGCGCATCAGTATAGCGCGAGTCACTGTGATGCGAGCGTGAGCGCCGCAGAGGCGCGAATTTCATTCGCGCTCTCATGAGGTGCTCATGATTCATCCGACCCTAACTGCGCTTTCGCTACTGTGCGAAGAAGCGTGAGCAACAGCTCATGCGCGATTAATTACTAGACCGGCATTAACACGTAAGAACATATATGAGAACACTACTGTACATGCGTAGCATGCGCTCGCTCGCTCTCATGGCGGCCTTTGCGCTCGTCGCAGGTACCATCGGCACGAGCGTCTTCGCGCAATACGCGCTCGCGGCTCCCGGCGACGTCGCGACACAGCCAGCGACCAACATCACCGCCAGCAACGCGACGCTCAACGGCCTCACGGGCGGCGCCGACGCGTCGCAGAGTTCGTTCTGGGTCTCGACGAGCAGCATTGATACGTCGGATCCGAACACGATTCCTGCGGGCGTCTACACGACGCCGGATCTCGGTCCTGTCGCGTCGACGACGTCGTACTCAGCCGACCTAACGGACGCCATTGGGCTCCCGGCAGTGGAGCCCGGCACGACGTACTACTACGTTGCCTGGGTCAACACCGACGAATGGACGCCCGGGGGCGAAATGAGCTTCGCAACCTTGCCTGAGGCGCCTACCGTAACCGCAATCTCACCGACGAGCGGCACGACAACTGGCGGTACGCAGGTGACCCTAACGGGCGAAAACTTCACGGGTACGACGGACGTGCAATTCGGCGGGACGCCTGCGCTGTTTAGCGTGGACAACGATACGACAATAACAGCGACGTCTCCGGCGGCGACGTCGTCCGGCACGGTCAATGTCACAGTGACAACCCCCGGCGGCACGAGCGCGACAAGTTCGGCGAACGAATTCACGTACGAAGAACCCGCACTGCTCGCACCAGAGATAAGCAACCTCCAGGTGGCGAGCACGACGCACTCCGGTGCAACGATTACCTGGACGACGGACACACCGGCGACGACACAGGTGAACTACGGCACGACGTCCGCGTACGGTTCGTCTTCCTTCGATGGAACGCCGAAGACGTCGCATAGCGTGACGCTCTCTGGTCTCGAAGAAATCACGCACTACTTCTTCCAAGCGGCATCGGGCAACGCCGTGGCTACGACGACGGCGACGAGTTCGTTCATGACCTCGTCTACTGCGTCTTCGACGCCACTTGAGCACATCGAGACCGAAGTCATCGACAGCAACGGAGTAGCGAATGGTGAATGGGAAGACGGATGGGAATGGGTGCTGACGTTCACGGTGCCCGACAATGAGACGCAGTTCCAAATGCGCTTCACCGACTTCTCGAGCAACGGAGACGAAATAGCTGCGGCGGGCAACATTCGGTACTTCACGAGCCAGTCCAACAGCGCGACGACGACGGGTAACGCCGTGGTCATCGACGAGGAGGGGGAGTACGCGGATGCCATCACACTCACCGGCGACGCCGACACCTCGATGCCTGGCAGGCAAGTTGAGGTCCGAGTGCAGGTAAAAATTCCTTTCGGAACACCTGTCGGCTCGTACACCACGACCTTTGGCGTGCGCACGGATACGCCGTAGCGGATACGTTTGGTCATTACCAACTAGAACACTCATGTCATGAATTCGAGAATACTTCTGCCCGCAATGACATCGCTCTTCGCGATAGTGTTTGCGCTCGCCTTGATATCGGCGGCGTACGCGCAATCTGAAATCACGGGCACGCTGACCGGCGGGGCTGCCACAACCTCGACGTCCACGCCCGGTAGCGGCCTCTCCGGCACTGTCACCGCGCCACCGGGAAGCGGCACGCTCACCGGTACGGTGACTGCTCCGGGATCTGGCGGTGGGGGCGGCGGAGGCGGGGGAGGAGGCGGTGGAGGCGGCAACGTCATACCGCTCGACCTCTGCCCCAACATAGACGGTCAGCAAGCGACGCTTCCGTCGGGCTATGGCATTGCACCCAACGGGCAGTGCGTGCTGCTCTCTGGCGGTGGCATTGCGGACGTTTGTCCCAACCTCGCTGGCACGCAAAGTTCAGTGCCAGCGGGCTACGTACTCGTGGGCGGCCAGTGCATCGTGCTGACTGGGCCGGGCGTACCGGAGACGGGAGACCCTTCTCCAGGAATCCCGAACACGGGTATGGGCGGTGACTTCCTGACTACTCTGGGGACGCTCTTCGCTTCGCTCGCGACCGGGCTTCTCGGTCTTGCGTACCTCAGGCGGATCCACTTCGCCTAGTTCGAGGGCATCGGGGCGAGCACAATGCACGGAAGGCCTCGGCACATGCCGGGGCTTTCCGCGCGCCCCGCTCCTGATAGGATGCACGCATGCCACCTTACGCGGTGATTGATAAACGCGAGGGCGAAACGCCGCTCCAGGCAATCGAGCAATTCCGACGTTCAGAGGGTTACGGGGGAATCTCACTTACGTACGCGGGTCGGCTCGACCCGATGGCGAGCGGGAAGCTGCTCGTCCTTATCGGCGATGAATGCCGCAAGAAAGACGCGTATCTCAGGCTCGACAAGCAGTACGACTTCGAGATTTTATTCGGCTACTCGAGCGACACGGGTGACATTCTCGGTTTCGCAGAGCGTTGTGGTGAGGCTGGCGGAGTGCGAAAAGATGCGCTGCAAGACGTGGTGAGAAGGCTGCAGGGCGACGTAACGCTGCCGTACCCCGCGTTCTCGTCGAAGTCCGTCGGCGGAAAGCCGCTCTTTGCGAGGGCGCGCGAGAACACCTTGCCCGACGCGATGCCGGAGAAATCAGTGCGCATCCACACGCTCCAGTGCATCGAGGTACGCACCACCACTGGCGGGGGATTGCTTGAGAACATCGAGCGCCGCCTCAGTTCGCTGAAGCCTGACGAAGCGAGCACGAATCCTTACAAGGACTTTAGGAAACCCGACGTCATAGCGCGTTGGCGAGAAATCCTTGCGCCTGCAGGCACGTTTCAGATTGCACGCTGTCGGGCAATCGTGTCGTCTGGTACGTATATTCGCTCACTCGCACCGCGCATCGCACGGGAGGTTGGCTCGTGCGGGCTCGCGTACTCGATTCGGCGCACAGAGATTGGTCGCTATGTGCGTATGGGTAGACTCGCTTTCTGGCTACGGTCGTACTAGAAGCATTGATATACTAGACGTATGGAAACACTTGTCGCCTTTGCGCAGGGACTTATGGACTTCGTGCTGAAGTTCGTTGCGCTCATTGTGAACTTCTTTATCTATGTGCTGTCGTTTATCCTCTCGCTCCTTCAGCAGCTCCTCTCCGCAGTCGTCTAGCGGCGGGGCACGTCGAATATCGAGCGGGGGACTTTCTCTCCAGCCACGTGGCGCGCGATTGTGCGTCCGCCGTAGAGGGAAGGCAGGATGCCTATGCCGTTGCACCCGAGGTTGTAGAGGAGTACCGGATTTTGCGGTTCAGGTCCGATGAGGCGGACGCCATTTCTCGTATACCCCATGAGGCCGTGCCAGGTAAACACGAACTCAATCTTCCTGTTGGGCTCGATGTCGTACACCTGGTGGACGAATTCATCGATCTTCGCCTCGGCGTTCTCGGGGAATCCCGCTTCGTAATCGTAGGCCTCACCTTCCTCGGGATCATACTCGGGACCGCCGATAGAGATGAGATTGTGGCGCTGCCCCTTTTCGTACTCATACGGGCGTCGCGTCAGATAAAAATAGTCGTTCTCGATGCTCGCGACAGGTTCTGTGTAGTAACTAATCGCGATAGGTGGCTTATTCATGGTCTCGAGATAGCCAGACATGTAACCTATCTTGCCGCTCACAAGGTGATGGAACTTGGCGTCTATCTCAAGCCCGGCTTCGTTGATGATGCGGATGGTCTCGAAGCCGTTGGTGCAGAGGACTACCCGCGCGGCATCGACGACATGCGTCTCCGCATCGAGTATCGCGTGCTCTTTGTGCAGCAACACCTTGTGCACCGGCGTATGCTCGAAGAGGGAAAAGCGGTCGGGATACTTCTTGAGTATATGTGAGACCACCTCCTGACAGAAAAGCGCGCTGTTGACGACACCCTTTTGGAAGGAGATGACGGCGATGAAGCCGGGCATCTGTGTTTCGAGCATCTCGTTGATTCGCTTCTGGGGGACGAGTGTGTATATACCATCGAATTCGGGCGGTATTGCCTTTGCAAACGATGCGTCTTCGGAAACACTGAGCAGCCGACTCTCTATGCCTGCGTCGCGTCTCAGTTTGTTCGCCTCAAGGTGTGACTTTACCTGTTGGAAGCTCGTGAGTCCTCCGTGACCAGTGAATTTGTGGAAAGGGATATCGAGTTGGGCGTCCGTGTACATTTCGTCGATAAGTTCCCATGCACCCACAATCGACCCTTCTGCCGCGGCAGCTTTCTCGAGGCCGAATTCGCGCACGAGCGAGGCGAAGCCGCGCTCGAAGTAGCTCACGACCTGACCTGCATTGTGGCCTGTCGCCCCGTGTGCGAGTTTGAATCTATCGAGCAGCACGACCTTCTTGTCGGTGTACTTTAGCGTAAAAAATGCAGTTGCGACGCCCGCAATGCCAGCGCCGATTATCGCGACGTCGGTCATGACGTCGCCCGCAAGTTTCGCGTGCGGGCGCTCGTGGTTGAGCTGGTGTATCCAGGGCGAGCGATTTTTCTTCATTGCATGTGATTATAACAGTACCGGTTTCACCTTTTCTTAACACCGTGTCGCGTACGCTAGGCGCATTATCCGCGTTAGCAATACTTGTGTATGGCTCTAGACGATTACATCCGCGACCAGGAGAAGAAGGCGAAGGAAACAGCGGAAGATGTGCGCGCCTCCGCCTCGGATGCCTGGGACGATACGAAGGAAGCCGCGAGTGAAGCGAAGGAGAGGGCGCAGGACTACCTCAATGGCTAGCGCGTCCGCACATTGCTACAGAAGTCAGCAGAGGCGCCCCGCGGCACGCGGGGCGCCTCTGACAATTCCTCACAAAATTCACTTGTACCAATCGGCGAGCACGACCTCTATGGCCGGGTCGCCTTCGTTCACGAGCTGCTTGAATCGCGCGACATCGGCGAGTCCTTCAGGGGTACGGTAGTGGTACGGGTAGACGATGCGGGGTTTGAAATCGAGAACCGTATCCGCCGCCTCATCCACTCCCATCGTATAGGGAAGGTTCATGGGGATGAAAGCGACGTCGATGTCTAGCATAGAGCGCAGCTCTGGCGTGCCCGCAGTGTCGCCCGCGATAAGGACTCGGAACCCATCTTTCTCGATCAGGTAGCCATTGCCGCGGCCTTTCACATGCCTCTCCGCATTGTCGGCGTCCGGCAGGTTGTACATGGGCGTGGCCTCGATGCGGAATCCCTGCTGCTCGGTCGATTGGCCATTCCCAAGTATCACCGTGCCGGTCGCGAGCTCGGCGGGGAGCATGTCTTGCACCGCCTGCGGCACAATGACGACCGCGCTCCCGCGCACCGCCGCGAGCGTGCTCGTGGAGAGGTGGTCGCCATGGATATCAGTCAGGAGGACGATGTCGGCAGCGGGCTGCCCGGCGTACGCCTCTGCGCCTCCCGTGGGGTCAAAATAGATATTCATGCCTGCCCAGCGCAAGATGCCGCTCGCGTGCTCGATGGGCACGACTTCGACGGGGGAGCTGTTGGTCTGTCGTGTCATAAATTCTGTTCGCTCATTGTACGCATTCAAGAGATAAAATCCGCCGATAAGGAGCACGATGATGCCAAGCATCCATAGAAGTGGTCTCATTCGTCGATTATACCCCTCGGTTTAATGAAGAAAAGGTTAAGGGTTCCCAAGAGCATCACGTGGGTATAGTATATGGCGATGAACTCCAACCTCATCGCGGGAGTCCTGATAGGGATGCTCGTTGGCGTCGGCGGCGGGTACGCGATATTTGGCGAGAGCGAAGGCAGCGCGCCCATGATGCACGGCGCGATGGATACTATGACGGCGGGGCTCGCGGGCAAGACGGGCGATGCGTTCGATCACGCGTTCCTGAATGAAATGATAGTGCATCACGAGGGTGCCATCGCGATGGCCGAGATGGTGCTCCAACACTCGCAGCGTCAAGAACTCAGGCAGCTCGCCGAGAACATCATTGCGGCGCAATCGGCCGAAATCTCGCAGATGCGCGCGTGGATGGCGGAGTGGTTCGCTGTAGGTGAATAGAGGGCGTGCGGTGGGGCCAATTACGCAATGATACGATTCGAGGATGCCGCGAGCATCGTCGTTTACTTTCAGTAGTTATACGGTCGATGCGGTGCGGTCTACAGTCACCTTCAGCTACCGCGTCGATTTTAGTCACGGAATTACGCAAACGTTTAGAGATACGCTCCACCTTCCCGACGTACCGCAAGATGCATGGCGACGCGTCCCTCAAGCGATGCTCGA
>CAZZHR010000003.1:0-149698 GCA_964654205.1 uncultured Candidatus Saccharibacteria bacterium | reverse complement strand
CGGATTTGAATCGCGTAGGTTTTTTGCTGAGCCGCCTGCTTTTGTATGTGCCATAGAGGATTAGTGAATAGTTGATGGGGAAATAGGGTATAGAATGTCTCCCAAAGGCACCCAATCAACGCATGCAGAATATACAGGAATTGTGGCTGAAAGGCAAGGCTAGACTAGACAAGGGGGGAGGGGAATACGGCCTATTTTTGCTTATAACGCTCGCTATTCTGGCCTCCTTTGGTCTGGGACGTCTTTCAGCTCTGGTGGATGCCAGGCCGCTTATAGAGGTCAGAGCGGCCACTGCCGGGGCTGGGGAGGCCGTAGCCCCAGGAGGGCTCTATGTGGCCTCTCGCACAGGGTCTGTATACTACTTCCCGTGGTGCGCGGGGGCAGGCCAGATAGCACCCCAAAACGAGCGCTGGTTCCAGAGTGCCGAGGCTGCTGAGAGGGCAGGGTACCGCCCGGCAAAGAACTGTAAGGGGTTAGAATAGCGACTATGACCACGATTACGCTCGAGAGTACGTACGAGGAATACCTGAACGAGCTACAGCGGATACGGATAATGTACCGCTTGAAAAGTACGATGCGGTATCTGAGTGTTCGTGACGACTCGGTGCATTCAGAATCGGTAGCGGAGCACCTCTTTGGTATGCAGGTTATAGCGCAGTATTTTTACCCACTAGAAGATCCGAATGGCGAGTTGGATCGCGTACGCGTCGGCGAGCTCATGCTTTTTCACGAGCTCGGCGAAATCGAAACGGGCGATATCATCAATCATCGGAAGACAGACGAACATCGCGCGTTGGAACGTGAAGCGGCAAAACGTGTGGCAAAACTCTTGCCCACATCTCTGCAGAATTTGGCACTTGAGCGGCTTGGGGAGTACGAGGCGCGTCGCACGCCGGAGGGCAAGTTCGCGCACGCCATCGATAAAATCGAGCCGATTTTCGAGTTGTGGGACGAATCAACGGCGCTCACTCTTTTTAAAAAGCACAGCTACACATACGAAAACGCAATGGACGTGAAAAGGGAGGTCACGGAGGAGTTTCCATACATGCGCAAGTTCGTAGACGCGTGGGAGAGTCGTGCAGTCGCGCTCGACATCTTTCCATCGTAGAATAGCTGTCATGATAGTCCTTGATGTTGAAGCGACGGGGGTGGAGCCGCACAAGCATTCGATAGTGAGTCTCGGTGCCCTCGACTTTGCCAACCCCTCGAATCGTTTCTATATGGAGTGCCGCGTGTGGGACGGAGCACACATCATGGACGAGGCGCTCGGCGTCAATGGTTTTACGCGCGAGCAGGTGACCGATGCGGCAAAGCCGAGCGAGGCAGACCTCACGCACGAGTTCGTACGATGGGCCGATGGGGTAGAGGAGCGGACATTTGCCGGACAGAACGTATCGTTCGACCGCGATTTCCTCAAGGAGGCTGCTATGCGAGCAGGGCACACGGATTGGCCTTTCGCGCATCGGACTATCGATACGCATACACTCTGCTACATGCACATGATTCAGAAAGGTTTGCAGCCACCAGTGAAGCATCGCCGCTCTGCGCTCAATCTCGATGCGGTGCTCAATTACTGTGGCATTCCGGAAGAGCCAAATCCGCACAATGCGCTTACTGGCGCCCTGTCTCACGCCGAGGTGATTTCACGACTCATGTACGGCAGGAAGCTGCTGCCGGAATTCTCACAGTATGAAATTCCCTGGAAATAGAGAAGTTCCTCGTGCGAATGATGGCGCTGTGGAAGCCGGCGGATACGAAATCGTCGAATTGACGGCGAGCGACTGGCAGGAGGTTAAGGAACTCCGCCTCCAAGGCTTAAAAAACGCTCCCAAAGCTTTCGGAGAGACGTTGGAAGAGGCGAGGTCTCGCGGGGAGGGTGAGTGGAAAGAGAGGTTCAACAAGGGGCGCTACTTCGGTGCTCGGCGCGACGGGAAGCTTGTCGGTATGCTTTGTCTTGTCCGCGACAATGGTGAAAAGGTGCGGCATACCGCGAGTGTCTACAGTGTCTACGTGTCGGAAGAGGCACAGGGGCTTGGCATCGGAAAGGCGCTCTTTCAGAGAGTGAAGGATGAGGCGAGGGCGCTCGGCTTGAGGAAATTACGGCTCCGGGTGGGGGCAGAGAACGCGCCTGCACGACATCTTTATGAAAAGATGGGATTCAAGCAGACTGGTACAGCCAAGGACGAGCTGTTTGTCGATGGCGAGTATGTCGACGCAGTGGAGATGGAATTAATGCTCACGGACGAGCAATAGACCGGAGCGGGCATGAGCACTTTACGACGACTTGGCACAAGGCTTTCACTCTGTCTCATTTGGGCTGCCGGAGCTTCACGTTACTGGCTTACGCTCTCCACAAGTAGTCTTCGCGGGACGCGGGTCATCGTCGTGGATGAGCGGCGGGTGCTGCTCGTTTCGCACTGGTACGCGCCGTGGGCCTGGACGCTGCCCGGCGGAGGCATCGGCAAGAATGAGTCTGCTGAGGACGCCGCGATACGCGAGGTAAAGGAGGAGACGAGTCTCACAGTACGCTCGCTCGGGGGCGTAGTGGGCACGTACGACGGTACGTGGGGTCGACATGACCAAGTGATTGTCTACTGGACGGACGACTTTGAAGGGTCTCTTGCCTTGAAACCGAATGTAGAGATTATGGCGCGCAGCTGGTTCGACATCGATAGTTTGCCGGAAGAGTTGTCGCCATCCAGCCGGCGTCGTATTCTCGCGTACCGCGAGGGGGTGCGAGATGAGCGGGGGAAGTGGTAATACCAAAAAAAGCAAAAAGCGCCCTGAGGGCGCCTTCTGCAAGCGATTGCGCTTACGCGCGACTGACCTTGACCGCGTTGGGACCTTTCGGACTTTCCGCAATTTCGAAGGTGAGCGAGTCGCCCTCTCGAAGCTCATCGAAGCTGACGCCGACGAGCTCTTTCGAGTGAAAGAAGACATCTTTCTCCATGCCCTCTACCTTGATGAACCCGAATCCCTTGTCGGTGAGACGAGCAATAGTTCCAGTCTGCATGATGCATTGGCACTAGGTGGGTAAGCGACGGCCTAAGCAGTCGTATCAAGTACAGAGAGTGGAGTTGGAGGTCGATCCCTACTTCTCTGGATCACCCCTGAATTGATGTCTGAACTCTATCATTTGTATTGTATGTGCGCGAATGTTTCAATCAGTCCCCCGGCATCCGAAAAGGGGAGGGGCGGGGCGCGTACGAGAAAAGCGTGCACAGTATTTGCATAAAATAGCTGCCAGAAAATTTCAGTACCTCAAGAGTGGGAGAGGGGGCTTGACGCGATTACCGCCTGATGTGTTGTAATGTGGATAACTCTTCATGTTCTCCTGGGGTGCCATGTCGCACAATATATCTTTTGCGACGTACACACCTAGGCAAGCGGCACTATTCCGCTACACTCGTTACGGAGCCGGGTTACCATCTCCCGGAGCCGGCCGCACCCCTGCGGTGCACAGCCCCGATGTGTCAAACCGCAGGGCCGGCCTCTTCTTCCCCTGGGCTTCGTGATTGGTCTGATTCATCCCAGCACCGCACACGAACAAGCCCAGGGGCCTTTTCTTTGCCAGTCCCCTGCCGTGAAATCTGAAATTTTCGGGGGAGCCATGCATTCATTTGCGTTCGATATAATCGCTTTTATGTCATATCAAAAAGAGCTTAAGGCAGTTCTTGGCGCTGCTGAATTTACGGTATTTAGGCTACTAAACACGCCGCAAAAAGTGCAGGATTGGCTAGATGCCCTGCCGCCTAATTTTGAGAAAGGTGGGGAGACCTACATGTCCCCTCGCAGGCTTATTCGCGAGAAGCGGGCGCACTGTTTTGAAGGAGCGCTTTTTGCTGCGGCGGTACTCTCCTATCACGGCCGAAAGCCGCTCCTGCTGGATTTCCAGACTGTAAAGGGCGACGACGACCATGTGGTCGCACTCTTCAAGCAAAATGGATTGTGGGGCGCGATTAGCAAAACCAATCACGCGATACTCCGCTACCGAGATCCTGTGTACCGGACGGTGCGCGAGCTTGCGATGAGCTACTTCCATGAGTACATGCTGGAGAGCGGGAGAAAGACGATGAGGGCATACTCTGCCCCGTTCAACCTTTCAAAATATTCTCCAGAAAAATGGGTGACGGTCGAGGAGGACTTGGACTGGCTCGTGACGGCGCTCGATGAGAGCCGGCACTTCCCTATCGCGCCGAAGAAAAATATGCGACTCGTGCGCCGTGGTTCCGATGTTGAGCGGCGTGCTCTCAAGCACGTCGAGTGGCACTCGCAGAATAAACGTTCGGCTCGACTCGAATGAGTGACCTCGTAGGTCACTCATGTGCCGAAGACGCCGCCTCCGGCTTTTGGCTTATTGGAGGTAATTCTATTGAAGGTAATTGAGCGGGTTTATGTATGCATTTGTCGGTGCTATCGGGACACTCACTGATGCGCCGCTCTTACAGCGGTAGGATTTGAATGTGAGCGCGTCGGCGAGATAGACCGTGAAGTGCAGGTGCGGGCCGGTGGCGTAGCCGGTGTCGCCAGCGTAGCCGAGTACCGAGCCGGTCGATATGGTCTGCCCTTTGGACACCAGGATGTCAGAGAGGTGCGCGTAGAGTGTCGCAAGACCGTTGCCGTGCTTTACGATGACCCACTTCCCGTACTGGCAGTTGCGCACCGCACCGTGGTTGACCTCGAGCACCGTACCAGTGAGCACGGCTCGCACCGGCGTGCCGATGGAGGCGCGCAGGTCGATGCCGTCGTGCGTGCCGGATGAATACAGGCGTCCCGAGGAGGATGTACGGCCGAACTGCTGTGTGATGAACACATTGTCGAGCGGCCAGCGAAAGACCGCGCCCGATGTGGGGACCTTCGAGGGGTCGAGTGTGTACTCGAGCTGCGATGCAAGTTCGAAAAGCGCCGACTCAAATTGTTTCTTCTCCGCCTCTTTTTGCGCAATT
This sequence comes from uncultured Candidatus Saccharibacteria bacterium, assembly GCA_964654205.1. Lineage (GTDB taxonomy): Bacteria > Patescibacteriota > Minisyncoccia > Phycocordibacterales > UBA2100 > UBA10103. Next base: position 144,752 of record CAZZHR010000003.1, on the reverse strand, counting down.
ATTTGCTGGTATGCAGACTCTTGAGACCTGGTCTGCTGGAGAAGCTCATTTTGCGCGCGCCTCGTCGCGTCGAGGGAACCCTGCTGTGAAGAGAGCTGCTGCTGTTGCTTGAGGAGCTGTGCACGCTTCTGCTCGGCCTGGGTTTTCGTGTCAGAAAGCGTCTGCTTCTCATGTGCGAGTGCGGCGATATCTTCACGCACGGCTTGCTGAATGGTGGCGAGCGCGTCAACACTCTGCCAAGTTTCGGTAATGTCGCCGGAAGACAAGATTGCGAGCGCGAGGGGTCGCCTGTCTGCATCGTGGAGCGCGCGGAGGGATTGCGCGAGACCTGCGCGATTCGTGTCTATCGAGACCTGCGCGGAATCTATTCCTTGATCGAGCTGTTGAATCTGTTTCTGAGTCGTTCCGATTTGATTCTTCGTCTTCGTCACCTCGGCGGTCAATTTCTTGCGCTGTAGGTCGAGCTCATTGAGCCTGCTCTGTAGAGTCTGTTTTTGTGCGGACGTCTCTTTCAGTTGTGCCTCATACTGAGCAATTTCTTTATCGAGCGCGTCTATCTGCGCACTATGCACATTGATTTGCTGCTGGAGCTCCTCAGCACTTTGGGCTGCGGTAAGACTTGGGATGGCGAGTACGCTAGTCGCGAATATGCAGACGCCTACGACAAATCCCCTCATGAGCCTAAGATTTGTTGCGCGACCGTGAGACGCGCAAGTGTCTCTTTGCGCCCAATCGCGGAAGCTATGGTAAATGGGTCGGGGGATTTAGCCCGGCCTGAAAGCGCGTAGCGCATTGGCCACAATACCGCCCCCCTTCCCTCCGCTGTTGCGTAATCCCACACAGTATTTTTTAGACGTTCATAGGAACTATATATTTCATCGTCGGCGGCAGACAAAAGTTCATGAATCCTGGCGAGATGGCGCGATGCAGTTGCCGCATCACTCCCCTTGCCCGGCAGCTCGCTTGGCGCCGGCTCCGGCCTCTGAAAGAAGAAGTCGAGCTCGCCCTCTTCGGTCATGCGGTCGATGTCGCCCCAGGTGCTGATGCGCTCTTTGAGTGTGGGCAAAATCTTTTGCGCTATCCCCTCTTGGAAGCTCACGCCGCGCGCCGCAAGAGCCTTGTGCAGGCGCTCGAGCGCATGCGAGGCAAACGTGGCGTCGTCGAGCTGAAGCAGGTACTCGCGATTGTACCAGCGCAGCTTGTCGACATCGAATACCGCGCCGCTCTTGTGCAGGTCCTCGAGCTCGAATTCGGCCACCATCTCGTCGAGCGAGAGAATTTCCTTACCCGATGGTGGAGTCCATCCAAGGGTGCCAATGAAATTGAGAAGTGCCTGCGGCACATAGCCTTCGGCGCGGTAGTCTTTGACAGCGACATCGCCTTTTCGCTTCGAGAGTTTAGAGCGATCGGTGCCAAGGAAAAGCGGATAGTGAGCGTACTGTGGACGGTCGTACCCGAGTGCCTCTTGAATGAGGATTTGTCGCGGCGTGTTGGAGATGTGCTCTTCTCCCCGGATGACGTGGGTAATACCGTTCTCCTTATCGTCGACTACGACCGAAAGATGATAGAGTGGGTCGTCAATCGCGCGTGCTATGACGAAATCACCAAGCTCAGTCGTGTCAAAAGTAATCTCGCCGCGGACGATGTCGGTAAACGTAACGACCGAGCCCGGATTGCGTAGACGCACGGGAGCGACCATGACCGAAGGGTCTTTCTTGCTCGGCTCTTCGGAGACGTACGCTTTGCCTTTCGCGATGAGATTCTCAAGCGCAGCGGTATACACCGGAGTGCGTTCCGACTGCCGCAGAAATTCGTCCCAGTCAAGCCCGAGCCACTTGATACTCTCAACAATATCCTCTTCGTACTCGCGCGTACTACGTTCCCTATCGGTGTCCTCGCTGCGGAAGACAATGGTACCGCCGCGCTTGCGCGCAAAGAGAAAATTAATGAGTGCCATGCGAGCGGTGCCCACGTGGCAATAGCCCGTCGGGCTCGGCGGGAATCTGACTTTGATGGGGGTCATACAGGTTCGTGCTCAAGCGCCGTTTCGACGATTATCGTAGCTATCTTACGTGCCGCAGCGGGTCGTGCATAGGCCTTGGCAGCATCGCTCATCTGGGCGAGCTTTGCCTTGTCTTGCACTAGCCTGTCGATTTCGGCAGAAAGAATGTGCGGCGTAAGATTGCGCTGCTCTATGACCACTGCCGCGCCTGCACGGGCATAGGAGAATGCGTTCTCTGTCTGGTCGTGAGAGACGTCCTCCGGAATAGGCACCAGGATGGCAGGTATGCCCCAGCTCGCAATTTCGAAGATGGTGCCGCTGCCCGCTCGCGCCACAACGACCGAAGAGATGCCCGCTGCCATACGAATGGCGAGCGTATTGAGGAGTCCGAAAGGGCGGTAGTGGTTGTCAACGGAATCTTTGAGCACGAGTTTCGCGACACCGCTCACCTCCTCGAGATTTGCCGCACCGGTCTGGTGAATGACATTGTAGCGAGTGACGAGATCTGGGAGGGCGTCGAGGATTGTCTCGTTTATCTTTTGTGCGCCCTGCGAGCCGCCCATGACCATCACCGTGGGGACTGAGGGGTCGAGCTTGAGGAACTCGTGTCCGCCTTCTTTTGCGAGTGACTCGATTTCCTTGCGAATTGGATGGCCTGTACGTGCGATGCGGTCACGGATTTTTTCGGGAAAGAATGCAGCAGCTTCGACATGCGCGAGCGCGATGCGGTGCGCGAACTTGCCCGACCAGAGCGAGACGCGCCCTGGCTTCGCATCGGCATCGTAGATGATGACGGGAATTTTGAGAAGCCGTGCCGCGACGAGCGTGGGGAATGCAGCATAGCCTCCCGAGGAGAAGACGGCATCCGGGTAGAGACGGTAGAGATGGAGGGTCGAGCGGAAAATGCCGAAGGCGGACTTGAAGAAGTCCCACACATTGAGTGCGCTCGTGTACCGGCGGAGTTTCCCCGCGGGCGATGGGTGGTAGATGATGTCATGCTCTTGCAGTGCTACCGCGTCAAACGGAGAGGGGCCAACATAGATAAGTTCCGGCTCGATGAGCGTGCGCTCTTGCGCGATGTCCTGTATAGCCTCTGCCACCGCAACGAGCGGATAAAAGTGGCCTCCCGTGCCTCCCCCGGCGAGAACAATACGCATACAGTGGCTCTATTATGCCACAGTATTAGGCGCGGCGTCGGGAGATGCTGAGCAGGATGCCCGCGCTTCCCAAGGAGACGAGCATGGCTGACCCGCCCTGGCTGATGAAGGTGAGCGGTACGCCCGTGAGCGGGAATGCGCCGAGCATCGCGGCGATGTTGATAAAGGCTTCGGAAGCGAGGTACGTGGCGATGCCGACAGCGAGGAGTGAGCCGAACATCTCCGGCGCGTGCGTGGCCACGCGGTAGCCCCGTAGCGCGAATGCGAGGAAGAGCAACACTATCACCGTCGACCCTATAAAGCCGAGTTCTTCGGCGGCGACGGCGAATATCGAATCACCCATCGGCTCTGGTAAGTATGTGAACTTCTGAATCCCCTGTCCGAACCCCCTGCCCGCGAATCCCCCGGAACCGATAGCAATAAGTGATTGTTTTAGCTGGTACGACTGCGTCTGCTGGTTCTCTGAAGGGTTGAAAAATGTGACGATCCGATCGCGCACATACGGACGGAAGGTGGCAAGAAGACCGAGCGACAGTATGCCGATGAGGAGTGCGGCCGTGATTTGCTTCCATGACGCGCCAGCAGCGAAGAAAACAGCAGCTACAGATACGGCGATGATTCCTAGTGTGCCCGTATCGGGTTGGAGGAGAAGCAGGATTATCGGTACCGCAAGTATCGCAAGAAATCCCCCGAAACCGTACGTGAAGGTAGTGACCTTGGTTTTTATGAGAGAGAAGTATGCCGCGGCAAGCATGACCGAGGCAATTTTGATGCCTTCCGATGGCTGTACGGAAAAGGAGCCGATGTGGAGCCATCGCGTCCCTCCACCGTGCGAAAAACCGAGTCCAGGGATGAAGACAAGCGCAGTCGCAATGCATGCGAGGATAAAGAGGTGTGGAGCGTATGTTCGCCAGAAACGGTAGTCGATATATGCGCCTACGAGCATCGCGATGAGGCCGAGACCGATACCGAGAACAAGATGACTAAACACTACCGAGGACATGTGGGTCGCGCCGCGCGCCAGCAGTCCGAACGCCGCTGAGGCGAATATAAGTGCACCGCCGAGGACGAGGACCCCGATGATGAGCGCGAGCGGTCTGTCTATTTGCTGTTTGCGCATGTCAGACCGAGAGCGATGCTATCGCGAGGATGACACCTGCAAATGAGAAAACCACCGAAAGCACCCAATATCGCATCACGACCTTGGTGCCAGGCCAGCCGATTGCTTCGAAGTGGTGGTGGAGTGGTGCGATGCGAAAGATCTTGCGTCCGAAGACTTTCTTGGAGAGCAACTGCAGGATGTCCGATGCGACTGTGACGACGAGGAGGAGACCGATAATAGGCAAAACCGCAATGCCGACGCCGCCGCCGAGGCTGTCTGTCATAAACGCGATACTGGCGAGCGCGAGCGTGAGCCCCATCGTGCCCGTATCAGACATGTAGAAACGCGCGGGCGGTATGTTGAACCATAGGAATGCGAGCAGGCCGCCGACGACGGCCGCAGAGAACGCAGCGAGGTCTACTTGTTCTTGCACAAACGCAATGACCGTATAGGCGGCAAAAATGGACGCGAATACCCCGCCCGAGAGGCCGTCTATACCGTCGATAACTCCCGACGCATAGAGCGCGAGCGAAAGCAGGATAAAGAACGGAACGATGAGTATGCCGATTTCGAGCGGAGAACCGAATGGTATGTTGATTGCAACGACGTCGAGCTTTTCCCAGAACCACCATCCGATGAAGAGTGAGAGAAGAAAAACGACAACGAGGCGGACCCGAAGCGAGAGCCCCGTTCCGCCCGGACGTATGACGTAGAGATCGTCGATGAGGCCTGCGAATGCGCCAATCAGCAGTGTGGAGAGGGGTATCCATGTCTGGCTGCGGCTGAGGAAGTTGAGCCACTCGAGCGCGGGAATGAATGCCGCAAGCGCAGCTATGCCAAGTGTCGTGAGTAGTACGCTTCCCCAGATGACTATGCCGCCCATTCGCGGAGCGCGCACCTCGCTCTGGATGTGGAGTCTGTTGAACTCCTCAGCGGCAAGGCCGTCGTATGCGATTTTGCCTGCACTCTTTTTCCATGCCTTGTACTTGTAGAGGTAGTGTGTGAGAAAGGGAGTGAGAAGCATTCCGAGCACGAACGAAGTGGCCGCAGGGACGAGCACTCGGATGATATCTGACACTGTACCGTCCATGAGCATATTCTACATCCCTATTCTTGAGCTATTGCCTGGAGCGTCCTGTCTACAAGAAGGCGCATGTCGGCGAAACGGGCGTCAATAGTCGAGCCAAGAACGACGGCGACAACGGGTTGCGAGAGGCCTGTGTCGAATACTATTGCCAGATTGCCCCCTGCAAGGTCGGTAAAGCCAGTCTTGCCCATAATGAGTCCGGGAATCTGGCCGAGCGCTTCGTTGGTATTAAACGCCGTTGTTGTGCCACCGGAGGCATCGATGAGCAGAAGACCGTCGCGAGTGGTGCCGTCAAAGAGTTCGGGGCGCACCGTCGCAGCGTACGCAAAAAGTTTCGCAACATCGCGCGCAGTACCGTACGAGCCACTCGTAGATTCGTCTATATCAAGTCCGCTCACGTTGAGGAAATACGTGCTTTGTAGACCTAAACTCTGCGCGAGGTCGTTCATGCGCCACAGCGCAGCAGAGCCTGGCGTTGACGATGCATAGAGTGCATGTAAGTCGTTGTCTGCATATTCAGCAAGGATCTGCGCACTTTCGTTGGATGAGGCTACGAGCGCGTAGTGCATTATGTCGCGTACCCGCCACCGCTCGCCCTTCAATAGGCGCTGGCCGCCCTCTGTGAAGCCCGTATTGTAGGGTATCTCGACCCTACGTTCTGGCGCGAGAACTTCTGCAACCGCAAGCGCAAGCGGGACCTTGGTAAGTGATGCGAGTGGGAGTTGGGTGTCTGCGCTTTTTTCGTAGAGAACTCTGCCGCTGTTCAAATCAACGACTATAGCGGACTTCGCGATGAGAGAAACGCTGTCGAACGCGCTGGACGCTGCGGACGCAGCGGATGCCGTTTGGGCTATGTCCGACGTAAGGCCGTCCATGTAGGTGAAGACCATAAAAAAAGACGCAAGACCCAGTCCTACAAGCGATACGGCGCCCACTATGTGCTGTCTATTGGAAAGTGGTTCAGTTCCCTCCAGTAGAAGTGGACTCCGTGTTTCTGGTGGCATAGCCCAGTCAGTAGAATGCGCCTTCGCGCCAAGCGACACGTCGTCTTGGCGCGGCGAGTCATGAAAGCCTCCCTCCGTTGTGGTCTTGGAATCCAGCATATGCAATATCCCCTGTAGCAGCCCGCCCAAGGCACATTTCACTGCTGGGCATGGTCTTCAGACTCGAACGGACCAGCCTTCTCCTCGAATGCGGCCAATTCGCTGGAGATTTTAGCATAATCAGGTAGTTCTTGCGCGCCCCGCACACCAAGATGGGCGAGGAGCTCCACAGTCGGCTGGTAGAGGTATTCGCGCGCATCTGCCGGGTTTGGAATGCGTTCGAGCAAGCCGCGAGCAGCGAGTGTGCGAATAGTCCACGAGGTGTTCACTCCGCGGATGTAATCAATCTGTGCGCGTGTCGACGGTCCTCGGTAAAGCACGATGGAAAGCACTTCAAGCCCTGCATCACCAATCTCTACCCCGAGCTCGCGCTCGAACGCCGCCTTCACGGTCGGTGCCGCTTCCGGCGAGACAGCGAGCGCGATATCTTGAGCTGTTGCTATCACCGCGATTGCGCTTCCCTCCTTGCGCTGGATGAGGTCGGCCACCGCATTTTCGAGTTCGTCGGACGTACAGCCAAGGAGCTGAGTGAGCTTTTTACGGGACACTGGCACGCCCTCGCTGAAAAGGAGCGCTTCAAGCTGCGTTGATCTGTCGATAGTGCTCATACTGCTAGATACCGTAGCGCGGAATGCCCGTGCTCTCCAATTCTATCGTAATATCTTCAAAAAGTTTCTCTTGGCTCACACTTGCGGAGCCGCTCCGGACGAGTTCGAGCATCGCGAGGAAGTACACGATAGTCTCGTGCTTGTCCTTCGACTTCGTGAGCTCGCTGAATCGGGCTCTGAAAGCACTCGTGAGACGCTGTTTGAGATTGACTATCACGTCTTCGAGCGCGAGCACGGGTGCGACAGCGGCCTTCGCGAGTTGCTCTGGTTTCGGGAGGAGGTGCATCAGGCGCGTGCCGGCTGCAAAGATGTTCTGAACGGTCGACTCGGCCGGCGAGAATACGGGCGGACGCAGGGGCGCGCGACGCGGAAAGTACAGCGGCGTTCTCCCCCATTCCCTCTTGAGAAGCTTCGCCGCTTTGCGGAAAAGTGCGTAGCGAGCTAGTCGGCGTTCGAGCTCCTCAACAGTTTCCTTCTCCTCTTCAGAGAGCGTGAGCGTCGGCAGGAGCGACCGCGACTTGATGAGGAGCAGTGTTGAGGCAACGAGGATGAATTGCGATGTCTCCGCGAGTGGAAGTTCGGGCAACTTTTCGACGTATGCGAGGTACGCGTCCGCGACCTGTGCGAGCGACACATCCGAAATAGAGAGCTTACGCGCCTCGATCATATCGAGGAGGGCCTCCAGCGGCCCCTGGAAACCGCCCGTCTCTATATTGAAGCGATTACTCATGCGTCTTGCTGCCTTCCTCAGAGAGCAGCTGGTCGATGCGGTGCATGTCGCGCGGGAACATGGCCGCTTCGCGGATGTTCTTGAGATTGAGAATCTGCATCGTCATGCGCTCTGCACCGAGAGCAAAGCCACCTTCTGGCGGCGCCCCATAGCGGAAGGCTTCGAGGAACATCTCGACTTTTTTCGGGTCCATGCCCCACATGCCGACGTGATCCATGAGTTGCGCGTAGTCGTTGATGCGGCGTCCCCCCGAGAGCCACTCGACGCCGCGGCAGAGGAGGTCCATGCCTTCGTTGAAGTCTGGATTCTCGGGATTGGGGTACACATAGAAGGGCTTCTGGCGCGTCGGGTAGCCGTAGACATACACAAAGTCCGAGCCAGTCTCTTCTTTGAGAATTTCGCAGATGGCGCGCTCGTCTTCCGGGTTTAGGTCTTTCTCGCCGCGTGAATCGCGACCCGTCTTTCGAAAGATCTTCTCCTGAGCTTCAGTAAGCGAGAGTGTCGGGGTCTCCTCAATCATTGTGGGCAGCGTCGCGCCGAGTAGCTCGAGCTCGCGAGCACACTTTACCCCGACCTGCTGCAATATGTAGCGCACCGTGTTCTCCGACATGTCTCGCACATCCCTCCACGAATCAATGAAGCCCATCTCAGCATCGAGCGATACGATTTCGGTCAGGTGGCGCGTCGTCGCGCTGGGCTCCGCGCGGAACACCTTGTTGACCGAGAACACGCGCTCGAATGCAGTCATCACGACTTGTTTGTAGAGCTGGGGTGACTGCGTGAGGTAGGCTTTCTTGTCGAAGTACTTTACCTCGAATACCTCCGCACCGCCCTCGGCGGTCGCAGGAGCAATAGCCGGTGCCTGAAATTCGAAAAAGCGCTGCGACTTCATGTACTCGCGAAAGGAGTCGATGATGACAGCCTGCACCTTGAAGATGGCTTGCAGGCGCGGGTGACGAAGCGTGAGCGCTCTGTGGTCGAGCTCAGTGGGGAGGTCTAGGTTGAATCCCTCCAGCGACATGTCGAAAGGAAGCGGCTCGGCTTTCGCAAGTACCGTGAGCTGGAGCACTTCAAGCTCGATGTCGCCATTTTGTACTTTCGCGTTCTTGTTTTTCTCCGGTCGCTCGTTGATTTTGCCCTGGACTGCGACGACGTACTCAAGACGTGTCTCCTTGGCTATCTCGATCGCTTCGCTCGAAGGAAGCACGACACCCTGGACAGTGCCTGTCATATCGCGAAAATCGAAGAAGACCATCTTGCCCTGGTCGCGGCGGACGGAAACCCATCCCTTGATGAGCACCGTCTCCCCTATTCTCGTGCCGAGATCTTCGATAAATGTTCTCTTCATACCGCTTTAGATATCGAGGCCGAGCTTTGCTCGCACATCGGCCATTTTTGCTAAGGCGCGCTCCCGCGCCCTCGCCGCGCCGTTCTTGAGAATGTTTCGCACGTCATCATCGCTGATGGAATCACGCTTTGCTCGCATTGGCGCGATGAACGCGTCGAGGTCTTCCACGAGCGCCTCCTTCAACGATTTGTATTTGCCCTTGTACGATTCGTAGAGCGATTGGAGCTCGCCTTCGTTCTTTACTACCCGGTGTATTGCGTACACGTTCTCAGGCCTGTCCCCCGACGAGTCGGTGACGATGCCCATCACAGCCTTCGCGATTTCATCACGTGTGCCGAAAAGAGGGATTGTGTTCCCGTAGCTCTTGCTCATTTTCTTGCCGTCGGTGCCCGGCACAGTGGCGATTGCATCGATGATGCGCTCTTGCGGTTCCTTGAAAGTTTCTCCGAACGCGTTGTTGAACTTTGCCGCAGCCTCGCGCGCGTACTCGACGTGTTGCCGCTGGTCTGCTCCTACCGGCACGATGTCAGTATCGTAGAGGAGGATATCCGCGGCCATGAGCATCGGGTATGCGAAAAGTCCCGCATTAGCCTCGAGGCCTTTAGCTACCTTGTCTTTGTATGCGTGCGCCTGCTGAAGAAATGACACGGTCACGAGGCACTGGAAAATCCAAGCGAGTTCGGTGTGTTCTGGCACGTCTGATTGGCGGAATATGAGAACCTTCTCGGGGTCTGCGCCCGCTGCAACGTAGTCTTTGACAATATCGAGAATGTTACGGCGAAGCTCAGCGGGCTTTCGGAGAGTCGTGAGCGCGTGGTAATCGACAACCATGAGCATGCTGTCGTACTCATGTGAAAGGTCGATAAAGGGCTTTAGCGCTCCGAAGTAGTTGCCAACGTGCAGTCGGCCAGAAGGTTGCAGGCCGGTCAGAATACGCTTCATAGACACAAATATAGCAGAAAATCGGAAGGAAATGGCATTAAAAGTCAGGGGGCTCGCTGGTGCGAGCCCCTGCAACTTCGCTCTCGGTTACCGCTCCCAGTCCGGTTTGGGAAGCTTGTTTCTTGCCAGACGGAACGCGAGCTCGATGCCGGCGACGCGAATAGCGACCAATTTCTCGCCGAGGAACTTGTCCGGATACGTGAGTTCGCTCACGCTCAGGCCGCGGCTCTGAAGGTGCAGACGCGCCTGGATGGCGGAGCGAAGTGGCCGCTTAACGACGAAAGAAATCGCTGCCGCGGTGATTTCCTCGCCCGACGCGACGATCGTACCGTCGGTGAATACGGTGCGTCTCGGGTTGGGAATGGTCCCGACCTTGCGCAGACCCATCATTTGGAGGGTCTCCACAATCGCATCATGCGCCCCGGCCTCGACCTTGAAGATGCGGTGGCCGTGGTCGCCAAAAATAATCCATGCGTTGACGCCAAGGCTCGTGGCGAGCATCAGTGTCGCAATAATAGCCCACGCGCGCAGCATTCAGTCCTCCGTGGCTCGGGTTGGCTGCGAGTGTTATGACAAAATATGACTACCTATGCAAGTCCTAAGGCTCTGGATTGGTCGAAGACGAGCCCTCCTCATTGCGGACGTTGGTAAGTACGACCGCGATAAAGATGGCGAGCGTGAGAAGGAAATGATTGCCCATCCCGGCAATGTCTGTGAGAAGGTCCCAAATCGCGACCGGAATGAGAGCGAAGAGAGCGGTGACGTATGACGTACCGTAGGTAAACTGGATTCCCTTGATGCGCGCGAGCAACCAGACGATGAGCGCGCCGAAGAGCGCGACGAAGAGGTAGCCCAATACCGCGACCGCAAGAAGGATGATGAAAATCACGAAGGGGGCCGCCCAACCGATTGCGTTCACGATGGGACGTGCGATGCCCACCAGCTCCTCTGCAGTATCGCTATCTATTGTCTGATTCGGGATGCTGGCGACGTTTACGTACTGGTGCGATACCTGCGGCTGTGAGGGATCGGTACCCGCCTCATACTTGTTGATAAAGACCAGCGTTTTCTGCGTGAGATAGATGGCGGCCGTTTCGCCGAGAAGTTCGTTTACCGTAACCTCTGGTCGAGTGTCGATAATCGCGAGATATTCTGGCGTCGAGGAGCTCGCAATCACCGGCGGCATAGGGATGTAATAAGGCTGAGCTACATTTGCGCTCGCCTCTCCATTCTCTATCGTAATAACAAGCTCCTCAGGGTAGATGTCGGCAATGCGGTCGAGCACGTCGTTCTGCAAGAAAGCCTGTATCGCGACGAACGCCATGACAGAGAGCGCGAGCGCCCAGAGCGCAGAAATGACCGTAAGTGCCCGAAGTGGCTTCCCTACCCCCGACTCGCGGTGCTCGCGATAAAAGACTGGATTGTAAAAACTATTCTGTATGGTATCGGTGAGACGTCGGATGAAGTGCATATGAATACTTTTACACAAATGTGTGAGAAGCTCAACCGTGTCGGATGCCTGTCACCGGCATCTCCACCGTGAAGCTGGAGCCCTTGTCCTTACCCGCTGACTCCGCCCATATGTGGCCGCCATGTCCTTCGACTATGGTTTTCGCGATGAAGAGACCGTAGCCTGTCGAATGTACGTTTACCTTTACGGAGTCAGTCCCCTTGCCGCCCTCTGTGAAGAGTCGCTTCATGTCGTCGGGTGTGATGCCAACGCCCGTGTCTCTCACAACAAGTCGCACGATACCAGCGGTGCGCTGAAGCTCGACGGTGACGGAGCCGTGGAGTGTGTAGTTGATTGAATTCTCGACGAGGTTGCGTATCACGTGTCGTCGCAGTTTGTCTTCGTCTCCGACCACGAGGAACTCTCCTTGCGGCGCAGTGAACGTGAGCTGCAGGCCCTTGGCGCGCGCGGCAGGCGTGAGTTCCGAGACGATGTCGTCTACAGCCTTTGCGAAGTCGAATTGCAGTCGCGCAAATGAGACAGTCCCTCGCTTGAGGTTGGACGCATCGAGAATATCAATGACCGTGTCAACCCCCTTGCGCACATCGGTGAGCGCAAGCCCCGACATTTCGTGCAGCTCTGGCGTGACCGCACCGTAATCGCCCGCGCGAATCGCAGCAAAAGCCGCCTCGCTTTTTGTGAGGTACCCCTTCACTTCGTGACTGATGAAGTGCAGGAGACTCTCCTGTTGCGTGTTAGCCTCTTCGAGTTCCTTGGCTTGGAGTTCGATTGTCTCCCTCTGTCGTACTTCGCGCTTGACGCTGCGTACGAGGAAGTAGCCCGTGACGAGCATAAACAGAAGGAGAAGTGAGTCGACCACTTGTGCGCTGAGCGACTGCTCGCCGAATATTTTTGCGAAGAGCACTACAGATATGGTGATGGTCAGGGCTTGTGTTACGAGCACCTTAATATTGAAGAGGTGGTACTTGGTAATGGCATACGCAGTAAGGCCCAGAAATGCCAAGGTGTACAAGGGTGTAAATGCGAGGAACGAAAGCGTATTGAAAAGCAGCAACGGAATGAGCACCGTCAGAATAATGAGCGTAAGCATAATTAGAATGCCGAGAAGGACGAGCCCCAGTTGCTTTCTTACATCACCCGATTCTGACCTGTACTTGCGGAGTAAGAGGTACACAGCGAGGATGCTGAATAGCGTCGATATAACAGAAAACGGAATGAGGCCTGGGCCCGGTACTGGCTGCAGAGATGCACCCTCAAAGGCTATGCCGGTAAACGCAAATGGCGAAAGGTTGAGCAGCATCATGCCAAGGGTCAACCCAAGCACTGAGTAATATGCACGAGGCGTCAATCGTATGCGCACGGCCGGCATCGTGTGAGCAAGCAGGAAAAATAGTGCACTCATGGGTGCGGCGAAGAAAATCCCGAATCGAGCAAGTACGAGCGTAGCTTCGGGAAATCGCGCAGACTGTCCGAGATATCCGGTAAGGAAGTTGTTGAGGAGCCATAACGAAGTACATATGCTCAGGAGCACGAAAATGATATTCGTCGCGCTTTTGTTCCCGCTTTGATACACGCCGTAGGCAAGCAGCGAATTAGCTGCAAGAGCGCATACAAGCAGTATGAGCTCGAACGATGGATCCAAAATGATCGACGCTACGTCTGGCATATGACTACGCAGCCATTATGACAGAACTATAGGCTCGTGCTTGTATGAATGCACAGTTTGTCTCGTGGGTACCCCGATGCGGAACATCATTCCTATCGATTCGGCTCCAGTAACATGAAATACTGAAGCTATTTCGGAGTACGAGTCGGTCACGAGTTTCGCGTGCTCGGGAGTAAACATGCCTGTACCCTCCTCCTGGATGCGTTGTTCAAGATAGAGTATGGCCGCTGTAGGCTGCATTGCCAGACCGCACCGTGTCGCGGCAAGCCACACACGTTGGAGAGCCCGCCCAATTGCGAAGAAATCTGCATCGCCCCGCCCGGCCAGCAGCAGCGCGCCAAACGCAGCAGACGATTCATATATGGGAGCAGTCTGCGTTGGGATGGTTTTCGAAAAGCCAGCTCTATTCAGGAGCTGAACGAGGTTCCAAGAACGCAGCGCAGTGCGGAAAAGAAGTTCTATAGGAAGGGGCAAATCCATTGTTTTGATGAACATGCCCGGACTGCGCCGTTCAGAAGCACGAGAGTACCTAATCATGCGGAAGAGACCATGATGAATGTCTCTATGCTCCATAATGAGGCGCTCGTTGATGCTGATGGCGCGGGCAAGTCGCGACTTGTCTTCAGCGGAGTCTACGATTCGCAAAGTGATACCAACATCCTTCGCTGCTTCCTGAAGCTCGTGGACCTGTGCACCAGTCAGGTTTTGTTGAAGGTATGGCGAACGGTTGGTCGTGCGAGAAGGTATCGCGTCGGCGAGTGCGTCAGTGCTTGCGGCGGGCGCATGGAGAAGTATCCGAGCAACGCAGCCCTGCGGGCCGTCTGGATATACGCGTATTGCGGCAGCATATCCCGAATGTGTTGCCAGAATGCGAATATTCTCGGCGACTGCGCCGATTGCTACAATCGAACCTCGTTCACGAAAGTTGTACGGTGTCGGGTCTGCGTTGGCCACGTTCCAAATCTCTACCTCTCCGTCGGCTACGCGGAATCTCCACGGCTGTGCGTTGTCTCCGGACGGAGCGTTGGTGGCCTTCTTGAGCAATTCCAGTATCTCCGCGTATAACATGCTCATATGAATATACATAGTATATAATGCCGGTGAAATATGGGTATCAGCGACCGCACCGGGGTCCCGGCAGTGGCGAGTTTGCCAGTAGAGCGACGCGGGTTTGCCGCCGCTTTGCATTTATTCCATGAGGCAGCTCGGCGAGTCCCTGCCTACCGTAGGTTTTTGAAAGCGCACAGGATTCGTCCTGAAAGCGTGAGGACGAAGGGAGATTTCGACCAGGTTCCCTTGATAGATAAGAACAACTACGTGTCTCAGAATTCGTTGGAGGACATGAGCTGGGATGGCACGCTCGATGCTGCGCGGTATGTGTCGACGAGCTCAGGCTCCACCGGTATCCCGTACTTCTGGCCTCGCGGTTCTGCGCAGGACGTGATAGTGGGCTCGATAATGAGAAAAGTACACGAAGATATCTTTGACTCTAAGCGCGGAAGCACACTCTTTGTTGATTCCTTTGCACTCGGCACCTGGATTGCCGGACTTGAGTTTTACAATGCGGCGAGGTGGACAGCAGATGCTGGCAACAAAATTGTTATCGCGACACCTGGAATCGACAAGCTCGAAGCGATTAACCAAATAAAGCGGCTCTCCAGCTCATTTTCTCGGGTAGTCCTCGGTGGTTATCCCCCTTTTTTGAAGGACATTATTGAGCAAGGCGCTATATCGGGCATTGTCTGGAAGGACATCGATGTGCGGCTGCTTTTTGCCGGCGAGGCAGTGAGTGAATTCTGGCGGGATCGAGTGCTGGAGCTCATTGGGAAGAGGAATGATTATTTCGCCTCGGTAAACGTCTATGGAATGGCGGATATCGGAGTTGTCGCGCACGATACGCCGCTCTCGTGCCTCGTGCGTAGACACTTGCCGGACGTTCGTGACAACGAGATACCAGCTTCATCTGAGGTGCTTGGCATGTATCAATATGATCCGCTGCGAAGGTATTTCCAGGTCGTTGGTGAGTCATCCATCGTTATTACTGCAAATGCCGGACTCCCCCTCATTAGGTACGATACTCGAGATAGTGGAGGTGTACTCGGTCGAGAGGCCGCTCTTGAGCGAATGCCGGATGGATTTAAAGAAGCTGCGAGACAGCACGGCATCGACGTACACAGCTGGAAAATCCCTTTTGTGTACCTACACGGTCGTAAAGACTTGTCCATTTCACTGTACGCACTCAACATCTACGTCGAGAATATTAAACACTCTCTTGAACGTTCCGCATTTAACCACCTTCTATCGGGGTTATTCATCATGCAGGTAGGCCACACCGAAAACCTAGACCAGCAATTCCAGATTACCATTGAACTCGGACGCAATTCAGAGCCGAGTGAGGCTTTGTGCGAGTCGCTGACGAAAGAAATCGTCTCAAATTTGTGTACCTTGAACTCTGAGTACGCGAAACTGCACTCAGTGGTCGGCGCGCGGGCTGTGCCAAAGGTCACGCTCGTGCGGTACGGCGAGATAGAAACAATACCCGGCCGTAAGCATAAGTGGGTAAAACGGAACTAAGAGATAGGCGTCGCTAAGAGCGCCTCAGTACGCAGGGAGTAGCGCCCTGATGCAATCCGAGTTCCCGCGAGAATTGACCGTACAACGTACGCTACAGCGGCGCCAGTTATCGCCGCCGCCGTGGCCAGTTGAGGCACTCCTGCGAGGGACTTCCCGACGCGCGCGACTGATTCGGCCTGGCGTTCTGTAAAGAGTGCGGGGTCGATGATCTCTGCCGCAAGACGACTGAATTCTTCGCGAGTTGTCGGATTTGTGTTCGCGGATTGTCCCACTCTGCCATGAAAGATGGGTCTTTCGGGTTCGAGATCGAATCGCTCGATATCTATGATTGCGCCGTCGCCGTTGTCTGTACCCATGACGAGCGGGATGCGCGCGACTTTGCACGCGTCGCGAAGCGAAAATTTAAGCGGGATAGAATCCATCTCGTCTACGACGACATCGAGACCCTTCACGAATGATTCAACCGTATGCTGATTTATACCGCTCGCCCATGCATCGATGTCCGCAAATGGGTCTATCTCCCACGCACGACGCGCGGCGACCAGCGCCTTAGGTGCCCCGACATCTGGCAATCCTGCCTTTATACGGTTTAAGTTCGTGAGCTCGATTGTGTCAGGGTCGGCCATGCGAAGCTGCTTCGGCCCGCCCGACATCACAAGTGATTCGACGACGGCTGAACCAACGGATAGACCGGCTATTCCGACAGCCGCGTTGCGAAACACTGCCTGCTCTTCTCGTGTTATGAGGTCTCTGTTGCGAGCGGTGCGAAGAAGAAAGTACACCTCTTCGTCGGGAATACGAACAGCCGTGTTCGACCATGGGTAGTAGGCCCAGACTGTAGCAAAATTGGTGGGTAGTGAAGAATCAGACTCGCAGAGTTTTGCGAGCTCACGTGTTGCAATCGGTATTGAATCAATGCGGATGCAACCCGGTGGGACAGCCGCCTCGTCGACAAGAATCAAGGGCTTCTCGTGCATGACGGGATTATGCCACGGCGTTAGCTACGCACCATCGCGAGGGCGAAGTACGCGCCTATGAGCCAGAAGAGACGGTATGCGTCGCCGAACACCGTCGCAAAAGTGCTGCCGAAGGTCCACGGGATAGTCTCAGCCGGAAGCTGGAGAAGCACGATGATGCACACGCCCGCGCCCGCGAGACCCGCTATGAGTGCCTGCAGCGGGTGTAGCGAATCCATACCAGTGTCCAGTAATCGGTAGAAAGCGATAAAAAGTCCGAGGCAGAGCAAGATGAAAACACCGGTTTGCACGGCCGGCGCTGCTTGCGCGACAAACGCGCCGATGAATGCGGTGCTCCCGATACTGCTCGAGAGAAAGAGTGCAATCGGAAGCGCGAGTGAGAGCGCGGCAACGCGAGCCGGACCAGCGCGAAGCGCGTCGAACGTGAGAAAGAGCGCAAGGCCACCGAAAATTATCCAATCGGCCGAAAGCGCGGGTAGGTATGCGGTAAGGCTACCGAAGTCCACGCAGGAATTATAACCCCTCGTTGCGCAGGTCTTGAATCAATTTGCGAGCCGATGAGGAAAGCTTCTTGGGGAACAAGATGTCGATGCGGACAAGCAGGTCTCCCTTGCTTGAGCGCCCGTACGGAACGCCTGCGCCGCGGATGCGAATCATCTCGCCGTGCTCGACACCTGCGGGCACCGTGATGCTAGCTTCGCCGTCGAGCGTGCGGACTTTGTACTCCCCACCGAGTAGCGCATCGGTCAGCTTGATTTGCAGCGATGTAATGAGGTGGTTGCCCTCGCGTTCAAAGGCCGGGTCGTGCTTCACGTGGAGCTTCACGTAGAGGTCTCCCGCGGCGCCGCCCGGGGCAGCCTCACCGCGGCCTGGCATGCGAATCATTTCGCCATCGGACACACCCGCGGGCACCGTGATATGGATCTCTTCCTGCTGGCGCCGAATCCCCTCTCCGTGGCAGGCCTCGCAAGGGCTCTCTGGAATTTGTCCTCGCCCGTGGCATGTGGGGCACGTACGATTGGTCGTAAAGGTGCCGAAAAACGAATTGCGTGTCTCGCGGACGTTGCCCTTGCCGTTGCAGGAAGTGCAGGACGTGAGCTTGGTACCCTTTTTGGCGCCAGTGCCTGCGCAGACATCGCACGCGCCCATCTTTGAGACGAGCACGCGACGGTCGGTACCGAAAACGCTCTCCCTAAAGCTCAGTTCGATATCGATGGACACATCGCGACCACGCTTTTGCGAGAACGGATTCTGCTGACCACCGAAGAATTCGCCGAATATGTCGCCGAGGTCAAACTCGAATTGCTGCCCCTGTCCACCAAACCCCTGAAAATTGGAGAAATCGAATCCGCCCGGGCCACTCTGTGGTCCCCCGCCGGCAAAGGTGCGTCCGTACGTGTCGTACTCTGCACGCTTCTTTTTGTCGGAGAGTACCGCGTACGCCTCGCTCGCCTCTTTGAACTTGTCTGAGTCGCCGCCTTTTTTGTCGGGATGGTACTTGTGAGCCAATTTTCGAAACGCGCTCTTTATCTCGTCCTCAGACGCGCCCTTTTGCACACCGAGTATCTGATAGTAGTCTTTCATGTTTGTGATCTGATAGCCTGCCCCGTTAGAAGCGAAGCTTTCTAATGGGGTAGTCTTTCATCTCGTACGTTGTACACCGCCCAGTGCTGCACCGCAATCATGCGGCGCATATGCTACTTGGATTCTGGATTCTCCGGTGGAGTCTGTGTGTCTGTCGAGGACTGCTCTGGACCGCCTGTGCTCGCGCCCTGAGAAGATGCCATCGCCTGTCCTATGGCGCTCATCGCTGTTGAAAGTGCTTCACTCGAGCTCTTGATAGCGCCTGGGTGTGTACCGTTACGCGCTATCTTAAGTGCCTCAATTTTCTCCTGCACATTCTTGCGGATGTCCTCGCTCACTTTTTCACCGTGATCTTTGAGTGCCTTTTCCGCAGCATAGAGGATCTGGTCGGCACTGTTTTGCAGCTCCACGAGCTCCTTCTTCTTGAGGTCGCTCTCTGCATTCGCCTCCGCATCCTGGCGCATCTTCTCGATTTCCGCTTCGGAGAGACCGGACGAGCCCTCGATGCGAATAGATTGCTCCTTGTTGGTGGTCTTGTCTTTTGCTTTGACCGTGAGAATGCCGTTGGCGTCGATGTCAAAGGTGACCTCTACCTGTGGCATACCTCTGGGGGCTGGTGGGATGCCGTCGAGGTTGAAGCGTCCGAGTGATTTATTGTCTGCAGCCATAGGCCTCTCACCTTGTACAACGTGTATCTCGACCGACGGCTGATTGTCGGAGGCGGTGGAGAAGGTCTGTGAGCGCGACGTGGGAATGGTCGTATTGCGCTCGATAAGCTTTGTCGCGACACCGCCCATGGTCTCGATACCGAGGCTGAGTGGAATGACATCGAGAAGTAGCACGTCCTTGACGTCGCCCTGCATGATACCTCCCTGGATGGCGGCGCCGAGGGCTACAACTTCGTCGGGGTTCACACCCATGTGCGGCTTTTTGCCAAAGAATTGTTCTACGGCCTTCTGGAGCGCGGGCATACGCGTCTGACCGCCGACGAGAACGATTTCACTGATATCGCCGGTCTTGAATGGCGATGCCTCCATCGCGCGCTTAGTAATCACCATTGCGCGGTCGATAAACTCTGCCGTGAGCTCCTCGAGCTTGGCGCGGGAGAGCTTGATGAGGAGGTGCTGCGGACCCGCATCCGTGGAAGTAATAAACGGGATGTTCACTTCGGTCTCAAGCGCGTTCGAGAGCTCAATCTTTGCTTTCTCGGCAGCCTCGTCGAGTCGCTGTCTCGCGAGCGCGTCGTTGCGGACATCCACACCAGTGTCCTTCTTGAACTCGTCTGCCAGCCAGTTGATGATCTTTTGGTCAATGTCTTTGCCGCCGAGGTGTGCGTCTCCATCGGTGGAGCGCACTTCAATCACGTCATCGCCGACTTCGAGTACAGAAATATCGAATGTGCCGCCGCCGAAGTCGAATACGACAATTTTCTCGTTCTTCTTTTTGTTGAAACCGTATGCGAGTGCCGCGGCGGTGGGCTCGTTGATGATGCGTTTGACATCGAGACCTGCAATCTTGCCTGCATCGCGCGTCGCTGCGCGCTGCGCGTCGTTGAAATACGCGGGGACGGTAATCACTGCCTCTGTGATGGATTCGCCAAGGCGCGCTTCTGCGTCCGCCTTGAGCTTTTGAAGTATCATCGCCGATATCTCTTCCGGGCGGTACCACTTGTCGCCCAGCTGCACCTCGATGCCGCCGTTGGACGCTTTGCGCATCTCGTAGGGCACAGCTGCCTTATCCTTCTGCACGTTTGCCTCGTCGAAGGTGTGACCAATGAAGCGCTTTATCTGGTAAATGGTGTTCCTCGGGTTGGTCACGGCCTGGCGGCGAGCTATCTGGCCTGCAAGTCGCTCCCCAGTCTTCGAGAGCGCGACGATAGAAGGTGTCGTACGAGCGCCCTCGGAGTTTTCGATAATTTGAGGTTCGCCTTGCATGACGACGGCCATTGCCGAATTCGTCGTTCCGAGATCTATACCGAGTATTTTTGCCATATTGATGAAGTATTAGTGTTCGCTACTATACCAAACGTTGTAATGCAGCCTCTCTTCGACTCCTGTAAACTCACCAATTGGTGAAAATACAGGAGTTGGTAGGCTTATTGTATTCATGAATTATGCCAAGTCAAATTCTTTGAGGAATTTGCGCGCGTCGTTGATTTCTTCGGCCACGATGTAGCGCACGTGCATATCCACGCCGTACCATTTGGCGACTATCGTCACCTGCTCGTAGCACTCGTGTGGGTAAATAAAGACCGAGCGCTGGTAGAGCTTGAGGCCAAAGTCCTCGAGCTTCTGTCTGAAGGACTGACGAATCGTTTCGCTGCGCGCAGGAATGTCGAAAAGGACCAGACGCCACTTCCTGTCCCATCTTCTTGGAGATTGAATAGTCATCTCCCATATACGCTCTTCGTCGAGGCGGCGCTTGCCGCTTTCGGTGAGTCGTACGAATGTGTGCGCGCCTTCATTATCGAGCTCCACATGGCGCTTTGATTCGAGGTACTTGAGAGCTTTCCATATGCGGTTGCGCTCCCGAGGGCTTTTGGGATCGAACATGTCGATAAGTTGCACGGCATTGGGTGCCGCAATCGCACCGGCCATAATCACACCAGCGCCGACGAGCCGTAAAATGTCTTTGGTTATCTCGCCGCGTCGGTACTCCGCAGCGGTCTTGATGCCTTTGAACTTCGTACCCATATCGGATTGATACCACAGCAGAGCACTCCAGTAAATCCACCAATTGGTGAGTTTACTGGAGTGCATTATTTAGAATGGCAAGGTGTAGCTAAAGCACATCAGCGTAGATGGTACGGCTGGGCGCACGCACTCGGGCTGAGTTTACTTCTTAACGATGACCTGTGCGGGTCGCAATATGCGTTCGCCCGACCTATATCCGTAACGAAGAATGCGGACAATTGTGCCCGAATCCCCTGCCACATCGTCGCGCTCCTCTGCGGCGTCGTGTATGGAGTGGTCGAATACGTCGCCTATTTTGCCGTAGCGCTGTACGCCCACGCCGACAAGCGCGTCGAGAAGCTGATTCTGCACCTGCTCCATCCCGGTACGCCAACCTTTGTCTATCGTAGCCCAGGCCTCACTTCCCGCCGCCATATCGAAACTGTCCAGTGCGGGCAGTAGGCTATCGACAAATTCCTCGATGCGGCGCACCGCTTGCCTCTCGCCTGCTATGACGGCCTCTTTCTTTGCATTTACCGAGTCTGCCTTGCACCTTTGCCAGCCGTCGAGGTACTCCTGCCGCTCCGCCTTTACCTTTTCGAGCTCGTCTCGCAGTTTCAGCATCTTGGCCTTTGCAGCTCCAGCAGTTCCGAGCTCATCCTCGGGCTCAAAATCTATGTCTTCGTGTTCTGGAGAGTCATTCATCGGCGCGAGTATACCAAAAAGTAAACAGCCTCACAAAGTGAGGCTGTTGCGAGGGGCTGACAGAGCGGCGATAAATCTATCCCCGTGAGGGCGTACCAGTGATTTTAATCACTGACCGTCTCTTGAACTCTCTCTTGCGAGAGCGTCTCACCTCCTTGCGGAAGATCAGTCCTGCAGCAACATTACTCGCATTCACAGTGAATGCAAACCACCGGTCGTATTCGGGACCCATGTCTGCCAAGTTAGCGCTTGCTCCACTGCGGTGCGCGGCGGGCACCCTTGAGGCCGAACTTCTTGCGCTCGCGGGAGCGAGGGTCGCGCTTGAAGAAGCCGCGAACTTTGAGGTCCTTTCGCTGGCTTGGCTCTATCTCTATCATCGCGCGGGAGATACCAAGACGGATTGCTTCGGCTTGCGCCTTGGTGCCACCGCCCGACACTTTTGCCGAGACGGCGAAGGTTGCGCCGAGCGCTTGGAGCGGCTCGTAAGCAGTTTTCATCTGGATAGCAAGCGGAAAATATTCTGAAGCTTCCTTACCGTTGACTATCATCGACGTGCTCTTGGCGGGCGTGATGCGCACGCGCGCGGTCGCGGTCTTGCGGCGACCAATAGCTTCTGTGTATCGTGCGGTTGCCATAGATTTATGCGGTTACATTAAGATTCTTCATTCGAGCGTTGCGCATTGTGTTGTTGGGGAGCATACGGCGTACCGCGCGGCGCACAGCCTCGTCGTGTCCTTTGCGCTCGATGAGGTGCGCGAGCGTCTCTTTCTTGAGGCCTCCCGGGTAGCCGGAATACGTGGTGTATACAGTCTGGCGCTTCTTGCGCTCGCGGGTGTAGATTTTGGACGCATTAACGACGGTGACTTTTACGTCAGATCGAATGTGCGGCGTGTAATCTGCGAGGGTCTTGCCCATGAGCATCTTAGCGGCCTCCGAGGCGACGCGCCCGAGGGTGCGTCCTGCCGCGTCTATAGTAAACGTTTTCTGTTTTGTATCCATACTACTTTACAAATTCTATTCGAGCAGCTTCACCCACGCGCTTACCGATACGACCGAGCTTGATGACGCGCGTATAGCCCCCGGCGCGTGATTCGTAGCGTTTCGCTATCGTGTCGTGAAGCTTCTTAACAGCATCGGGCGCCCCTCCGAGTCGCGTCGATATGTCGCGACGAGACGCGATGGTGTTCTTCTTTGCGGTGGTGACCAAGCGTTCGACAAAAGGACGGAGTTCCCTAGCCTTCGCCACAGTGGTCGTGATGCCCTCCTTGAGAACAAGTGAGCGTGCCAGAGAGCGCAGGAGAGCGGTACGCTGCCTCCTGTCCCTGTTGAGTGTTCGCTTGTTCACGTGATGGCGCATAAGAAATTACAGTGTGCGCAGCGTCAATCCGAGATTGGAAAGTGCGCGCTTTATGTCCTGAAGACCCTTCTGGCCGAGACCTTCTATAGCAAGGAGATCATCTTCGCGCTTACGGACGAGCCCTCCGACAGTGCGGATGGAGGCATTGTCGAGCGCGGCTTCGACTCGCTGCGGGAGGCTGAGCTCGGTAATGCGCGTTTTGAGCACCTCCGCATCCATGGGAGCGGACTTGTCTTCGCGCGATGCCGATTTTGCATCCCCCGAGGTTGGCATACCCATGTCAGCGGTTTCTTCCTCCTTGAATCCCACGACAGCTTTGAGTTGGTGGATCATGGTCTCTATAGAGCGCTCAAGAGCCTCGCGCGGAGCTAGAGTGCCGTCCGTCTCGATGAGAATGCGGAGCCGATTGAAATCGGTCCTGTCGCCGACGCGCATGTTCTCCACTTCGTAGTTTGCGCGACGGATGGGAGAGAAAATCGCATCAAGCGCGATGCTGCCGATGTCGACGCGCTCTTTCTGGTGCTCTTCCTTCGGGATGTATCCGAGTCCGCGCTCAGCGCGGAGCTCGAGTTCGAAATTTGACTTACCCGTGACCTCAGCTATGTGCTGCTCCGGGTTGAGCACTTCTACCTGTCCAGGGAGTTTGAGATCTGCCGCGGTGACTGCCTGTGGACCCTTCACTGAAAGCGTGATGGTCTGGGGTTCGTCCGCAAGAAGCTTGAAGCGGATCTTACGGACGTTGAGGAGAATCGTTACGACATCTTCCTTCACGCCCTCGATAGTGGAGAACTCGTGCGCGACACCGGGAATCTTGACATGTGTGACAGCCGCGCCCGGGAGCGAGGAGAGAATGATGCGGCGAAGACTGTTGCCGAGCGTGAACCCATAACCCGGGTAGAGCCCGTCTATCTCGTAGGTACCGCTGCGTTCGCTTTCAGAAACGACGCGGGGTTTTGAAGGAAGTGCGATGTGGTAATCCGACATATACTAAAATTAGTCTGCAGCGCTCATAAAGTGAATAATAAAGGGGCTAAAAATCGCGAACATTATACATTATCTGCTGTAGAATTCAAACACCGTCGCGAGGTCCAATCCGACTTCCGCCGAAGAGTACATCGGCTCACCGGTGACCTCCGCCTTGAGCAAGTTGAGATCTACAGAAAGCCACTGTGGTATCGAACGGGCCTCCTTCTCGGCAAGCGACGCAAAAAGCGGACTTGTGCGACTGCCCTCGCGTACAGAAATCACATCGCCCTTCTTTACCTCATGCGAAGGCACTGTAGTGCGGCGGCCATTGATAGTGATGTGTCCATGACTCACCATCTGGCGCGCTGCGCGTCGCGTGGAGGCAAAACCAGCCCGGTAGACCGCGCTGTCTGCGCGCATCTCTAGCGTCCGATAGAGCGAGAGCGACGGGTCTGGCTCGGTGATCGCTTTATGGGCGTAGTTTGAAAGCTGTTTCTCCGCGAGCCCGTATGTGTAGCGCACGCGCTGTTTCTCGAGCAGCTGTTTGCCGTAGTCCGACGCGCCGCGTCCGCGCTTCTCTTTGCGAGAACGTGCCTCTGAGAGCGCGAACTTCTGTGTCTGCGTCTGCTCAAAGACGCCGTTGCCGAGGCGCTTCGCGATTTTGTACTTAGATTTTACGGGTAGCATGAAAAGACTTTAGTGCATTACGTAATGTGTTCCGCGCATTATACGCGCCTTGGCTTCGGCGGACGTGGTCCGTTGTGGGGCACAGGAGTGTCATCGGCAATGCGCGTCACATCGATGCCCTTGCCCGCAAATCCTCGAAGCGCGCTCTCGCGACCCGCGCCGACACCGCGTATCACGACATCAACTTCCTTCACGCCGATGATTGCTGCCTTATCTCCGACAAGCTCGCCAACCTTGGCGGCAGCAAAGGGCGTGCCTTTTTTGGCGCCAGAAAATCCGAGACTTCCAGACGAAGACCAGGCGACTGCGTTACCATTCTTGTCGGTGAGAAGCACCTTCGTGTTGTTGTAAGTAGCATGGATGTGGAGCGTGCCCGCGACAATATTCTTCTTCGCGGTGCGCGCAAGTGAGCGCGACTTCAGCCCCGCGTCCACCGTGCCACCTGATTTTCTGATGATTCGTTTCTTTCCCATGTTAGAGATTCTTAGCGAGTGTAGCGAGCGTAGAAGCTCTTACACCCAGCACCTTCTCACGCCAAGACGTGCTGTATCGTGAATAAACAGACCCTTTCCAGTACCTCGCGGTCAACACTGTCCGCAGAAGGTGCTGGGTAAGGTTTGTCAGCCACGAAATGAACGCACGTAATGCGCTCATTTCGTGGGACAAGCCCTTATGTCTTCTCGAGCTTACGTCTACCGCTCGTCATTGTCTTGCGGACGTTGCCACGGACGGTACGGGAATTTGTCTTGGTGCGCTGACCGCGAACCGGAAGTTTCTTGAGGTGTCGATTTCCCCTGTGCGCCTTGATATCTTTGAGGCGACGAATGTTCCCAGAAATTTGCCTTTTCAATTCACCCTCGATGGTAAATTTCTCGAGCTTCTCGCGAAGTGCCGACTCCTCTTGCGTTGAGAGGTCTTTCGGGCGCTTGCCGTGATCGATACCCAGCTCTAAAAGGGTTGCCTGAGCACGAGGTCGACCGACGCCATAAATAGCCGTGAGGCCTATCTCGAGTCGTTTCTCATCAGGTATGGTGATTCCCGCAATACGCATGGTTGAAATGTGAAATTGTTGTGATTAGCCTTGGCGCTGCTTGTGACGGGGGTTTGAACAAATGACCCACAACCGACCGCGTCTTTTGACGTGCCGACAATGCATGCAAATTTTCTTAACGGAAGCTTTGACTTTCATGACAGAAGCGGCTAAAAGCGCCGCGTTATTCTAGCCCTGCCGCCGTATGGATCAAGTTGCAACTGCACGCGATCGCCGACGAGCACCTTAATTCTATGCAGACGCATCTTTCCTGCGAGGTACGCGAGTACTATCTCACCGGACTCGAGCTTTACACGAAAGAGTGTATTCGGGAGTGCCTCATCGACGACTCCCTCGACTTCTTTCGTTTCGGCCATATCTGCGGGGCGAAGAATAGCAGCAAGTCGACCTTGCGTCAAGACACTAATTTGCACTGGGCTCAGTCACCCGAATTTCTATGTCTGCCGGGACATCGGGAAACGTGCTCCGCCAGAAGGGCTCTATTCGTGCGGTCGCCCCTTGTATAGAGGGGAACCCGGCAACAATGGCTTCAAAGGCGACTTTCTCCTTGCCTGCAAGGGCCTCTTGAAGGGCTTGTTCGTCAACGTCCCACACGAGTAGGGCGGCACCCTGCAGAGCAAATGTAATCTGTGTATCGCCAGGAGTCGTAGACGTGCCGGCAGGCGTAATCTGAAAGTCATTCCGCGGGAGTATGCGAATGGCGGCAATGTCGCTTGCGTCTACCGCTGCGCCGCTAATTGCCGAGGCGAATACCTGCGATGAGAACACGGGGACGCTCACGCGAGCCCTCTGGCTGATACGCACCCCGCCGCTGGTATCGGAAGTGTTTGGTAGAGATACGTATTCGATGCGCGCAAGACTTGAGAGGCGAATCGAGTCGTCAGACGTCTGTGCAAGCGACTCTGCGGCCTTTGCTTCAAGACGGGCACGTACGCTTGCGATAGCACTCTCGAGCGCACCTGCGGCGACCCCTGGACGCTCACCGACGAATCCGCCCGAGAAAGGCTGCTTCGACTCG
Source organism: uncultured Candidatus Saccharibacteria bacterium (assembly GCA_964654205.1). Taxonomy (GTDB): domain Bacteria; phylum Patescibacteriota; class Minisyncoccia; order Phycocordibacterales; family UBA2100; genus UBA10103. The sequence goes on along the minus strand of CAZZHR010000003.1, from coordinate 117,945 downwards.
GCGTACACCTGCGCATACATGTCGGGAGAAGATCTGAGGCCGGGTATCGTAAACTTCCCGGCGGCAACGTTGTATTGCTCCCCGGGCTGGTCGGCGACCACAGTAATCTCGACCTGGCCCGGGGCGCCAGCACGCCTTCCAGGAATAGTGATGTCTGCCGGGGAGCGGAATATGAGTCCAGCAGGGGTCTCGAAGCGAGTATTCTTTACAAGTCTGAGTGGTTCGGATTGGAAATCGTTGTATACGATGATATTTCCGCTTGATTTTTCTTCCGCGTAGACAACGCCGCTACTTGGGACGAGTTCAGAATCCTCCAGCTCGAAAGTCTCCATCTCGTAGGGGAGATCTGAAGCCGTCGCGAGGTGGGTAGGGACTGCGGTAAATGTCTCGCCAACAAAGGTAAGGACGTGCGTACGAGGCTCGACACTCACTCGGGTAGGCCGAAGTGCAACGAGGAGCAGGGCGGCAAGGGTGAGCACGGCAACGACTGCGATAACCCACACGATGAATGTGAGACCGCGTCGTCCCTCTCGCCTAGCTGGCGAGGGTCGTTCAGGTATGGGACGGGAGCGACTTCTGCTCGGTGCGGAAATGTTGCGAATGGAGCGCGTCATCGGTTCGGGATCAGTGTGTATCGGAACATTCACGGCGTCGCCATCCGTCGCTCTCTTGTGCGCCGCATAATGCTTTCTCGGCGAAGGCGGGATGATATCCTGAAAGTAATCCTTAGCCATGAGACCAAATTATATCATCGTACGTCGTACCACTCGCTACCTTCGTGATTCAATGTTGACAAGGGCACTCCCGATAGTGAGGGCGTCGGAGGTGTCGGCGCCGCCCACCCACCGGGCAATATCCATCGCGCGCCCATCGTGAATAGTGAGCGGCATCGACGTTATAGTAAATTGCGCAAAGTCGATACGCGACAGGAATGCCGATAGCCAGGACTCGAGGCTCGGGTGCACGATAAGCACGACGTCGTTGGGCACCTTCCCTTTCGCTGAGACTTTCGCGAGTGCCTCTCCGAAGATTCTTACAAGATCGGATTCCGCGCTTGCAAGCGCCTGCGTTATCGACGCGCAGGCTTCTGATGAACACGCGTCTCGCGATATCATCCGCAAAATGCCGAGCACCTCATCGGGCGCTCGCGTACCGGCGATGCGTGAGAGCACTGTCCTGCTCCCCTCAGGAATGACGAGCTGGTCGATGCCACCCTCATGCACTGATATGAGATGCGTATTGTCGACGCCCATGTCGACGGCGAGAAACGACTCATGCGGCAATGCCTCGCGCGCAACAGCAAAAAGCGCTCGGACTCCCGTGCGCCAAGAGACGCGCGCTACGGGAAACACAGTGTGTACCGATCCTTCCACCGCCGATTGCACAGACTCATCACAGTCGCTTGCGAGAGACGTCACCTCCAGAGAGCGGGCGCTCATGCCGTGCGGAGATGCGGTGGGGTACCCATTGAGTGACACTTGAATTACGCTCCCCTCGAGCAGTCGCGCACTATCCACGTCGCGGATGTTCGCGAGTGAGCTCTTACCGATAGATGCGATGTGCTCCGCGCTCATTTTAGTGTCCGTTTCGTACAGCTCATGCGTTCGGACTATTACGGAGCGTGCCCATGGTGCATGCACCACAACGTACGCTTCAGTCACTGCGCCGTTTTGACCGGCGGCTGTGTAGAGCTTTACTGCTTGCTCGGCAGCCTCCTTCACCTGTCCTCCTATGAGCGCCTTCGATTGCGCCTCTGTACGCGCCTCTAGAGAGAGTACGGAGCGTGCGGACGCGCGCACGGTCGACGGGGCGCCGTCCGGACATGAAAGTATGGCAACAGAGGCGCCGCCAGGAGCTACGTCGACGACCGCGACGACCTTCTGTCGCGTGAACGGCAAATTCATGTGTATCATTTGTATTCAGTATACCCTGTGGGATACGGCACAATCTGGCTGCAGTGTACAAATCGCGGCAGTCGTTCGAAATTTTTCCACAAAAAAGTTTCGCGTATATGTCACTGAACGTATCACGCATAATACGGCGCGTATTGCCCAACGCACAAAAAGTCTACACGAGCACCGCTTTGATACGCCTCACACCCGATGCAACGGCCTCCTCCTTTTGGATCTTAAACGTACCGCCTTCCCCGATTTCGCGTGTGTTTGCGACGTGTGGCCCCCCGCAAAATTCGATTGAATACGCCTCGCTAAAAGCGGGGCTCTCAAGCGTCGCGCCGACAGGACCAATCGAATATACGGAAACTGTGTCAGGATATTTTGCGCCAAACTCGTGCTCCGCGCCGAGCATTTCCGCCTCCTCTTTCGGCAGTGTCGAACGAACGACCGGCAGGGCATCTCGTATGCGCTCATTGACGATACGCTCGACGTCGGCAAGCTGCTCTTTCGTCATCTTCTCTCCGTGTGAGAAGTCGATGCGAAGTCGCTCCGATGTGATGTTGGACCCGCGCTGCTTTACGTGTGGACCGAGGACTATCTGCAGAGCCTTGAGGAGCAAGTGGTGCGCCGTGTGCAATCGCGTCGTTTTCTCAGAGTGGTCAGCGAGGCCTCCTTTGAATTTTTGTTCTGAACCCGCGCGCGATGTTTCCTGGTGCTTTTTCATGAGCTCCTTAAACCCGGAAACGTCTACCGGAATTCCCCGCTCCTGCGCTAGTTCCTGCGTCATTTCGAAAGGAAAGCCGTACGTCGTGAAGAGCATATACGCATCTTCAGCGCCAATGTTCGAGCCTGAGAGTTTCTCAAACTCCTTCATGCCAGCGACGAGTGTGCGGCCAAACTGCACTTCCTCCTTCCAGATTTCACCGGTGATGTCTTTGTAGGCCTGCTCCCCGTCGAGCTCGCTATAAGCACCTTTGTACTTCTCAATAAGTATGACTGCTGCGCGCACGAGCATGCTGTCTTCCTGTTTCTCCGCAGCAATGCCGAGCTTCTGCACGTGCTGTGAGGCGCGTCGGAGCAGCCGGCGCAATATGTAACCGCGTTCTGTGTTGGATGGTCGCACACCATCGCCCAGCATGAGCACCGCGGCGCGCATGTGGTCGGCAACCACGCGGAACGAGCGCAAATAGCGGCTATCGCTGTACTGCTTGCCAGAGAACTGCTCAAGCAGAAGAATCACGTCCCAGAAGACATCCGTCTTAAACACGTCAGAGTCACCGCTCTTGGCAGCTGTGATTCTTTCGAGGCCGCCTCCGAAGTCTACGTTCTGCTTGGGGAGCAACTGAAAACTACCGTCCGACTGCTTGATGTACTGCATGAAGACTGAGTTGCCGATTTCCATAAATCGACCGCAATCGCAGTTGGGGTGACACTCGGGACCGTATTTGGCATCGTGTGGCGTCCCGAAATCATAGAAGACCTCGCTGTCTGGGCCGCCCGGTTCACCCGGGGGCATATTCTCTGGCACACCGGCACGGCTCCACCAATTTTTCTTGGCGTTGTAGTAGAAAATGCGCCCGCCACGCATGCCGAGTCGATAGCCATCGGCCTCGCTCCCCACTTCGCGAATCTCTGCGTCGATTCCCTTTTCGGAAAAGAGTCGCTGCCATATCTCCGCCGATTCTGTATCTCGCGGCACGTTGTTGGCCTCATCGCCGATAAATGCGGTCACGTACAGTCTCGACGGGTCGATGCCAATATCCTGAGTGAGAAATTCGAAGAACCATGGGAGCTGCTCTTGTTTGAAGTAATCGCCGAGCGACCAATTGCCGAGCATCTCAAAAAATGTGGTGTGACGATTGTCGCCCACCTCTTCAATGTCTTCCGCTCGAAAGCTTTTCTGGCTGTTGACGAGCCTACTGCCCTTGGGGTGCGGCTCTCCGAGGAGGTACGGTACGAGGGGCTGCATGCCGCTTCCTGTAAAAAGGGTGGTCGGGTCATTCTGCGGCACGAGCGACGCGGATGGAATGACCGTATGCCCCTGAGTCTTAAAAAACTCTAAATATTTCCGCCGAACTTCGTTGACTGTCATTCACAACAAAGTAGCGCGCTTCCATACAAAAAGAAAGAGGCCGCATTGCTGCGGCCTCTTAGGATTCGGCTGTGGGCGTTTTGCTTACGCGGCGACCTTCTTTGTGCGCTTGTTGCGGCCAATCGACTGGTTGATACGCGAGATGATCTCGCGCACGCTCGCGTTGCGGCAGTCGGCGGAGCTCCACGAAAATGACTCCGCAAACTCCAGGCCGCGACGCAACGATTCGGGCGAGAAGTCGTCACCGATCGTCCCGCGGAAATTCGGAGAGCTCACCATGAGACCGAGCAGGGCGTTGATGCCCCGCGCCGTCGTCAGGATGTGCTTGTCCGACTTCCACTGCTTCGGCCAGATCTGCGCTGCGAGCTGGATGAGCGAGAGGATGGTGGTCCTCCGCTTCTCCGGCGAGAGCGCGTGCAGCGGGCTGCTCGGCCCGATCACACTGCGGATCGTGTTGTGCAGACCCTTGCCGTTGATGCCCACCGGGCGATGCCGGCCTTCGTATGGCCGCTTCTCCTGCTCTTCCAGAAGGACGAGGCCCTTGAGCGGCGACGTCACGTCGGAGCTCAGGAGCAACAACAAGTCGTAGGCCTCCTTATCGAGCGGAGACTTCCACTCGCCGAGGACATTCCGCTGCGCGAGGTCGAGGCGCGCATCGAGCGGCTTCTGGTGCCGCTGCATACGGAAGATCTTGAGCCGACGCTCGAACGGCATGTTCATCGTCGCGCAGATACTGAACGAGAGATGCTCCCTCTCGAGCGCGTTGATGAGTTCCAGCGCACGGCGTCGATGCTGCCCGTTGTCGATCGACAGGAAGGCGTCCGCGGGACCGGTGAGCGTACGCGCAGACTCGTCGTAGAGCCAGCCGCCACCGAGATCGCCGAGGATTGCCTCGATCCAGACGATCGAGCGATCGAGCATCGCCTCCGCAATCGCGGTCGCATGGTCGTCATCCAATTTCCGGTTCACGCCGCTGGGGTCGACGCCGAAGCGTTCGACCTTGCCGAGTGCGACGAGCAGCTCGGCGCTCAAGGTGAAAGTGTACATCCGATCGCCATGCTGCTCCAGAACGTTGACGTTCGGAATGACGATGCTGTTGCCAGTGTTCATCGATGCCTACTCCTCTGTGTGGGCGTTTTGATGATACGGCAGTTCAGTGGAGTATCTAGGCGGGACGAGGTACCCATAGACCCATTAGATTTCCAAGGAACAAGCCATACTGATTAAGCACTTATCAGTCAGTATTGTCAAGAGTCCTCATTTGCCGTGCATGGTGGTCGGCTATACTATGCGCCGATGAAGCACGAAATTCTTACGCTCGACAATGGCCTGCGCGTCATCCTCGTCCCTATGTCGGGCGTGGATACGGCGTCGGTCATGGTGATGACGGGCACAGGGTCGCGCTATGAGACAGAGCGGGAGAACGGTCTCGCACACTTCCTCGAACACATGTTTTTTAAGGGCACGAAGAAGCGACCAAGTGCGAAAGCTATTAGCGAGGAGCTCGATGGAGTTGGCGCCGTGTACAACGCGTTTACTGCCAAGGAGCGCACGGCGTACTACGCAAAAGTGAGCAGCGAGTTTCTAGACACTGCGCTCGATGTGATATCCGACATTTTTCTCAACTCCACACTTCCCATTCGCGAGATTACAAAAGAACGCGGTGCGATAATTCAAGAAATCGACATGTACGAGGACATCCCGATGCGAAATATCGGCGATGTATTCGATGCGCTTATGTTTGGCAAAGACCACCCGCTCGGCAGGTCTATCCTCGGACCCAAAGAAAACATCCGCGCCTTTAAGCAGAAGGATTTCGCGACGTATCACAAGAAGCACTACACGGCTGGCAATACTGTCGTGTGCGTCGCGGGCTCATTCGACAGGAATACCGTCCTCAAGAGGATTGAGAGGGACTTTTCTGTACTTCCTACGGGTGACGTGAGCACTCCGCTTCCCTTCGCGCACGACCAGTCGGAGCCGCGCGTCTCGGTAAAGCGCAAACAGACAGACCAGACACAGCTTATGCTTGGCCTCCCCGCCTACCCGTACGGGCACCCGGACGAGTATGCGCTCGAAGTCCTCACCTCGGCTCTCGGTGGCGGTATGAGCAGCAGGCTCTTCACTGAAGTGCGCGAGAAGCGCGGACTTGCCTACTCGGTTCACGCGTGGACTGATAAATACCCGGATGTAGGTACAATTGTCGTGCAGGCGGGAGTGGAGCACGGCAAACTCAAGAACGCACTAGCGACTATCTTGGCAGAGCTGAAGAAACTGCGTCGTGCACCGATACAGGCTGCGGAGCTGAAAAAAGTCAAAGCGTACCTCAAAGGTTCGCTCACGCTCGCACTCGAAACATCAGACCGCGTCGCGGAACACGCGGCCACTTCCGTCGTCAATCTCGGCAAGATACGCACGCTCGACGAGGACGTCGCTTTCATCGACGCTGTGTCCGCGGCAGATGTACATCGCGTCGCGCAGGATGTCTTCAAGACGCGTCACCTGAATCTCTCAATCATCGGGCCTCATGACGACGCCGCATCGCTGCAAAGACTACTCAAAATCTAGCAACGATAGCCCTCCCCAAGAAGAATCTCGCGCTTGCGCTCCGCGCCGCCGCGATTGTATCCGCGCATCGTCCCGTCGGATGCGATGACACGATGGCACGGTACGCTCGGGTCGTGATTGGAGCGCATGATGGCTCCTACGGCTCGTGCCGCCTTCGGGTTGCCCGCCTTGGTCGCTACCTCTTTGTACGTCAGGGTGTCACCTTTCGGTATTTGTCGCACGATATCGCGCACTTTGTCCGCAAATGTCTTCATATTCCGAGAGTACCGGATTCTCCCGCAGGTTTCTTCTTGGCAAAAGCGAGCATCTTTTTCCCCACGGCTTCTCGGTACCGACAGTAATCACAGTCCGGGGCAGGCTCCGGAAGCTCGGTAGAATCGAGACACAGCTTGAGCTCTTGTAGTGTCCCCTCAACCCACGAATCGTCGCCGGTATGTGGGACGAGCGTGACATCGAACACAAGCTTTCCGTCGAAGGCCTCCTCTTCCTTGCTGGCATTTGCATAGACCCAGTACGCGGTGTTTGAAACCTTGAATCCGTTCCGACGGAGAAGCCATTGGTAAATTTCAATTTGCCGTTTGTAGCCGATGTGCCACTCTTCGTCGAGCGACTCAATCTTCTCGTCCTTGCTCGTGGCTTTGTAGTCGACGACGATGAGCTCGCCATCCTCGTTGACCCAAATGTCATCCACGCCCCCACAGACTGTGAGCCCCGTCTCATGCTCGTACACGATTCCCCCGCGAAGTGAATCGCGCCACGTGTCCATTTTAGGGTGATCGAATGGCTTTGCCTTGAGGCCGTAGGCCTCCATGAGCGGATGCGGTGTTCCATTAGCTCGGTGAACATCGAATTCCTTCTTCAGGAGTGCATCGACAGCGCTGTTGAGATTGAACGGAAAGCCCGGCGGCCTAGCGGTGCCGAGCTTGTTGTCGATGTAGAAGCACCTACGGCACTCCATGAAAAGCGAGATCTTGGAGCGAGAGAGACGGAAGCGCTCGCCACCGTAGTTCCAGTTTGGATTCCTGTCGGGCTTATAGTAGTTGCTCATCCCGCGAGTATAGCACCGCACTCTCCTGCTAGAACTGCGCAGGCGGGAGGATTTCTTCGCGATGTTCCGCAAACCAATGTTTAAACTTGTTCTCGACATACCACATGCCTGTAAAAAGCATCAGTATGAGAATTGAGGCGAAGATTGCGAGCGCGTACAGTCCGAAGCCAACAGCCATGCCGATGGCGGCGGTCATCCACAAGCCCGCGGCCGTAGTTACCCCATGGAGCGAGTCGTGCCGAAAGACAATGAGTCCACCGCCGAGGAAGCCAATGCCCGTGATGACGGCGGCTGCGACGAATGTAGGCTGGATGTCTGCCACACCCAAGAACGCGACATTTACGAAGTTGCCCAGTACGATGAAGAGACAGGCGCCCAGGGCAACGAGTGCGAATGTGCGTGTACCGGCATACTGCTTTGCAAGGAGCGCGCGCTCCGTACCGATGAGGCCGCCCAGAAGCATGGCGAGAACGAGCTTTCCAAACATCACAACCGTCGGGTCGAGAAAAAAATGCGGGCTTGGCATGCCGGCATTATACCCCTAGACGCTGCAGAGTCGCTTCGCCTCGTCGAGCACTTGTGGAATGCGGTTTGGCGCGACGCCATACTCTCTCAGGACATGCTCTGTCTGGACTGATTTGCATAAGACGATCCGATTGTCGAGGAGTCGCCTCTTCTCGCCATCCGTGAGTGTCGTCAGGCAGGTAAGCGGATGCACTTTCGCCTCTTCTATCATCTGCATGAGGCCGCGCGTTCTTGGATAATCCCACGCGAGAACCGTGAGATTCGTACAGTGAGCGTATCGGATGGCGTTGCTCGTGAATTGCGTGTTCGTCACGAGCCACCCTTCGTCCACTCGAGATGATTCCATAGGCGCTTGTTTTAGGTCTTCATACCGGGCATGCACATAAAGTGCGTCCTTGATATCTGTTTTACCGCCTGGTTCGTTGTGGAACTTGCATTCTATGCCGATTTTGCGTCCGTCCTTTTCGGCAAGCACATCGACCTCATGCGGAGCACAGCGCCCTGTCAGAGACATGTCCGTGCGGACACTCCAGCCGTGCGCGCGCAATATTTCGGCAAGGAATTGTTCAAACGGAAAACCGGAAGGCCCAAGGGCGTACACTGCTCGCTTGGTAGAGTACCGTGCTGCCACGGGCGCGCGCTCTTCCCTTTTTAGAAGCTCAAAAGCTCGGCGATAAATCTCTTCCGTCGTCATGAGCGGGCGGAGTTCATGCGTGACCTGCGACAGGACTCGCGCGCTCGCGGTGGAAGACGCGCCCGCGTGCGAGAGTGAGCGCTCAAGCTTTGCAGGGTCGAAGTGCTCTCGCTCGCCATCCGCTTTCGTAATGAGGACGTGAGACATAGTCAGTATCTGTGCTCCGTCGCGGGAGTGACCGCAAGTTCAAGCGGTCCTCCGTCGAGCGTGCCGATAAATCGCACGCCGACAGAGGGCGCGAAAACCACTGCGCGAAAAGCGCGCGGCGTGTCTTCTGGCACGCAGTCTATATACGGCTGTTCCCATGTGGTGAACTCGAGAAGGTACGTGGAGTCCCCCACGTCTCGCGTAGACACAGAAAGTTGCAAGCATGTCGATGGCACCATGACCATGCCGGAAAGATGGTGCTCACCAGCCCTTAGAAAGTCGCGCACTAGCACCACACGAGATTTGCCGAGAGCTTCAGTGTGAATGGCGTTCCCCGCGACAAGAAATACCGAATACGTCAGCGCTGAAGCAACCACGAAGAACCATACGAGACGGCGCGTGAGGTCGAGCATTTCCTGCATTGTAACCGTACAATCCGCGTGCGCGCCGCAGCTGTACACAGTCTATATACATCGAATGCGCCCCCCGCCCAGACACCTCTCCCCATCGTAAAGCACGAGTGATTGCCCTGAAGAGACGAGTTGCGAGTCGCGAAAATCGGCGGCTATACCATCGCTACTGAGACGTATACCAATAGCGAACGGCTTCTCTCTATAGCGCGATTGAGCGGACAAACGCTCCCCATCCTTCCAAGTGCGAAGTTGGTGCGCGTGGTCAATCCATACCGATAGGCGTCTGCAATCAGAGACATCGCTCGACACTGTTATCGTGTTTGCGGCAGCGTCTACGTTCGTTACGAAGTGCGCGCCACGAGCGTCTTTCTTGCTCACAATAAAGCCATGCCGCTGTCCGATTGTATAAAGTGCCGCCCCCTCATGCTCGCCTATGACGCGCCCTTCCCTATCGAGCACATCGCCACTGCGAACCTCGATGTAGCGCTTCAGAAATTCCGGTAGACTTACGTCGCCGACAAAACACAGTCCCTGACTGTCCTTCTTTTCGGCGACGGGAAGTGACAACCCGCGAGCAAGTTTCCGCACGTCCGCCTTGAGCAGTTCTCCTACTGGAAAGCGCACGCGGGATAAGTGACCTGTCGGAATGCGATACAGAAAGTATGACTGGTCTTTGTCGGCATCGACACCGCGCAGGAGCGCCGTGCCATCGGACACGGTATGGGTCCGCGCATAGTGTCCCGTCGCTACCGCATCTGCGCCCTGAGATATAGCCCATTCGAAGAACGCGCCAAATTTTATCTTCTCGTTGCACTCGACGTCCGGATTCGGTGTTCGTCCAGCCCTGTATGATTCGGTCATGTCGCGTATGACCTCGCGCTCGTACTCCTCCGAGAGGTCGACTTCCTTAAACGGAATCCCAAGGCTCACTGCGACGCGCATGGCGTCGATGCGGTCCTTTTCCCACGTGCACTCGAGGAAGGTTGGGCGCCAGATTTTTATGAATACACCGACTACGTCGTGACCTTGGCGCTTAAGAAGCGCGGCTGAAACAGCCGAATCGACGCCGCCTGAGATACCGACGAAGATTTTCTGGCGCATGTGCGCACCCTAGCAAACTTTCGAGCCTAATAGTACCGCGCCTTGTTAGCGACATGGCACGCGTGCGTCCTGCAAAAATGTGTCACTCCCGTGAGGTCTGCCATGAAGAAAAGGTAGTCAGTGTCCGCCGGCTGCACAGCAGCGAGGATGGCGTCGAGCGACGGGCTTCCTATTGGTGTGGGAGGTAGACCCTTGTTGACGTATGTGTTGTACGGCGAATCGCTCGCGAGGTCGTCTTTCGTGAGCTCGAAGGTCCCCTTGCCGATGGTATAGAGAAATGTGACGTCGACCTGGAGTGCCATGTCGCGCTCAAGCCTGTTCCACAGGACGCTCGATATTTTACGTCGGTCATCCGAGTTGCGCGCCTCCTTCTCAATGATAGAAGCGAGAATGATGATATCAGACAACGGCTCACCGAACTCTTCTATCTGTGGCAGAACTTTTGCGAGCTGCGTATCAAAGTTTTGGCGCATGGTCGCTATAACCGTATCTTCAGTCGCATTCGGCAAGAAAAAGTACGTATCCGGAAACAGATATCCCTCTTGTGGTTGTGCTTTTGATACAAACGCATCCGCATCGAATCGCTGCAAGAAGCTGTCGTAAATGGCCGCTATTTCCCTCGTATGTGCTCCCTCCGGAATGCGTATGCGTATCGGCTCGAGGCCAAACGCTCCGGCGGCCATTGCGCGCGCAATACTCAGCACGTCTCTCGGCTCCTTAAAGAGATAGTCGCCCGCACGCACTGTGCGGTCTGAACCAAGTACAAGTATCAAACCCTTGAATACAAGCGGTGAGCGGATGACGCCATGCGCCTTGAGGTCGTACGCGAGCTCGCTCACCGAGCGGCCGCTTTCTACCGCGACAAGCTCACCTATAGGAAAATCATTGGGGGCACGTACATGGAACAGGTACGTATACAAGAGAACCATACCGAGCGCGGCAAGGATGACAAGCGACCGCTTATTCACGTTCTCACGCCATCTGCTCGAAAGACGCTGCTGAAACTGGTCAAGGTCGGTAACGACGCGTTGCACCTCTGGTTCTATAGGAGGCATACGAGCGTTCTACTTAGGAAGATTTGATGGCGCGCTCGCTTTCGTAGAAGGAATGCGGCGTAGTCCGGGAACCTGCACCGTACTGCTCGGTGGGTGCCAAATCGTCGCAAGTGTCTCGTTGGTGAGAATGTTGGTAGGTATAATCCATGGCGTATGAAAAAAGCTCCTGCGACGGAACGCGTCGAGGGCGCGACGAATCTGGTTATTGAACCGGATATCCGCTACGTCTTGCCACGGGTAGTCGAAGTCACAGCTCCATCGTCTCGGACGCAGTTGCGAGAGATAGTTGGGATTGCCCATCGGCTTCCATAGCCATCGCATTCCGGTGTAGGTCGGTCCGTGCAAGTGGCCATTGCCCGATATGTATATAGCGCGGCCACCGTATTCAAATGGGTACTTGCTCATATGGCGCTCGAGCGAACGTAGCTGCTCTTGTTGGCGCCATGAGGGGCGAGCCTGCGGTGCACGCTCGAATTCCATATGGAGCTCCTTCTCAACTGACTCGACGTCTCCAGGATTCACCGTAGCGGCCTTGGCTCGGATTCGTTCAACCTCATGTTCGATGGCGTGTAGCCAGTCGTGGTCCTCGTCGTACGTGAAAAGAATATTCTTCTTGCCGCATTTTCTGATGATGTGTTGTATCCATATTTGTTCATGCGGTTCGATGTTGCCGATAAATTCGAGAACCGTCGCAAGCGGGTCCACACGATGCTCTGATTTCGGGTCTTTATCGAGCTCAAAATCCACGTACGACCTCGGCTGGTATGCGTTGATACGGAAATCTCCGGCACTGATACCGTGGTAGCACTCGAGTCTCCACTCTGCTGCAAAGGCCGCGTGCTTGCTTGGGTCGAACTCGAATTTTGTCGCGTAATCCTCAACCTCGTGAAGTTCGACCTCGGGGTACTGGCCGTATATCGCGCTCTCCACCTCACTCTTGTAGTTCTTCCAGCACCACACATAGAAATGAATCTCGCCGCCAAAGCTCGCCATTTCGAATGAAAAGAATGGTCTGACCTGGCCTTTCCACCCGCGATGAATGAACGTCGTTTCGCCCGACGATATTGCGAACAGAGAGAACGCAATCTCCATCGCGCGCGGCGATTTATCAATCTCGCGCGGCACTTTCATCTCGAGCAGTATCGGGTTGCGACCGGATAGAAAGAGCGAATGCACGTACCATATCCATACGCGCCACGCAGCCATCACTAAAATTACAGGTAGCCATATGGGCGACGTACCTACAAGCCAATTGAATGTATACAGGGGGAGGTGCGGTATCAGGTGCATGAGCCACAGATACTCCGCTGCAAACAGAATCCACAGAAAGAGAGCTCTCGACATTCCCCAGCCGCCCATCCAGTCGACCCAGTTGTCGATCGAAAGAAGGCTGCCCATGCCGCCGGAATACATATCCCACTGTCTTGCCCAACCCGTCTTCTCACTCATTGAGCAAAATTATACCATCGTATATGCATGACATGACGCGAAAAGAGCGCCTCGCGGCGCTCTTTGTGACGAGGAGAGATAGAGCGATCTATTTCGCAAGAGCGTACTTGCCGTCACTCTGACGCACGAACATCGGATTCTGTAGGTTCACCGCGATGGTGGCGTCTTTCACATAGCGCTCGCGCTTGACCCTATCAACAATCTCATCGCGGGTGAGCGCGCCTTCGCGTTCAAGTATGCCACGAATGACGTCGCGCACGACACCCGGCTCGTAGCCCCACTCTTTCAGTGCGTACAGACCGCGCCCGACAAGTACGAAGCGAGAATCCTTGATGAGCTCGTTGTGCGTCGTTGCAGGGTGCGTCTCTCGTCCGAAGAGCTTCTCGATACCCTTCGCCACTTCCGTAAAGTGCATCGGTGATCCATGGCGCTTGAGTGTGAGGTACGCGAAATCGCGCGTGTTCTTGATGCGGACATGGGGCGACTCGGTGCGACCCCATTCGCCGAGCGGATTGCGGCCAATGCGTTTTGAAATGTGGAGCCAGCGAAGCATGACGTCATTGTCGCGCGCCTTCACTCCTGCCTGGCGGAGATGTTTCGTAAATGTAGCGAGGAACTCGTCCTCGGGAGTAAGCTTGTTGGACTCGAGAGATTCGTAGAGATTGCCGAGTGCCTCTTCTACCTGTTCAGCGAGCTGTTCGTCCACGTGCCAGCGTGCGCGGAAATCCGTGTTCTCGCGCCTGTCGTCAAAATGATGACCTACTGTGAGAAGGAATATGATGTGGTTGTGATCTGCGTCAGTCTTTGCGACATGACCAAGAAGTGATTCCTGAGAGAGGATGCCGCCAAGATTCAAGACGGCTTTCTTGAGCTCTTCAAGTGCATGCGCGAATTCCGAGTACGCGTCGGAATCACGAACTGCCGCTATGCCATGGTTTTCAATCTGGCGGATGCGTTCACGGGTGATGCCGTACTCCTGGCCTATCGCATCGAGCGTGCGCTGTTCGCCCTTCGGCGAGAGGCCGAAACGGTCGACAAGCACCCGCTTAGAGCGCTCTGGGAGCTCCGCAAGGAGCTCTTTCGTGATGTTTTTGGGTGAAAACGAGATCATATGTGTATGGCTCGATTTGACTATTTTTATTGCTGTGGCTTTGTTTTATCAAACCCTTGCCCGCACGTCAAGTACCGCCGCGACTTCTGGCCAAAGACGACGTTTTCCACACAAAAGTCCCAGATTGCGTAATGAGTGTGCCGCCACGCGCCACAGGTGCCGTGCTACCATCGCCCCATGACAGCAGCCCGCCCGCCCGTTCCGCCGCAGGACATCGAGATGGAGCGGGCACTCTTGGGTGCACTTCTGCTCAATCCGAGTGCAGTGTACGAGATTACCGACATTATCGGCATAGACTCCTTTTATGCGGCAAAGCATCGAACGATATTCGATGCGATGCTAAGCCTGCACGCGAGAGGCGAACCTATCGATGTCGTCACGGTCTCAGGCAAACTCAAGGAGCGCAAGCAGCTCACCGATATAGGTGGTGCTTCGTACCTCTCCGAACTCGCGGGTGCAGCGGCGTCGCCAGGTAGTGCGCGCCATTATGCACAGAGCGTTCAAACGAAATTCGTGCTCAGATCGCTGATAGACGCGGCAGCGAAAATTGGCGAACTTGGCTTTCAGGAAGACCGAGATATCGAGCAGGTGCTCGACGAGGCTCAGTCTGCCGTATTTCAAGTCTCGAATTCACCAATGCTCCAGACGTTCAGTTCTATCAAGGACGAGCTCGCGGAAGCATGGGAGCGTCTCGAATCACTTCAAAAGCACCAAGGTTCTATGCGAGGCGTACCGACCGGATTCCCGACGCTCGACAACATGCTGGCCGGACTTCAGAAGTCTGACCTTGTGATTCTTGCTGCGAGACCAAGTATGGGTAAGACTTCGCTCGCGCTCGACATCGCGCGCCAGACAGCCATAAAGCACAAGACATCTGTGGGCATATTCTCGCTCGAGATGAGTTCACAGCAACTCGTCGACCGCATGCTTGCCGCACAAGCCGGCGTGAACTCGTGGCGGCTTCGCACGGGCAAAATTTCACGCGACGATGAGTACGACAGGCTCCAGGAGGCAATCGCGCAGCTCTCCGATGCTCCGATATACATCGATGATAAGCCTGGCATGACGGTTCTCTCGATGCGATCGGTCGCGAGGAGGCTAAAAATGGAGCGCGACCTCGGTCTCGTCATCGTCGACTACCTCCAGCTCATTACCCCAACGAGCGGCAAGGCGAGCGATTCGCTCGTGCAGCAAGTTACCGAGATTTCGCGCTCACTCAAGGCAATGGCTCGCGAGCTCAATGTGCCGGTGCTCGCGCTTTCGCAGCTCTCTCGTGCGGTGGAGCAGCGTGGCGGCAAGCCACGCCTCTCAGACCTCCGAGACTCTGGCTCCATCGAACAAGACGCAGACGTTGTGATGTTCATTCATCGCGAAGACATGATGGGCAACCGTACAGGCAACGAAAAGACTGGCATCGCGGAAATCCTCGTCGAAAAGCACCGCAACGGCCCCGTAGGCAAAGTGGAGCTCCGCTTCGACGAGGAGAAGACCACGTTCCTCTCTATCGACAAAAGCGACTTCGGTGACTTCGTAACCGAAGCGCAGGTACAAGGTGGCGAATCTGCACCGTTTTAGCTCTCAAGAGTTGTGCACGAACAGAAAGTAACTTCCGATAAGTACTAGGTACCCTGCCATCACATAAAGTGATTCTATCT
Source organism: uncultured Candidatus Saccharibacteria bacterium (assembly GCA_964654205.1). Taxonomy (GTDB): domain Bacteria; phylum Patescibacteriota; class Minisyncoccia; order Phycocordibacterales; family UBA2100; genus UBA10103. The sequence goes on along the minus strand of CAZZHR010000003.1, from coordinate 102,192 downwards.
TTTTTGGTAATCGCCGAACCAACACATACCATGAAATAACAGTCGCTACGGCCAAGAAAATAACACTAATGTAGTGGGAGACGTTGAAAGTCTGGTTGTTGTCTGTGGCGAGCCAGCTAATAAGAACGAAATCGATGAAAAATGCCAATGTAAAAATTAAGGCCAAGATTACCAACGCGACAACTCTCATATATCTACGATATCACGTTATGTACAACGTGCGTGTCGCACACGACTCTTTTGGACTAAACAATCTCACTCCTGTAAACTCACCAATTGGTGAGTTTACAGGAGTAATGCTGTAACACCGGAATATTGATTCTGTATACTACATCGATGGATGCAATCGAGCGGCTCGCCCGAATTTTTGAAAAATTCCCAGGTATAGGCCCGAGGCAGGCGGGGCGCTTCGTCGCATACCTCTTGCGCAGTTCCCCATCGCTGCGTCGCGAGATCATCGATGCGATTCAGGAGCTCGGCAGCGGCGTGCGGCAATGCGAGAGCTGCATGCGGTACCATGCGGGGAATGGCAAAACCTGTTCCATATGTTCCAACCCTGAACGCAATACCACCTATCTTGCGGTCGTCGCGTCCGACTCCGACCTTGCGGCGCTTGAGCGGAGCGGAACTTACCGCGGCCTCTACTTCGTGCTCGGCGGCACCATATCGCTCGCGTCTGAGAAGGCCGCTGGTCTCCGTATCAAGCAGCTCATTCAGCGCATTAGCAACTTACGAAGTCGCCACGCCGATGGCTTCGAGGTCATACTCGCCTTTCCCGCGAATCCCGAGGGCGACGCGACCGCGTCACGTCTCGAACAAGAGATGAGTGACCTACGAGGTCACTCATCTGTTCGGATAACCAAGTTGGGGCGCGGACTTTCGACCGGGAGCGAGCTCGAGTACGCCGACCCGGAGACCATCAAGAGCGCACTGGAAAGTCGTAAGTAAGAGGTGTAAAGTGCCTATTAGTCAACGGAGGGATACGTCATGTGGCACATCGCTGACCCTCTACTCGCGCAAATGTGACGCGAAAGGAGGGCACTGGTCTATGCCGCCATAGCGCTTACCATCGTCACGATGGTGGTCACCGCGGCTATCATTAGGCCTGAATCATCGCTCGCACTGCTCGCCGCGTGCGCTGTGCTAATCGCCAGTCTGATTCTTCTCGCGCAACTGTTTATCATGCGCTACCGCATGCATCGAGGCGTGTACGGGCAGCACCCGCGCGAAACGCGCGACTTCGACCGCTGGATGGAACTGCGCGAGGCGAAAAAGCTGCCGCCACGCTTCAACCTGCCGGACTGATAAGATTCTGCGGAATGAAGAAGGCCGCCCGATGGGCGGCCTTTTGTCTTAGACGTTGGTGATGCGTACGCGCGCGTACGGCTGGCGGTGCCCCTTTTTCTTGGAATAGCGGCTCTTCTCGCGATAGCGAAGGACGATCTTCTTGGCATCCTTGCCGGTCTCGACGAGCTCGCCCACGACCTCCGCGCCCTTCACGTACGGAGCGCCCACAGTGGTCTTGGAACCGTCGTCGGTAAGGAGGACCCTATCGAAAGTCACCTTGGCGCCGACCTTGTCGACACCCACGGTCTCGATGTCAATAACGCTGTCTTTGGTGACAACGTACTGTTTGCTGCCTGTCTCTATGATGGCTATCTTTGCCATAAAGTCCGAGCACTATATGACAACCGCCGGTTTCGCGCAATAGCGACACATTCTGGGTGTATAATTTCTATGGCTGGGGACTGGAGCCTTCTCATGACCAACACCGCTCACAACGACGAAAGCAAGAACGAAAATAGAGCCGCTCTGAAGCAGCTTCTTGGCATTCTCGCGGCATTCCTAGCGGTTTCCGCGATAGTATTGCCGCTCGTCCTTGCGTTGTACTGAAGGCGCTCTAACCCGGCCGAAAGGCCGGGTATCTCTATTCCTTCTCGAGCGACGGTTTGTCGATAAGCGCCACGTCCAGATCAGCAGACGTGCCGGTAATGCGCAGGACGTCCTTGTCAATTTTCCCTAGTTCCTTGCTTCCCGCATTGTAGTGATTGACTGTAGTAGAAAGTGCGTTACCGACTTTCTTGTAGTAGTCTTCGTACGCCTTGAGATGTCGGGACAGATTCTCCACGTTCTTCGCTATGTCCTTCGCTGTCTCCTCTATCTTGAACGCCTTGAATCCGTATAGCACCGACTGCAAGTATGCCGCAAAGGTGGTCGGAGATACGATGATGACCTTCTTCTCATTGTATGCGTAGTCAATGAGATTGCGCGTGTTCACTTTGACCGAACCGATCTCGTTTACAAGGAGGTCGTAATAGATCGCCTCCGCCGGGATGTACATAAAGGCAAAAGGAAGCGTGCCATCCTTCACCCGGACGTACTTCGCGCATTCGTCGATACGCATTTTCAAGTCGCTTTTAAACTGCTTTTCTAGCTCCTCGCGCTGTTCATCATCTATCGCTTGCACGAGTCGCTGGTAGTTGTCGAGAGAGAATTTTGCGTCGATTGGAATCACGCCCTCTTTCGTGACGATTACGGCGTCCACGGTTTCGCCACCCGGAAATTCGTACTGCATTTTGTACGAACCTGGCGGTAGGACGTTGCCGAGTATGAGTTCGAGAGACGCCTCGCCTAAGTTGCCGCGCTGCTTCTGATGCTTCAGCACTTTTTCGAGATTCGCAAGCTGCTCTGCAATCGACATAAAGCGGGTCGTTGCTTCGTTGGTTCTCGTTTGTTCTACCTTGACCTCGCTCAGTTGCTTCGCTACGAGGTCGCGGATATCCGACGCAAGTCGTTGCGATTCACCGAATTGCGTTCGCATACTCTCGAACATGCGGTTCGTCCCCTCTCCGAGCTTGCTCTCCATCGTGCGTGCGAGGTCTTGCAGTTGGTTCTGCAGGAGCAGCAGATTCTGAGGATCCTGCTGCGATGCCGAGGGTTTGCGCAGGAATATAAACGCGACGAGCGCGAGATTGAGCGCAAGAAGCCCGACAATAAACCATTCCATCGCTTTTAGAGGCAGGGAGCGACGCTTCCCGAGCCTGAGTTAGTGCCACTAATACCTAATAGAGCTTCATGGTCGAAGGAAACTTCGTACCTCAGACCACCACCGCAGCCTCTGACGGGATCCATGGGGCGATTGTATCACGTAACGTTTTCATGTACTTCCTACACTTTCCGCGTATTATTGCGCGAGTGTCCGATGGAAGGGACTTGCATCGTGTACCCTGTCGGACCCGGAAGGACGCATGAGCATAGCCCAAAAGTTGGGCGTCTTTGCGGCCATCGCCGCAATCGCCTTTGTCGTTTGGATACTACTTGGCGCATATCCCGCACGAAGCTATGAAATAAGCCGGATCCAACCGGCTTCTTCTTTTGATATAATTACTCACATGCTCCAAGTACAGATTAAAGAGGACTTGAAGGTGGCAATGAAAGCACGCGAGCAAATACGCGTGGACACGTTGCGCAGCGCTATTACTGCCTTCACCAACGAACTCGTCTCCAAGGGCAAGAAGCCGACAGAAGAAATCTCTGATTCCGACGCCATCGTCGTGCTTAGGCGCCTCGCCAAGCAGCGTCAAGATTCCATTGAACAATTCTCAAAGGGCAATAGGCCCGAGCTTGCTGAAAAGGAAACTCAGGAACTCGCAATCATCAAGACATACTTACCACACATGGCATCGCGCGAAGACATCGAGAAAGTGGCTCGCGTAAAGAAGGAGGAACTCGGCATCTCCGATGCATCGGGCGCGGGCAAACTCATGGGCGCTGTTATCAAGGATTTCGCCGGCCGCGCAGACGGTGCCGATGTGAAAGCGGTCGTCCAGGGCTTATTTTCCTAACATCTTGTCGCTGGACATATACCCGTGTTGTGGCATAAATGATTGAGACAATTCATTCTCTCAGTGGAGGCCACGATGTCAGGCACACGAAACGTGATTCGCCGAACAGTAAGTGTGCGTCCCGAAGTGCGCGTCGTCGACCGTGTAACCGCAGATCGTTGCAAGGTCTACGTTGACGGCGAAGACATTACGCTCATCTTCGAGCGTACGAGCGCCGGCATCATGAAAGTCGGCCAGGAGCGGGGCTACGATGCCGTCCTGCGTGCATCGAACCTCGCGTTCGCTGCAGCCAGGAAGCTTGCGTGCCGTCGCATGAACGAAGCCGACGCGGTCATCAAGGAAAGAATCGCGCGAGTGCATGACCACGTTATTCTGGACTCGGGCTCCCCGACCGAATGCGTGCTCGTGTATTTCAATCGGCGCATCTCATACGTTTGCGATGCCGACGCGCTTCCCGTCTGGGACAATGTTCGTCGCGCCGCGGTGATGGACGAGCGTTCCAAGTATGGAGCCGACACGACCTCGCCGCTGCCGATGCTCGACGACCGTGAGTGGCATGCGCTCAAAGCTCGCGCCGTCGGAGTCATCATTGCGAAGCGGCGAATAGAAGCCGAACGTTTTGATGACCTGCGAGCAGCAGCGCAACTCGCGGAGCTCCAACCAAAGCTCCTCTGAGACGACGACTTCAGCCCCGGCTCTGCCGGGGCTTCCTCTTTAATACGCTGCGCGGGCGCGTTGTGCCTGGTATACCGACAGCCCCGCTGCGAGGCCGGCGAGTAGGAATGCGCAAATGAGCGCGTACGCAAGCGGCATGAACCACAGCAGGAAGACCATCGCGAGGCAGAGTGCGATGCGGCCGAGCGCCATTCCCATTTCCTTCAACACGGTGTATTCATCGACGAATGTGTGGTTATCGGCCACATGCTCCTGTGTGTGGATATCAAGCCCTCGATAAGACGAGCGCCCTATTGCGTGAAAGTACGTATCTACTATGATCGCAGAAACGAATCCCCCGACGCCGAGACGCATTACCCAACCCGATATGGCGACAAGCGGTAGTACGCTCTCAGGCATCGACTCCATAGGTTTCGACAGCACCTTTCTTGCTAGGAAGGTCAGTATAAGAGTGAGGGACATCACGACACCAAGTAGTGGGTATGACCAGTCGATAAGCGTGAAGACAGTAATAGGCCAGAGAATGAACAAGGCAGCGGCCTCGATGCCAGATAACACTGAGCCGCGCAGAAGCGATCGGTTGCGCTCGTCGAACAATTCGTGGAACGATGTCCTATACGTGAAAGCGTAGCCTTCGTACACGTCACGCACGCCAAAGAGCGGTATGCAGGCGAGGAGCGTGAGCGCGCCCGCTGCATACATAAATCCGGCAATTGAGGACGAGTCAATTGCCAAGTACAAGCCAGCCGCGAGTGGCATGAGCGCAACGAGTACTTCAACCCACTCGCGCGTACGTGCCGGCGCGACGCTGCGAGAAACCGCATAGGGAGTCCAATAGAACGCGCGATAAAGCGCTGAAAGCAAGGCGAAGAGTGCGATACCTATGCCGACATCTCCAAGCGCACCGGAAAACGCGAACGCGAGCACAGCAAAGGATGTCGCGAGCAGCGCGGTAGCAACGAGAAGTGAGCCCCTAAAACCATGCCGAAGTCGCTTTGCGGAAAATGGCGTACAAAGGACAATAACAGTGTGCGTCAATGCATATGTAAGAAGTACGCTTGCAAGTGCTGCAGGAATCGATCGGGTTTGCACGTAGAAATACTGGAAAATAAAAACCCAGGCGAACAGGTGCGCGCTTGCGAGCGCGGCTCGTACGAACAATCTGTGAGTGTCTATCGCGCTAAGGTGCATGACTCTCGGATGTTGCCTCACGTGGCCATGCTCTATTCAAAAGCGGAGCAAGCAGTGGCACGAATGCAATCAGCGCATAGCCGACCCATATATTCCAATCACTAAAGAGCGCCCAGCCCGTAAAGGGCACTGTGAGGATTATGTCGAGTATCGCGACTACAGCGACCCACGAGAGAGAGTACGGAAGGATGTCCTGCCATCGGTGAAAGCGCAATGAGCGTCCGGCTACGGTCGCCAAAACTATAAGCACTGTGAGTCCGACAAGACGAGGCGCTACGCCCTCGACGAAGCCATAGACAACAAAGCCTGACCAAAGCAAGAACATGATGGCATACATCACAATTCCCCAAGAGACGAATGCACTGTATTTCATTCGTCCATTATGAGCGACGCGACGACGCGATTCCCGCACGCTGTGGATAGTGGCTACTCTTCCTGAGCAGGTTCCGTAGTTATCATGAGCGTCGCGCTCGCGTCGCTTGAGCTGTCGCTCGTGCCCCTCGTGAAGACTCGCACGTCGGCTTTCAGTCTCTCGGACGCGTCCATATGCACCTCCACGGTACGGACACTGCGAATCGCTTCCTGGAAAGTCGAGAACGCACTGCCGTAGTCTCCATCTCGGAATTTTTCTTCAGCTTCGGAGACGACACGCTCCGCCACGTCGGCCGCGTCTTCCGCGATTCGCGCCGAGCTCGTAGCAGCAACGAATGCGGAGGAGGCTTTCTCGCGCACTTTCTCGATCGCTTTCCGCGCTTTCTCTTGCTTTTCGAGAGCGGCTTTACGAACCTTCTCTGTGTCTTGGCGTGAGGTAAGGCTCGCCTCTTTTGCGGAGCGCGCGCTCTGCGCGTGCTCCGCTTTCGATATCACTGAGCGAATAATGGGTTCTGCCGTGCTCTCGCTTTCGCTCTCTACTGAAAGAGCCACGAGGACTTCCGCGTGACCGATAAGCGACGCCTCTAAATCTGAGTGTGCCGCAGCAACAGCTGCGTCGCCTTCGGAGAGCGCAAGTTTTTCAACCTGCGCGTCGTACGCCTTCACGCTCGATTGCAATCTTGACTCGATTTCCGCCTGTGCAACGGGTGTAAGCCTACCGCTTGCGACGAGCGACTCCGCCTCGGCGAGCCGTCTTTCTATGCGCGCGGTGTGCCACGATGTCTTTGCCGACTCGGAGAGGGCGAGAGCTCCTTGGACTCGCTCGTTGAGTCCGATTTTGACCGCGTACAGTGCATCTCCCGGGAGCGCTCCCTCAGCTGCATACGAGGTACCCACGCCGAGCACGAGAAAGAGTGCGAGGGTCGCCGGTACAAGCCTGTACCGACGGGTCGATTGTGTGCCGAATGCATCGCCAAACGCGGCGATACTATCCATCGCCCGTATCGAGAAGGGCGCTTTAGCCGGGTGCTCAGAGATGAATGCACGGAGCATGTTGCGCATAGAATTGCGCTCATGTTCTTCAAGCCCATGCTTCTTTGCACTATGAAATATGTCGTTGATGTCGCTGCTCATACGGCCTTCACGCAAGAGGCGTTCCCATAAGAACACTACCCTGTGCATTATAGACGAGACAATCCGTCGCCTCTTACCCTATAAGAACAGCCCGCCCTGACGCATAGGTCCGGACGGGCAGTTCTCTCGAAATCGCGATTTACCAAGCGCGGCCGCCCCCACGGGAGCCGCCAAAGCCGCCTCTGTCACCGCCTCCGCGGAAATTGTTTCTCGGGCGCTCCTCCATCGGTCTCGCTTCATTGACCGTGAGAGTGCGGCCGCCGAAATCCTTTCCGTTCCAGAGGTCGATGCCCTTCTGGGCTTCTTCATCGCTTGACATCTCCACGAAGCCGAAGCCCTTCGAGCGTCCCGTCATGCGATCCATGATGATCGATGCGGACTCGACAGCGCCAGCTTGGGAGAACGCTTCGCGGAGCTCGTCTTCCGTCGTTGAGTACGGGAGACCGCCCACGTATAGCTTCTTAGCCATGTCACTTTCTTGTTCCTTCGTTTAAAAAATGTAAACCAACCTTTTCCTTATGGGAAAACTTACATTCGCCGCAACTATAGCCTACAGCTGGTGTAACGCAAGTGAATTTCAACAGGTAGGCAAAAACGGCTCTACAGAGCCATCATTCCAGGCTTGTCACGCATCATCTTGCTCAATTTCTCTATGCCGCGATGGATTCTCACAGACACGACATTCTCGGAAACGCCGAGCGCCGATGCTATTTCGCGCGGCGACATCTCATCGAGGTAGCGCATCGTTATTGCGGTACGGTAAATCTCATCGAGTGACCCGAGCATTTCGAGCGCGTCACCGAGCACCCTCTTGTCTACCGGTTCTCGCTGATCTTCATCGCGGACTTCGAAACCGTCTTCCTCCATCATCGCGTCGAGCGAGGCCGACTTCTTCTTGCGCGACCCGTCGACGATGAGATTGTTGGCAACCCGATAGAGGAACGCGCGAATGTAGTCTACTTTCTTACCTTCGGATAAGTACAGCCATGTGCGCGAAAACGTCTCCTGGACGATATCCTTGGCCATCTCCCTATCTCGCACACGAATCAGGCAATGCCGAAAGAGTGCATCTGAGTGCTGGTCATAGGCGAAGAGGAACTCTTGCTCCAACTGCTTCACCCATTGCTCTTGTCTGCTGATGCGTTTGTTCATCGAAGTCTCAAGAAATAGCAGGTACTTTGTGATTATTTCATGAACCCGCTTGGATAAACTAAAAAAGCCGACACGACTGCATGTCGCCTTTCCCGTGCAAATAGTATATCAGTTCCAATGTGTCTAAAAAGCCAGCCTCCTAGGAGCGGAGGCTGTGACAGTGCTGGACGATAATGGCTTGCTAGCGAGTCCTGACTAGCTGCCTTGCGAATTGCTGCGCGGACGCTGCCCAATGCAAGCGTCTTGCCAACTCCCTGACGAAACGTGGTTGGTTGACATGCGGAGCGAGCAATGCCTTCTCAGCGTATCGCATCAGGACAGTGTCGCACGGATGCACCTTCATGCACGTTATCAACCTCCTGTGTCCTGCCACGTACAGGACAATGTGGTCGAGATGAGGTGCATCTGCGTGCCGCGCAACTTCCTCTACCATCCGTGCGTAGAGTTCGAGCTGCTTCGACACGTGCATCTTCGCGCCGTAAATCAGCCTATCCCCGAGCTCAATGATGAGCTCGGGCAGACCGTGAGCTCCGACCGTCTTCGATGGCCGAAGCATTGCACGTACCGCCCTCCTTGCGCATTCCGGATAATCGGTCGATATCATCGCGGGGTTCCTTCTACTGGAAGTTACCCCCTCCACCAATACAAAGTATAAGGAGATGAAGACTCCATGCAAGACTCATGTTCATGCAAGGGTCTCAAAAGTATGGTCTGACGCTAAACTCCTCTGCGCCTCGGTGGACCCTAGCGGATTCGAACCGCTGACATCCACATTGCAAATGTGGCGCTCTACCAACTGAGCTAAGGGCCCGTATACGAACAGCGAGATTATGCCATTAGCGATGATTCTTGGCCAGATGTATCGCGTGCTCGAGAAACTCGCGGACGGACGACCCGACGCTCTCGAGCATGGCTGGGAAGGTCGCGCTCGGGTAGAGACCGGGAATCGAGTTTATTTCCAAAAGATAGATGCCGTGCGGCGCAAGGATGATGTCGCTGCGCGAGAAGTGCAGAAGCCCGAGCGCGCGATGAGCACTACGGGCGACATCGGCAAGCGAAAGCTTATGTTCAAAAGAGAATCTGCTCGGCACGCTGTGACGCAAAAGGCCGTCGTGGTGATGCGTGTGGTGCAGATGAGGTGTGTCCTTATGCACATGAGCCGGGGGGAGCACGTACAGAGGTTCACTGCGGAAGTTTTCAATAATCCCCACCGATACTTCTTCACCGCGAATATACTCCTCGACGAGCGCAGCCCCATACTCGTCTATGACGTCGCCTATCGCATCCGGCAAGTCGTTGAGCGTGCGGACAAGGACGATGCCGTGGCTCGCCCCGTCGCTCTGCGGCTTTACCACATACGGCGGCGGAAAAAGCGAGAATACGGCGGTAGCCATTTCCGCCGTATTAAGACCGTTGTCTATGGAAAATGAGAGGGCGCGCGGCATGCGTACGCCCGCCATTTTCAGGATTTCCCTCGCGCGGATCTTATTGAGCGCCGCAGCCGCATGCTGTGGCCTTGAGCCTGCGTACGGCACGGCAGCGCGCTCAAGTATGCGCTGCACCGTGCCATCCTCACCCACGCCACCGTGAAGCGCATTGAGTACGACGTCGAGCTGGGCGAGTGCACGCGCCGGAGTGGCTGGCTGACCGCGGTAGTGCCACAGACCCGTTCTATCGATGAGTATGTCGCGGACATCGTAGCGCTCGTCCGGTAGTGCGCGCAGCATCTCTGCGCCGGTCTTCAGCGAGAGCGGATACTCATTGGAAGTTCCGCCACGAAGTACACCAACAATGGTGCGTGTCATGAGTAAATTATACCCCGTGAGATAGAAAGCTCCGAGCTCAATACTTACTCGGGAGTGTGTATCTCACGGGGTATAGCACCGCTAATGCCTAAAGACTGATGAGAGGTAAGTGTGCAGGGACACGGAACACGGATTCGTCTGGACTCCACCAAATCTCGCACAGCCCATCGGAAAGTATCTCGTCTGCAAACTCAATTGCCGCATCCGGAATCGGATAGTCAGCGGTCAGATGGACTATCTCCTGCGAACCGTCGCCCCAGGCATACAGATTCTCCGCGTCGAGAACGAGGTGGCTGCGTTGACCACCCTCCGACAGTCGCACAGTGTCGAATCGCGACTTCCCTTCGTAGTGCCAAGACATTCTTCGCTCCGCAGCGTTGAACCCTGAAGCCTGGCTGACACATGTCATCGCCGGCGCCTGAGACCAGTGGTTGAGCAGTGCGCGCAGCGACGCTGCACTCTTTGGACTTCGTATAAAGTTTTCCACTTGCCGATCGCGGTACCACGCGTATCCGCCAAACAGTATCGCGCCAGCAATGAAAAGGGCACAAAGCTGCAAAATAATTCTGCCAAGCCTCATGCGACTAGTATACCGCGTCAGGCGTGGTGTTATCCGCAATTAATTCCGTCCTTACTCGATATCCCTGGATTGTGGCCGGCCGGACACAATCTAGGGATATGACATTTACCAGATTTTTCCTCTCCTTTTGCGGTGCCATGAAATAGCAAATCTGTGTGCTTCGCTGTTGGCGAGCAGAATGTCTTTCTCAAACGCCTCGACCACTCGCCTTTCACCTGCAACCCTGATCGGCTTATGCCTCTCATCTTTCACCACGCCCACCACCGGTATGTTCACCCCAGCCTTCTTGAGAAGGCGTTCGGCCGCGCGTATCTGCGCTGTACTGCCGTCGACCACAAATGCACGTGGCAGAGGCCACTCCGAGTGACCGAGCCGACGCTCGAGCGCTTCTGCGAGCGCCGCTACGTCGTTGTTCTCAGCTGTATGTATCTTGAACTTTCGATATGCAGCTTTGTATGCCTCCCCTCCCATGACCACAGTCATCACTGCTACCGTTTCCTGTCCCGAAGTATGCGCGACGTCAAATGCCTCTATGCGCGCACCGCCGCCGGAAGAAACTCGCTCAGCCTTTATGAGCGAAACATCCTTGATGTGTTCAAGCGCCGCACATTGACGGCGGAGTTTCGAGGCGAGCTCAAACTGCTCGTTCTTTGCGGCCGCCTTCATCTCTTTAGTGAGCTGCCTCTTGAGTCCACGGAAATTGCCTGAGAAAAGCTGGCAGATGTGCCGTACCGTCTGAGAGTACTCTGCCTTGGACATCTCCCCACTGCAGACACCCGGGCACAGACCTATTTGCCTGTTGAAGCACGGTCTACATGACTTTGATTTTTGTAACTGCACGGAGCACGGTACGCATTTGCTGTCACGATATGGGAATATCTTACGCACAATCTTGAGTGCATCTTGAAGCGCCAGGCCTTGTGGAAATGGCCCGAAGAGATACTTGATGTCTGAATTCTTCCAGTTTTGGTAGAGCTCCCTGCCGCGCACCACGAGTACGCGCGGAAAATCTTCTTTCGTGATAACGAGGTAGTTGAAACTTTTGTTGTCCTTCGATGCGGCGTTGTACGGCGGCATGTGCCGCTTGATGAGGTTTGCCTCGAGGATGAGTGCTTCAAGCACCGATTGCGTGGTTTCGTAACTCACCTTGTCCGCCTCGGCGACCATCTTCTCGATGTGCACCCCGCGAGTCTCCGGTACATCACCGCTGAAATAGCTGCGCACTCTGTCGCGCAGCGACGTCGCTTTGCCGATGTAGAGAATACGCCTCCCCTTTTTGAAGGTGTACACACCCGGCTCATCGGGGAGTTTGAACTTCGCTAAATCCGCGCGCTGCATTGACACGTGATACCACAGGTCGTACCGTTGCGACAGCGGAGGTAAACATGTTGCACGCCAACCACTTGCATTGGCTTTCTGTTGCTGATTGGGAGCTTCCTTGGTCGGTATGGCTCATACCGATTATCTTCATCCTAACGTTGGTGATCGGTGCTCTTGCGGCGCTATTCGCACCCAAGGAACCCGCATCCGCGGTCGAAGAACCGCTCTATGATGAGCGAGATGAGCCGCGTCTATTCGACACCCGGTTCTAGCCGCTTACCACCCGGCCGAGCGCCTCGCGCGCTCGGCCGGCACTGTTTTCCACAGGTCACGAAGATTTGTTCGCACGGTTTCTACCCCTATACTGAGGCTTTAATGACTCCGAAGACAGCACTCAACACGAGCACCCACCTGGGTGTATTTTTTTGTCTTCATTGTCCCGCCTCAAGCGGGACTCTTCATATATGAGACTCATCCTCGAGGATGGCAGCGTGTACGAGGGCGTCAGCTTCGGCGCCGACAAGGAGATGACCGGCGAGGTCGTTTTCTCGACCGGCATGACAGGATACGTCGAGTCGCTCACCGACCCGTCTTTCGCTGGACAAATTCTCGTTTGCACGTACCCCCTTATAGGCAATTACGGTGTCCCAAGCCCGGAAAGATTTGAGTCCGACCGAATGCACATTTCCGGACTCGTCGTCGCTGAGTATTCTGAAGTGTACTCCCACCATGAGGCTACGCGCTCCCTCTCAACATGGGTGAAAGAGAGCGGCGTGCCGGCACTCTCCGGCATCGACACTCGCGCACTCACGAAGAAGCTTCGCGAACGAGGTGTCATGCTTGGTCAGATAGTTCGCGATGAGCCGCACGAATTTATCGACCCAAACAGGGAGAATCTTGTTGCTAGGGTGTCACCTAGGGAAATTCGGGAATACGGCAGCGGCTCTGTCCGGATCATTGCGGTTGACTGTGGCATGAAGGAGAACATTGTTCGCTCTCTGACGCGCAAGGAAACGACAGTCACGCGCGTCCCCTGGAACTACGACTTCACGCAAGACCAGTACGACGCACTCGTCCTTTCCAACGGCCCCGGCGACCCCCAGATGTGCGATGTGACCATCCACCACATTCGCAAGGCGATGCGTGATGGCAAGCCGATTCTTGGAGTCTGTCTCGGCAACCAACTCCTCGCACTAGCAGCAGGGGCATCCACGTACAAGCTCAAGTACGGCCATCGAGGTCAAAACCAGCCCTGCATTGATGCGGACACCGGTCGCTGCTACATCACTTCTCAAAATCACGGCTATGCCGTCGATGCATCTACTCTCTCAACGAGCTGGGCTGTATGGTTTACCAATGCGAACGACGGCTCCGTAGAAGGCATCCGTCATGTCTCGCGTCCGTGGGCTTCCGTGCAGTTCCATCCGGAAGCCTCGCCCGGTCCCACCGATACGGCATGGATTTTCGACGAGTTTCTCTCGTACCTCTCCGCACACAAGCGCGCTAGGACTCGTATATGACACGCGAATCATTCACAATGCCAAAGAAGGTGCTCCTGCTCGGCTCGGGCGGCCTGAAAATCGGCCAGGCCGGCGAGTTCGACTACTCTGGCTCCCAAGCCATTAAGGCAATGAGGGAGGAGGGTATAAAAATTGTGCTCATGAATCCAAACATTGCCACCGTCCAGACGGATTCGGGGCTCGCCGATTCGGTCTACTTCTTGCCGTTAACACGTGCGTTCGCCACAGAGGTTATCGCGAAAGAGAAGCCGGATGCGATATTCCTTTCCTTCGGCGGGCAAACCGCCCTAAACCTCGGCCTTGAGCTTGAAGAGAATGGAGTGCTCAAGAAGCATGGCGTTCGCGTGCTTGGCACACCCGTCAAAACTATCCGCGATACTGAGGACCGAGACCTCTTTGTGGCTCGCTTAAGGGAAATTGATGTGCTGACCGCAAGGAGTCGCGCAGCTCGGACTATTCCAGAAGCGGCTAAGGCTGCAAGAGATATCGGCTACCCCGTCATGGTGCGGGCGGGTTTTGCGCTCGGCGGAGAAGGCTCAGGCATGGTCGCGTCGGAGAAAGATCTCAAGGCGAAGCTCGGCGAGGTGTTCCGCAACGTGCCACAGGTGCTAATAGAAGAGTATCTGGGCGGCTGGAAAGAAATCGAGTACGAAGTCGTACGCGACGCTGCCGACAACTGCATCACGGTCTGCAACATGGAGAACATCGACCCTATGGGCATCCACACAGGCGAGAGCATCGTGGTCGCACCGTCGCAGACGCTTTCCAATCGCGACTACCACATGCTCCGTGAAGTGGCCATCAGGACGATTCGGCACCTCGGTATCATCGGCGAGTGCAACATTCAGTACGCCCTGCATCCTAAGACCGGAGAGTATCGCGTCATCGAAGTCAACGCACGCCTCTCCCGCTCCTCCGCCCTCGCTTCGAAAGCCACGGGGTATCCGCTCGCGTTCGTTGCAGCCAAGCTCGGCCTCGGCTACAACCTCACAGACATAAAAAATTCCGTAACCAAAAAGACGATTGCATGCTTCGAGCCTGCGCTCGACTACGTCGCGCTCAAAATGCCTCGTTGGGACCTCGCTAAGTTTGACTCGCAAATCGGCGGACGCGCACTAGACCGCATCGGTACTGAAATGAAGAGTGTCGGCGAAATCATGGCGATAGGCCGCAGCTTCGAGGAGGTGCTGCAAAAGGCAATTCGCATGCTCAATATCGGTGCCACTGGCTTCACTGCTCAAAAGAACGGAAACTTCGCTTTTAGGAACTACCGCTCGGAAATTCAGGAACCTACAACGCGCCGCGTTTTCGCTCTCGCGCAGGCTCTGCGCGAGGGTATGAGTCTCGATCGCATACATGCCATGTCAAAAATTGATGTTTGGTTCCTTTCTAAAATGCAGAACGTTATTCGCATCGAAAGAAAGCTGAAACGTGGCGCATTGAACAAGGCATCGCTCACAGAGGCAAAGCGCGCCGGATTCTCTGACACACAGATTGCCCTCATAAAGAGGACCACAGAGCTGAGGATTCGCGCGCTTAGGAAGAAATACGACGTACTCCCCGTGATAAAGCAAATTGATACCCTCGCAGGGGAGTTTCCCGCAAAGACGAATTACCTCTATCTCACGTACCACGGCAGCGAACACGACATCGAGCGAGGAGAGAACCAAATCGCGGTCCTCGGTTCCGGCCCGTACTGCATCGGTTCCTCGGTTGAGTTTGATTGGTCGTGTGTGCAAGCGCTAAAGACGCTCAAGAAGGAGGGCTACGGTACGCTCATGATCAATTCAAATCCAGAGACGGTGTCGACAGATTACGACATGTCCGACCGACTGTATTTCGATGAGCTCTCACTGGAGCGCATTCTCGACATTATCGAGTTCGAGAAGCCGAAATCAGTCGTCGTCTCGACCGGCGGCCAGATTCCCAACAACCTCGCGCTGCACCTCCACAAAGCGCGTGTCCCCATACTTGGCACGTCACCTGAGAACATTAATCGCGCCGAGGACAGACACGTGTTTTCCAAGATGCTCGATAAGCTGGGTGTAGACCAGCCCGGTTGGGCAGAGCTTTCGACACAGAGTGGGGCTCGCAAGACGGCAAAAAAATTGGGCTACCCTGTGCTCGTTCGTCCATCGTACGTGCTTTCAGGCGCTGCCATGCGCGTCGCATACGATGAAAGGGAGCTGCGACAATTCCTCAAGAAGGCGGCGAGCATATCCGACGACCACCCTGTGGTCATCTCAAAGTTTATCGAAAACGCTCGCGAAATCGAAATCGACGGCGTCGCCAAGAGGGGCAAACTCGTCGTCTACGCCATCACAGAACACGTAGAGAACGCAGGAACGCACTCGGGCGATGCCACTGTAGTGTTGCCACCGCAGCGTACCTACCTAGAGACCATACGGCGCGCGAAAGAGATTGCGAAGCTCATCGTCAGAGAGCTCGACATCACCGGCCCATTCAACATCCAATTCCTCGCAAAAGACAACAAGATTCAGGTCATCGAATGCAACCTCCGCGCCTCGCGCAGCTTCCCCTTCGTCTCAAAAGTCACTGGCTACAACTTCATTGACATAGCGCTCAGAGCTATGCTCGGACGTGATGTGTCCGGCGAGTATCGCACACTAGAACTCGATACTGTCGCAGTGAAATCACCGCAGTTTTCGTTCAACCGCATCAAGGGCGCCGATCCACGCACATCCGTAGAGATGGCGTCGACTGGCGAGGTCGCATGTTTCGGTGTCTCCTATGCCGAAGCGCTCATCAATTCCATGATGGCCGCGGGTTTCAGACTGCCCAAGAAGCACATACTCATCTCCCTCGGCGGAGTTGAGAACAAGGTAAAACTTCTACCCGCTATTGAGAAGCTGCGCGACATGGGCTTCGTGTTCTATGCAACAGAGCACACCGCGGATTTTCTGGCGAAACATCGCGTCAAGAGCAAAAAGGTGTATAAACTGCACCAGCGCAAGAAACCCAACGTGCTCGACTTGCTCAATTCCGGTGAACTCGACCTTATCATCAACATCCAAGAGCGTGCGCTCAAGCCTACGGAGGATGGATTCGCCGTGCGACGCAAAGCGATCGACATGAACATCCCGCTTATCACGAATCGCCAACTCGCCGAGGCTTTCGTGATGGCGATTGCTGAACACGCAACCACAAGTGCGGTACGGAGTTGGGACGAGTACCGCACCGTGGAGTAAGCGAGTGGCGCGAGTCGCGAGATCAGTCTAGAATCACCGCGGCTTGAGAACCGAGGGGCACACACCACCGCCTTGCGCGGGACCGTGGGCGTCGTCATGGCGCATCACCAACCTCGGGCTTAGGCTCTCCGACATGTCGCAAAGCACGGGCAGAATTTGCGAGCTCCGAAAGGCGCCTGTGGGGTACCCTAAGACAAGCAAGCCCGACCGGAGTCCAATCCGGTCGGGCGCCCAACTTTAACTCCCGCCTACTTTTTTCCCTTCTTCAAGATTTTCTTCAAATAGTACCCCGTATGTGATCCGTCTGTTTTTGATACTTCTTCCGGCGTTCCGGTCGCGACTATCTGCCCGCCACGCTCGCCCCCCTCAGGTCCCATGTCGACGAGGTAATCGGCGCACTTGAGTACGTCGAGATTGTGCTCGATAACCACGACGGTGTTTCCCCTCTCTACAAGTTTTTGCAGAATCTGAATGAGCTTCGCGACGTCGTCGTAGTGGAGTCCTACAGTCGGCTCGTCGAGCAAGTAGATACTCTTGGTGATGTGCGGCCTGTACAGCTCAGAAGCAATCTTCACGCGCTGCGCTTCGCCACCGGAGAGCGTCGTTGCACTCTGGCCGAGCTCTAGGTAGGAAAGTCCCACGTCGGCGAGCGTCTGCAACCTGTCGGAAATCGCCGGAATGTCCTCAAAGAACATCAACGCCTCTTCAACCGTCATCGACAGCACGTCGTGAATGCTTTTCTTCTTGTACTTCACCTCGAGCGTTTCTTTCATAAAGCGCCTACCGTTGCAGACATCGCAGGTCACGTAGACTGTCGGTAGGAAGTGCATCTCCACGGCGACGAGGCCATTGCCCTGACATGCTTCACAACGCCCACCTTTGACGTTGAACGAGAAGCGGCCGGGGCTCCATCCTCGCGCACGCGCCTCCTCACTCATCGCAAAGAGGTCTCGGATGTGTGTCCACGCACCCGTGTAGGTAGCGGGATTCGAGCGCGGCGTGCGGCCTATGGGCGACTGGTCGATGAGTATTGCGCGCCCAAGGTATTCAGTGCCAGAAAATTCCTTCACATTGTAAGTTTTTGCTGTGCGGAAACGCTTATCGAAACGCGCTTGTAGATTGCGGTGGAGCATCTCATAGAGAAATGTCGATTTTCCCGAACCAGAGACACCTGTGATGCCGACGAGCTTGCCGAGCGGTATATCGACATTCAGATTCTTGATATTGAATTTGTTGCCACCGCGTATCTTTATCTTGCCCTTGTCGGCTGTACGACGCTTCTCTGATACCTCGATGACCGTTTCTTCGCGAAGATACGCGAGGGTGCGCGAGCCTGACTTGTTGGTCTTCGCTGTCAGCAGGTCCTCGAGCCAGCCCGAGACTACGATGTTACCGCCATGCGTACCTGCACCGGGCCCAATATCGACGATGTAATCCGCAGCGTAGATGGTGTCCTCATCGTGCTCGACAACGAGCACCGTATTGCCCAGGTCGCGCAGATGCTTGAGCGTCTCGATGAGCTTGTCATTGTCGCGCTGGTGTAGACCGATGGTCGGTTCGTCGAGCACGTAGAGTGCGCCCACGAGACCGCTCCCGAGCTGCGATGCAAGGCGTATGCGCTGCGCCTCGCCACCGGAGAGCGTGTTGGCTTTTCTATCGAGTGTAAGATACTCGATGCCAACATTGAGCATGAACTGCAGCCGGCTCGTGATTTCCTTGATGACAGTGCGCGAAATCTCCTGCTCCTTTTTCGTGAGCTTGAGGTCTTCGAAAAACTTCATCGCATCCTCGATGGAAAGCGACGCAAGTTTGACGATGTTTGTGCCCGTAGCGGGTCCATTGTGCGCTGTGGCTCCGACAGCTGGCGGATGTACCTTACCGAGAAACACATTAAGCGCTTCCGGCCGGAGGCGCGCACCGGAGCACACCGGACAGGCCTCGTCGC
This sequence comes from uncultured Candidatus Saccharibacteria bacterium, assembly GCA_964654205.1. Classification (GTDB taxonomy): domain Bacteria; phylum Patescibacteriota; class Minisyncoccia; order Phycocordibacterales; family UBA2100; genus UBA10103. The sequence goes on along the minus strand of CAZZHR010000003.1, from coordinate 83,444 downwards.
TCCAGAGGTACCGTGTACCGAGGCCGTTGCACTCCGGGCATGCTCCGTATGGGGAATTGAATGAAAAAAGGCGCGGCTCTACTTCTGGGAACGAGAAGCCATCGTAGGCGCACATGAATTTGGCCGATACGATATGCGCTTCGCCGCTCGGCTCGGTGATACGCACGAGCCCATCGCTCTCATGCAGCGCACGCTCTATCGCTTCCGAGGCGCGTTCCAGCGAGCCCTTGGAGTCATCGTTGAACTCCGAGACGAATATTTCATCGACGATAATGTCGATGTCATGTCTGTCATTCTTTGATAATACGATGCGCTCTCGCAGAGACTTCTCTTCGCCATCTATCACTGCCTTCTCGAAACCCTTGCTCAGCATGTCGTAGAGGAGTTGATAGTATTCGCCCTTGCGACCTACCACCATCGGCGCCGATATGCGCACCTTGTCCCCGGACACGCTTCCCGTAAGCTTTTTGCCGCTTGTCTTCTTTCCGCCAGCCGGCGCACGGCTCGCTTCTTCGACGATTTCCAGAACTTTCTCGAGAATTTCCTCGTTCGTAAGTTTGCGCACCTCGCGCCCGCACTGCGGACAGTGCGGGTGACCCACGCGAGCATAGAGCACGCGCAGGTAGTCGTATATCTCTGTGATAGTCGCCACCGTGGAGCGCGGGTTATTGGAGCGACTCTTCTGGTCGATCGAAATAGCCGGAGAGAGCCCTGATATCTCGTCGACATCTGGCTTTTGCATTTGACGGAGGAATTGGCGTGCGTACGCGGAAAGCGATTCTACGTACTTCCGCTGACCTTCGGCAAATATGGTGTCAAAGGCAAGCGACGATTTGCCACTACCAGAGAGGCCGGTGAACACTATCATTTTGCCCCGCGGCATCTCTACCGTGACGTTTTTGAGGTTATGCGTCCGAGCACCCTTTACGATAATTTTGCCGGCATCAAAGTTGCTTTTTTTGTCTGCCATATCAATGATTTTGACCCCCGCGCTGGCGCAAGGGGTTGTGTAGCCCCGCAGAGTCGTACTCTGACTGGGCAGAGGCACTATATCGCATTTTATTGACTGTATCCATTTGCACCGGTATGGTCGCCTCAGCAAGGGAGGCTTCCATGGGCGCAATATTCATGTCTCGCGTAGAGGGCTTGGGTAATGTCCAGGCACTCTTCTACCCGCATGCCACGAGCGTGGCCGAAGTGCACGAAGTGCGGCGGCTCGCTTCCGCTGTAGACAGACGACGCAGCTATCGCGAAATCTTTCGCGTTGAGCGATTGGACAATCGCGGTGAGACAACCGGCGTTGTCAGACCCAACTGGTACCTTCTCACGGGCGCGCTCGAAACGAGGCGTCGAGTGGACATCTTCTTCGTGTCTCCATCAGACGGCAATGCAAGGCGATTCGCGCAATCTCGCTCCTGGGATGATATGCGACTCTATCGATGCGAGGAATGCGTTCTGTGAACATATCCAAGGGTGGACAGCGTTGCTGTCCACCCTCTACTACAGGAGCGCGGCCTCCTCTTGCAGCTCAATACCGAATTGGTCAAATACCGCTAGCTTTATTTGTTGAGCCAGATTGCGCACGTCGTGCGCGGTCGCGGTGCCTTCGTTGACGATGTAGTTGGGGTGCTGCAAGCTCGCTATGGCGCCGCCCACGCGCGCACCTTTCATTCCCGCTTTTTCAATAAGCCAGCCGGCAGGTACTCTGCCCTCTCGCGACTTCACGCCCTTTTCTGTTTCAAACAGTGCAACTATTTCGGCTGGCGCTACCGGGTTCATAAAGAATGAGCCGGCAGCCTGTACGTTCTGCAGATGGCGGCGCTCGCGCTCCGCTATTGTCTCGCCTGCAAGGCGCGCACTTTGCGCAGGATCGATCTTCTCTAGCTTCAACTTCACACGCGTGATAATCCACTCAGGATTGTCTTTGAAAAAGCTGTGACGATATGAAAAGTCGCACGCGGTATTCACAAACTCCTTCGTTTCACCCGTCTTGCTATTGGTTGCACGGACGCCGACCACGAAATCCTTTATCTCCGGTCCAAACGCCCCAGCGTTCCCCCTCACAGCTCCTCCGACGGAGCCTGGAATACCTGCGAGCTTTTCCCATCCGCCGTATCCCAATCGTCCCATTGCCTGAATAAGCGTAAAGAGATTCGTGCCCGACCACGCATCGACGACGCCACCGTTGAATTCATACAGGTCTCCACGCAGACGCATGACAAGCGCGTCGAGCCCCCCATCCGGCACAAGCACATTGCTACCGCCTGAAAGCACTATGAGGCGCACTGCGCGCTCTTTTGCCCACGCGATTGCCTCGCGCACCTCTGATTCGCTTCGAACATCCACAAAGTACTGCGCCCTGCCACCTATCTTGAACGTGGTGGTCGGAGCGAGCGGGAGATTTTCATGCACATCTTGCATACCTATTGGATTTGAACTGCTTTTGGCGATTTGCGCGCCTTCGACTTGAGTAGTTTTTCTAGCTCATGAATCTCGTCGCGTATAAGCGCTGCTGTCTCGAAGTCGAGATTGTCCGCCGCCTCATGCATCTGCTGCCGCTTCTCCCGCACAAGCTTTACTGGATCTGCGTTCTCTGCCGACATGTCTAGCTGGGCAAGTTCTCGCACCGTCGCCTGTCGAGATTTCTGGATATCGCCCATGATATCGAAAATCTTTTTCTTGATTGTCTGTGGCGTGATACCGTGCTGCTCGTTGTACGCTATCTGCACCGCGCGGCGGCGATTAGTTTCCCCAATGGCGCGCTCCATAGAGCCCGTGATGTTATCCGCGTAGAGAATGACACGTCCATGTACGTTGCGCGCGGCTCGTCCGATGGTCTGAATGAGCGAAGTCTCGCTGCGGAGGAACCCCTCTTTATCCGCATCGAGAATGCCTACCAACTCCACTTCCGGTAAGTCGAGCCCCTCGCGTAGAAGGTTCACACCTACAAGCACGTCGAAGACGCCCTTACGGAAATCAGTGAGAATCTCAATGCGGTCAATGGTTTTCACATCTGAGTGGATGTAGCGCACTTTTATCTTCTTCTCTTCCAGAAATGTTGCGAGGTCCTCGGCCATCTTTTTGGTAAGTACCGTGACCATCGAGCGAGCGCCGCGATTCGTAATAGTTTCTGCCTCCTGTATAAAATCGCGCACTTGCCCCTCGTACCCCTCGCTCGAGATAATCGGCCGGATAACTATTTCAGGATCGACGAGGCCTGTCGGGCGAATCACTTGCTCTATGGGCTTCCCGCAGCGTGCTGATTCGTAAGCACCCGGTGTGGCCGAAGTGTAGATGACTTGGCCGATGCTCTTCTCAAATTCGTCGAACTTCAGTGGCCTGTTGTCGAGCGCGCTCGGCAGTCGGAAACCGTGCTCGATGAGCGTCTCTTTGCGCGCCTTGTCGCCCGCGTACATCGCGCCAATCTGCGGGATAGTGACGTGCGACTCGTCGACTACAGTGAGAAAATCGGGTGAGCCATCGGCCTTGTGCGGGAAGTACGAGAGCAACGAATACGATGGCTCTCCTGGCGAGCGCCTGTCAAAATGCCGCGAGTAGTTCTCGATCCCGTTGCAGTATCCAAACTCCTTAATCATCGCGAGGTCTTGGCGCGTACGGCGTTTCAGTCGCTCTGCCTCGAGAATCTTTCCACTTTCGTTTAGTACCTTAAGCCGCTCTTTGAGCTCGGTCTCGATATCGGCCACTGCTGCCTCTTTTACATCGTCGGGCGTGACATAGTGCTTGTGCGGAAAGAGGTACGCCGTCTCTACTTGGCGACGTATCTCGCGAGTGATGGGGTCCATTTCCTCAATTGTCCTGATAGTGCCGCCCGCAAGGTCGATGCGATACACGACGCGCTCCTGCGCGGGCATGACTTCCACAAGGGAGCCAAGCGGTCGGAACGTGCCAGGAGAGAGGTCTCCTGCCGTTCTATCGAAGTACATCGAGATAAGCGTGCGCGTGAGCGATGCGCGCGTGTACGCCGCACCCGTATTGAGGTGGAGAATTGCCTTACCGTATTGCACGGGACTGCCGAGGCCGTATATGCACGAAACCGAGGCGACCACGATGACGTCTTGGCGCGTGAGAAGTGCCTGAGTGGTCGCATGGCGAAGGCGCTCGATGTCCTCGTTTATCATTGCCTCCTTTTCGATATAGGTGTCCGATACGGCGACGTACGCCTCTGGCTGATAGTAGTCGTAGTACGAGACGAAGTAGTGCACCGCAGCGTCAGGGAAGAACTCGCGGTACTCGCTCGCGAGCTGTGCTGCGAGCGTCTTGTTGTGGGCAATCACGAGCGTCGGCTTCTGAATCCGGTCTATCACATTGGCGACCGTGAATGTCTTGCCTGAGCCCGTGACACCGAGAAGCGTCTGGTCTCGCTTTCCCTCCCTGAGGCCTTGCACGAGTGCCTCTATAGCTTTGGGTTGGTCGCCTGCTGGAGTATATGTAGACTGGATTTTCAACATGAACTACACACTCTACCAAAAAGAAATCAGGCCGGCACCTCTCGGTGCCGGCCTGTCTGTGCGCCCTTTTGGCGCTATTTGCGCCCCCTGTCGTCCTCCCGTGCTACGCGTCGCCGAAGAAGTACTTAAACTCACGCGCGACTCGCTTCATCATCTCGTAATCCGCTGATTGATTCCCGGTGCTCATGACCAGTACCCGGTAACATCCAGTGCAGATAAACGAATCGATGGAGCATGAGGCTCTCCTCATGCCCCGTCCGCAGCAGCGAGGCGCTTGCTCAACACTTGCACTGTCGACTTGTGGCTGCTCGTGCAACACACCCTCTCCCCCTTTTGGATTGTCGGTAACGCTATGAACGATCAAAATGTACACGATCGCTGCTAGCGAATATATCGCGTAGTTTCTGTACGAATTATGAAGATTGCATGCAGTTGCCTCCACCTAAACCCTGCGATAGGCTTACCGGCGGCATAGGAGAGAGGTGTCCTAATGACTCGCAGGAAAAGGCAGCAGCCGGAGCAGAAGACAGATTGCCCCGTTGACAAAATTCTCGACGTAGCGAAAAGGACAGGGCTCGAGGAGGGAGCAAAGAGCGATTGAATCGCGCAAGCACATTTGCTGTGGGCGGCCGAGAGGCCGCCCCCACGCTTTACTGGTAGCGAACCAGGAACGCGGCGCGATATGTATCAAACGTCCCATCGAGTATCGACAAACGAATGTTCTCAACAAGCCGCGTCAAAAAGCGCATATTGTGGGCGCTCGCGAGGATACCCCCGAGCATTTCGCCGGATTTGAAAAGGTGCCTGATGTATGCGCGTGAGTACCTTTTGCACACAAAGCAATCACACTCCGGGTCTATAGGCCGCGCATCGTCTGCAAACTCCGCGCGCTCGAGACTCACTTTGCCGTCGAAGGTGTAGACAGTCGCATTGCGCCCATTTCGCGTAGGTAAAACACAGTCAAAAGTATCGATGCCCGCAGCGACGCCGATGAACATATCTTCCGGCTCTCCAATGCCGAGCAAGTGCCTCGGCTTTTCTTCAGGCAGCTTGGCATTGACCTTCTCCAATATTCCGAGAATGTCGTCTTTGCTAAACGAGCCGCCGATGCCATACCCGTCGAAATCCATCCCAGCAAGCTCTCGAGCAGATTCGAGCCTGAGGTCTTCGTACCGTCCCCCCTGGATTATTCCGTACACCCCTTGCTTCGCATTCGCATCAAGGTTCTGGCGATGCGCCGCCAGACTCCTTTTTGCCCACTTATGCGTTCGCTCCATCGCGTCTTTCTGATACGCATGGTCTGCTGCGGGTGAGGTGCATTCGTCAAAAGCAAAGGTGATGTCTGCGCCAAGCTTGTGCTGTATTTCCATTGAGCGCTCCGGCGTGAATCGGTGCAGCGAACCGTCGTGATGCGAAGTAAATGATACACCCTCATCATCGACGATTGCGAGCTTTCCGTGCTGCGTCGCCACGTCTTCATCAAAGAGGGCAATAGCCGCTTCTCTCTGCTTCTCCTCGACCGATACTTTTGAAACTTTCTTGCCGAAACCCTCGCCGAGCGAGAAAACTTGGAATCCTCCCGAGTCTGTCATCGTGGGGCCTTCGAACGACATGAACTTCCCCACGCCTCCAGCCCTCGAGACCAAATCTTCACCCGGCGTAAGATACAAATGATACGCGTTGGCGATGACCGCCTGGACGCCCATGTCCTCGTACATAAACGAGCCGAGCCCCTTCGTGGTCGCCTTAGTCGCGACCGCGATAAATGCCGGCGTCTGTATATCACCATGTGGCGTGTGGAGGACTCCAGCGCGCGCCATAGAGCCTGGGAGGCGCTTCTGTATTTCAAGCGAGATTGGCCTTTTCATCCCATTAGAGACAGGAAGCGATGCTTCCCGTACTCTTGCTATTGCTGCTAATGGCCCAGTGCGTATCCGCGCGCAAATGCATGATAATCGGTCGGCGACTTCCGTAGTCTCTAACGGGATTCACACGCAGGACTATACCCCATGAGATACGCGCAGTCGACGCCATGTCATTACCGAAGGACCGCGAAATCTTATTTCGAATCGCAAATGCTGATAATCTATCTCACGGGGTATACCACCGCTATCGGCTCAGTCTATTTGCTGCGCGGTATTGAGCGCCTTCCCTTTCCTCCTGCCCCGAACTGTCCTGCACGCGACGGCATCCTCACTGGTGTCGATTGACGCGACTGGGGTTTATCGAAATGAGGCTTATTATTCCGCTTATCGAATCCGCCGCCTTTCATATTAGTTCAATCGTAGCACGGCGACGTGCCTTTTGCCTCGCTTTAGTATCGCGCCGGGCGTGAGCGTCGCCTCAGTAAGCTTAGTATCTGCAGTTACCTTGGCGCCGTTGAGCGAAATCGCACCGTCGTCGAGAAATTGACGCGCTTCACGCTTTGATGCAGCGAGCCTCGTGTTCACAAGTACGTCCACAAGCGACTCACCAGGGCTTACAGCCGTCGCGGCGGCGGATTCGACTATCATGCGCATCGTTTTGTCATCCAATTGCTTTGCATCGCCAAACAGAAGCTCGGTCACGCGCTGTGCACGTCCCGATTCCTCCTTGCCGTGTACGAGCGCCGTGACTTCCTCCGCGAGCTTGCGCTGAGCGAAGCGCGCACCCGGATTCTTGGCGTGGTCCATTACCACGTCGTCAATGGTGACTTTCGAAAGAAGTGTGAGCTTGAGCAGCAGCTCGCCGACAGACTCGTCGTCGACATTGAGAAAAAATTGGTACATCTGGTAGGCAGAGGTCTTCTTTGCGTCGAGCCACACAGCCCCGCCCTCACTCTTACCGAATTTTTTGCCAGTCGCCTTGTTGACGATAAGCGGCCAGGTAAGAGCATACACGGTCTTCTCCTCTTTTCTGCGAATGAATTCCACACCGGCGAGTATGTTGCTCCACTGATCTGAGCCGCCCACCTGCACATCGCATCCGTACTCAGCATTGAGGTGCAAGTAATCGTAGCCCTGGAGGAGTGAGTAGCTGAATTCTGTAAACGATATCGGCGACTCCTTTTCGAGCCGGTCTCGCACGATGTCCTTCTTTATCATTGCATTGACCGTGAAGTACTTGCCGACGTCGCGAAGGAATTCGACGAGGTTGAGCTTGGAGAGCCACTTGGCATTGTTCTCCTCGACAAAATCTTTGTCGCCGAAGACTTTGCGTATTTGCGCCGCTACAGCTTTGGAATTTTTCGCCACCGTCTCCTCGTCGAGCAAATTGCGTTCTTCGCTTTTTCCGCCCGGGTCTCCTATCATTCCCGTCCCGCCCCCGGTCAGGATGATGACCTTGTGACCGTTCTCAATAAAATGTCGGAGCACGAGAAGGCCTACAAGGTTTCCTACATGGAGCGAATCGGCCGATGGGTCGATACCGAGATAGACGGTGCGCTTCGGTCCGTCGGTTATCTCCTCGAGCGTTTCCGACGAGTGCTGGTGTACATACCCCCGCTCACGCAGCGTTTCGGAGAGTGTCGTCATACGGAAAATAGTACCACGCCGCGTACTTAGCACTGCGGATCGGGCATGACCTTGTAGAGCTCCGCAATATCTGCCATCACCTCCTCTGATAGCTGTATGCCCGCGCTCGCGATGTCGGTTTTGAGCTGCTCAAGTGTGGTCGCTCCGATGATGTTTGAGGTAACAAATGCGCGGTCGTTCACGAATGCAAGCGCCAGTTGTGCCGGGTCGAGCCCGTGCTTTCTGGCGAGCTCTACATACGCGGCAATTGCCGATTGCAGATGTGGCGCGTTGTAACGAGCCCGGTTTCTATCGAATATCGTATGACGCGCTCCCGCAGGCTTTGCACCGCCAAGATATTTTCCAGACAAGACACCGCCGCCGAGCGGGGAGTACGGTAGGAGTCCGACACTTTCACGAAGACAGATTTCCGACAGACCTATTTCAAATGTCCTGTTCATGATGGAGTATTGATTCTGTATCGTCACCACGCGTGGAAGACCTTTCTCGCGCGCCAAGCGCAAGTACTCGTTAAGTCCCCACGGACTCTCATTGGAAATGCCGATGTATTTCACCTTTCCGCTTTTGACGACTTCGCTTAGTGCTTCAAGTGTCTCCTCTATAGGCGTGCCGCTGTCTTCAGGAAGCTCCTCCACTCCGCGCACGCCGAACATATTCATGTCACGCTCAGGCCAGTGCACCTGGTAGAGGTCGATATAGTCTGTCTGGAGTCGCTCAAGAGTCCCCTCGATTGCCTCGAGGATATTTCGCCTATCGTACTTCGTCCGCGAGCCGCTCCAAATCTGTCTCGTGCGAATGCTGCTCGACGCGGCAATCTTGCTTGCAATGACAAGGCTATCTCTCTTGCCGCGCTTCTTGAGCCATGTGCCGATGAAGCGCTCCGTCGTACCCTGTTTTGCCGGGTCGGGCGGTATTGGATATATCTCTGCCGTATCAATAAAATTGACTCCCTGCGCCAGAGCATAATCGAGCTGTTCGTGTGCATCAGCTTCCGTGCACTGCTGACCCCAGTTCATTGAACCGAGGCAGATTTTAGAGACTTTTATGTCCGTGGTCGGTATCGTCCTGTATTCCATGCGTGCGAGTATAACAAATACTACCTTCCATCTCGCTGCCTCTCGCGAAACTGCACCTCGTGCTCGTCCATACCAAAGTGGTGCGCAAACTCGTGCCAGATTGTTTCGGCGATTACTTGCGCCACCGGCAGCCCGTCGTCCAGCGCCGCTTGCTCGATAGGCCACTTATAGAGCGTGATGGTGTCGGGCATTGTAATGCCGACCCCGTAGTGCTCACCGCGCTCCGTGAGTGGGATGCCTTGATAGTAGCCGAGAAGCGTCTCGTGTTCGCCAAGACCTTCCCTCTCTCGCACCTCCTCACTCGGCTCGTCCTCTGCAAGTATGGCAACGTTCTGTATCTTCTCCCGCACCCACTCAGGCAGCTTTTCGTACCCTTCTTCTATCAGTTGTTCGAACTCTGCATCGTTCATACGCATTTGGAGGTTCAACCTCCAAGCCATTGCATTTCTTTTTCCGCTCGCTTACGCTCTGCAATCTCGGCCGCTGACATCTTCGCAAATAGCTCGTATTGTTGGACCGTTGCGAACTGCTCCAGCACTATATCCTTCTTGCAGAACCCATTGTCACTGCCCCGGTACTCTCCCCAACTCGAAGCGCCCAACTTGGAGGTTGAACCTCCAAGTTGGTTGTTTAGATTAACGTAGACGCTCGTGTGTAGCAGTTGCTCGTTAGAAGAGATGTGCACCGCCTTGTACCTACCCTGGAAGAGCGCGCCCGTCCTCTTGTACTTCTCGTTAAAGTACATCGTGTAGCCCGTAGCGAGCCGCTGCATGAATCGTTGAATTCCACGCCCCGTCGTCTGCCGGAGAATCAGATGGTAATGGGTTACATTCAAGCAGTACGCAATCACATCTACAATCGATTCGCCCGACTGTTTCTCATTGAATCGATGCTCGTAGATGCTTCCGATAGGCTCGGTCGAGTTGAACATGCGTAAGCTGGTGAGGAATCTATCGATGTCGTGCGCATCCGCGAATATCGTTCGCTTATCAACGCCGCGATTGAAAACGTGATAATGTTCTTCGTCCGCTAGCTCTACCCTCATGAGCCAAGTATCACACTTGGAGGTTCAACCTCCAAGTGAGGGACGGACGAGTTCGGAGAAGCGTTTTTTCACCTTCTCGATTTTAGGTTCGATGACGAGTTGGCAGTAGGGCGCACTCGTGTTGTTCTTGAAGTACTCCTTGTGATAATCCTCGGCGGGGTAGAAAGTATCAAGTGGCACTATCTGTGTAACGACGCGAGTGCCGTCGGTAAGCGAATCTTGAATACCTTTGGCCACTCGCTCGGCCGTCGCCTTCTCCTCGTCAGTCATGTACAGAATCACCGAGCGGTACTGCTCCCCCACGTCGGCACCTTGCCTGTTGGGCGTCGTCGGGTCATGCGAGCCAAAAAAGACCGTCAGAAGGTCTTCGTATGTAATTTCAGCGGGGTCGTAGGTTACCCGGATGACCTCGGCATGCCCGGTGTTTCCCTCAGAAACTCGCTCGTATGTCGGGTTCTCCATCTTACCTCCGGCGTAGCCGGGCTCGACTTTCGATACCCCTTTCAGCATCGCAAACACCGCCTCCGTGCACCAAAAACACCCGCCGCCAAACACGGCCGTCGCCATAGCTATTGGCGCGGGCGGAGCAGAGGAAATATCTGGGCTTCGTGTGCAGGGCGATTCTCTAGGAATGCAAAGAGTCGTTCGGAGAAGCCAAAACCAAAGGCTGGTGGCATGCCGTATTCCATCGCGCGGACGTACTCTTCATCCAGCCGCTGCGCCTCATCGTCGCCTCCCTCGCGGAGCTTTTCCTGCTCTTCGAATCGCGCACGCTGGTCTTGCGGATCGTTGAGTTCGCCGTATCCATTGCCGACTTCCGAGCCAGCAATAAGCACCTGAATGCGGTACACGAGCTCAGGATTCTCGGGTCGTCGCTTTGCGAGGGGTGTAAGGTACGCAGGCGTATTCACCAGGAATGCGGGGCCCGAGATTGTCTTGCGTATCGCCTTCCACAGATGATCGATAGCGCGGGGCTTGTTGAGCTCTTCTCCTACCTGTATCTGCGCGTCGCGCACGGCCTGAATCGCCTCTTCTTCGGAGCACGTAAGTGCGTCCACACCGTATCGTTCCAAGATGATTTGGCAAAAATCCACTTCCTGCCAATCTTCCGCGAGGTCGACCGTGTGCCCATGAATTTCAAATGTATACTTTCCGTACGTCTCTTTTGCGATGTAGCGGTACAAATCCTGCACAAACCGTTTACCCTTTTCAATATCGCTGTATGCCTCGTACATCTCGAGCATCGTGTAGTCCTGCAAATGCTCGCGCGACTGACCTTCGTTGCGGAACACGCGTCCAATTTCGAATACCTTCGGGAAACCTGCGACGAGTAGCCGCTTGAGCCAGAGCTCAAGAGAGATGCGCAGCGAGGCGTCGATATCGAGTGCATTGTGGTGTGTCTCAAAGGGCCGCGCATCCGCTCCGCCCGGCGTAAGTTCTATGACAGGAGTCTCCACTTCAAGAAATCCCTTTTCGGCGAGAAAACCGCGAACTGCATTCCAGAATTTCGCACGGCGCTTAAACATCTCGCGCACTTCCGGATTCATCAGTATGTCGAGGTAGCGTTCGCGCAAAATCTTCTCCTCGTCCTTGAGGCCAAACCAGCTATCCGGTATTGGAGCGAGCGACTTCGCAAGCATCTTCCACTTTGTTGCAAGCAGCGACTTCTCACCTCGCTTTGTTGTATAGGCCTTGCCCGTGACTGCGACGAAATCGCCCACGTCTACAGTCTCTTGAAAAAGCGTGAGCAGCGCGTCATCCGTCTCGCCCTTTTGGAGCACTGCCTGCGCTTTAGCCTTGCCCTCAAAGAGGTCAGCAAAGACGATGCCGCCCTGTCCGCGGAGCGACATGACCCTACCGGCGATTGTCACTTCACGGTCTCCGAGCGCGTCGAATTCCTTGAGAAAATCCTCGTTGCAAAATGTCCGACCCGTTTCTGCCGGGTACGGATCCATGCCGGCGTCCTGTAGTCTCTGGAGCTTTCTGAGCCTTTCAGCCCGTATGTCTTCACCGCTCATGCGGGCAATAATAGCAGAAAACAGCGCCGTGGCAGCCTATGCGTGCGTATGTGTATGAGCGTGCTTCTCTGCGCCTCGGCCAGTGAGCAGCCATACCGAGATAAGCGTAGTGATAGGGACCGCAAGCACGAGGCCGATAGACCCGACCATGGTGCGCACGATTTCTGTAGCAAAAATTTCGCGATTCATGTTGAGTAGAATGCTGTCCGTCCCCGTGTTGTAAAAGAGGAGGAGGAGCGGCAGCGACACGCCCACGTAAGCGATGGCAAGCGAGTTCACGAGTGCGCCTGTGTGTTCTCGACCAATGCGAAGCGCGCGCAGGTACACCTCGCGCGGCTTCAGGTGCTGTCCCGCCCTTTTGATTTCCTCCACGCTCACCGCTTGGCCGATTGCTATGTCATAGAGAACGCCAAGGAGGCCGATGATAATGGCTCCGAGAAGAAGCCCGGCGAAGTCTATTGCGCCGCCCGTGTTGAAGTGCAGATATACAGCTTCTTCAGATTCGAAACCTGTCAGGCGCCCGAAATGTATCGACAACCACGCCAGTAGCCCAGTAAACGAAATAGTGACTATCATTCCAAAAACCGCCGCGGAGGTTGTTCTGTTGAATCCATGCGTGACGTATGAGCCCAGCCCGATAATAAGTGAGGCAACGCCAATAGCAACAAGCACCGGCGAGTATCCGGCAAGTATCCCAGGCAAGAGCAAATACACGATAAAGAAGAGTCCTCCGACAAGCGACGCGAGGCCACGGATACCCTGCATACCGCCAAAAAGCGCGACGACGGCCACGAAAAGCGCGATAAGTCCCCAGAGCATCGGCAGCCTATAGGGATCGGAGACACTGAAATACGAGGTGCCGTCGATGTCGGTGAGTATACGCAGGTAAAATGTCTCGCCTTCTTCGAGGCGAATGTAGTCGTTTTCGACAGTGACAATCTGCCCCGCCATGTCACCCTCAATAATTTCGGCACGTATCGACTGATTGAGCGCAGAGACATCAGTCCCGGCGATGATTTCGTTGCCCTGCGCCGTAATGGCGACCACTTTCGCGCGGACGATGGACTCCTGCTCAGGCACGAGCTCCTGAGCCACTGCCCCGAGTGGAATAAGGGAGAGCGTCAGGATTGCGGCAGCGGCTCCCCACTTCATGCGGCGATTATAGCAAAATCACCTGTTCGACTATCGCGACATGGTCTTCGTCCTCGCCCTCATGTCCGTGACCGAAGTACGTCGTAAGTGCAGCCATAAGAGCGAGACCGAGAAAAAACCATGCGATGTGTTTTACGTAATCAATTCTGCGCACAGAAGAGCGGATAGAATGCGGAATGAGGTCGTGGAATACAACAATCAGATACGATCCCGCTGCGAGGCCGAGCATCGGTAGCTCGAGCGCTTCAAACTGCTCGATGAGAAAGTACCCGCCAAGCGCCCCGATAAGAATGGTGCCAGACGCGATAAAGTTGTAGACAAGTGCGCGACGCGTCGAAAGCCCGGCCTGACGTAACACAAAAAACTCGGAGACCTCTTGTAGCAGCTCGTGGAAGAACACACTGACCGTCGCAAAGACACCGAGAACTGGTGACGCCGAAAAGGCGGCAGCGAGCAAAATACCGTCTGTCGTGTTGTGGATAGCATCGCTCGCGAGCACTCGATTGGCATCGATACGGTCGTGCGAGTGCCCCCCCACGTGCTCATCGTGGTGATGATGGAAGCCGGGGATGTACCGGAATACGACGAGAATAAAGAGTGCTCCCGCGACAATCCATGGGAAACCGGCAGTGAGAGACCCCGTGTGCTCGATACTTTCTTGAATGAGACCGAATACAATTACGAGAAGCACGCCCGAGGCAAAGCTCACAAGGAAAGAAAGGTTGCGCTCGATGATTGGTCCCAGGTAGCGCACCGTCACGAGCTTGCCACTCAGAGACGAGAGCATGACTGCAAAACATCCGAGAAGTAGGTAGATGAGTGTCATGCTAGGCGCTCTTTACACAATCCTTGCAATCGCCGAAGAACTCAAGCGCATGAGAGGCGACAGCTGCGAAATGCTTCGAACTCTTGACGACCTTCTTCTCGACGGCCTCCATCCCGCACTCTTCCACGTCTTCCACGCGGCCGCATCCGCGACAGACGAGATGGTGATGATGGCCTCGCGTGGCCAGCTCGAAAAAGCTACGACCTTGGTGTAGCTCGACATGATTCACGAGCCCAGCTTGGACAAATGTCTCAAGTGTTCGGTAGATGGTGACCTGGTCGATGCGCGGCTTCCGTATAACACGCGCTATGTCCGCAACACTCACCGGTAACGTTGAGTCCTCAAGGATGCTAAGTACGCGAACACGCGGCGCTGTAACGCGCAGCCCTGCACCTTTGAGAACAGCTTTTGCTTCCTCGTCATTCATGCGAGCAGAATACCTTATTTGCAATCGGATTGCAACTACTTGACGTGTTCTCATGGGAGTATATAGTTGCAAGCGACTTGCATATGATAATCGCATTCTTAGGGAAAGGCGGGAGTGGTAAATCGTCGTTGGCCACTGCATTCGTGCGCCACTCACTCTCGCAAGGCAAGACGGTGCTCGCCATCGATGCAGACCACAACATGGACATGACCTACAGCCTTGGAATTGACTCCCCTTCCCTTTTTCTTGGCGCTGACAATCGCCGCATTAAGCGACACATAGGTGTTCCGGATAGCATCTCATTTCTCGATGCTGCCCGAATCGCGCGGGAAACGGGCATTCGCTTCACTATAAACCCAGCTGACGTATTCACCGCTTCCATGGCAGTGCAAGTGAACGATTGTCTCAGCGTCATGACTGCCGGTCCTCACACGGATATTGTGCGCTCGGGAGAGCATTGCAGTCACTCTCTTGCTGCTCCTCTCAAAGCGTATCTGCCCAACCTCGTACTTGCCCGGAATCAGATATGTGTCGTAGACGAACGCGCCGGTACCGACCCGGTCGCTACGGGAATTCTGAGCGGCGTCCACCGCGCCTGCATTGTGGTGGAGCCGACAATACAGAGCGTTCGCGTTGCTCGTCAAATTGCGCATGAGCTTGATATTGCGGGCATCCCCTACGAGTTTGTGGCGAACAAATATCGCGCGGAGGACGAGTTGTTCTTGCAACTCTCACGACCACCAATCTGCTACATTCCATTTACAGATGATGCGCATCATATAGAAGGGCGTATGACGCAACTCGCGCTTTAAGAAGTGTTGTCGGCGTGGGAGCGCGAATGCATGAGCGCTCCCACGCCGGTCGCATTCCGCGCCGGCTTAGCTCCTTGGAGATACGCAATGTCGCTTCCATCTGTCCACGCCGTGGCGAAAGACCTCGGCATCGACCTCGAGCACATGGATGCCTCGCAGAGCGAGGTCGTGCTCGTGGAGTCTATGCGGCGAGACCTGCCGCTGGCAGTGGACTACCTGCACAAGCTGGTGCACAAGTCGCGCACCTCCGGCAAACAAGAAGTCGGCGTCGAGGATCCGAACTCGACCCTCGGCAAGCAACTTACGCGCATCTTTGCGGGTACCGCGCTCCGCGAGCTCGCAAAGAGGCACTTCTGCCACGGGCAAGAGCTCGCCTTCCTCAACTGCTGCTCACCGGTCACCGGTCCCGAGAAGCCGAAGATGGATGAGCTTATCGCACTGCAGATCAAGCTGCAGGACGGGAGGCTCGCAAGCGCCGATTGCTGACCTCTACCTTCGCGGTCTCGCGCACAGAGCGCGAGACCGCTCCCTTTGTATGCTTTCCTCCGTATTTATTATCGTAATGTTTGGAATCGGCATGACACTGCTGACATTTAGCCTCGTGACGTTCATTCATAAGTTGATCACGACCGCGCTTGACGCGGGCAACTACGGCCCGCTCGTTCTCACCGCGTGGACCATTTTCCTCCTTGCCTCTGGGGGTGCATACATCGCACTATGTGGATAGCACTCGAAGCGCATCAGTTTCAGAGCGCGCGTACACGGTCTACGATACGCCTGTATACTCCTGCGACCCAATGCCGCACGAGCGCAAGTCCGAGCGTGCCGAACACTGAAGCGAGGATGATGTACTGTGGCGCGCTACTTTGGGCTGTCTGACATGCAATACACATGCATACAGTATACATTCTATATGCAGACTGTTTGCAGCTATTCCACACGCACGGTAAACGGCACGGCGTATACTTCCCCATCGCTTTGGAACTGCGCCCAGACTGTGTAGAGACCGGGCTCGGGGAATATCACGTGCGCGTCTATCGGATATGCGAAGCTCGGCGGTGTGTACATGGTCGCCATCGAGTGCACGATTTTGCCGTCGCGGACAATGACTGGCGGCATCGCGACACCCGGCGGGTGCACCTCACCGTGCGTGTGAGCGAATGCTTCCAAATCATTCTTTATCACAGCTATGTGCATTGCGGCCGAGAGGTATGGCTCCAGTACTGCCGGCTGCCCCTCCTTATGTATTTCGTATACGAGTGTACTTACCTCCCCCGCAAACGGCTGCGTGTAACTCATAGCCACGTCGTAATCGCCCACACGAGCGGGAGACGCGTAGAGCGCGGTGTCAGATTCCATAGCTGGTGCGCCAACGACTGTCACGCTCTGCTGCGCGCTCTCGAGTCGGATTCCGTTGGCATAATCGACTGATATAAGGTATTCGCCCGCCCTGGGAAATGTGTAGGAGAGTGAGAACGTTGCCGACTCTTTTTCGCTCTCAGTGAGGTCTCGCATGTCATCGGGATGAATGTGCGCGAAGTGCCTCTGGTCACGGCTCACGATGACCACATGCACAAGCTTCTCCATATCGACGAAGAGATTCGCCGGGGTGCCGTCGGGGTACCTTACCGACACAGTGAAGTCCTGCGGCACGCCGGCGATGAGCGTGCCACTCTCAAAATCGAGAGTCGCGAACGCTGGAGGGTATGAGTTGACGTAGTCATACTCGCGCTCATCGGCAAACATGTACTGGTAGTTGCCCATGCCCCACATACAGCCCTCTCGCGGCGTTTCTGAGAGCGGTATACCAGCTTTCATCGGCAGCATGAGGTGCCACATATTGCCATCGGCCTCGCACTGTGCCTTATACGGATTGGAAATCGGCAACCCTGCATACGCAATCGCTATTCTCGTGATAACGACGAGACCGAGCACGAACCCGACGATTGCGACCGCGACGGGGTAGGCGAATCTGTCAACGGGTACGAGAACAACCGCGCGTCGGGAGAGTCGGAATACGACATACGCGTATGCGAAAGCGCCAATCGCTACGAGCGCCATTGAAAGTGCGAAGCTATCGAAGCTCCTCTGCGCGGCGTGCGCTTTCAGCTCAAAGCCGTTCGAGGGAATAGAGAAGCTCACAATCGCGTCGTACGCACCCTCTTGCGGTACGCGTACGGTGATCTCCAGCTCCTCGTCCGCCTGCATCAGTGACAGCGGCAGACGGTAACCTCCGGCGAACGCCACCTCGGGAACCACCACAACCGTTCCGACCGACTCTCCGCTCACCGTGACAGACGGCTCGAGCGGTGTACCGCCGGTAAGCGAGAGCAGGGCGACACGGTCTTCGAGAACCGAGGCACGAAGATCGACGGTTATTCCCTCATCCGACTGGCTGTACACGGGTCCGCGCGCATCTGGAAGCGGGGGTGACGTAATGATAGCCACGCTCGAATAGAAGACGACAGCGAGGGCGAGCGCTGCTTCAAGAGAGAGCGTGGCGGGCAGGAGCTTTGAGAAAAGAACAGGTCGGTAAACTCGCGTGACCACGTGGTATGTGCGGACGCCAACGAGCGCGACAGCGACTATAAGGAGTTGCATAAAGACGAGACCCCACTGCGTCGCAAACAGGTTGTCGAAGGTCCTGAGATGCAGCCACACGATGTACGCGCCTGTAAGAGCGACGAGCATGAGGTTGACCGACAGCATGATGGAGATTTGGTGCATGAGCGGCGCAAAGACACTCTTGAATCTTTTGAGCACGAGCAGGAGTACGAGTATCGACGCCGCGCCCGCCCAGAAGTCTTTTTCTATCAGATGCACGAAGTTGATCGCGACTGACAGCTCCGGTATGAAGGGATTTGCCGTTGCGTGGCTGACGACCGCGCGAAAGTACGCGAATACTGACATGCCCGCGATGACCAAACCTTCTTGCCACGTGAAGCGCGGCGCAGTCATGATTGCACGTCTGAATACGGCAAATACGAGAGTGACAAACGCGACCGCGAGCATACGGTAAAGCGTTGCTTCCCCTGCCGTTGTGCCGATGTATACCTGCAGTGCCTCGAGGAGCGCGAGATTCTGTATGCTCGCAAGATCTTGCGACTTCGCAGCTATCTGGGCTGCACCACCGACCAAAGCCATGCTTGCGCCTATGAACACGAGATGCGCATATCCGCGCATGAGAGACTGCGCGGCATCCGAGAAGCGCCCGCTTCGTATGAGCGGCCTGACTGCGAGAGAAAATATGAGCAGCGCCGCCCAGATAAGCCCGTTGCCAAAAAGCTCCACAGTCATTGCGACGGCCTCTAGCCCTGTCGAAACGTGCACTATTTCAAAATTCCCGCTTTGCATGTCCGGCAGCGCCGCGGCATCTCCGACAACAAATGGAAACGATCCGCGCGTGAAGTGTCCATCGTCAGACGAAACAACACTCCATGAGACGATGTATGCGCCCTCGCCCGAGGCGTTCACATCCACCGTCAGACGTCTGCGGTCTGATTGGTCTACATACGCTCTACCGGGCGAAACTGTCGAGCCGTCCGGCCCCCTGACAACAATCGAGCTCGCACCATCATCCAAACGCTCGCTAAATTGAATCGAGACGTACGCAGGTACGACCGCAAGACGGGAAGAAGACTCTGGAAAGGACGACAGTGGCGACGCGTGCCCGGCCGCGAGCGAAGGCCACACTACGATCGCGAAGACAATGGAAGTGAGGATTCTTTTCATGGGGAGGGATGCTGCCCGGTCGCGTTCGCGACCGGGCAGCATATACACTTACGACCTGCGGCGAAGCGCAGCGCCCGCAAGTGCGAGCGCAACGATGCCAACGGCAAATGCACCCACCGACATACTGCGCGCGGTATCGGCCGCCTCAGCGACAGACGCAATCCCTGCAGACGATTCGGGGAAGCCAAGTGCCTCTTTCTCAACTGGGCAACCAAACCCACCTGTCTTAGATACCTGTTTCACCCCAGTCGAGATTTGCTTCTCGCCTTCGTTGGCAGCAGCTGCGCCTTCTTCACGGCAGGTAAACGTGAGATCTACCGGCGTGCCGTTTACCTCGCCGAAAAATCGGTACGAGAGCGTTGTGGCGACAGTCGGGTAGAACTTGGCATAGTACGAACCAGGCTCTCCATACGCCGGCACAAGGTCGAGCGTCTTGCGCGCGCTCCCCGCCTGGAGCTCCACCTTGAGTGTGCTCTCGAGGCCAGTCACAGCACCCCCTGCTGCGTGATGGTCATGTGCCGCCATGTTCTCATGTCCTGGCAAATAGACGCGAAGCTCGACGCCTGTGTTGTCGTCGACCGCAATCGGCTCACCCAGCGAGCCGACGACAAACCGATACTGTTCACCATTAATTTCGTACACAGCAGACTGATGCGCACTCGCGAGCACCGGCATAGCGAAAGCGATGAGTGCAACAGACGCAATATATTTTTTAAGCATGTTGTAACAACCTAGAGAGTAATAGGACGTTACGGGCTAGCCAAATACTCTGTACCTCAAAATTCCTCTTTTGAGCCCTCGCGATGCGAACGGATCACGAACACTCGCGAGCCCGTCACGGCTTCGGTATGCGACATGCGCTCCCGACACCGCGACGAGAGTAAAAAGTAGAAAAAGCGGATTCTCGAACATAGTGGCAAGAGGTTTTTTGTCCTCGTGCCTAAGAGAGCTGTGGAGCTGCGCCCAGATCACCGATTCCCCCTCATGCGAATGCGCCCCGTGCGAATGTGAAAAAGAGGCGTGCACGATACCGCCGAACAAGAGCGCGCTCGTAAGGGCGAGCACGTAGAGCTTGTCGCGCATGCGTACCATATTACACGACCGTTTTGCCGCCGAGCAGCATCGAGAGCAGCGCCATGCGTACAGAGAGGCCGTACCCTACCTGCTTGAAGTAGACTGCGTGAGGCGAATCATCGACCTCCGGCATGATTTCACCGACGCGCGGAAGCGGATGAATGATAATGCCGCCATCTTTCATCGAATCGGCAAGCCGCCTGTCTATGATGTAGCGGCCTTTCGCGCGCTGGTAGGCCTCTGGTGAGAGACGTTCTTTTTGGATGCGGGTCTGGTACACCACATCAGCCTTGGCCATCGCGTCATCAAGCGAGTCTGTGCCGACGTACTCTATCCCCTTTTCGTCCAAATACTGCTTGAGCTCGTCGCTTATCGCGAGCTCCGGGTCGGTCACACCCGTGATGCGCACGTTGTCAAACTTGCCGAGCAAGTACGCGAGCGAGCGCGCCGCGCGGTAGTAGCGCATATCTCCGACAATGACGACGTGGATGTCGTCGAGACGGCCGAGTTCGCGCTCTATTGTGTAGATATCGAGGAGGGCTTGCGTCGGATGCTGGCCTGCGCCGTCGCCCGCGTTGATTATTGGCACGTCCGAGACTGCGGCCGCTCTCTCTGCTGCTCCGGTCTCAGGGTGTCGGATTACGATAGCGTCCGCGTAATTGTTCATCACGCGAATCGTGTCCTCAAGCGTCTCACCTTTTGTCGACGAAGAAACTTCGGTCGCATTCTCAGCGGTAATCACGTGCCCGCCGAGGCGGTACATGGCACTTTCAAATGAAAAGCGCGTCCTGGTGGACGGCTCATAAAAAAGCGTGGCGAGTATTCTGCCGTGCAGCGAATCATCGCGATAGTTCTCGAACCGAGTAGCCAAATTAAACACGCTACGCAGCAAATCTCTGTCAAACTGCTGCGTTTCCAACAAGTGATGCATGGTTACTGAATCTTAACAGATGCAACTGCAGGCACTTCGGACTCCTGAAGCCACTTGTAGAGCAGCGGGCTCGCGACTGCGGCGAAAAGTACGGCTCCGAGCAGATGTAGTACGGTAAACGGTATTTGACCGAGAAGCGCGGCCGAGAACGACTGGCCATACGCAAGCGGACCCACCGTGAGTCCTGTCACGACGTCGTACGCGAGGACTGCCACGATACTGAATCGGACAAAATTGCCGCGAGAAGGCTTGCGAGTCTTGAAGTACACATGCGCACCAATTGCGAGAGTACCATACGCTGCAGCAGTGACGAGCGTCCAGATGCCGAACCCAGCGGTGAGCGCGTCGTAGATAACTATCGAGAGGACGGCAAACGCGAAACCTTCGAGAGCGCCGTAGCGCTTTGTGAGCGGCATTACAGCGGCGAGGAGCGGCTCCACATTGGGAGCGCGGAATGGGATGAGACGAATGAGCAAGACGCCCAAAAAGACTATCCCGTATTTGAGCCATGCGCCGCTCGTCATAGGGATTTAGAGTATACCCCGTGAGATAGGCCGTACAAGCGGCTTATGCTGTGCATAGCCTGAAATTTGACCATCATTACGGGCGGACTCGGCCCACCCTCTAGCGCACCGAGAGTATGCCCCTGCTTCCCTTGAGCCACCCGATAATGGACGAGAGCACCCCCTCGCTCGTGCCCGTGTTTGGGATTTCTGGCAGCGACTCTTCTGTGCCGGTCACGAGCGTAACGCGGCTGGCTCGCAGCGTACCGGCAGTCGTGTCCAGCGTACCCGTGGCTTTACCCGAGTCTCCCGGCTCAATGTCCGCAACGCGCGTATAGTTGCCGTTGCGCGACATGAGAGCCCCCGCAGGCACCTGTATCGTCGTCGCGCCCTCGGGCGTCCTGAGGACAAACGTGCCGCTTTTCGCGTCGATGCTTTCCACCGTACCAACGACCGATACCGATTCACGGAGCAGTTCAGTGTCCTTCACGACCGTCGCGTTGACGGTAGGTTTTGCGAGAGACCCACTCATCGAGCCAGAAAACGATATCGTGTGACCTTTCTCGATTGCCCGCAACGCTTCCCTGCTGCCGAGGTCAGGCACGAATCGGGTCGAACCTGTCGTCTGAACACTGAATGCAATCCTTGCGGCGCCCCAGAGAGCTTCCGCGTGGATGACCGATCCCGCGACTCCCGTCACGACAGCGTTTTTGACGATAACCTGCCCCGTGCTGGCGATAGATACTGACGATGTTTCATCTGCGTGCGCCGCATTCGTACCCCACGCGAAGCAGAGCACAACCGCCATTGATGCGAATATGCTTCTGATATACCACGCCGTGTAAGATATTTTCATACAAACTCTTTCTGCATCAAGTCTGCAGCAATCCCCTGACGCGCGCAGTGCTCGACTCTTACGCATCGTCAGGATTTCTTTTCGCCAAGCACGAGCGCAAGAAGCACGATGGCTATCGAGAGTACGAGGAACAAGTGCAGGAAACCGCCAAGCTCTTGTGATGTCGCGAGCCCCGCAATCCAGATGATGAGTAGGATAGCCGCGACCGTGTAGAGCATCGTATACATAGTTGTAAAAATTTCGACCGGACAGTTCTGTCCGCCTCAATACTGCGCCGTTCCTACTGAAGCGCTTATGAAGTTGCCGCTACCCGAGATGCGCGTGGTCGTTCCAGACAAGCATCCACCATGGACGATGTGTGTCAGTCGGATCAAAGCGCAAGACAGAGATGCCCGTATTTTTTGTCCGCATGCCCCATATGAAGGGCTTGAATTCTGCTGGTGTCATACTCGCGCCGAACCACATGCGGGCAATCAGCATACGCGTGAAGTAGCCGTGTCCCACAACCATAATGCTGCTTTCGGGTCGCTGTTCGAGATATGTAAGCGCTTCGCCCGCGCGAACTTTCAACTCTGAGAACGTCTCTGTCTCCTCCACTTTCGCCGTATCTTCCTCAGAGGACAGGATGGCTGCATCCGCGACTAGACGCGCCTCCGGATCGTCCTTGCTCTTCCCAATGAGCGATGCCGGTAGGTTTCTCTCGCGAAATACTTCGGCAAATTCGATGCTGTGTCCAGTAGACTTCGAGATATACTCCGCGGTTTCGCGGGTTCGCTCTATAGGGCTCGCTATAAGCCGTTCGAAATCCAGCTTGGCTGCGCGTGCGGCAAGAAGCCGCGCCTGCTCCCTGCCGAGCTCAGTGAGGGGGGACATCACGTAGTCGACGAACGTTTTGCTCACGTTGATTTCGCTCTCCCCGTGTCGCACTAAGTACACCGTTTTCATACGCGCTTTCTTTCGATACTAGCACCCGGGATGCCGCTCTTGAGCGCCATTGGCTTCTGGATAGTGACCCGCACTGACTCAAGTCGGCTTTCATTTTTAAGCAATTCTTTCGCTATCGTGTCGGCGAGTCGTTCGATGAGGTAGAAAGAATTGCGCTGCACAACCTCCTGCGCGATGCGCGCAAAGGCGTCGTAGTCCACAGTGTCTTCGAGTCTGTCCGACGCAGCAGCTGATTGTGTGTCGAATACCGCTTCGATATCTACGAGAAACTCCTGTTCTGCATTCCTTTCGTGCTCGTAGACACCGTGTGTGCCCGACACTGAAAGGCCTCGAATGAAAACAGTATCCATGGACTAGAGGACGAATTCCCCGTCTTTGTAGATGACCTTGGTCGAACCGTTCTTCAAGTGTGCCGTCACGGTTCGCCTCGTGGTGGAGATGATGTCGGTGTGCACCGAGGAGTCATTGAAGCCAAGCTGTTCCGCCTCTTTCTTCGAGAGCTTGCTCACGTCGCCCGCGTAGGTATCGCGGTACGACATGCCGAGCGCAAGGTGCGTGTTGCCGTATCTGCCGCCCATGTTCTCGTCGAAGAGCGTCTCCGCCATGAATTTTGTAATTCGCGAGTGTCGCCTGTCGGTGAGTGAGTACTCGCCGATTTTGTTGGCGCCTTTCGTGGCTATCATTTCTTTCAGAAGTTTTTCGTTCTCCTTGGCCTTCGCTTTCACGACGAGACCGTTCTTGAACTCGAGCTCGATGCCCGTCACTTTGTTGCCATAACGGTACAGTGGCTGGTTGAACTTTATCCAGCCGTTCGTGCCGTGCCAATCCGGCGATGTAAATATCTCGAAAGATGGTATGTTGCGGCCGCTCCCGGCGTGCCATGCGCGCTTCTCACCAAGCTTGATCCACAAATCCATATCCGGACCTACCGCATGCAGGCGTTCTATCTTCGGGGACAGCTTGTTGAGTCGCGAGCGGTACTTTTCTATATCCCGATAGACACTCTGCCACTTGCTTATAGGGTTTTTCTCGTCGAGGAAGCAAGCCTTTATGATTTGATTCCAGTACTCCTTTTCCGAAAGCCCCGCCTCCTTTGCCATCGCGGGGGTGCCATAGAGTCCGATAGTCCACGTAAATTTTCCTTTCCATTCTTTCTGATTGAGCCAGTCCTTAAATGGTTTGAGCGAGACACCGCGTTGCATGATTTTCTTAGGGTCTACCCCTTTGAGCGCATGCGGGTCTGCATCGGAAAGAATGAATATGGAGTGGTCTATCGTATCTGCAAGACCCTTGAGGTACTTTTCAGGGAAGTATGCTATCTGATGCGGTTGCGCTTTTTCATAAAAGTAGCGCGAGAAACTCTCATTGCGCCGTTTGTCGCCCTTCTCGTCGTCGGGGCCATAATTCGATATCACATGCCCGCCCGAGTCGACTATCGCTTTGCAGACGGCCATGTAGAGCGGCTTCGCGCTCTCTGCGCTCGAGACGCGCACCACTTCGCCTTTTCGAATGCCCTTGCCCCCGCCGAGCGCGAAATTGACGAGCACATCTGCGTACTTCTTTAGGATTTTGTCCGAGGGTGTGTAAGCCATATCGGGACAGCGTACACACAGCGTCAGTATTTGTAAATGAACAGTCAAATGCTGCAACCCCAGAACACGGAGCCCCGGCGGACTCCGTACTCTGGGGTTGAGCTGCTTTATTCGGGTTGCTCTGTCATGAAGACGAAAGACACCCAGGCCTCTTACCGGCTCTTTATGTGAGCATTCTGACCTCTTTCTTCCGCTTCCCTATATCGATGGGATACTGACCCGTAAAGCACGAGGTACAGAATTGTTCCTCCGGAATTCCCGTAGCGCGAATCATGCCCTCGTAGGAGAGGTACGCGAGCGATGTGGCGCCGAGGAATTCGCGCATCTCCGGCACTGACTTGACCGCTCCGAGCAAACTCTCTTGCTTCGGCGTATCTATTCCATAGAAATCCGGATACCTCACGGGCGGGCTCGAGGAGAGGAAATGCACCTCTTTTGCGCCAGTCTCGAAGAGCATCGCGATAATTTTTTTTGAGGTGGTGCCGCGTACTATCGAATCGTCGAGGATGACGAGGCGTTTGCCGGAAATGAGCTCCGCTATCGGCGTGAGCTTTGCCTTCACACCTTGGTCGCGAATGTGCTGCTCCGGCTGGATAAATGTGCGATGTATGTACCGGTTCTTCGTAAGAGCCATTTCAAACGGAATGCCACTCTCTTTTGCAAATCCGATGGCAGACGGAATCGCCGTTTCCGGGACAGGTATGACTACGTCCGCCTCGATTTTGTTCTCGCGGGCGAGCTGTCGACCAAATTCCTTGCGCACTTCGTATACGGAGCGGCCAAGGAGCGAGCTGTCGGGGCGCGCAAAATACACAAACTCAAATATGTCGAGTTTCTGTGTAGCCTCCGCAAGCTGTTCGCTCTTGAGACCGCTCTCGTCGATCACGAGCATCTCGCCAGGCTCTATATCGCGCACATACTCGGCACCCGCGGGGTGGAATGCGCAAGTCTCCGACGCGACAATATAGCCCCCGTTGAGCCTCGCGAGCGAGAGTGGCCGTATGCCGCAGCTATCGCGCATCGCGACGAGTTTCTTCTCGGAGGCGATGAGTATCGAAAACGCGCCTACCAGGAGCGGGAATACTGCCTTAATCGCGTCTTCAAGAACAAGGCCGCCGCGCATTTGCGCGGCGATAGCTTCGACTATCATTCGGGAGTCGGAGAACTCCTTGTACTCGACGCCCTCCTCCTCGAGGTACGCCGCAAGATGCGTCGTGTCAGGCAAGTTGCCGTTGTGAACGAGCGCTATCGCCTCATCCCCTGGCGTCGAGCACAGCGATACGGAGTCGTTGAGCGACGGATTCGGGTCGTCGTACGTCACTTTTTGCAACATGCCCGCGCCCGCAGCAAGCATAGGCTGCGCATGCTTGACCTTCGAGCCTCCCGTAGTCGAGTATCGATTGTGCCCCACAGCAATATGCCCCTTGAGATTCTGTATGAGCTCTTCCGAGAAGACCTGCGAGACGAGCCCCATGCCCTTGTGCACCGTAAGACTCTCGCCGTCGCCCACAGCAATGCCCGAGCTCTCCTGCCCACGATGCTGAAGCGCATAGAGGCCGAAGAAAGAAAGGCGGCTCACGTCGAGCCCCTTGCCGTACACACCGAAGACCGCGCACTTCTCTCCGATGCTTTCCATGCCCGGCATTGTAACAGACACTGCGCCTCAGATGGTGCGCAATAAATCCCGCAACTCATCGATCGAATGAACTGTGTGCTGGGGTCTGCATGGCAGCACTGTGGAATGTATCGCACCGAAGCGCGACTGCTGGAACCACACGGTCTTCATGCCGAGCTCTCCTCCGACACATATCTCATCGCTCAGCATATCGCCGACGATAACGCAGTCCGAGGGTTCCAGCCGATGCTCGTCGAGCACGCGCTTGAGATTCTCAGGTGTTTTTTGCTCGACAAAGTGAACGCTCGTGAAATAGTCGCTAATGCCGAGCTTCTCGATCAAAGCCTGCCTGTCCCAACTTTTTCTACTAAACAGGATAAGTGGCCTATCACGCTTGAGTTCCTCAAGCATAGGTGTGACGCCCTGGTAGAGCGCGTAAATTGTCGGATCAAACAGAGTCCGATTAAAATCAAAAATGACTGCGCTCTGTGCCATAGAGTCGTATTAGCTCATCGGTGTCGTGTATATGAAGACGTATGTAGCCTACTGTACTGTCACGTAATTTGTGGTGAAGTGCTGCTTCGCTTCCAATGCATGAGCGCGAGAGCGAGTGCGGCCGCGGCGATGGAGACATCGCGGAAAAGCACCTCAAAAGTGTAGAAATCGACTACCACAATGGCGAGCAGCATCGCCGCGGCCGCAAGCGATGGCCAGAAGATTCTCCAGCCAGATAGAATCCAGAGTGCGATCACGACCTCAATGAGACCAAATCCATGCAAGAGAACCTCGTCTGGAACGTAACCAAATGCCCACGATGGAAAATATCCGAGCCAGGAGTACGGGTTCCAGATAGCGTTGATCGGTGGGTAGAGGAAAGCAAACGCGACTCCACCGCGCAAAAGGAGGTCTGCAAGCCTCTGCGTGTCCATACGACAAGTGTATCAGAGTATTGCCGAGACGCTCGCAGCCTGGCTCGGCGGCGGGACATTTCCCCCATCCTTGCGCATGCCATTAAAGACCAAGAGTCCCACGCCTAGTACGAGGATGACGACGCCACCCGCGAGCACCTCTAGATACAGGTACTTGTTGCGTATATGCGCAACAACCGTAATAGAGAACAGTAATGCCACGAGCGCGGTAAAGGCTGTCAACATGAGCATGAGAACGCGGGTCGGTGATGTCGCGAGTACCGCAACAGAATTGACGGCAGAGGTTTGCACGGCCGCACTCCTCACTTCCTGGCCGAGCACTTGTGTCTGTGACTCCCCATTGGCAATTGCCACGGGAGCCTCGCCCTGCGCAGCGGGATTTCCCTCCTCTACTGGTGCAACTGCGGCGATACGTCCGGGCTTGGCCGCGAGGAACTGCGCCACGAACGTGACGTCTCGACCCTGGTACATGCCTCGCGCGACACCATAGCCGACGTGCGTGTACTCCGCTTTCAGAATATTGGCGCGATGCGTGGGCGAGTTCATCCACGCGCTCTCGACGGCGATAGATTCCGAGAAGTCCACGGCGAGGTTTTCGCCTGCGTATGTGTACGAGTACCCTTCGCTATCGAGAATCTGACGAAAAGTCGCACCATCCGGCGCAACGTGCGAAAAGTAGCCCCTTGTCGCCATATCATCGGCTTTGCGCTGGGCAGCGCGGGCGAGTTCCGCATCGGGCTCCAGGCTGGCAAGCGCATATGCGGCTCTATCGGCGTTTGCAAGATCTGTCAGAGCAGCCGGCAATACCGTCGCCGTGAAGCCCTCGATGTTGAGCACAATCTTCGTCTGAACGAAGTACGCTGCTTCTATGAGAAGGAGCGCGAGCGCAATAGCTGCCACCGACTGCCGCGCAAAAATGCCGGGCATGTAGCGGTTGCCGCTGTGGGGCAGGAAGTAGCGCTCCACCTTGTGGCGAAATTTCTTTCGCTGTGCCATGGCCTCTTATGATAGCACCGCAACAGAATCACCCCGCCCGATGTTTCTCCGGGCGGGGCGTTTCCGAGGGCACACCTCAGCGCGAGACTACTGGTTGCCGCCGAGAAGCTGATTGAGCTGCGCCTGGAGCAGCGCAAGCTGCGCGAGCAGATTGCCGAGAATCTGAGCATTGTCACCCGGTTCGCCTTCGTTGAGAGCGGCTCTCGTGAGCGGTCCGACATAGCCAGTGACCGGCGTGATTCCCTTCGACTGCTGGTAGGCGCGCACCGCTGCCTGCGTGAGCGCACCGAAGTAACCAGTCGGTTCAGGGATGTCGAGGAATCCACCTGCGATGAGGATTTTCTGCAGCTCAGTCACGTGCGCCCCACTCGAGCCGATGCCGAAGTTGAAGCTGAAGTTGAAGGTCGTCGCTCCGAGTACCTGGCCTGTGGGCTGGCTCGGGGGCGTGCCACCCGTTATTGCACCAGGTCCGATGAGACCAATCGGTCCGCCACCTCCACCACCGCCGCCTCCGCCGCCGCTACCTCCACCAACAGAGTTGTACGTCGTCGATGTGGCGAGCATTTCGTTGCCGAAGAGGTCGGTGCCATTGGTTATCGTGACCGTAATCGAACCATTGGCGTCAGGGACGGAGACTACGCCCTGGTACGTCGTCGAGCTCACCATCGTCATTACCGCAGCAGGAACGTTGTTGAGACCGCTTATCGCAAACATCGGCGTGCCGTTCTGCACGGGCTCGCTGAACACCACCTCCACCGTGAGGTTGCTGTTGCGCGTCACATCGCCGCCGTTCGGGGAGAATGTGAGTGTCGGGAGTACGGTGTCTTTGTCTATCATCGAGTGCGTCGCGGTGCCTCCCACATTACCGTTGACATCCTCTGCAAACACACTCACGACGAGCGCGCCTTCACCATCCACGAGCGTGGAGGCGTCGAAGAGCGCTTGGTACGTATTGCCGCCGAGTGAACCAATACTGTAGGCAGCTACCGTCGTGAAGCCGTCGGTAATCGTCGCATCGATGTCGAAGAGCGTCGCATTGTCGGTGATATCGAACGTCGCGCTTACACTCGATACATTGCCCGCATTCACCGGGTCATCCGCGACCACATTGGCCGCCACTGGTCCTTTGGTGTCTACCTGGAAGGTGTGCGAGCTGTCGTCGAGCATCACATTGCCCGCATAGTCGTCCGCGCCCCAGATATCTATCGTCATCGTTGTGAGATCGGTGTTCGCAGGCACCGCGTAATCGAAGCAGAACTGCGTATCGTTCATAAGACCGCACTCTGATACCGTCTGCGCATCACCCTCCACTTCGATGCTCGGCGCGCTATCCATCGCCTCAGAGAAGGTAACCATAATCGTCACCGGAGATGCCGTAAGCGAGCTGTACAGGTCGCCGTCGGAATCGACCGCGGTGACCGTCGGCCGCACCGTGTCTTTCGTAGCGACAGCAGTACCGCCCGAGACGCCCACGTTGCCCGCGTAGTCGTTGGCTGTCGCATCCGCCGTGACAGTGCCGTCTACGAGCGATGACGCGTCGAATGTCGCAGAGAACGTGAATGGATTCGTGCCGGAAGTCGTCGCAATCGCAAACGGTGTGATCACGGTGCTGCTTGCGTCGGTGAGCGTCGGGAAAACGACCATCACGTTGTTGATGTCCGTAATCGTAAACGTGATGACTGTGGTCGTCGCACCGTTGATGTTGATGTATGTGTCTACGAACGCGACCGCAGATGCATCAGGAGCGTCTGTGTCGATGGTGAATGTAGAGATTGCGAGCGGGTCGCTGTCGTTGCCCGCAGAGTCCGTGACGATTACCGTGCAGTCATTGTATTCACCATCGGCAAACGGGTCGGATGAAGTGTTTGTCAGCGTAATGAGGTTGTTGCCCGCCGCTGCAAGCGTCTGAGCGCTCAAGCACGAACCGCCATACGATATCGTTCCGTTGTCATCCGAACTAAACGTGTAGTCGGGTGTAGTGTCATTCGTGTATTCCGCGACCGGAACCTCCTCGTCGAGCATCGGCTCAGTAGTATCGACTTCAATCATAAGCGCCGGTGACTCCGCACTTTCGTTGCCAGCCGCATCTGTCGCGTCGATGGTAATCGCATACACGCCTTCAGAGAGCGGGAGTGTCAGCGTGATGGTCGTGGTAGCACCCGTCGACACTGCCGTATTCTCAGGATTGCCATCGACGTAGAGCGTGATTATCGAGCCCGCTTCGGCGTTGACCTCGAAGGTCGGGTTCGTGTTGTTGGTCAGGTCGTCCGTGCTTGAATCGCCCGTGTCGCTACCCGCTTGGAGGTCTGGAGCCAGCGGCGTCGCCGGAGCAGTCGTGTCTATCTCGATGAGTGTAGCCGTTGAGGTCGCGCTCGTGTTACCCGCTGCGTCCGTCGCCGTCGCTTCTATCGTGTACGTGCCATCCGCGAGAGGGCCGACTTGGATGAGCCAGCCGTCCACTGTGTTCACGAGCTCCTGTCCGACGAGCACCCCGTCGACGAAGAGACTCACTGTCGAGCCGATATCGGCCGTCCCCTCGAAGAACGGGTCTTCGATGTTGGTGAGGTTATCTGTATCTGAGAATCCGGAGTCGTCGCAATCGCACATGTCGGGCTGACTCGGCACTGCGGGAGGATTGGCGTCGATCGCCGGAGAGAGGCCAAACGGAGGTGACGTCGTGAAGGTCGTCTCGTTATTGAAGCCGTCGATGAGCACGATGTTCACCGGAATTTGCTCATTCTGACCTATATCGGTGTCCCCTTGCGAGACCGTGTACCAGACCTCGTAGGTCGTGTCGGCATTGTCGTCGAAGTTGGTCACACCCTCATCATTCACGGTCGTCGCGCCACCCAGCGTGTAGCCCGTTTGGTCGGCATCGATGGTGACGATAAGAATGTCGCCTATCGCGAGCGTACCGGTTGTTACGTGGAAGGAAACGCTACCGATAACCGGCGCGAGTGTGTCGATAGCGTAGTTGTTCGAATTGGTCGTACCGACGCCCGGATTCGTTGCCGCGTCCTGTACGCCTGCCATGTTCACCGAGATGACGTTGGTCGCATCTTCCACTGCATTAGGTGTAAACACAGCTGCATAAGTTGTCGCTCCCGTGGATGAAGCCACATCCAATGTGCCATTGGCATTCGTGAGTACGATATCGTCATTGGTGAATCCCGTTACCGGTTCGGAGAACGCGAACGTGACAAGAGATGTCTCGCCTATGGCAATTCCGGTATCGACGACCGTAATCGTTACCGTAGGAGGCGTCGTGTCGACCACGATGGCATGCGCTCCAGTGAAAGTCGCCTCTGCCGGCAGCGTGAGCGTCGCGTCGTTCGTTGCAGCGTCCTTTATCGTGCCGCCATTGAGCGTCAGCGAGTTCGTTGCCGAATACCCAAGGTCGCTTGAGTTCTGACCAGCAGTTACGGTGTAATTGAACGTGAGGGTCGCGGTGCCCGAGCCGGACGCATACGAAGATGACGCTGTGCCGCCCGCGTTGAGGCCGAGTAGTGGCGTACCTACGACAGTGACCGGTTCGGAGAAAGTGATAGTAAACGGAATTACTGTACCGGCTGGATAGGAACCGTCCGCATGGCTCGTATCTACGGATAGGACAACGGGAGCGGTGATATCCACCACGGTAGCCGCGTGCGTGAACGCGGTGCCGGCGACGTTGGCGGTACAGGTTATCTTCGTGTCATCTTCCGTGCATGTGGTGTCGGCGTTGCCTTCCATGATTGGTTCAAGCGCTTCAACTATTTCCTGCACAGAGGACGTCGAAACAACGGTGAAATCGTAGTTGATGCCGTTTATGGTGGCGCGATACGTTTCGCCTATAGTCGGAAGTGCCGGCGTAAACTCTGTAATCTGCGCAATCGCCGTGCGGTTGGTGGTTCCTGATGTCACGGTAAACGGCGTACCGGGCGTGCTTGCAGTCAAAGTTATGACATTGCCCGCGACCGTAGAGGTGTACCCAGCGGTCGCATAGTTTGGAGCTGCTTGTATTGCAGCATTCAGACCAGTTGCGATGTTGTCGTTGGTCGTATCGGTGCTCGTGGCTACGTAATTGACAGCACCGTCTACAGGCACGTTCGCAGTAAACGTGTCCCCCGCTTCGACAGTGCCGCCTATCGTGATTGTATTGACCTGAGTCACAGCCGCGCGATTTGTAGCATTAGAAGAAATGGTGAATGGCGTACCCGTCGCAATCGCTGTAATCGTAACGGTTGGTGAAGTGTCTGCTGCGAAGACGTTCGCACCTTCAGAACTGCCGTTGATGGCAGACGTTAGTCCTGCCGTGACGTTGACTACGGAAGCGTCAGTAGCCGTAAAGGCGATAGGGGTGCCATTTATCGTGACGGTAAACACGTCGCCTATTTCTACGTTGGCTGGGGTAACTGTGTTGACCTGGGCATCGGCACCGACAGCGGGAGCATTTGGTGTAGTGGTAGTGGCGTCGAGGGTTTGATTGTTGGTACCACCACCATCAATCGTGTTTGTCGAGAACGTGAAAGCAACACCTGCCACAGCAGCGGTACATTCAACCTTTGTGTCATCCTCGGTGCAGTTCACATCTGGGTCGCTATGCACCTGAGGTTGCAATAGCTCAACGATCTCCTGAACAGTTCCAGTTGTTGATGTTGCCCCGTAGGAATTGGCGATGATTGTGATGATGAACTCATCTCCAACTTCAACGTTCGCGGGAACGAATTCAGTGACCTGTGCTACTGCGGGACTACCTGGATTATTGGGAGTCGTCGTGGCGAGCGTGAGTGCCTGGAAGTTGTCCGCACCTGCTGTCACGTTGGCTATTGTCGTCGTGCTCACCGCGGTTTGGTCGTCGATAGCGGGAAGGTTAGCGACGGTCGTGTTCGACATGAACGTACCGGTGATAGCGGCGACGAACGTCGCAGAAACAAAAAACGCGCCAGCGGCGACAGAAGCGCCGAGCGCGAAGGCGAGAGAACGCTGAGTAATTTTTTGCATAGCAGTTGCTGCTAATTTTTAATGAGATTCAGCGAATAGGCGCACGCCAGTTCGGACGGCAACTATAGGCCGCCCGCACCGCACGGACAATATAGACATCATGAATATTTCGTGTGCTTACGCTGAATTGCCCTGCGACAAACGCCGAAGCGCCACGATATACGCCGCCTCGCGCAGTGTTAGAGAATCTTTTCCCGCCTCTGTAAAGACCGCGCGGGCGGCTGCGCGCATCTTGTCCTCAAGTTTTCGGAAAACGTCGCCTTTCTCCCATTTCTCTCCGTGCACATTCTGGTACCACTCGAAATACGACACCGCAACGCCACCAGCGTTGGCCAGGATGTCTGGAATCACTGTGATGCCGCGCTCGCGCAGGATTGCATCCGCTTCGGGGGTCGTCGGGCCGTTGGCCATTTCCAGAACTATTTTCGCCTGAATGTTCTGTGCGTTCGCATTTGTTATCGAATTCTCAAGCGCGGCTGGCACTGCGATGTCGACGTCGAGCTCGAGAATCTGAGACGGATTCATCGACTCTGTGCCCGCAAATCCGCCGAGAGCACCGGTCGATTTCTTGTGCGCTTCGAGCGCATCGATGTCTGTAATCCCATCTGCGCCGCGAACCGCCCCACGAGAGTCAGATATCGCGACTACCTTGTACCCGGATGCGACGAGGTATCTTGCCAAATAGCTCCCTACGTTGCCGAATCCCTGTATCGCGACAGTTTTCCCCTCGCCGACCTCACCCTGTTGCCTCAAAATCTCATCCAGTACATAGCTACCACCCATTCCTGTGGCCTCCGTGCGCCCTTCTGAGCCACCCTGGCCGACGGGCTTGCCTGTCACCACCCCAGGCGCGGTCGCGCCAGTGAGTTTCTCGTATTCGTCGCGAATCCAAGCCATTATCTGGCCATTGGTATTTACATCGGGCGCAGGGACATCGATATCCGGCCCAATGTACGGTGCGAGCTGCCTCGCGAATTCCCGCGTGAGGCGTTCGAGCTCCCCCGAGGAGAGCGACTTCGGGTCTACCTTCACGCCGCCCTTGCCCCCGCCAAAAGGGACGTCGACGAGCGCGTTCTTCATCGTCATCCAAAAGGAGAGGGCTTTCACTTCGTCCATGTCGACATGCGAGTGATAGCGGAGGCCGCCCTTGTAGGGTCCGAGAATATTGTTGTGCTGCACGCGGTATCCCTCAAAGACGGCGCGAGGCCCTTCATCCATCTCAACCGATACGGGAACTTCAATAATGCGGTCGGGTCTCGTCAGGCGTTCGTATAGCGCATCAGGAATACCAGCGCGCTCTTTCACTTTGGCGAGCTGTGCAAGCGCCGAGTGCCACGGGTTTGCGTGCATCGGAGTATGGTATCACTGCCTACTGTATGTTTACGGTGGACAAGAGCCGCTGGAAGTCGCCGACAATATCGTCCTGACGCGTAATCCATCCCACTGAGAAGTGGTACACTCTGCCGCCCCGCAAAAGCACGACGTTGTTGGTCGCGTAGAGGCCATCCGACTGGTACGAGAGTGCCGGCATGCCGTTCACCGTCATGCTCGAGAGCGTGGTAGTCGCAGCGAGTGCGAAATTTGAGGCGCTCGAAGTCCGTATCCAGCTTTCGGTCGACGTAGCCGTGGTCGAGGAAATACTCACGTTTATCGATGGCGGACCTTCCCCGTTTTGTGGCGCTTGCGCGAGTGCCTCTGTGTCCGAAAGCGTGACAACATGGATAGACGTCCCCTGGAAAGTCGCATCATCTTCTCGCAGTGTGTACGAAGACGGATACTGGAACGAGATACGGTGCATGCTGTTCGAATAGCTGCGCATCTCAGTGCCTGGTGTAGTCGTCGCAACAGTATCTGTGCCAGTGTTCGGAAGATTACCGAACGCACCCGGCATGAAGTAGTACAGCCCAAGAAGCGCAAGAATAAGGAGCCCCACTATCACGACATATCGCATAGACGCACATTGTACACCTCCCGTCGCTGAGAATTGCATGAACTCACCATGAGTGACCTCGTAGGTCACTCATCCGCCGATGATTCCAGGGTCAGCGACGAAATGTCGTCCATATCGCAGTCGTGCAAATACGAAGCTGTTTCCTCTCTGATATCGCGGCCGTCACCTAAAAATTCGGATGTCGTGAGAATTGAGGGAAAATTCGATTTGCCACAGTAGTCTAGATAGCTACTCCAGCGATAGGAATCTAGGTACTTAAGAGCCGAGTGCGCGCTCTTGATCCTGTGCTCGCGCCACGAACGACACTGCTTGCGCAAGTCCAAAGGATTCAAATGTATATAGTTGAGAATATGTAAATAGTGAGCATCATTGCTTACCAGTACTTTTTTGGTGCGACCCTGAAATAGGGTGCCCGAGCGTCTATACCTCTCATTGAAGTATTTTGCATATCCCACATTCACCTTCATCATAAACCGCGTGATTCCGCCTACCATTCTTTCAGACAGCAGAAGGTGGTAGTGATTATTCATCAAACACCACGCATGAATGTCAACGAGACGCTCGCGACCATCCTTCCGCTTCCATGAGTGACCTCGTAGGTCACTCATTGGGCTAGTAGGCCTGAAGCGACGATTCGCGTTGCCCGCAGGTCGAGTATCATTGAACTCGTACATGTCGTGCACAAAGCGCGCCCTATCGCGATCATCAAGAAAAATTATCCTCTTCTCTACCCCACGGTTGAGCACGTGGTACAACTGCATACCTATCAAGTGTAACACCCATGAGTGACCTCGTAGGTCACTCATGGGTGCGGTGAGGTTTGGCTGATGCTGAGCGCTAGATGTTGAGCTGGAAGTTGGGCTGGAAGTTGGGCTGGATGTTGAGCTAGATTTCCTGCTTCGCTTCCCTCAGCGTCGGGTCTTTGACTACGTTTACAATACGGCCGTCGTCGAAGTGGATGAGCCGCTCTGCGCGCTCGGCATACTCGGGCTCGTGCGTGACCATGATAATGGTCTGCCCCCTCTTGTGCAGCTCGGCGAAAATATCCATCACGATCTGCGAAGAGTGATTGTCGAGGTTGGCTGTAGGCTCGTCCGCAAAAAGAATTTTTGGCTCGTGCGCAATGGCGCGGGCGATAGAGACGCGTTGCTGCTCGCCGCCCGAGAGTTTGCTCGGCAGGTTGCCGAGACGGTGCCCGAGCCCCACGCGCTCAAGCGCGGCCGCGGCCTTGTCCGCGGCCGCAGGCTTCGCGAGACCTTGCATCATGAGCGGGAGCGCCACGTTCTCGAGCGCGGTGAGCTCAGGAAGAAGCGCGTAATCCTGGAAGACGTAGCCAAATTTCTCGAGCCGGAAACGCATCTTCTCGTCGGCACTCATTCGATGCGCATGCTGCCCGTCTATGACGATTTCCCCGCTCGTCGGCTCGTCGAGGAGGCTTATCTGGTAGAGGAACGTGCTCTTGCCGGCCCCGGAGCGACCCATAATCGTGATGAACTCGCCCTGCTTTGCCTCGAAGTCGATGCCCTTGAGGACTTCGGTGACGACGTCGCCGGTCGTAAACGCTCTCCGCAAATCTTTTGTGCTAATGATGTTCATAGCTAGTTTCTACCGAGTATCGAGTCGAGCGTATTTTTGCGCACGATCATCCACGCGGGTACGTACCCCGCGATGACCGTCGAGACAATCAGAAGCCCGACGCGCAGAAAGGTTTCGCCGACGTTGGCTACCAGAATGCCGTCGCTAAAGGGGAAGTCGATTGGATTTGCCGCGAAAGCCGGCACGAGCAGGCCATACACGAGCGCAAGGCCTATGCCCGAGCCGATAACAGCGTAGAAAATCGACTGAAACACGTACGAAATCTCTATCGCCTTCCCACTGATTCCTATACCCTTGAGAATGCCGATGAATTTGCGGCGCGTGAGCGCGTTGATGAATATGACTATGAATATCGTGATGGACGAGACCACGAGACCAAAGCTCGAGAAGCCCGCGCCGAGCATGTTGAACGTTTGAATCATGTCTTTGAGAAATTTCGGCTGACCATCTTCAAATGTCTGGACCTTCGCGTACTGCTCGACGCCGCGAAGCTTGATCGCGTCGCGCACCTTTGCCGGATCCGTCCCGGGAGTGAGTTTTATCGATATCTCATCCACATTGCCGTCTGCGCGGCCTATCATGCTGCGTAGCTGCGTTTGGTCCATGAACACGCGCAGTGCGATCTCGTCCACCTTGCTCTTGAGGATGCCCTTGACGGTCACCTCACGCGTCACGTCCCCGACCTTGAGGCGAATCTTTGTGCCGATACCGACATTCTCCAGCGTGGAGAAGCCTGGTGTTTCGACGGGAAAGTACTGCTTGAGGAGATAGTTGCCGAGAACGACCTTGTCGTAGTCGCCGGCGACCAGGAAATCTCCCTCGATGAGATCCCCGCCAATCCCTGTCACGGCATGCTCGGCGACGGGGTCGATTCCCACAATCTGCGCCCCTACGACGTTCGCCTTGTCGGATTCTTTGCGCGTCCGATAGTTTGCCTCGAGCGTACCGGATTCACGGTACCGCGCGGTATATGTGTCTACGCCATCGAGCATCTCGATTATTGCGATAATGTTCTGACTGTTCTCGATGTACGTCTTGTCGTCGAGCGTCGAGACGATGACATCGCTCGTGTACTTCGTGCGCACCGCCTCCACTGCACCCTGGATGAGTCCCACGAGAATACCAGAAACCACTACGAGGTTCAGGAACGTGAGAACCATCACAAAGATAATGAGACTCGTCGTCCACAGTGAAGCCCGACGTATCTGACGAAGTGCCAGATAGAAGCCTATCCGGATATTGAGCGGAGAGAACATGATGGGATTAGTTGGCCTCGCTCACGACCACGACATCTCCTTCATCGAGACCAGAGAGTATCTCAATATTGCCGAGACTCGATACCGCGCCAGTGGAAACTTCGCGCTCAATCACTGTTGTACCGTCTGTATCGAGCACTTTCACGTATTTTCTTCCGCTGCGCTCCGTCACGAGTCCTTGCGGAATGCTGAATACCCCGCTCTTCTCGGCAGTCGTGACTACGATGTTCGCCGTCATACCAGAACGGATGCGGACATCGTCGGTATCGAATTGCAGGAGCGCGCGGTACGTAGGTACGCCGTCGCGAATCGTCTCCGCAGGATCGATCGAGACGACCTGCGCTGCAAAGGGTACTTCGCTCCCGTAGGCATCGAGAGTAACTACAGCCGCGTCCCCTACTTTAACGTACGCGATGTTGACTTCGGGAATGTAGCTTTCGATCTGGAAAGCCGACGCGGTGTTGATGGTAATCTCGGGCGTATTCGGCGACACTATCTTCCCCGCCTTCGCATCAACCTTCGTAATCACGCCCGCAAAGGGCGCAGTGATGAGCGTCTTCGCGAGCATCGCGCGCGCATTCGCGACATCCGCCTCGGCGGCTTTTACTTGTGCCGCCTGTGCCGCGATATCTGCCGGGACTGTGCCAGCCTTTTTGAGCGCAAGCGTATTTTGCGACGACGCAAGCGCTGCTGCGGCGCTCTTTTGAGCCGTAACCGCGGTCGTAAGCGCCGAAGATGCCGTACTCACATTGGTGCGCGCAGTCGCAATCGATGCGATGTATGCATCGAGCGTTGTCTGCGTGATGTTAGTAAGCGCTGCGCTGCCGAGCACTCGGCTTACGGTACTCAAAAGTGTAGTCGTCTGGTTCATGCGAGTTTGCGCGCGCACGACGTGTCCGGAAAGGTCGGTCTCGGTGGCGAGCGTCGCGTTATCCGCTGCCCAGGCGACAAGCGCAGCCTCTACCGTCGTAATGCTGCTGTTTGCGTCCACAACAGCTTGCGTATCTGACGATACGATATTGATCTGAGGATTGGTGCGCGGATTGCTCACGAATTGGTAGAGCTTGTTGCGTATCGCATCATCAGCCTTGATGTATGCATCGCGAAGCGCATCGGCAAGTGCAGCATTGGCTTGCGCCAAGGCCGCCGCATCACGCTCCACATTGCCCTCGGCGACGAGAATTTCTTCAGGACGCGTGCCTTGCTGGAGCGAGAGCAGTTTCGCCTTTTGCGCCTCGAGCGCCGCTTCACGTTGCAGGAGCTGCGCGTACAAGTCGCCGCTGTCGATTTCTGCGAGCACTCTGCCCGCAGCCACGCGGTCTCCCACTTTTACGCTGACTCGCGCGATGCGTCCGCTCTGCGTAAACCCGAGCTCAACCTGCTGTGCCGGCACTACCGTGCCCGATACCGAGACCTGCTGTATGAAGTCCTCGGCCTTTACCGTGAGCGTCTCAAACTGGGGACCTCTGTCTGAAAAGGCGATGAACGCAGCACCGCCCAGGATTACCGCTGCGGACACTGCAATACCGCCCTTGGTCTTCAAAAGCGCAAGAAAAGACTGAAACGAAATTTTCAACATGGCGATTACTCTAACACGGCGTAGGCCTCTACTCCGCGCGCTTGGCCACGTCGCGATATATGGAGAGCAAGACGAAAAGCAGGCTCAGCGAGAGGGGGCCGAGGAAGAGCCCTATGGGACCAAAGAGCATCACGCCACCCACGACTGCGAGAATGACAATAAGTGGATGGAGGCGGAGCCCAGAGCTCATGAATTTCGGCCCGAGCACGTTGTCGACAAGCCCTACCGCTACCGCTCCCCAGAGTGCGAGCCCTGCTGCCGCCCCGAGAGAGCCCGTGAGCGCGAGGTACGCCACCGCGGGCGCGATGACAAGCGCGGTGCCAAGCGACGGCACGAGCGCAGCGACCGCAGCGACCACGCCCCAGAGCACCGCACTCGGAATACCGAAGAGGTAAAATCCGAGACCCGTAAGCGAGCCCTGGATAAGCGCAACGAGAAGCTGCCCTTTGATGACCGAGTCGACGGCCATTCCAAGGCGGTCGAAAATCACAGTGTCATCCGTGTCTGATAGCGGACTCAGATCAATGAGTCTGCGCACGACCAGGTGCCCGTCGCGGATGAGATAGTACAAGGCTACGTAAAACACAAACAGCGCGAGAAGAAATGTGGCGACGCCGGAGAACGCCGCGCCGATGTGCCTCATTATCCAATCGAGACCCTGCTTCGCGTACACGTCGATGTTGGCTACAAATGCATCGATGCGCTCGGAGGCGTCGGGAACGAGTGGTATGAGTACGGCTTCAGCGGCTGTGATCACGACACCGAGAGTTTCTTCTGCACCGCGCTCGGAGACTGAAATGTACAGCTCTTGCGCTTCCCCAACGAGCTGACTCGCAACGAACGAAGCGGGTGCGAGCACGCACACGGTAAAGATAAGCACGGTGCCGAGCGACGCGAGGGATTCACGACCGCGCAAGCGAACGCTCACAAAGCGGTACACAGGCTGCAGCACCACCGCAAAAATCATTGCGAGAATGAGCGGCGCGAGGAAAGGCTTCAGAATGTAGAAAGAAAGAATAAGCGCGCCGCCCAAAAGCGCGAGGAGGAAGTACGGTTGGAGCGTCTTACTCTGCATATGTGTAGTATACCATAAAACACACGTAGTCGCAAACCTGTGCAGAGTCCTTATACGACCTGCTCCTTTGGAATATCGTTGAGTATTTTTTTGACCTGCTCGAGACTTTCCGGCTCCAGTATCGAGACGGGCACCGCACGCACTTTAATCTTCTTGAGTGCCGCCAGCTTTTCTTTGACTGCTTGAGCGTTCACCTCGTCGCACTTCGTAAGAAAGACGTGTTCCTCTTTTGCCGCGAGTGTCTCGCTGTACTTTTCGAGCTCTCCGCGAATCGTGCGATAGTCGCGCACGACGTCGTCGCTCTCTGCCGAGATGAGGTGGAAGAGGACACGCGTGCGTTCGATGTGCTTCAGGAACTTTACGCCGAGCCCCCTGCCCTCGGACGCACCTTCGATGAGTCCGGGAATGTCGGCGATGAGAGTTCCGTAGTATGCGCCGAGGTGCGGCTCGAGTGTAGTGAACGCGTAGCTCCCGACGCGCGAACGCGCACGCGTGAGCTCGTTGAGTAGGCTCGATTTGCCTGCATTCGGAAGTCCGACGAGGCCCACGTCCGCGATGAGGCGCAGCTCGAGGTGGAAGGTGGCGCTATCCCCGGGGAGTCCCTCCTCACATTCCTTCGGGCTCGTGTTCGTGGGAGAGCGAAACTTGAAATTGCCCCTGCCACCGGCGCCGCCACCGGAAGCAAGAATGCGCTGCCCCACCTCGAGCATCTCCTGCACGTATCCGGTGTCGAGGTTCGTGATGCGCGTACCCGTGGGGATTTTCAAAATGACATCCGCGCCATCGGCCCCATCTATAAATTGCCCGCGCCCGTTGCCTCCATCTTTGGCGAATATCTCCTTTTTGCTTGCGTAGTTCTGGAGCGCGCCGATATCGTGAATACCCTCGAAGAAGATGCTCCCTCCGCGCCCCCCGTCTCCCCCCACGGGACCGAGTGCCATCTTTGCCTTGTTGAAGGCAACGGCTCCGCGCCCCCCTGTACCGGCAGTGAGTTTTATCGTGATGTCATCGACTAACATTCCTGCGATACTAGCACATTTGGCATTTTTATGTTGTATTGTGGACACGTATGTCAGACTTCCCTTTACGACTCAATAAATATCTTGCGGAGAATGGGTATGCGACGAGAAGAGGCGCGGACGAACTCATCGAGCGCGGACTCGTACGCGTCAACGGCAAGAAGGCCGTGCTTGGACAGAAAATTACCGTGAGCGACCGGGTAGAAGTCCACGGCGCGAAAAAATCGTATCGCTACTTCGCGTACAACAAACCGCGGCGCGTCATCACGCATTCACCTCAACGAGGCGAGAAGGAGATTTCGGACATCTCCGGGCTACGCGGCGTCTTCCCCATCGGCCGGCTCGACAAAGATTCGCACGGTCTCATCATACTCACTGATGACGGGCGCGTGACAGATAGACTTCTCAACCCCAATGAGAGCCACGAGAAAGAGTACCGTGTGTCGACTGCGCAGAAGCTCCGTCCATCATTTGCCTCTCACATGGAAAAGGGCGTAAAGCTCGAGGACGGCTACGTCACGCGCCCGTGCAAAGTGCGGGTGACCGGAGACAAAGCGTTCTCAATCGTGCTCTCCGAGGGCAAGAAACATCAGATCCGACGCATGTGCGCGGCGCTACATACTGATGTGACAGACCTTGAACGCGTGCGCATCATGGACGTGCGCCTCGGCAATATGAAGGCAGGGGGGCACCGCGCGCTCGAAGGCGCGGAGCTCAAGAATTTTCTTGAAGGTCTCGGACTGAGCGCCTCGTGACGTCAAAAACGAGCACGTACTCGCCGCTCCCAATCGATTCGCCCGCAACCGGTGCAGGCCGCACTTCGACAAGTGTGAACGTATTGACCTCCGACGTGCTCGTTTTGCCGAGCTCGAAATTGACCTGCCCCAATCCCATCCCGCCACGTATCGTACCCTCGCCACGCACCGTGCCTGCCTGAATGCACTGCACGCCCTGAGGACAGCGGCTATCTTCCGTGATACGCACGACAGTCAGAGTCTCGCCAAATACGTGCACGTCCTCTCCAATGCGCGCCTCTACGCGAGCAGACTCGCCCGCAGTCGGCTCCACACTTCCGGCAGGTTCCTGCGCTTTTGGTGCGTCAGACGACGTCGTGTACCACACAGCGCCGACTATCACGACGAGGACTGCCAGTAGGAATGCTTTGTACGTTGTGGTCATAGTAAAGAAGCGAAGTATACGTGCGCGATGTCAAAGACGTTCGTGCTCACCCTCATCTTTCACGTCCGACTGTCCTGTGCTTTTGCGCAGCCACTGCACAAAACGTCGCCATGCGAGGATGCGTATGCCGATCAGTTCCAAGCCGATAAATACGAGCCACGATCCCGGAGTAAGCGGAGTCACGAGCGCGAGGAGCCCGAGCGTGATAAAGAGGAGACCGATGAGCAGCTTTAGCCGTGGGTTGAGAGAATGCATCCACGTCAGCCACTTCTCCCAGAGTTTTTTCATGGCAACGCATTATTTCATGAATCTTGGACACGGGAAATGAAGTGCACTAGCATCACTCTTGTTCATGCAAAAATCATTGTTCGCCGGCGCGACCATAGCACTCGTCTTCCTTGGTGTGGACGCACGCATTCTCATTGCTCCCGACATACGCATTGAGTCCAGTATAGCGTCTGCCGGCGAATTGCTCGCATTGCCTGTGTCTACGACCACTCTTTCGCGAGCCGATGAGACCGCATGGAACCTTCCCCAGGAAATCGCTACAACGGCCGGGGCGCTCCAGAGCAGCGCGACTCCGGCGCCC
The DNA here is from genome assembly GCA_964654205.1 of uncultured Candidatus Saccharibacteria bacterium. Lineage (GTDB taxonomy): Bacteria > Patescibacteriota > Minisyncoccia > Phycocordibacterales > UBA2100 > UBA10103. The sequence continues at coordinate 39,707 of CAZZHR010000003.1, read as the reverse complement.
AAAGCGGCAGCCGCCGAGACCGCGACAGTGATAGCAAAGAAAGCCCCGCCTCCGCCAGCACAGAACCCTGCGAGAGTCTCTATCCCATCCATAGGACTCGACACGAGCATCATCCCGGTCGGGGTCAATAGGAAGGGCGAGATGGACGTGCCCGACGGCTCTACGATGCACGTGGGCTGGTATCGCGGTGGACCGCAGCCGGGACAGGTCGGGAGCGCGGTGCTCGATGCACATGTCTTTGCGGCATTTCGAGACTTGCACAAAGTCGAAGTGGGCGCCGAAATCATCGTCGATACTGAGTTCGGGACAAAGCTCCGCTTCGTTGTACACGACACCCACGTATACAAACTCGGCGACCTGACCTCACAGATGCTTTTCGGTCAAAACGATGGCCGCAGACTGCACCTCATTACATGCGCCGGCGACCCTGTAGGCGATACGTACTCGCACCGACTCGTGGTGTACGCGCAATACGCAGGCGAGGTGTAGGCAGGCGGCTCAGCCTCCGCTGAGCCGCCTGTTGACCTCCGCGCGACGCGCTACCTGTCCATGAGTGACCTACTCCATGAGTGACCTACGAGGTCACTCATGTGTCACTTTGCGAGGGATGCCGTGTAGCCGTGGGACTAGCGAGCCAAGAAGTGCTTCAACCAGCCGAATCCTTTCGTGATGACGTGGATGACGCTGCCTACGACCGTATCGGGGCTCGTCGTCCCGCTCGAACCGACCACAACCACTGCTGTACCCGGTGTGATCGCCGCAGTCGTCGTCGCCTGACCGTTGAGCTTCACCGTTGTCGACGCGTTCGTCGTGACTGTCGCGCTCGTGCCCGTGCCGAAGCGCGTCAACGTAAAGACTCCGCCGGACACCGATGTCACGATGCCCGCACGCAGATTCTCGAGCCTCGCCTGCATGTCGCGTTTGTTGATATGCGTGTCGTCGACGCGGGTGGCCACGATTATCGAGCCGCTCAAAGTACCCTTCACTTTCACCGTGTCGCCCACATCAATATCCGCGAGGACGCCGTTCGTAACTTCGGCATTTGCCGCTTGGACGGTGTATGTGGCGCCATTCTTGCCGGATAGAGTAAGAATGCTGCCGCTTATGGCACTCACCGTGCCATGCACACTGACAGCTCCGTCCGCCTTCGCGGTGTCGCCTCGCTTGTGCTCACGCTTCTCGTCGCTAAGTATTCGTGCGATGCCACCGAGCTTCAACCCGAAGCCTTCGCCGTGACTCTTGTCCGACTCAGCATGCGCCGGCGCCGCCGCAAGCATGGCACCTACCGCGAGAGCCGCTATGGGGTATTTCTTGTTCATATTGTGTTCTGCCGTCTATACGTTTGTAATTGCCGCGCATATACCGCGACACCAGAGTAGACGTCCAAAGCGCACGCACTTTACGAGCACGTTACTACACAACAATATCGGAACACTAACAAGTTACACCTGTTTGTTCTTAAAAAAACCCTCGAATGCCTTGATGGTCTCGAGCGGCACCGTAAACACGACCGTGTTGGACTGGTCGCTCGAGAGGTCATTTATTGATTGAAGTGTTCTCAAATGCAGTGCTCCCGGAACGGACGACAGCATCCGTGCCGCTTCCATCATGTTCTGCGCTGCTGCAAGCTCGCCTTCGGAGTTGATAATGACCGCGCGTTTCTCGCGCTCTGCTTCCGCCTGCTTGGCTATCGTGCGCTCCATGTCGGCCGGGAGGCTCACGTCCTTGAGCTCGACATTGTTCACCTTGAGTCCCCACGCATCGGTCTCTTTGTCGACGATTTCGCGGATGCGCTCTGCCAGCTTGTCACGGTTGGCGAGGAGCTCGTCGAGCGATACCTCGCCGACAATGTTGCGCATCGTTGTCTGTGCGTACTGCGATATCGCGTAGCGGAAATCCTCAACTTCAAGAATGGCTTTTTCCGCGGAATCGACGCGATAGTAAATGACCGCATTGACCGTGACGGAGACGTTGTCGCGCGTGATGGCCTTTTGGTCTGGCACATCGACTGCTTTTACGCGCATGTCGACTTTGCTATAGCCTTGAAAAATGGGGATGACAATGCGCCATCCAGGCTCCATGATTCCGGTGAACCTGCCAAGCGTGAATCTGAGCCCGCGCTCGTACTGATTTATCTGTTTGATGCTGATAATCAGTACGAGGAGCGCCACAGCGCCGAGAATAAGTTCAGTCATGCCGACATTGTATGCGCGGACGCAGCTAAGTCCAGCTTGCCCGCGTGAGCAGGCTTAGCGACCACGCACCGACTCATATGTATCGCCGAGCTGCCGTTCGAGTTCGTCGAAACCCGGAATAACTCCGAGGATAGAAAGTATCCATCCCGCCACCACGATCGCGATAATGCCGCCCACGAACGCTCCCGCCCCATAGAGTATCCCGTAGAAAAAAGCGCGACGGGGATTGCTCGTCCTGTCTTTTATCTCTTCGAGTTCGCTCTCGATGCGCTCAAGGTGCTTGAGACCTTGTTTTTCAAAACGCTTGTCTGCCATGCGTGGATTATACCGAACCGAAGCGCCCCGCACACGCGGGGCGCTTCTTTCACTATCTCGCGAATACTTACGCCCGCTTCATCCGTCCGTCGAGCGAGTATGCCCCCGCACCAGATATCATGAGCGAGATGCTCGCGGCGAGCAGCACGAGAATGAATTCGATGCCGCCCTCCGAGATGAAGAAACCCTTGCTCGCATGCACCGTAAGGAGTGCGACGAGCGCGACAATCGCCGTGAGCTTGGCTGCCCAGTGGGTGAAGAGACCGAGAATGAGCGCGATTCCGCCGAGAAGCTCCACCGCGATGAGTATCACGGCGAAGAGTGCCGCAAAAGGAAAACCGAGGCTTGCGAGGAAGCCGGCGACGCCGTCGACGCCCATTTCGGTCAGCTTCTGGTAGCCGTGCATCGCGAAGACGAGACCCGTCGCGACACGCAAGACGAGCGGCGCGTATGCTCCCCAACCCCCGGAGCAATCGCAGTACAGTAATGCTTTCATATGAATAGCTGTGTGTAATGAGTAATGCGTCTATCGTAGCGCCCTCTTGCCGGTTGCAAAGGGGATACGTGGGATAAGACAATCGACCTCTGTAGAGGCCGATTGTCTTTTTGTTTTTTCTTGAGCAGATGCTACGCACCCCTGAATATGCGCACGAGCCACAGGAGCACGACGGCACCGAGGGTCGCCACCACAAGGCTGTAGATATTGAAGCCTGTCACGCCTGCAGAGCCAAAGGCGTTGAAGAGCATGCCACCGACGAACGCTCCGATGACGCCGACGATTACGTTGAGGAATATCCCCTGCGATGCGTCGGTGCCCATGATAAGGGATGCAATCCACCCGGCGAGACCGCCGAGTACGAGAAATGCGATGATTTCCATACTAAGTCTTTACGCGAATAATTCCGCCTCTCAGCCTACCGACGGGAGCGTGTACTGCTCATGAAGGAGCTATCAGAGTCCCCATCTACGGAAACACCACTTCCCTGCCTCGACAATACAGACGTTGAAGCATATCCAGACGACGAGTACAAAAAGCCACGGAAGCGGGACATCGGCGAGGCCGAGAAGGTTCTGCACAGCGGGTACGCTCACAGAGACAACCACGAGCACCGCAGCGGCAAGCACGCTCATGTTGAGGTACGCATTATCAAAGGGATTGTACTGCAGTATCGAGTGGTGAAGACTCTTAAAGGAAAAAGCGACAGCGAGTATGTACGTCGCGAAGCACAGGAATAGTATCGTGCGCGCGATATCGAGCTCAAGGCCCCAGGAAAGCAGGCCCCAGTAGATGATAAAGAGCATTGCTGAAGTGAACATACCGATACCGAGCGTAAGCACGCGCACCTCATTGTTGAAAATCGATCCGCGGGTCTGCTTGTGTCCTACATCTCGATTCTCTTCGAACGCGTACGAGAGCGCCGGTAAGCTGCCGGTGAAGAAGTTGACCCAGATAATCTGTATTGCGGTGAGGGGGAGCGGCAATCCCATGACGAGACTCCCCCCGATGAGGAACACTGCATCAAGACTATTGGACATAAGGTACACGAACGCTTTGCGGATGTTGGAAATAATGCGCCGCCCCTCGTCTATGGCGCGCACTATCGTATCGAAATTGTCGTCGAGCAACACCAGATCCGCCACACTTTTTGCGACGTCGCTGCCCGAACCGAGCGCCACGCCTATATCGACCGCTTTGAGAGATGGTGCGTCGTTGACCCCATCACCTGTCATGGCGACGACTTCGCCGAGCGACTGGTAGAGCTTGCCGATGCGCAGTTTGTCTTCTGGCGTGACGCGAGCGAATATTCTCACTGAAGAGAGCATGGGGAGCAGCTTCTCGTCGCTCAGTTGCCGAAGCTCATCTCCGGTCATAATGTCAGCGTCCGTCACCTCCCAACCGATTTCGCGCGCTATCGATGCCGCAGTCCCCTTGAGGTCGCCGGTAATCATGACGACGCGGGCACCATGACCCTCGATACGGCGCACGGCATCCGATGCCTCAGGACGCACAGGATCGTATAAGACGAGTACTGCGACAAACTCAACCCCGTCGATATCAGTCACTTCCGCGCCGCCGCGCACGCGCGCTTCCGGCACATGCGCGAGACCGACCAGCCGTTTGCCCTCAGAGCTTATCTCTTGAATGCGCGATTCGAGCGCGACGTATTCATCTTTCGTCAGCTGTGCCCTCTTGAGGATGATATCCGGCGCACCGAGCATCACGAGACGACCCGACTTCTTGTCGCGCGTCACAGAGAATTTGTTCGTCGAGTTGAACGGCAGCAGCGCTTCGCGACGCTCCTTCATTGCCACCATCATGTCGACGCCCGCATCCCGCGCCGCCGAGGCGATGTTGGTCTCGAACGGCCGTCCGACAAAGCGCCACTCTTTCGGACTCTCCGCCGAGTTCTCAATGACGACATCGACGCATATCGCAGCGTCGAAGAGAATACGCTCGTGCGCGCCTCCGCCCCGCGTGCCCGCGATGAGGTCGTGCTTCGTGAGTACGTCGGTCACTTGCATGCGAGCCTGCGTGAGCGTGCCCGTTTTGTCAGTCATCACGACCGTCGTCGAACCGAGTGTTTCTGCCGCCGCGAGTGAACGCATGATGCCCCTGCGCGCTGCAATGCGTTCAACGCCGATGGCGAGTATCACAGTCAGCGCGATTGGCAAAGCTTCGGGCACTGCGCCGACCGCTGTCGCAGCCGAAAGGAGGAGCATCTCGACGAGGGGCTCTCCGCGCGATATGCCGAGGAAGAACAGCCCCGCGACGATGACGGACACGGCTCCGAAAATTGTCCAAGCAAGCCCGCGCACCGCTTTCTGGAGCGGAGTCGGCTCCGTATGAGCCATGCGTACGAGCTGCGCGATGCGGCCTATCTCAGTGCGCTCGCCCGTCGCGGTGATTATTGCGGTCGCGAATCCCTCGACGATGAGCGAACCCGCGAACACCATGTTGCTCCTATCTGTGACGGCGGCGCCTTCGGAGACCACCTCCAGCTTCTTGCGGATGGGCAGCGACTCACCAGTGAGAAAAGATTCATCGACAGCAAAGGAGTTGATTTCAATGAGTCGAGCGTCGGCTGGCACGCGTCCTCCGGAAGAGAGACGAATAATATCCCCAGGGACCAGATCCGCCGAGTCGACTTCGCTCTCGTTGCCTCCGCGCAGAACGCGCGCCCGGTCCTTGATGTATGCGGTGAGCTTCTCGAGCGTGTTTTCCGCCTTGTACTCCTGATAGAAGCCGAGGAACGTGTTGACCCCGACAGCGAGGAGTATGACGAGTGTCTCCACTGTCTCGCCCAAATACGTCGTCAGCGCCGCAGCGCCGAGCAGGACGAAAATGAGCGGGCTACCGAGTTGCCTAAAGAGGAGTCTCAAGGCGCTCGCGCGACCCCGGCGCTCGAACTGATTCTTCCCGAACGCTTTCAGCCGCTTGCTCGCCTCACCGTCCGAGAGTCCGTCGGGTGCGGATTCGAGAACCTCGCTCAATTCCTCGGCCGTCCGTGCCCAAGGCACGCTCAGTTTCTCACTATCCATCAGTCGCATTGTATCCTACCGAGACCTATGCTCGTACCACGACCTTGAAGCCCCCGTACGCGAACCGCTTCATGTCGAAAGGCATCGACATCTCTTTGCCCGCATATTTCTTGTCGAAATAGGCCATCACTTTTTTGTTCACCGCATCGCGGTGCGCACGCGATTTGAATTCTATGTACGAGAACCACACTTCCTCACTGGGCTTCGTCTTGGCCATTTTAGGGAACGTGAACGTAACAAACTGAGGCTTCGTATCCTCTATCACGCACTCTTTGTAATCGAGCGCGCCGAACTTCTTCCAGACAACCGACGCCTCCTTCGCCATCTTCGTATAGAAGCCCTTCTTTGACTTAGGCACCGAAAAGACGAACCCATCAACGTACTTGGACATACATTCTGTGAATACTATTGTATGCGGGCATCATACCAGAAAGCATTGCGAGATATCCGAGACGCTCTACAATGCCGGCGTGAACGATACGCAGCGCATAATCCTCTGGTCGGGCGTCATCGCGATGGGCATCGTCGCGCTCCTTGGTATGCCGCTCTCCGATTTTTTACGGACAGAAAAGGCGCCGATAGCGCAAAGTAGTGCCGTATCGTCTTCGGTTCCCGCCTCGCCCATACAAGCAATCCCCTCAGAGGGATTTATCGAGGTGGTGGATGGCTGCGGTCCGTACCATGAGGGCGCCTGCCTCAATACGCGCTCCGGCCCCGGGACTGATTATCCGGTTCTGCACACGCTCCGCGCTGGCGCGGTCTTGCGGTACGACGGGATTGTAGAGCGCGAGGGTCGCACGTGGCTGCGCATCGTGTTCGATGAATGGCTGCGCTATCCCAATCGTCTTCCGAGCGAACTGTACGTCGCGAGCGATCTCGTGCGCAGGTTCGATGACGAAGGCGCTACTGAGATGGCTGTCGGCGCGACCACAAGCACCAATAAGCGCATCCTCGTCGACAGAAGCGAGCAGATGCTTCGCGCATACGACGGCGATGTTTTGTTCATGGAAGAGAGCATCTCAACAGGCATCGAACTCACACCCACCCCGCGCGGCACCTTCCGCGTGTACAAAAAGACGCCGACACGCTACATGCAAGGGCCCATACCCGGCATATCCGACAAGGTATTCGACCTTCCGGGTGTGCCGTGGAACCTCTACTTCACCGCAGAGGGCGCGGTGATCCACGGGGCCTTCTGGCACGACCGCTTCGGCACACCGTGGTCCAACGGCTGCGTAAACATGCCCCCGGAGAAAGCGAAGCAATTATACGAGTGGGCTGAACTAGGCACGGAAGTTGTCGTGCGCGACTGAGCGCAAGAGGTGATACCATAGGAACATACTAGGTAGCGTATCTCACTATGAGCAATACAGTTATCGCGATTCTCGTGCTTATCGTCATCCTTCTCGTCGGCTGGGTCGGATACACGCAAGGGTACTTCGATAGGGCGCAGCAAGAAGATTCTCGCGGTTTGAACATACAGCTCGGAGGCACGGGTGGCGCTCAATAGCGACAGGACGAAGAAAACCGCCGCGGCACCCCGCGGCGGTTATCTGTATCGCCTTACCGGAGCTTGACCGCTGTCCCGTACGCAAGAATCTCTGCTCCCCCATTCATAATCTGCGACGTGGAGTACCGTGCACAGATGATTGCATCAGCGCCACGAGATTTCGCTTCTTCCACCATTCGCGCGGTAGCCTCTTCGCGCGCGAGCTTTACGGCTTTCACGTATCCGCGGACTTCGCCTCCGACAATCGTCATGAGTCCTGCGAGGATGTGGCTGCCGATGTGACGCGTCTGAATCGTGCTGCCCTCGACGAGCCCCAAGACCTGCGCTACTTCACGCCCCGCGATGGATTCGGTCGTTGTAATGAGAATAGTGTGATGCGACATGCGTCGATTATATCAGACCGTCTCTCGACTCCCACCTCGCGAGCATATCGACGACGAGCGTGCCCCAGGTGAAATCCTGCGCGCCGAGTCCGGCGCCTGTATCGGGGCGGTAGTACTCCCGAAATCCCGAAAGTTCGATGAGTCGGAGCGACTGCTCCAGAATGCGCGACGCGACATCTCGGTATCCATAGTTCATGAGCCCGCGAAAGACGAACCAGTTCACACCTATCCACACAGGCCCCCGCCAGAAACCTTCTGGGTCGTAGGTCGCTTCATCTATCGATACAGTGGGGACCATGAAGTGCGTGCGGAATTCGTGCGGGTTGAGCAGGTGCTCATCGACAAGCCTTCGCGCCTCGTCCTGCGAGAGGAGCCTCGCGTACAGTGGCGCGAAGATATGCCACGTCTTGAGCTTTATCTTGAAGTAGCTCTCACTATAGGTCGGCCAATAGAGGTCGCCATCGTGCATTCGCTCGCGCATCGCGATGGCGACACGAAGCGCCTGTTCACTGTATTTCGCGGCATCGTCGTGTTCGCCGAGCGCTTCCGCGATACGTGAGAGTGCGCGCAGATCTTCGACGAGAATCGCGTTGAACGGCACATCCTTCACCCAGAAGTACTGCTTCATAAAAGGCGCGTCAAAGTGCCCCGCACGCAGCGCCTCGACAAGCTTGAGTCTGCTCTCGAAATTTTGCTGGAGCGATTGGATAGGCGGAAGCCCCAGTACCCCGTCGAAGCGCGGGCTGTTGTCCTCGCCGCTCTCATCGGGGTTGATAATCCCTGCGAGACCGTTGCCGCGCGGGTCCCGTGCAGAGAGGAGGTACGCAAAGCACTCACAGAGGTCTCTGTACACATCCCGAAGGAATTTCTTGTCGCCATCTTTTCGGTAGATGTTCCACGCGGCCTCGGCGATGAGCGGCGGCTGCGTGATGGTGCTCGTGGTCTCCCTGCCCCAGTCGATTTTCACGAATCCGTCGCCCAGCTTCATGAGGTCTCCCTCGCCTCGGTAAATCATGTGCGGCACCATGCCGTTGTCGAACTGGCTCGAGAGGAGCGAACGAAGCTCTTCTTTTGCATCGCTTGGCGAGTAGTGGTTGAGAACAATCGCGTGGAAGCACGAGTCCCACATCCACTGGAAGGGGTAGGACATCGGCGAAGGCACGGTGAACTGATGACCGTCGACGACGCGGCGATTGCGCAAGAGGAGCTCGTGTGAGAGCTCGCGAATGGTGTGGGTGCGATCGCGAGCTATTTCCATCTCCTTAGCATACCAAAGCATGACGCGCGCCCGAGAGGGGCGCGCGTCCGCAACACACATCTTCACGCAAACTTACACGAAATATCCGAGCCACGAGAGGTACGCGCCTATGACGAGCACAACAGCGCCCGCAGCAGGCACCGCCTTCGAATCCACAGCGAAGTCCCCGCCCTTATCCGCGATGTTCGGTGCCACCGTACACACGATTCCCTTGAGCAGGAGTCCCCATCCGAGGAGGCTTACGATAACTTCCGGGAGCGTGTCCCACACGTTGTGGAAAAGCACCTGTGCCACACCGGCCGCGATAGCCGCCATGCCGAAGAAGAGCACCGCAAAGGGCGCTTTCTCAAGGTCGCGGTATATCTTTAGATAAAAACTTTTGCTCCAAAAGAAACCAACCCCCACGGCAAAAAGGACGGGCCCCCAGAGCTGCGCGAGAAACATCGTGGTATCCATATAGTGCAATGATTAGAGAGTAATTGCTCTCCATATTGTAGCAACGGTATCTCGCGCCAAGACTGCACCAGTGAACAACTGTACGGAGGTTATCTATGGGGGCACCCTGCCCAGCAACACGGCCTGCGCATACCGCCGCTCATTTTCGAGAGCGCTTTCTTGATGCGGATACCGCGCGTCTCTGCTTTCTTACCCGAGGTCACCCAACAAATCCACTCGCTTCTCGCGAGCGGTGTGATGTCTTGCCACAATTCACGAACTTTAGGCACGGCCGCAATCGCCTCGCGCAAATCTACGGGAAGCTTGTGTACTGAGCCGCCTGCAAGCGTAGTCGTCATGTCGCCATTGTAGCAAATCGCTCTTCTCAGCCCCCACTGCATGGTTGACAAGCAAAACGCGACATGATACTATTGAAGTATCAAACCGGGGCCTGATCCAGTTAAGTAAGGATCGAGCTTCAACTCCAGACTCCTGTCTTGATGCAATTACAAACATCAATTTTTCTGAATTGCCATGCAAGAAGGAACTATTGCCCGTCTCACCGATAAGGGTTTCGGGTTCATAACTGTCGAGGGTCGTGAAAAAGATCTCTTTTTCCACTCCAACGAGCTCCAGAACGTAAAGTTCGACGAGCTCCGCGAAGGCGACAAGGTCACCTTTGAAATCGCGGAAAGTCCGAAAGGACCGAATGCGGTCAAAGTGAGCCGCGTCTAACCCTCAGTAGGTTTGACAGAAAGCGCCCCCTGCCGATTGGCAGACGGGGCGCTTTCTCATATGAGAACACCACACCTTACGCATGACTCCCCGCCACATAGCCGCTCGTCCAGGCCAACTGGAGTGAGTACCCGCCGGAGGGCCGGACGATGTGCAGGATGTCGCCGGTCACGAACAAGTTTGTATGCTTGAGTGCACGCATCGTCTTTGTGTCGATTTCAGTGAGCGGAAGTCCACCGTCGGCTACTACTGCTCTGTCGAATCCCATGAGCCCTACGATTGCTACGGGGAGCGTCTTCAGGCACTTCGCAAGCGCCCGGCGCTCCGCCTTGGTCACGCTATGCACTTTTTTACCCGCGTCAATCTGGGACAGAAGTGCGAGAAGAACTGCGCCTGTCCCCGGCGGCGCGATTTCCTTGAAGACGTTGCGCAGCGTTTTGTTTTTGTTCGCATCGAAGACGGCCGTGATCTCCCTCTCTAGTACTCCAAGGTCTGCATCCGGCTTCGTGTCGATTTCCGCAGTGACCGCTCCCGACTCCAGGAGACCCGCTACTCGACCGGCTGCGTTGAGTATCGTCGGCCCCGAAAGTCCGAAGTGCGTGCACAGTATCGACCCGCGCGCAAAGAACGAGCGCTTACCATCCACGAAGAAAATTATCTTTGCATCTTTGAGTGTCACACCAGAAAGCGGGCGGAGCCAAGCCGCGCTCGCGCGCAGCGGCACGATGGTCGGCGTCGGTTTCTGTATCGGGTACCTGAGCGACGAGAGCCACACGAACGCATCGCCTGTCGAGCCCGTCTCTGGGTGCGAGACGCCGCCTGTCGCGAGGATGTACGAAGTCGCACGATATTCTGAGCCGCCGGCCACCACGGCGGTGATGCGGTCTCCCTCGACGTACACTGCTTCGACAGGTGAGCGCAAGCGCACCTCTCCATTCCCCTTCTTCACATATGCTGTGAGCAGCCGCACAACGTCGGACGCTCGTTCACTGTGTGGAAACGCGCGCTTTCGTGCCTCGACTTTGAGCGGCAGCCCGCGCGATTCGAAGAACTCGTACGCTTCCTGCATGCCAAACTGGGAGAAGGGCGAATAGAGAAATGGCTTCGCTTTGCCGAAGTGGGCAAGAAGAGAATGCACGTCCTCCTCCGCATTCAGAATGTTGCACCTGCCGCCGCCCGTAATCGCGAGCTTCACGCCAAGCGCTTCGTTCTTTTCGAGCAAGAGTACCTTCTTGCCGAGCTCCGCTGCTCGGCCTGCGGCCATCATGCCCGCAGCACCTCCGCCTATCACGATTACATCAAATGTTTCGCTCATGTTTTACGCGATGAGGATTTCCGACTCCGGCGGCTTTTCGTACTGCCGGATGCTATCAGATTCAGCTTCTCAGCGCGCGTCCATCCTTTTATCTCCGCTTCGCGCTTCGAAGCAGACGAGCGGTCGGGGCGTTTTTCTGTGTACACAAACCGTACGGTTCCTTTTGCCCGAGTGTACCGACTCGCTGTGCCATCCTTGTGCCGCGCGAACCGTTTGTCGAGGTCTGTTGTAATCCCCGTGTAGAGCGAACCGTCGGAACACCGGAGTATGTAGACGTAGTACATACCGGCAATACTACCGCGCCGGCCAGCAGCTATTTCCTCAGAATCTTCTCCATCGCCTTCCCCCTCGCGAGTTCGTCGACCAGTTTATCCATGTATCGAATCTCCCGCATCAGCGGTTCTTTGATTTCCTCGACGCGCACGCCGCACACGACTCCCGTGATGAGCCGGCGCTTGGGATTCTTCTTGGGCGCTTTCGCAAAAAAAGTTTTGAAGTCGGTCTCCTTTTGTATCTGCGCCTCGAGCCCCTTCGCCGTGTACCCAGTGAGCCAACGGATGATTTCATCGACCTCCTTTTTTGTCCGCCCTTTCCGTCTCACCTTTTCAACATACAAAGGGTACACGCGCGCGAAGCTCATACCGTAGATCCCCTCCCACCGGCCTTTTGTAGCTGCCATACAGCAATCTTACCAAACCACCATCCGCCCAATCGAAAAGGCGGCGACGTGCCGCCCTTTGCACTAGAACAACAAAAGCTTGACCCCCGCAGCGACCACCATCACGACGAAGAGCCTCTTGATCCATACCGACCCCTTCACGATGGCGAAATGCGCGCCCAGGTACCCACCGAGCCCGTTGCCCGCGAGGAGCAGGAGGCCTGCTTGGTAGTCGATGAATCCATGCATCGCGAATACAATGGTGGATGATACTGCGAGGACGAGGTACGGCAGCATCTGCGTCGCCACGGCTTCGACGATAGTAAGTCCGAAACCGATGACGAGAGTGTAGTACTTCAGAGGGCCTGTCCCTGCCGCGAAAAACCCCGTCACCGTCTCAATGAGAAAATACACCGACGCAGCTATTCCTTTCGACAGTCGTCCCACCTCACGCCGCACCGTGCCGAGTTCCTTTTTGAAGAGGACGACTGGCAGCAGCGCAAACAAAAGCACGGCCGCGACCTTGCGAAGAGTGTCCGGCTCGATAGCAAGCAGCAGATTGGCGCCGACGAGCGAGCCCCCGAGGCTCAAGACGGCAAGCAGCGGTATGTACCGCCACACGATTCTGTCTCCTCGCCAATACTTGTACGACGAGACGATACCCATCCCAATGTCACCGAATCGTGCAGAAGCGACGGCCACCTGCGGCGCGAGTCCCGTGAACATCAGGTATGGAATCATGATGAGTCCGCCCCCGCCCACGGTAGCGCCCAGAAATCCGCCGAGTGCGCCCAGTGCAAAGTACGAAACCAGTGTGAGAATTTCCATCGGTACATCCATTGTATCCCCGTTTGCGAACACGATTGGTCGAACACTGCGGCATGTATGTCACATGCACCCAAAGTGGTCAACGAGTCGTGACTACTGTCCGTTTGTCAGCGCAAGCGCGGTACGGCGTGAATACTCCGCAAAAATACCAGTCCCTTTCGCGAGATTGAGCGGTGCAAGAATGTGGTACGCGTGCGCCTCTTGGAAGCGCACGAGTGCAGCGTGCGTACGGGATACGAAGAGATTCGTTTCCTCGCCGGGAGCGCCGGGGCCGCTTGCCGCGAGCGTGAAGCCAAGGCAGTTCATGAGTCGCTGGAGTGCACGCACGTCTTCACCCGTCATGCCAAAGCGGAGTGTGCGGGCAAAGGTATACGCGGGACACGTGGATTTTTCCCCACGTGCCTCTGTTGTCGTGCCGCAACCACCATCGGGCATGCTCGAGTCCCATCCCGGTGCATTCGGGCCGGAACACCAAGGCATGACCCCGCCGCCCGATTGTGAAGAATTAGAGCTCGGTGCGCTGCCGAATATCGCAAAAATGGAGAAGTGTGGAGCTTCACACGTGATGGTGTTGGTAGCGGTGTTCACGGAGCAATCGTCGAGCTCGCTCCAGGCGCCGCTTGCGTAGTGGTACATAGACAGCGTGCTCTCGTCGAGACCGCTCACGTCATCGTCGGTATATGTGTACGAGATGGTTACTGGCACGTCGAATGAATCGAGCTCTGTGATGTTGTCGATAAGAGCCTTTACGTCGAAGACGATGCTCGCACCGCTCGAGAGACCTGAAGGTCTGCCGATAGAGCCAAGCACGGTGTCTGCCGAGAGGCCTTTTATCTGGATGACAATCGAAGAAGAGGTCGCCGTGAAGTCCTCCGGCGTTTCCACCGTGATGGTACGCCCGCTGTCCGTTATGGTCGTGCTTGCGGCGGATGAAACCGTGATCGTAGTTGTGGTGGCGGAAGTCGGCGAAGCTCCACCGGAGCAGCCTGTGGTGGTGAACATACCCGCAGTGGATGTCGCGGCATTCCCTGCTGCATCTCGCGAAACGACTCTGAAGCTGTATATCGTACACGCGAGGAGGCTAGAGAGCGCTTGCGAGTGACTTGTCACGCGCGTACCTGTATCTGCCTCCACCGTCGAGGACGCATAGTTCGTATCGACGGAGTAGACGACCTTCGTAGATGCCGCTTCGTCCGTATCCCATGTGACAGTGATGCCCGAACTTGAAACACTGGACGTAGCAACGTTGGAGATGGTGGGCGCGGTATTATCGGGGATAGTTGTAAAACTCCAGGTAGTTGAAGCGGTGATGCCTTCGTAGAATACGTCATTGGCGTCCTTGAATGCCGTCGACGGGATCCAGACATAGTACTCCGTGCTGTTGGCCAGGGTCACACTTGGATTGATAGTGATATCAGCGCCACTTTTCGTGATCTGGGAGCTGCTCACGGCGATAGACTCAACGAGAGAGTTGTCGGATGTCTTGTAAATGCCGATTGAGCCCGTCGAGGTCGCGACGGTCGTGGTGCTGAATGTCGCAACAAGGTTTGCAGTGAGCGCGACACCGGTTGCGTTGTCTGCCGGAGAGAAGCTGTCGACTCCCAGAAGACCGGGACCAGCGCCACCTTCAGCGATGTCGGTAACCTCGTCTTGTGTGAGCGCGCGATTGTAAATCTTGAGGTCATCAATCCTGCCCTTCCAATACTGTGAGTCGAATATCCAACGTCCGATGTTGAGGTCTGTGTTTCCAGTGAAATCAGAGACGGATGTGTCCGAAGCCTTCGCCGCGCCACCGTTGAGATAAATCTTGCGCTCGTTCGTGTCGGCGTCGTAGGTGAGCACGACATGGTTCCATTGGTTCATGGCAAATGTACCCGATGGAGCATCAACGTCGTTGCTTAGGAACCCGAAGCGCATCTGGCCATTCTCATAGACGCGCAGGTGCAGGTTGCGGTGCTGGCCATTGAACGAGCCTTGAGAAAAGTATATCCGCTCGCCCGTCGCATCGCTATCGCGCCAGAGCCACGCGGAAAAAGTAAATGATTGTCCGTCGAGGACTGGTCCTGTACCCGAAAAGTACTGGTTGGTCCCATTGAAGTAGGCCGCGTTGCCGTACTGCCCATCTCCGTACGTCACACCGTTGTTGTTCGTGAGCGTAGACAGGTTGCCAGACGAATCGGCGGCGCCGCCGGACGACTCGTCGAATTTGAAGTGTGCAACGAGCTCGCTGGTCGCATGCGCGAGAGACGCCGATGCTAATACGGCGCATAGCGCCGCGGATACGACTAAAAATTTGGCGCCTCTATGGCGTCTCGGCATACCCCCATTATAGAGCATAGAATGCTCGCAATTCGCTCGAGTACTGAAATGAGGTGCTTTGCGTTGCTCGTGCCCGCTACCCTACCACGACTTGGCACATTCGCTCTGCTGAGCTCAGTATTTCCTTGCTCACCGCTCGGTTACTGGACTCCTGGGACTCGAAATTTTACTAACCGCGCAACCGCGCGATATTTTCGGTCATTTTCAGATTAGCATTTTGAGGCTCCTTGGACACATCAATCTTTTACGATTTTCTCAGGATCAAAATGTTTGAGAATCAAAAGGATCAGACCGACGCAAACGACAGTAACTCCCAGAGCGACCCACTGATGGTCCGATGTAAAAGCGTCGAACATAAACTGAGACGCCATGATGATAATCTGGATCATGGCGAATATTCCCAAAACTATTGAATACCACGTTGTCGACTTCGACATACTATTCGCGGTCTTCCTACTGCGAAGAGTTGCGCGTATCTGAAGCTCCTGGAGCTTCCGCTGCTGCTCCGAGAGCGCAGTTCCGGTGGACATTGGACCGAGCGTGTCCAAAGAATCAAGTATGTCTTTGTCTTCTGGTAGGTAAAAATCATCTGAACTCTGAGTCATGCCGCGATCATACGCTAGAATTGAGGTGTGGTGCAATACGAGCCAAATGCCAAAATGTGGTCAAAGCAGCCGTACAAGAAGGATGTCTTTAAAGTCTATGAATACTGGGTAAATCTGCCGGATTACCTCAAAGGATTACGCAAAGACGTCCTGGTATTGACATACAAGATTGACGACCCGTATTTGCTTAAGCTTATGCAGATCGGTACGCAGACAGAATTTGCGCGACGGTTTGGTGTCAAAGACCTCGGTACGCTAACTGATTGGAACAAACGCATTGTGAGGAAGCCGCAGCACGAGCATCCCGCAGTTAAGATTCTTATGCGAGAAGCTCTGGCATCGCTCTATATCCGGCTTCTCCAACACGGACGGGCTAAGGACTTCAAGTTGTTTGCGTGGTATGTCGAGGGTTGGTACCCGGGTATTAATCATGGCAAGAGGCCACCGAGAAATATGCTGACGAGTAGGCAGAAGCGGAGTCTGAATTTGATGCTCGCTCGCAGCGCCAACCGAAAAGTCGCACGACTTGATCTTGAGAAGTTCGCGAAAGAGCAAGCGAAGAAATACGGCTGGAATCGATAGCACCTCACTTGATCGCATTGATTCAGGCACAGATTCTTATCGTTTACTCTCTATTAATTCGCGTATGCGATCCAGACGATCTGTAATCCGCTTTTCCTGTCGGTCCATGTATCGCATGAGCCCGAACCCCAAGATCGCCACCGCACCTACAATCGAGAATACTTCCATAAGCTTTTCTCTTTAACCTGCTAACGGTGGCAAACACAAAGCCCGCCACCAGGAGGGCCGAAGCCCCTATAGGGGTTTCCCCCTATAACGCGATGAACGCCCTGTTGACGGGTTCTCTATGTTCATCGCGATTCCTCGACCATGCCCCCGTTACCGGAGGTTTAGGTCGCTGCTCTTACGAGCCTTTATGGGTTGTGTAAGGAGCATTTTAGCGCCGTCTCGCCACTGAGCCAACCCCTATCACAACCCCGGTGCAAGCCAAGCGGCCGCCCACAGCTACGCAGCACCTTTTTTAGGAGGCTTCTTTTTGAGCAAGCGCTGTCTATCGCGGTCGTAGACAAAATCGTACGTGTGCCGAAATTCATAAATGTTAAGCATCTCTCCGGAATCCGGTTCGCGTCCGAGTTGTTCATGAATCGCGTACTTCTTTTCAGGGTCATGTGCTAAGTAGTCTTTAACTTTCATCGATGCGATTCGAGTAATCACGATATAGTTTTTTGAAGATGCATTTTCTGGGTCAGAAACTGCATAAGCATCCCTCGCTTTCATAAAGCTAAGTCTACCGTCGGTCTCGTAAAGAGTGTGAAATCCTTCACTGTGATGCTTGATGCGATATAGAAAGTGATTCTCGAGTTGCACTTCCTTATCCTTATGTAATTTCCCTAGCTTCGGTTCAGAAAACTTTTTCGGAAATACTTTTATCCTCTTGAATCCTTTCAGGTAAATTTTATTTGCATCAATCTCTATATACTCCAAATAACCAGAGAAAGGGCCAGATGGACCTTCAAAATCGACAAATATATGCGGAAATTTGTGCCAGTTATCGCCCTTGTCGTCCACGACCAACATCTCGTCATAACGAACGAGACCATCTTTAACGTATGTTCCCTGGGTAGCACGTGGTAAGTGATGCCAGAAATCTTCTATCTTAGTTCTCTCGTCATCTTGTCTCGCCCGGTCTTCCTCCGAGTCACTTTCCCTATGAATAAGTGAGAGTGAGTCTGCAATATCATATTCTTTCTTAACTGTATCGACATAAGCAAAATATTTTCGCACGTCGAAAATTAACCCCAACGGGTAGTATTCTGAAAGTGGATACTCCCTCCAGCGCGGGTTATCTTTAAAATCCTTGTATTCTTTCTTGAACGGATACTTTGTATCTTTTGAATCCCTGAGCAGAATATGTTGCCTGCCTGAGATTTTTTCTCCAAATATTCGATAAAGTTTGTTTTTGTTATTCACAACAAAGCGTATCTCTGTTGCGCGAGATCGTCTTCTACTTACTAAAGAAATGCCGAAAAAGGTAAAAAGTATTCTGTCATTTTTTGGCAGATGTAGCATGTCTTCAAGCTCTGCTTTGCCCCATAGATAAAACTCCATCACACCTTTTTCTCGGAGCTTCGAACGAAAGACATCATAAGATTCCTTTGAAAAATTAGCCGAGGCGGCAAGGATGTATCCATAGGGAGGATTCTTTGAGTCGATTTCTTCTAGAATCTCCTCAACTCTTTTTGGGCCTATTTCTTTTTCTCTTTTGCCTTGAATCATCCAAAGATTGCCATCCATTGGGTGCTTTTCAGTATTCTGATCGTCCTCGCCCTCCGATGTTTGCGCTGTATCCTTGATCTTTTCCCAAGCCCGCACATCGAAACCCCCATCAGAGCCACTGCGTCCAGTGGCTTCAATGTTTTGCCAGTCCTTATAGTCGTAGATAAGTTCTCGGACAAGATCTTCAAAACGATGCGGATCTAGGTCCTCAAAATGGATGGGGCCGTAGGTTCTAGTGACCTTGGGTTTCTTCGCCATAAATGAATCATACGCCTCGGTCTTGAGGTTGCCCACACGAGCTCTTTGGACGCCTTGCATGCCCCCACCCGTATGGCCCTATGAACGCATGCAAACGAATCAAATAGGTCGGACGGTACCTGTCACGCAACAGATGCCGCCAACAGCCAAATATTGCCTGTACGCGCGGAAATCGACCGAGCAGGACGAACGTCAGGCCCTCTCCATCGACTCGCAGGTAAAGGAGATGCTGCAGATAGCCGAGCGTGACGGGCTTGAAGTCATAGATGTACGACGAGAAGCCCACTCTGCAAAAGACTCAGGTCAGCGTCCTGTGTTTCAAGAGCTCATTGCGGACATCGCACGCGGGAGATTCAATGCAATTCTCACATGGGCTCCTGATCGCTTAAGCCGCAATGCTGGCGATCTTGGATCGCTCGTCGATCTGATGGATCAAAAGCGACTTCTTGAGATTCGTACATACGGTCAGCACTTCACCAACTCACCGAACGAGAAATTTCTGTTAATGATTCTGTGCAGTCAGGCGAAGCTTGAGAACGACAATCGTGGCATCAACGTCAAACGAGGACTGCGTACCCGTTGCGAGATGGGACTGTGGCCTGCCCCAGCCCCAGTCGGATATCTCAATGAGAAACGTGCCGATCGTCGTGGATATGTATTCATCGATCCGGAACGAGCGCCCGTCGTTAAGAAAATGTTCGAGAAAGTTGCGTACGAAAAGTGGAGCGGTCGTAAGATCTACAACTGGCTTAAGTTCGACATCAACTTCAAGTCGATCACAGGCAACAAGGGTCTCACCCTAAGTAACGTCTACCTGGTACTGCAAAATCACTTTTACTACGGCAGTTTTGAGTATCCACGCAAAAGCGGCCAGTGGTACAAAGGCAGACACGAGCCACTGATCACAAAAGAGCTGTTCGACCTCGTACAGCAGCAGATCAATACGCATGTAATAAAAGTTGAGGGAAAAGAATTTGCATTCACAAAACTGATGACCTGCGGCCTCTGCGGTTCCGGCATTTGTGCCGATGAGAAATTCAAACGACAGAAGAACGGCAACATCCATCGTTATTGCTATTACGGATGCACGAAAACACGTGATAAAAACTGTGGGGCAAAGTATATTCGAGAAGAAGATTTGGTAAATCAATTCGTACAACTCCTGGATAAAGTAGATTTAGATGAGAGCGGCGTGAGAAGAAAGTTGCAATCAGAAGTTGAGCGTATGAAGAAATTCCAAATGGCACTATTGAATAAGAAAGAAAAAACACAGATATTCGATATCGACGTGCGAAACTATGCGAAGTATTTACTACGTGAGGGATCAAACTCTGAACAGCGGGAGCTGATGGGATGTTTCAAATCCAAGATACTAATTACTGATCGTATTGTGACCATCCAATGTGGATAAACTGCGGATACTTTGACTTCTCCGTTATCTCCCACGACCCTGCAGCTCGTTCATATAGCGTAGGTACCCAATAAAACGAGTACGATTAGGGATACTATTCAATTCGCCATTACTTTTCTTATAGCGAGAAAACTCTATATGGTCATCGGGCAAATTGTTCAGGTACTCGCTGGGTCGTTGCGAACCTCTGCATCCTAACGCAGTGATGAGATGTAAACTCTTACGTGCTCTTGTCATAGCCACGTAAAACGCATTTCTGGTCACGTAATTCATATTCACGTTATCAAAGCCAACAATGATGACGTGCTCAGCGGATAGGCCTTTTGAACCAACAATGGTCATCATATCTACTGCGGACATTTTTTGTACTCCGAGTTCTGTAAGCTCCGCATCCTCCTCTTCTTTAGTAGCGGCCCTAGTTTCCTCATCTTGACCAATCGGATGTACTTCAAGTTCCTCGACAAGTCGACCTCGGTCGGTAATTGAAATATGCTTTTCTAGCAGAGCTATTTTCTCCGAGGACTCGATGTCCCTTCCCAGTATTTCTGCGACTATTCGTACCTTCTCGAGTGCCGCAGTTACGATCGGATCCTCTAAGGAGCAAAGAGGGACGTGTACCTCTATAGCCGTTTTTACTAGTCCTACAAGCTGCTTTTGATCGAGACCTTCGTGATGAAGTACTTTTCTGAAAGTAAAGTTGTCATTCGGTTTATTTGCGAGCGAGAAATATGAAAGTAGTTTGTAATAGTCTTCGGAGAGCGTCGCTTCCTCATTTTTATACTTTTTCACCAGATCGGTTAGCTCGTTCGCAGAATCATTGTAGAACGCGGCCCCTTTCGCAGGTGTAAGTATAAGGAGGTACGCATCTTTCTCTTCTCCGTCCTCGATTTGTTCTTTGCGCTCGAGTATCTCCGACTCGTGTTCCTCTACAAACTTCTTGATGTAGTCAACGGCCGATTGCGGCGCCGGACACGCAACTATTTTCACCTTGGTTGCTTCAGACTCCTTCTCTAGGGCCAAATAGACTTTCTCAATACATTCAGCATCAGCATTCTGAGAGATAAAATGTGCTGCCGCTTGAACAATATGCTGGCCGCATCGGCCGCAGTAAGGCAACATGCCGTTACCGTATGAATCATCGGTGTATACAGAACGTATTAGCTCTGCCTTTCCAGCTCTTAACTTTTCGTATAGAACCTGATCATCATCGCCCACGAGCAATACCCCGCTACTATCTAGCACCGCTTGTTTAATCAACTGATCTTCTGATTGATTGAAATCTTGGTATTCGTCAATAATGAAGTAGTCGTGTTCCTCTAGAGCAGCGTTCTCATCTAGCGCTCGTTGTGCTCGAATGATTAGATCACAAAAGCCAACGGCGTTATAGAAAGTGCAAAGGGTTGAATACCCTTCATGCATTGCTTTCCATTCCGAGGATTTTTCTAAGTTTGCTTCGTGCAGCTGTTTCTCGAATGCTTTCCATGAATACGTGCCTGGATCAGCTTGGGACACAAAAGCTAGTACGTCCCCCCAGATCACACTTTTCCACGACTCACCAATGATCTTGAAGTGCGGCTGCAAGGGCGCTTTCTTTGTGCCATGATTCTTCTCCACAATACTTCTCGCGTATCCGTGAAGCGTCAGTACCTCTACTTGAGCTTTCTGGGCGTCACTTAAATGATCGTCTTTCGCGATATCAGCAGCTAAGTCTGCAACCAGTTTTCTCACGAAGCTCACAGCCAAAATCTTCGAGCCAGGAGTCTTCCGCAGCCAGTGAAGAATGCGTTGTTTGAAGAGAGTACTTTTTCCAGTGCCTGGTCCAGAAACGATCAAGAGCTTCTCTATCAAATGTTGCGCCAAATGTTGCGCATTTCCGTTCCGGTAATCCTTACGTTCAGAATCATTGAGTGCGTTCAAGTGTTCACGAATGGAAGAAAGCTCTGTTGGCTCAAATGGACTTCCGTTCTCGTTAATCAGATATCTCATAGCCATCACGCTCAAGCTTATAGTAGTGTTGAGGTTAGGGAAACGAGGCTCCTTGTACACTGAACCTCGCTCTACTTGGCTGGGGGACTTGGATTCGAACCAAGATTCACGGCTCCAAAGGCCGCTGTCCTACCATTAGACGATCCCCCAAGACATTTTCTTCTTCAACTCTCGCTTGCCCTTCGCTGTCTTGTAGAAGCGCTCACTACGAAACCCTTCATACGTATCAGCATATTGTTCAGTGTACAAGAGTTTCAGAGGTCTTCTCGCTTTCGTCGATGAAACGAGCCCTGCATTATGCTTGGCCAGACGACGTTCAACGTCATCAGTACAACCGATATACAAGTTCCCATCCTTTATGCTTTCCAGGACGTATATGAACTGCATAACGATCCCCCTCGGCCGTAGACCGACCACGGGCGAGGCCCAAACGAGTAGAGGATAGCAGATAAGTGCTAGTATTGCCTCATGGGATTCCTTTCGATATTTGCGGTCGGGCTGTTGATACTCGTCGGCGCGCTCGCGCTCAACTTCGGCGCTTCGCAACTCGGACTCATGAGCTGGTACGACTTCCTCAAATCGCCGCAATCGGCTGGTGCAATTTCGTACCTCTGGCTCTTCGTCGCCTACCCCTTTGGCTTAGGAGTAGTCGCGTACTATTCGATGAAGCTATTCTAGCTCGGCATGTTGCGCAAGATTGTATTCATATCTCTGATTGGCGTGCTCGTGCTTGCCGGATGGACATGGAGCAAATCGCCGTCGAATGACCGCGAATGGGTACCCGACCAAGCCGTGCTGCCTACAGCTGAGATTGAGGGCGATATCGTCTTGGTGCGGGACGTACGCGATTTCACGTACAGCCCAGACGGTGAGCCGATTCCTCGCTACGACGACCGTACGTACGACCTCTCCAGACTTTCGCGCACGTGGTACGTCGTGGTGCCTTTCGGAGCACCGGGTGTCGCTCACGCCTTCCTCTCCTACGAGTTTGACGACGGCACATACCTTTCGGTATCCGTCGAGGCGCGTAAAGAGAAGGGGGAGGTGTACTCGCCGTTCAAGGGACTTTTCCGCGCATACGAACTCATGTACGTGCTCGGCGACGAGCGCGACGTGATTGGCGTGCGTGCCAATCATCGAAAACACGAGGTCTACATGTATCCCCTCGCGCTTTCTCGCGAGCAATCCCGCACCACGCTCGAAAGCATCTTACGGGATGTAAACGCGCTTGCTGAGGAGCCGAAATTTTACAATACGCTCACGGGCTCGTGCATGACAGGCGTCGCAAAGCACCTCGAAGCGGCGGGCGTGCGCGTTCCCTTCTCTATCGACTTCATTCTTCCTGCTTTCAGCGACTCACTCTTTTACGACCTCGGTCTTATCGACACGGCACTTTCGTTCGACGACGCGAAGTCCGCTTTCCTCATCAACGAACGTGCGGCAAAGTACGCAGACGCGGCGGATTTCTCACTCCGCATACGCGGCAGCGAGTAGACGTCGTGCATCATGAAGACAGCGCGTTCACAGCCTGGCGAAGACTGAGAAATCCCGCTACTATTCCCCCATGCGACAGGTACTCTACCTGGTGGCCGCGGTCATCGTGGCCATCAGCGCAATAGCCGCCGCTTTTACCTATAATTCTGCGAGCCGCGAGGAGACCGAGCTTGAGGCGCGGCTAGAGTCGCGTACGCAACTGCTTTCCGAAAGCCTCGTGGACTCCGTTACGCCGCCGTACCTCTCCGGAGCGACATCTACTCTCCAGCGGGCTCTCGACAGATTTGCCGACCGTGAACGCACCGCGGGTCTCGCAATAGTCGACTCGAGCGGCTCAGTAGTCGCTCGCAGCGCTTCACTTCCTGGAAGTGCGCTCAATTCCCCTATCATCTCTACGGCCATGGACAGCGCTTCGGCGCACAGCACGTATCTCACGGAAGGCGGTGTGCGCTACTATATCTACGCTCACCCTATCGTGTCCGACGGCAGCATCATCGGGGCGCTCGTCATGCGGCAAGACGCTCAGTACATATCCGATGCTGTCGCGAACATCTGGATTGACAGCATGACGCGCCACCTCATCCAGGTCTTTTTCGTCGCGGGCGCGATATTTGTGCTCGTCAATTTCGTCTTCCGACGCGCTATCGAAGACCTCGTAGAGTCGGTGCGCTCGGTGCGCTCTGGCGAGAACCGGGATGCTGAGGCGCTGGGCAACAGCCTGCTCTCCCCACTCACGCACGAAATAACAAAAATGTCCGCGAGTCTCCGCCAAGCGCGCGTCGCGGCGAGCGAAGAGGCTCGCATGCGCCTCGAGAAGCTCGACTCACCCTGGACTGCGGAGAGGCTCAAGGAATTCGTAAAAGCTCATTTGCGTGATAGGCCGATCTTCGTCGTGTCCAATGCCCAGCCATACGTCAATGAAAGAGTGAAAGGTGAGATCGAGTGGAAGGTCCCGGCTGGCGGCGTCATCACTGCGATCGAGCCGATTATGGAAGCGTGCGAAGGTGTGTGGGTGGCCGCCGGAAGCGGACCCGCAGACAAGGAGGTTGCGGACAAGGACGGAAAGCTGCGAGTCCCGCCGGAAGAACCAAAGTACACGCTCAAGCGCATCTGGCTCTCGCCCAAAGAGCGCAAAGGCTACTACAACGGCTTCTCCAACGAGGCGCTCTGGCCGCTCTGCCACACGGCGCACGTGCGCCCCGAGTTCCGCAAGGAAGATTGGACAGAATACCGCAAGGTCAACGGCCTTTTCGCGAAGACACTCCTCGAAGAGATACGCCACATCGAGCGGCCAGTCATTCTCGTACAGGACTACCATCTCGCACTCGTGCCCGCACTCATCAAGAAGAGTCGACCCGATGCGCAGGTCGCAATCTTCTGGCACATTCCATGGCCTTCAGCCGCTCAGTTCAGCATCTGCCCGTGGCGCAAGCAGCTTCTCGAGGGCATGCTCGGCGCCGACCTTGTCGGCTTCCACACACAACAGTACTGCAACAACTTCATCGACACGGTTGGCGCCGAGGTGGAGTCGCTCATCGACTTCGAGCACTTCTCCATCACCCGCGCCGGCCACAAGTCGTTCATCAAGGCATTTCCCATCTCCATCGCGTTTCCGGGTGCCGCAGAGCCGACATCGCTTCCCGATCGTGAAAAGCTCCGGCATCTCGGTACGAACGCCGACCAAGTCGTACTCGGAGTAGACCGGCTTGATTACACTAAGGGAATTCCCGAGCGTTTTCGTGCCATCGAGTTTCTGCTCGAGGAGCACCCGGAGTACCATGGGAAGATTGCGCTTCTGCAGATAGGCTCACCGACACGCGAGTCTGCAGGTAAGTTCGGTGAGTATCGCGCTCTCGTGCGCCAAGAGGCGGAACGCATAAATGCAAAGTTCTCTACGAGCGATTGGAAACCAATCGTGCTGCACGAAGAAAGCCTCTCGCACACGCAGCTCCGCGACCTCTACCAACTCGCCGACGTGTGCCTCGTGACGCCCGTGCACGACGGCATGAACCTCGTCTCGAAGGAATTCGCGGCCGCGCGCAAGGACGAGCTCGGCGTCCTCATACTCAGCAATTTCACAGGTGCATCACGCGACATGAAAGGCGCCCTCATCGTCAATCCGTATAGCGCGGAAGAGACTGCCGACGCACTGCACAAGGCGCTCACGATGCGCCCCACGGAGCAGCACCGCCGCATGCGGCAGATGCGCCGGAGCGTGAGCGACTACAACGTGTACCGCTGGTCTGCGGAGATAATCAAGGCACTCACAGGCATTGAATAGCATGGAGAACTTCAGTGGAGTGCAGGAGCGTGTCTTCGAGGATATTCTGCGACGCGCACTTCTCCTCATGCTCGACTTCGACGGGACGCTCGCCCCCATCGTCCCACGTCCGGACGACGCGCGCATGTCGCCGCGAACCAAAAACGCTCTCGTGCGATGTGTCCATGCTCACACGGTCGCAATCATTTCCGGCCGTACGCTCGACGATATCGAGCGACGAGCCGGCATTCCGGGAATCTGGTATGCCGGCTCCCACGGGATGGAGTGGCGCCTTGGCAGCGAGGCCGGCTCGGTAGGCATTCCTCTCGAACTCCAAGGCGCCCTCTCGAGTGCGTCGGCAATCCTCGAAACAATCAGTGCGCACTACAGCGGTACCATTATCGAACGAAAGGGCAAATCCTTCGCCATCAATTATCGTGCGCTCTCTGCTGAAGACGCGAGCAAGTTTTCCGCAGAGGGGCATAAGGCCTTGCGGGAGTATGCTCAGTCCCGCGCGCTTCGCATCATAGATGCGACACGGACTTTTGAAATAGCCCCAGAAGTGCACTGGGACAAGGGTTCCTGCGTACGAATGATGCTGGCGAAGAAGCGTTCCACAGGTGAGGCGCCGCTCCCAATGTTCATAGGGGACAGCGCAACAGACGAAGACGCGTTTCGCGAGCTAAAAGAGGGTGTCACCATCCGAGTCGGACAGGCGGACGTAAGCAGTGCGCAGTACTATGTCGCGCAAAGGGATGATGTCGACGCGATACTAGAGCGACTCGCATCTATCCCGCCTTCTTCCCACACGTCTCGATAATCGCAAGTTCGAGTGGAAGGTGCGGCACGGCCGCATACGCAATGCGTGCGTGTGCTTCGAGGAGTGAGCGAAGCATCTCTGAGTTC
The DNA here is from genome assembly GCA_964654205.1 of uncultured Candidatus Saccharibacteria bacterium. Classification (GTDB taxonomy): domain Bacteria; phylum Patescibacteriota; class Minisyncoccia; order Phycocordibacterales; family UBA2100; genus UBA10103. The sequence goes on along the minus strand of CAZZHR010000003.1, from coordinate 12,998 downwards.
ACCGTAGGCAGCTTGGCAGCCCCTTTCGCGAAGACCACGTCTTCTTCGGAAAGCTCCTGACCCAACTCATCTGCAAGTGCCGGCGCATACCGCATGAGGAGAATGATACGCAATCGCTGGATGAGGAGTTTCGCCAGCACCCGCGCGTCCATATTGTCGCGCACGACCTTTCCGAGTGCCGCGAGTGCCGCTTCGACATCACCCTGAGTCATAGCGCCGAGTATTGCACGGACGAGTTCTCCCCGGGGAGCGCCGGAGACCGACTCGACCTCTTCAATATCGATTTTCTTGTCTTTTGATACCGCGAGCACTTTCTGCAATATCGAGAGCGCATCGCGAAAGGACCCTTCTGCAAGGAGCGCCACGAGCTCTGCGGCAGGCTTGCCGAGAGAGTAACCCTCCTTTTTTGCTACGTCTTGCACTATCTGCGCTAGTACTTCGCGAGATGGCTGCTTGAACGTATAGATTTCACAACGCGATTGAATCGTGTCCGGCACTTTATCGCGCTCCGTCGTAGCCATGACGAATATCACGTGCGCAGGCGGCTCCTCGAGCGTCTTAAGAAATGCGTTCCACGCCGGCTTCGAGAGCATGTGCGCCTCGTCGATGATGTAGAAGCGGTACGGCGACTCAAAGGGCGTGCTGTTGACCGCTTCGCGAAGTGCACGGATATCGTCGACGCCGTTTTGCGACGCAGCATCTATCTCGTAGAGGTCTTTATCCGTGACACCGAGCCGTTTCGCCAGAATACGCGCGACCGAGGTCTTGCCTGTACCGCGGCCACCACAGAAAAGGTATGCGTGTGCTACCTTTTTGTTCTTTATCGCTTTCTCAAGGACGCCCACCACATGCTCCTGCCCGCGCACTTCATCGAAGTCCGCCGGCCTGTATGCCCGATAGAGTGTCGTGTGCCGCTCGCTCCTTGCCATGGCGCGAGTATATCAAAAAAGCGGGCCCTCCAAGCGGGGGCCCTCACGACGCGAAGCTCACTTCCCGAACCTTACTTTGCGCGGCGCCAATATTTTGAGTTGCTCCCTCACCGCCGGGTCCATCCGCTGCCGGATGTAGAGGTCGAAATGACTCTCCGAGGCCGCCCAGTACTTGCGAGCGACACTCGCCATCTCTTTGGCAGTAACAAATTCCGACTGGTCGAGGGTGGCATCTGTACGCGCCCTCTTGATGGCAGCGAGTAGGTCGTCATCGCTGGACTGTCGGCGTCGAGCGGCACCTCCTGTGTACCTCGGAAACTTCCAGTTCATGCATGCCTCCGCGATGCTGACTGCACACCTTGTACCACACGAGTGCTTACGCGTTCAAGTTCTCCGCAAGAATTGCTTTGGCGTCCGCAAGACTTTCACTTTCCATGAGCCGGATTCTAAGCTCCTTCGCCCCGTCCCAGCCGCCGATGTAGGCTTTGAAGTGGCGCTTCATAACGGCGTCGTTTTGGTAGCCGGAGAGATGTGTCTGAAAGAGATCGATGTGCTCGATAAGCGTCTGCATTTTTTCCTCTGGCATCGCTTCATCTTCCCTATTAGAAAAGAGCCACGGATTGCCGAATACCCCGCGCCCTATCATGACCCCATCGCATTTCGTTGCCTCCGCTCTTTCACGCGCATCCGCAAGATTCTTCACGTCGCCATTTCCTACTATCAGCGTCGGCGAGTTCATACTGTCGCGGATTTCCACGGCGCGAGCCACACGCTCCCACCGCGCCGGAACTTCAGACATGTCTTTGCGAGTCCGAGCGTGCAGTATGACTACCGCTGGCTCTTCGGCGAGGAGTTCCGGCAGCCATGTCTCCAGCTCATCCACGTTGTATCCAAGCCTCGTTTTTACGGAGACCGGCATCCGTCGGCCGGCGGACTCAGCGCCACGTTTGGCAGCGCGGATGAGTTCGCGCGCGAGCGCGGGGTTTTGAATGAGGGCGGCGCCGCACTGCTGGCGCACCACCTCATTGGCTGGACAGCCCATGTTGATGTCGAATCCGTCGAATCCCATCTCTCTACATATGCGCGCGCCCTCTTCCATATATTCTGGCTTCGATGTAAACAGCTGCGCGACGATTGGTCGCTCACCCTCTCCGTACTCGAGCTTCTTTCTGAGCTTCCGCTGCCCCGCCTCATCGGCGCGAATCAGACCGTCGGCTGAGGTGAACTCGGTGTAAAGGACGTGCGGTACGTTTGCTGATGAGTGCTTGGCGATGAGCGTGCGAAATGCGACATCGGTGACATCTTCCATCGGCGCGAGCACAAAAAAAGGCCTCGCGAGCCTATGCCAGAAACTCTTCATTTCGACACAATAACATATTTTGACAAGCACTACGCCTCGCGTAGAATGGCACAAGCGGGGAATAATCCCTTGCGCTAATTCGGGGCAACATAATGCGAAATGCGACAAAGCGGCATGAAACCTCTGACGCTGTCGACCTGCCGACGATTCTCACGGATGCGCGGACCTTTGCCGGCACAGGACGGATCGTCGACAAGTCGATTGCCAATTGGCTCACGGACTGCGGGAGCATCGATCCCAAAATCCTGGGACGCATGCTGAAAAAGCACGTCCTGCAACTCGATCAGGCCGAGGCTGGCCGTCGCGTGCAAGAAGCGTTCGCCGCACTCGATGAGGAGAACATCGGCAGGTTCTTCAAGCGCTGCGCTGAAGAGCGTGTAAAGCGTCACAAGGACGTGAGCAGGCGCTAGTTGCGCAACACCTCGGGGCGGTCGCTACGCACGCGGCCGCCCACTTTTATATATTCGACTGCTCCCCCCCTTTCATCTTGTAGTAGACCCTGTTCCCGAAACGCATGTCGACGTACTCGATGTCACCAATTCGGTCGCGAAGCGCATCGGAAGCTAGCACGAGCTCGAGATTCCTCGAGAGCGCTAATCCGTCTTGCCCGAGCGACATTTTGATGTAGAAGCCCTGACTTACGTGTACATGGAAGTCTTCATCACGGAGGAGTTCGATGTGGTACGGTATGAGACCTGTGTCATTCTGCAGCGTCTGAAGGAGCGCGAGCGTCGCCGCAAAGTATTTCGGGACGAGGTGTGTACCTATCGGTTCGGAGTCTACTCCGCCCGTGAATCGATATATCGTTCTCGTATCTTTCTCTGTCGATGTTGCAAGTGCGGTAAAAATGAGTCCGCTTTCGTCGAGAGCATAACAATCGGCAGCTGGCAGACCGGTTTCTGCAGAGTCATTGGGTAGGGGCTTGCACCAGAGCGCGTACTGTTCCCTTTCCTCTATGCTGACCACGAGTTCTTGAGACAATATCGCCGCTCGAGAAAGCTGCGCCGTTTTGACCCGCGGGAATGCAGCTACTATTCCCGTCTCGATCTCAGCTCGCGGATACAGAAAGATGTTACGTTTTGAGAAATAACGAAAACCCTCGTCGGCCAGTTTCGACTCGACGTACGTTTTGATAATGCTCGGCTCTATCTTCTCCACCCCGGCTATACGTATGTCGTGGATGCTGAGTGACTCCAAATACGAGATAGCGTGTACGGCATACGCGAGTGCGGCTGATGCAATAACCAACATCCCGAGCGCAGCAAGCCGCGCGCGGCGCCTTTTTTGCTTGAGGGGAGAAACGCGGCGTGGCGGCTCGCTGTTGCGGGAGAAGGGTAGCGGCACCCCTCGCGCGGGCTGCGCCTTACCTTTCCGCAAATCGACAACTCTCGCCATAGTGAGCCGCTCGCGCGGCGTAGATTATTTCTTCACGATGCGCTCCTTGCTCATGTAGGCACGCAAGACCTCTGGCACCCGAATGCTCCCATCCGCTTCCTGATAGTTCTCGACAATTTGGCACAGGATGCGAGGCATCGCGAGTGCCGTGTTGTTGAGCGAATGCACGTAGCGCATATTGCCGCTTTCGTCGCGATACCTGATGTTGAGCCTGCGTGTCTGAAAATCGTGGAAGTACGACGACGAGTGCGTCTCTCGGTACCTGTTTTCGCTCGGCATCCACGCTTCGATATCGTATTTCTTCACCTGACCGAGGCCTAGGTCGCCGCCGCAGTTGATGACGACGTGGTACGGGAGCATGAGCTCCTGCAGGAGCGCCTCTGAGTTCGCCGTGATTTCCTCATGATGCTTCACCGATTCCTCGTGACTCGCCTCGCAGAGTACCACCTGCTCGTACTTCACGAATTCGTGGATGCGGAATACGCCTTTCGTGTCTTTGCCGTGACTACCCGCCTCTCGCCTAAAACACGGGGAGTACGAAAAGTATTTAAGCGGTAGCTGGGATTTTTCGAGCACCTCATCCATAAAGTATCCCATGGTTGCAACTTCGGCAGTCCCGGCGAGATAGTCGCCGTCTTGCGTCTTGTAGAGGTCTTCCTCGCTCTGCGGCAGATAGCCCGTCCCCATGAAAGGTTCGCGACGCACAAGCGAGGGCACTATCATCGGCTCGAAGCCGTCGCGATTCATGAATCGGTCTTCGACCAAGCGGTGGAGTGCCCACACGAGCCGCGCACCGTCGCCCTTCAGGAAATAGCCGCGAAAGCCAGCCACTTTTGTGCCGCGCTCGAAGTCGGCCATGCCGTTCTCGAGCATAAGGTCGACGTGGTTTTTGGGAACAAAGTCGAACTTCGGGATGTCGCCCCATGAGCGCACTTCCACATTGTCCGCATCACTCTCACCTTCAGGTACGGAAATGTCCGGCACATTGGGGACTGTAAGCATGAGTGCGCGCCACTCTTTCATGACCTCCTGCATTTCCTCTTCAGCATTTTTTAGGGAGTCTTTTACTCCGGACATATCCGCGATGAGTGTTTTTCGCGTACCATCGTCTGACGCGCTCGCTATTTTCCCCGAGGCCGCGTTCTGCTCGGCGCGCTTCTGGTCGATGAGGAGTTGGAGCTCGCGCCGCTTATCATCGAGCTTTAAGAGGCCCTCTATATCGGCTTCAATATGCTTTTTCTTCGCGCCGAGAGCGACAATGTCCTTATTCTCCCGTATGAATTTGATATCAAGCATGTAACTCGGATTGTGCCGTATACAATAGTATACATGACTGACATCCTCAAACTCCACTCCCCTGATGCGTTCCCCTCTCTCCTGCGGGAAATTCCGGATCCGCCCAAGAGACTCTTCGTGCGGGGAGAACTGCCGCCGGAGAGCCATGCGTGGCTTGCGGTCGTGGGGAGCCGCGCATGTACGCCGTACGGCAAACAAGTAGTACGCCACCTCATTGGCGGATTGCGCGGCTACCCCGTCGTCATCGTTTCCGGGCTCGCGTACGGCATAGACACGGAGGCGCATAGGGCTGCGCTCGAAGCAGGACTAACGACAGTTGCTGTGCCCGGCTCTGGTCTCGATTGGTCTGTTCTCTACCCCAAGGCTAACCACGGCCTGGCGCACGAGATACTCGCCGCGGGCGGCGCTCTCATCTCCGAAGAAGAGCCAGGCGCGAAGGCAATGGATTACATGTTCCCGAAGCGCAACAGGATCATGGCCGGACTCACGCGCGCCACGCTCATGGTAGAAGCGAGGGGAAAAAGCGGGAGTCTCATCACTGCCAAACTTACTACCGAGTACAATCGTGAGCTCCTCGTCGTGCCGGGCTCCATCTTCAGCGAAGAGAGCAGGGGCACCCACCAGTTCCTTCGTATGGGCGCAACAGCCGTGACATCTCCGGAGGATGTGTTGCAGAGTCTTGGTATCGCGCCGCGCGACAGCGCGACGCTCTCGACACTGCGCGAGGACCTCTCAGACGACGAGCGGCGCGTGTTCGACATCATTGCCTCTCCTCTGTCTCGCGACGAGCTCCTTTCGGCACTCGACATGTCGGTATCGGAGGCAAATGTTTTGCTTTCGACAATGGAAATAAAGGGTCTCATCGTGGAGGAGCTCGGCGTCGTGCGCATCAGATAGCTCTTTATTGCAGCCCCAGAATAAGAGTGGCATAGTGCCACGCAGAGTTGCGTCGTGTACCGGCCGCCCGCGTATAAGGGCAACGGAAGAACTACGGAGAGCGACATGTCGAAGCGAAAAACAAGGGTCGCCGTCCCGCGCGGAAAAGGGACGGGCTGGTGGAAGACCCTGTCTGCTGAGCAAAAGAAGGCGCTTGTATACCCGCGCCTCGCAAGAGGCGCATCCAACCCGCAACTTTCCGCAGAGTTCGGCGTTACCCCGAATTCAATCGCGAGCTTGCGCAATAAATGGAATCTGACGGGTAAGCCCGATACCTATGCGGCGTTGGCGCCCGACGACAACGAGCCCGCGCAGACGCCTGTCTCTGCGCCGCGCGTAAGTCAAGAGCTGGGGAGCGCGACAACCCAGCCGGTGGGGGTGGCCCGCGTACCTGCGTTGCGATACGCAAAGCGGGTTTTGCCGAATCGGACTCGAGGCCTGCTTGCGGACCCGCCGAACCTCCCCAAGCTGACGAACGACGTCGTCGTCATGTGCACGCACGTAGATCCGGTCACGAAGAAGCGGTGTCCGTACATGTACGAGGACGAGAAGACGAGGCGCTGCCGCGTGCATGCGACGCGATAGAAGTCGCACTTCAGCTCTCCGCGCAATGTCGCGCGGAGAGCATATCTTTTCAATCCAATATTTGACATGTGCTAGTCTAATGGAGTATCAATGCCCTTCGACGCCGCTCAGGGCAAGCGGCCTTATTGAAATACATGAAGTTAGTAATAGTAGAATCGCCTTCCAAAGCGAAGACCATCGAGAAGTACCTGGGCAAGGGCTTTGTCGTGCGCGCTTCAGTCGGCCACATACGGGACCTCCCGAAGAGCAACAAGGACGCCGTCGATGTAGATGGTGGTTTTGTGCCGCGCTATCAGATCGTAAAGGAGAAACAAAAAGTTATCGACGAGCTGCACGAACAGGCGGAAAAGGCCGATGATGTCATCCTCGCGACAGACCCCGATCGCGAGGGTGAGGCAATCGCCTGGCATCTCTCGCAGGCCATTGGTCTCAAAAAGCCCAAACGTATCGTCTTTCACGAGATTACAGAACATGCGGTGCAAGAAGCGCTCAAGAACCCGCGTGGCATCGATGATGAACTTGTGCGCGCACAGGAAGCGCGCCGCGTGCTCGACCGACTCTTCGGATACGACCTCTCTGGTCTCATTTGGAAGAAGGTGCGCTACGGACTCTCTGCGGGGCGTGTGCAGTCCCCAGCCCTACGCATACTCATGGAGCGCGAGCGAGAGATTCGTGCATTTATCCCCGAAAAATTCTGGGTCATAAGTGCAGATGTGAAGCCCGCAAAAGGCGAGCAGTTCACGGTGGTCTGCTCCGAGGAGCCCAGAGACGAAAAAGAGGCGCTGCGGATTCTGAAAGCCGCTGAAGAAAAGCCGTGGTCGGTTATTTCTGTCGATGAGACGGAGGCTTCGCGCGCCCCGAGAGGACCGTTTACCACTTCGACCCTCCAGCAGACCGCATCTACTCGGCTCGGCTTCTCACCCTCTAGGACCATGAGCGTTGCGCAGAAGCTCTATGAGGCCGGACACATCACATACATGCGCACGGATAGCATGAATCTCGGCAAGGAGGCCCAGGATAAGCTACTCAAGACCGCCGCGGATTTGTACGGTGAAAAGTACGCGGAAGCGCGTACATACAAGACGAAATCGAAAAGTGCCCAAGAGGCGCACGAGGCAATACGCCCTACGGATCCCGCGAAGCGCTCAGCTGGCGCCAACGAGGAGCAGAAGAAGCTGTACGCGCTCATTCTCGCCAGGGCCGTGTCGAGCCAGATGACCGACGCGAAAATTTTGCGCACCAAGATCCGCGCGAATGTCGCCGGGGCAGATGTTCCGGATTTCAACGCCAACGGTTCACGCGTCATCTTCGACGGCTGGCTCGCCGCAGACCCCGATGCTCGCGGCGAAGACGTCGAGCTCCCCAAGGTCGCGTCTGGAGAGAAGCTTTCGCTCGTCGCCGCACATCTCGAGGGAAAGGAGACTCAGCCACCTGCACGCTACTCGGAGGCCGGTCTCGTTAAGGAGCTTGAGGCGCGAGGCATCGGTAGGCCCTCGACATACGCATCCATCATCCGTACGCTCGAGACACGCAACTACGTGGAGAAACAGGGACGCACGCTCATACCCACAGCGACAGGCGACGTCGTATCATCTTTTATCGAGCAGAATTTCGCGGAATACATTTCCGACACATTTACTGCAGAGATGGAAGACGAGCTCGACGAAATCGCAGAGGGCAAGCGCGAATACGAGAAAACGCTGCGTGATTTTTACACTCCGTTTACAAGGGCTGTGAAGTCCAAAGCAAAGATCCCAAAAATAACAGGCATGGGTGACGCGCCCGCGGAATTCCCCTGCCCGATGTGCGGCGGCGAGATGGAATACAAGCTCTCCCGCTCGGGCCGCTTCATGAGCTGTAAGAAATTCCCCGCGTGCATGGGTGCTCGCAAAGAAGATGGGAGCGAAATAGCGCCACCGAAAGAAATCGGCGAGGCCTGCCCCGACTGCAAGGACGGAAAGCTCATCGAGCGCGAAGGACGCTTCGGACGATTCATCGCCTGTTCCAACTACCCTAAGTGCAAATTTGTGAAGCAGGATCCCAACGAACTCGCAAAAGCCAAAACGGGCGTCACATGCCCCATCTGCGGCAAGGGCGAGATGATGGAACGCCGTGGCCGCTTTGGCATCTTCTTTGCATGCTCGAGCTATCCAGACTGCAAGAACGCAATAAAAGCGCGTCCCACCGGCCGCATCTGCACCGAGTGCGGTTCACTGATGATGGAAGGGACAAAAACAATCCCCGAGCGCTGCAGCAATAAAGCGTGTCCGATGCATAATCCGCATAAGCTCAAGAAGTAGATTGGCAGCACGCAGCCTGCGCTGCGTGCGCAAATTGTTTTTGTCGGCCGGAGCGATGTCGCGTCAGGAGACGCGACCGCGAGGCGGGGTCGCAAGCGAAGCCGCTCGACGGAGCGGTTTCGACTTGTGACCAAAAGCGATCCCGAGCGATGCAGCAATAAAGCGTGTCCGATGCATAATCCGCATAAGCTCAATAGGAAGTAGAGCTACGCCGTTTGATTTGACGCACTCCTGCGTGGCGGTAGTATCTCTCTATGACCGCCCCTGGAGCCAGACCGCTCGCCGATATTCTCGCAGCGATGAGCAGCAAGAGTGCGCAGGACGTGTCGCTCGTCACGCGTGCGTACGAACTCTCCAAGACCGCCCATAGCGAGCAAAAGCGTTACTCTGGAGACCCATATTTCATTCACCCCGCCGAGGTCGGTTACTACCTCGCGGAGGCCGGGCTCGATGCACAGACGATTGCCGCGGGGCTCCTTCACGACGCCATCGAGGATGCGGGGGTTGCGGCCGTGACGATAGAGGAGCAATTCGGTCCCGAGGTACTCTCGCTCGTCGAGGGTGTGACGAAGCTCGGTGCCTTGCGCTACCGCGGCCTCGAGCGGCACACGGAGTCGCTCCGCAAGCTTTTCGCCGCGACGGCCAAGGACATACGCGTACTCATCATCAAACTGATGGACCGTCTGCACAACGCCCGCACGCTTGGACACGTGCCTCGTCCAGAAAAGCGACAACGCATCGCTCTCGAGACGCTCGAAATATACGCTCCCATTGCCGACAGGCTCGGTATGTCGGTCGCGAAGCAGGAACTCGAGGATGCCGCATTTCCGCACGCGTATCCCAAGGAATACGAGAAGACGCGCGAGGTGCTCAAGGAGCGCAAGAACGAGAACGAGAAGCGACTTGAGAAAGTCGAACACGATCTCAAGCGTGAGCTGGCCGAAGCAGGGCTTCGTAGCTTTAGGGCGGAGGCGCGAATCAAGGGCGTGTACAGTCTGTATAGAAAATTGGAGCGCAAGGGATGGGACATCACAAAAATCTACGACATACTTGCCCTCCGTGTCATTTTTCCCTCCGTCGCTGATTGCTACTCCGCTCTAGGCATAGTCCACGCGCACTGGCGGCCAGTCCCTGGGAAGATTAAGGACTACATCGCCTTTCCTAAGCCCAACGGCTACCAGAGCATACACACGACCGTCTATACCGGCGACGGCGGCGCGCTCGAGATGCAGCTGCGCACGGAGGCGATGCATCGCGAAGCGCTTTACGGCATCGCATCGCACCTGACGTACAAGGAGCGCCAAGACGGGGTCAAGACAGCAAAAGGCGGACTCGAATGGGTACGACAGTTCTTCCCGGGTAAGGGGTCGGTACAAATCGAGTCCGCAGACAAAGTTGCGAGCAAGGGAATTCCTGCCTGGGTTAATGACCTTGCACAAGCACGTGATGACTCCGAATCAGAAGAATACCTGGACACCCTCAAGATGGATTTCTTTAGTCATCGAGTCTTCGTCTTCACACCTAAGGGCGACGTAATAGATCTTCCAATCGCCGCGACGCCGATTGACTTCGCGTATGCCGTACACTCCGATCTGGGCAACCACATGACCGGCGCCAAGGTCAACGGTAAGATGGTTTCCATCGACACTGCGCTACGCAACGGCGATATGGTGGAGATCGTCACCAAGCCGTCGGCCAAACCATCGCGCAAGTGGCACGATATCGCGAAGACCAACATGGCGCGCAAGCACATCCGCAACGCGCTCGCTCAGTTCGAGAAGGATAGTGGACAATCGCGCTAACAACTAGACCGAGAAGTTGCGAATCGAATAGAGATCATCCTGCGGTCCTCCGTCGGCCGCCGGATTCTTTTCCATGCGCGCCTTCTCCTCTGCCGGTGCGACAGCTACTTCCTCCGCAAGCGGGCGCTCCGGCTCCCCAATCGCCGGTACAGCTGCTGCGGGAGCAACGTTCGTGTTGGCGAGTGATATACAGAGCTGCGTGAGATCTTCCGGTGAGAAGAAATCAATGAGGAGCTTGCCTCCGGTATCCTTCTTTTCGATGCGTACTCGAGTGCCGAGCTTCTCGGAAAGTTGTTTCTCAAGCGACAATAGGTCAGGACTTAGTAGCGCTTTGTGGCGCACTTTTTCGATAGCTGAGCGACGTGCGAGCGCCTCCGTGTCTCGCACGGTGAGTCTGCGCTCGATGATTTCTTTGAAGAGTACTTTCTGCTCCTCCGGCTTGTCGACGAGCATGAGAAGCGGACGTGTATGACCTTCGGAAATTTCTCCCACCTCCAGGGCGTGCTGCATGTCTTCTGGTAGCTGCAAAATCCGAAGCGTGTTGGAAACATACTCGCGGCTCTTTCCCACGCGCACGCCTATCTCCTTGTGCTGCAAGCCAAATTCGTCCGCAAGCTGACGGAACGCCTTCGCTCTATCGAGCGGGTTGAGGTCTTCGCGCTGCAGGTTCTCGATGATAGCGAGCTCGAGCTTCATCCTATCCGTGTCCTCGGAGGTGCGAATGACCACCGGCACCTGTGCGATGCCCGCGAGTTTCGCCGCACGAAGTCTGCGCTCGCCCGCGATGAGCTCGTACTCGACCGCAATGCCTTGGTCTGGAAGAACGATTTCTTTGCGCGTGACTGTAAGCGGCTGCAAGACGCCGTACTGACGTATACTCTCTGCGAGCGAGGCAAGCGCGGCCTCGTCGAACGTTTTGCGCGGTTGGAAAGGATTCGGCTTGATGCGGTCGACTTCGACCCAAAATATGGAGTCTTGTATGTAGTGGCCTGACATGGCGCGATTATACCACCAGTGCCGGGAGAGAGAATCGAACTCTCATGGATTGCTCCGCACGATTTTGAGTCGTGTGCGTCTACCAATTCCGCCATCCCGGCTCATGCTGTCTACCGTTCGGCATCTTCGGTGGGGCCAACGATGAGCCTAGCCCTACCAATTCCGCCATCCCGGCTTGCGGGGAATCATACGTTATTTGACGAACGAATTGAAGCGCCTCCGATGAGAGGCAACGAGCCGATAGATGCCTCGCGCGAGCGAGTGGAAACCAGGGAGTCGGCCGATTCGGGCCAGAATTTTCAGACGGGGATATTCGTCCAGAATACGGAAAATACCATCGACGCCCTCGTACACTCGGCCGTCGGAGTCCACCACGTGCATGTTCCTGAGGGCATCATCCATGCTACGTCCCGCGGGAAGTGTCCCCGTGGTGACATCGATACGTTCGAATTTGCTGCCTTGCCCCGATGACGCAACTTTACCCATGGCGCCTTCGCACATTTTGCAGACCCCGTCGTAGTAGATCTCGATTTTCTTTTCCACGCTCCTATTGTACTGTACGCGCGTGAAGCAAAAGGTACTGGTTATTGTAGGTCCCACGGCCTCAGGGAAGAGTGCGCTGGGTGTGAAGCTCGCGCGTCGCTTCAACGGCGAGGTGATTTCGGCTGATTCTCGGCAAGTGTACAAGGGGCTCGATATCGGGACAGGAAAGATATCAGTGCGCCACATGAAGGGGGTCCCCCATCACCTGCTCGATATCGCATCTCCCCGACGCAAGTTTTCCGCTGGCGACTTCGTGCGCGCCGCCCGCAAATCCTATGCTAATGTTTTGCAAAAGACTAGAATAGCTATCGTCGTGGGTGGCACCGGGTTTTACGTCGACGCGCTTCTCGGTCGCATTCCCATCCCTGATGTAGCGCCCAACATCAAGCTTCGCAGAGCGCTCAGCAAAAGATCGGCCGCACAACTCTACGCACTGCTCACGAAGCTCGACCGTGAGCGAGCGAAGATGATGGATACGCCGAGCGAGCGCAACAACAAAGTGCGACTTATCCGAGCCATTGAAATTGCCAGTTCACGCGTCTCGACACGGCGTGGGGCGAACGTATCTCCCCGCTATGATGCTCTTTGGATTGGGGTGCGACCGGGAGATGATGAGCTACGAACTCGGATTAACACGCGCCTGAAGCAACGCATCCGAAAAGGCATGGTGAAGGAGGCGCGGCGGTTGCATAAAGCCGGGCTAACATATAAGCGTATGCGTGAGCTCGGTCTCGAATACCGCTCACTCGCTCGGCATTTGCAGGGCGAAATTTCACTCGCGGAAATGGAGAAAGAGCTTCGGAGTGACATCTGGCGCTATGCGCGCAAGCAAATCGGCTACTGGAAGCGCAACAAA
>CAZZHR010000002.1:0-167612 GCA_964654205.1 uncultured Candidatus Saccharibacteria bacterium | reverse complement strand
GACCGCTCGCGTACTGGTATTTCTCGAAGCCCGCGACCTGCTACGACGGCATCCAGAATCAGGGAGAGACCAAAGTCGACCGAGGAGGTCCGTGTCCGCTCCTTGATATCGATGCACTTTCGCCTACGGGACTCCTCTGGACTCGGAGCTTCAAGGTGCGCGATGGGCTCTATAGCTCGGTGGCTTACATACAGAATCCGAATCCGAATGCGGGAGTACGCGCGGTGCGGTACAAATTTGGACTTTACGATGACCGCAACGTACTCGTCACCGAACGGGCGGGTACGACGTACGTGATGCCTGGCAGTGTGACAGCTGTGTACGAGGGAGGTATAGAGACGGGCAGCAGAACTGTTGCGCACACGTACTTTGAGTTTGTCGAGACTCCGCGTTGGGAGAGGCTCTTCGATACGTCTTCAGTGCTCTCGATACGTGAGACGGCGATGTCGGACACCGATACTATGCCGCGGCTTACTGCCGTCGTGCAGAACACCTCCGTCAGTGAGTTGAGAGACATCAAGCTCGTGGCAATCGTTTCTGATCCCGCGGGCAACGCATTCACAGCATCGCAAACGGCGCTCCCACTCCTTGCACCGGGGCAGACAGAGAGAATCACGTTTACGTGGCCTGCGCCGTTCAATGTGACTGTCGGACGTGTTGCCGTAGTCCCGCTCTCACCACCCGGCATTCCACGCTAGTATGGTCTCGGCCCGAACAATCCGCGAGCGCGCTCATGCGTTTGCTCATATCGATTGGGTGCTTTTCGCTGCGGCGCTCGCCATCTCGCTCCTCGGTCTTGCCACAATGCGTTCATTTTCCGCGGAGAATGCTTTTTTTGAGCGCCAGGTGATTTGGATAGCTCTCGCAATCGGGGTCTTTTTCGTCGCGAGCATTCCGGAGTACTCGTTCCTCCGGCGTACGCCCATACTGGTGTCACTCTACGTCGGCATCGCGGGGTTGCTCGCGCTCGTCTATGCATTCGGCACTCTCGTAAAGGGAGCGCAGACAAGCTTCAATCTTGGAATCTTCTCCGTGCAGCCATCGGACCCGGCTAAGGTGGTGCTTATCGCAATGCTCGCGAAATATTTTGCGCGTCGTCACATCGAAATCAAACACTTCCGTCACATCGCACTCTCCGGTGCGTACACCTTTGTGCTCTTTGCCCTTGTCTTCTTCCAGCCCGACCTTGGCTCCTCCATCATTATTTTCTCCATATGGTTTGGCATGGTGCTCGTCGGTGGTATATCGTGGAAGCATCTCGCGGCGCTTTTCATTGCAGGGGCGCTTGTCTCTGGCGTAGCCTGGCAGTATGGCCTCCACGACTACCAAAAGGCCCGCATCATGACCTTCCTTCATCCGCTCACCGACATCCAGGGTGCTGGGTACAACGCGTACCAATCCACGATTGCGGTTGGCTCAGGTGAACTCCTGGGTAAGGGTGTCGGCTACGGTACCCAGTCGAAGCTTCAATTTCTACCTGAGTACCAGACGGATTTCATATTCGCGGCGTACGCAGAGGAGTGGGGTTTCGTGGGTGTCATCCTCTTGTTTCTCCTTTTTGGTGTCATCATATTTAGAATACTGGGGTACGCACTCTACGCGCCAGACAACTTCGCATCACTCTTTGCCGTCGGAATAGCGATATACTTCTTTTCGCAATTTATAGTTCACGCCGGCATGAACATAGGAGTCCTGCCCATTACCGGAACTACGCTCCCTCTCATGAGCTACGGCGGGTCGCATCTGCTCACGGAATTTGCGAGCCTGGGTATGCTCATGGGCATGCGCCGCAATGCGCGCCCCGTCGTGAGGGCGCGGGACAATACGGAACTCATCGGCGCAATCTAGTTTGCGCGTGCGGGTAGGTAGAGCGCCGTCGTGGAGCGGACCATCCTGTCTGTCGAAAAATCTTCCGCCACACTCTTCTGGAGTGCGGAGGCGAAACGAGTGCGCAGGGCGTTGTCGTCAAGTAGTTCGATGAGGGTGTCAGCGAACTGTTGTGCATCGTCCGGATTTGAGAGAGCCCCGCTCACACCGTTCTCTATCACGTCGTCAATGCCAGGAATGTCCGTCGCAGCGACGGCAACACCCGCGTGTGCAGCCTCGAGAAGTACGTACGGCAAGCCTTCCTTGCGCGAGGTAAGCGTGAAGATGTCGAACGCTTTCATGAGACTTGCCGCGCCAGGTATGTATCCGAGGAGTCGTACTTCCTGTGCAAGTCCACGGTTCGCAATGGCGTCGGAAAGCATTCTTTCTTGATCGCCGCCGCCGATGATGAAAAAGACGAACGAACGTCCGCTTCGCTTGAGCTCTTCACAGGCACGAAGTGCATACCCGAGACCTTTGTTGGGAACCAATTCTGCCACGGTTCCTATCCACGGGATATTTGGAGGTACCGGACCTGTACGTCTGAGGAGTTCTGCCCGGGCGTCGGCTTCAGAGAGGAAAGTGGGAGGTTCGATGCCGCTGTAGACGAGGCGTACGCGACTTTTACAGAGGGGAAGGCGCGCGGCGCGCCTCGACGTGTTTCGGGAAACGCAAATAACAACATGCGATAACAAGAACGTGAGCCAGGTAGAGATGAATATGAGTGCTTTCGCGTATATCGGGCGCGGCTCGTCGTACGCCAGTCCGTGCGAAGTGAATACAATGCGCGGTATGCGCGCGAGCCGTGCGGCGAGCGCGCCGAGTCCGCCTACTTTGGAACTGTTGAGGTGCACCACGTCTGGTCGCTCACGCTTGAAAAGTGCGTACAGTGAGAAAAAAGCCGGGATGTCGGCAAAGCTCACGTCGCGGGATAGTTCGGGAACGAGGATGGTGCGGATCCCTGCATCTTTGAGCTTGTCCATGAGGAGTCCGGGGGCGTCAGACCCTTGTGCGGGTCCTGCTGCCACGGTGCACTCGAACGAATTCTTATCAAGGTTGCGTGCGAGGTCATACACATACCGCTGTGCACCTCCAAAGTTGGATTTCGTGATTACGAGCAGGACTTTTCGGCGCCGCTCCGCCATTTCTTGATTCATAGTCTGGTCGATGCCATGATACATGAAAATGTATGACCCTCGTACCGAAAAGGGAGTACCTGCTTCTCCTGCTCGGGGATTTGGTGGTATTTACCATATCCCTATGGGCTACACTCGCGCTCCGGTACATGGAAACCCCATCGTGGGAGCTCTTTGTGCTACACCTTAGACCTTTCTCCCTCCTTTTCGCATCCTGGGTTGCCGTCTTCTTCCTCGCTGGTCTCTACGGCAGGCATACGCGAATCTTCCGCAGCCGACTCATCACGACCATCCTTTACACCCAAATCATCAACATGATGATTGCGGCACTCTTCTTTTTCTTCATCCCGTCGTTCGGACTTTCGCCAAAGACGATACTGCTCCTCTACCTCATCGTTTCGTTCGCACTCATATTCGCGTGGCGCGGTCTTATCTTTACGCGTCTGCCGCGTTCAAAAAAGCTCCGTGGGGTGCTCATCGCGCACGGACCGGACGCGAAGGCGCTCGCTGAGGAGATTGCGAGAGATCCACATGCCACCTTTGCGTTCGATTACGTCATCGATACATCAGATGCCCCATCGCACGAGGTTATCCAGCAGGCGTGCAGGGTTGCCGCGGAAGACGACGTGACGTTCCTCGTCGCTGACTTTTCAGACAAGGCAGTCGCCGCGGCGCTTCCAATCATTTACGACGCTGCCTTCCAGAAGAATAAATTTGCGCTCGTTGAGGCTTCGGAGCTCTACCAAGAAGTGTTCGACCGCGTGCCGCTCTCGCTTATCGACTACGAGTGGATACTGCGCAACGTGAACGCGTCCACCGTCTACGACCTCGTCAAGCGCGTCGTCGACGTAATCGGCGCGCTCATTATCGGCGCGGCATCGCTTGTCTTGTACCCGTTTGTGATGCTCGCGATAAAGCTCGACGATGGGGGCGATATATTCATCACGCAGGAGCGCGTCGGACGATTCCAGCGGCCTATCAAAGTCTACAAATTCCGCAGTATGAGTGGCAACGATCAGGGTGACTACGGAGAGGCGGGCAAAACGAAACTTACGGTCACCCGTGTCGGCAGGGTACTGCGTGTGCTTCGCATCGACGAACTTCCACAGCTCTGGAATGTATTTCGAGGCGACCTTTCGCTCGTGGGACCTCGTCCGGAACTTCCCGCTCTCGCCGCGCAGTACAGTGCCCGTATTCCGTACTACAATGCCCGTTATCTCGTCTCACCGGGACTCTCCGGATGGGCGCAGCTTCGCCACGACAGACATCCGCACCATGGGACAGACGTAACGGAGACGAAAGAGAAACTCTCGTACGACCTGTACTATCTCAAGCACCGCTCACTCTGGCTCGATATATTTATCATCCTGCAGACCGTGCGCATCGCGCTGACCGCGCGCGGGTCGTAAGCCTCTGGTAAGATGCGAATATGGCAGCAAAAGTCGTCGTAACGGGTGGCGCGGGATTCATCGGGAGCAATCTCGTGAGGGAACTACTTGCACAGGGGTATGAAGTGCATAGTGTCGACAATTACAGCGCGGGGAAAATGAAGGAGCGTTTTTTTGACGGGGTCACATATCACGAGCTCGATATTCGTTCTACCGCGGAAATTGAGAAGGTTTTCGCCGGTGCCGATGTCGTCTTCCACACCGCCGCGAAGCCGCGCGTACAGGTCTCTATCGAAGAGCCGCTCGACACGACGGAGAACAATATTACAGGCACCGTGTCTGTGCTGAAAGCTGCGACAGACGCAGGCGTGAGGCGTGTCGTGTATTCGAGCTCAAGTTCGGCGTATGGTTCCCAAGAGACTCTTCCGCTGAAAGAAGATATGCCAGCCGCCCCTGTCCATCCATACGGTCTGCAGAAGTACGCAGCCGAAATGTTTACATCGCTGTGGCCGAGTATCTACAGGCTTGAGACCGTGAGCCTGCGCTACTTCAACATCTACGGACCGCTGCTTGACCCTGAGGGACCATACGCTCTCGCTATCGGCAGATTTATCACGGCAAGGCAGACGAAAACTCCTATTACCATCTACGGCGACGGCAGTGTCACGAGAGATTTCACGCATGTGTCAGATGCTGTCTCCGCAAATATTTTTGCAGCGAAGAGTGAGAAGGTGGGCAAGGGCGAGGTCATCAACATCGGTGCTGGCCGCAACGTATCGATACAGGCGCTCGCGGACATGTTCGGCGGAGAGATTGTTTACGATGCGCCGCGCATCGAAGCCCATGATTCACTCGCCGACATTTCGCGCGCCAAGGACTTGCTTGGATGGGAGCCGAAAGTCAGCCTTGAAGACGGGGTAGCGGAGCTTAAGAAGATGTTCGGGCTTGTATGATCCTCGACGGTCGCGCCGTGGCAGACGACCTCTACGCGTCGCTCAAGGAGCGGCGCGAACGTTTACAGCGCCCCGTTTCGCTCGGCATTGTGGTGAGCCTGTCCGGCCAGGGTGGTGCGAATCCCGTCATCGAGTCCTTTGTCCGAATCAAGCGGCAGGCTGCAGAGCGGCTTTCGGTAGAGATGGTGCGAGTCGATGTGCCCGATGATGCGGATACGGCGGAAGTTGTCGCGGCAGTCACGCGACTTTCTTTCCGCACCGATGCTGTCATCGTGCAGTTGCCCCTCCAGCAGCATTTGGATACCGAAACAATTCTTCGCGCGATTCCGGCAGAGAAGGATGTCGATGCAATCAACCCCGCTGTGTCTGAAAGCGACAGATTGGTACGTGCGCCCGTGGCGCTTGCGGTGGTAGAAATGTTGAACCGTTCCAATACTGAAATCGCGGGGAAGCGCACCGTCGTCGTCGGGGCGGGCAGGCTCGTGGGTGCACCCTCCGCCGCACTTCTGCGCTCGCTCGGTGCACACGTCTCTATGTTTACGCTCGAAGCGGGCAGTATCGAAGACCTCAAAGAGGCCGACGTCGTCGTGTGCGGCGCGGGTAAGCCCGGCTTTATCAAGCCGGAACATATCAAAGCGGGCGCGGCGATTATCGACGCAGGCGCATCTGAAGAGGGCGGTGTCATCCGCGGCGATGCAGACCCCGCCTGTGCCGAAAAGGCTGGCGTCTTCACCCCCGTCCCCGGCGGCGTCGGCCCCGTGGCCGTCGCCATGATTTTCCGCAATCTGCTCGATTTGGTCGAAAAAGGCGCTCAATAGAGCCCCATTGCGCCACCTCGTTCCTCGCGTATACCCCATGAGATAGCCATTTCTACATTTACGGCTCTATCCTTGGCGTTTTCATCTCACGGGGTATACTGCTGCGCAATGGGAAATACGCGGTTCTGGGCCTTCCTCATATTCCTCCTTGGCGCCGCACTCGGCTGGTACGTCTTTTCGGGTCAGACGGCTGGCTCGCACCCCTTCAAGCTCGGGCTCGACCTCTCGGGCGGTACGCAGCTCGTCTATCGTGCCGACCTCTCCGCAATCGGCGGGAGCGAGGTCGCAGACTCGATGATGGCGCTGCGCGATACGATTGAGCGCCGCGTCAACCTCTTTGGTGTGGGGGAGCCCATCGTGCAGACGCAGAGCGCGGGACTTTTTGCGGGTGAACCGGAAGAGCGGCTCATCGTCGAGCTCCCCGGTATCACCGACACACAGAGGGCGATTGAACTCATCGGGCAGACGCCTGTCCTCGAGTTCCGCATGATGAAAGAAGGTGTCGAGGACATCGACGAGACCTCGACCTCAAGCATTGCGGCAGCGTTCGAAAACGCCTCAATCACCGGCAAGCATCTCGAGAGCGCACAGCTCCAATTCCAGACGGGGCCCGGAATGGTGAGTGAGCCGGTGGTCGTGCTCAAATTCAATTCTGAAGGCTCGGACATATTCGAGCAGATGACAACCGACCATGTCGGGAGATTCTTCGGCATTTTCCTCGATGGCCAGCCCATCTCTGTCCCGGTTATACGCGAGCCCATTCCCGGCGGCACAGCCGTAATCTCGGGTGGATTTGCGCCCGAGGAAGCGAGAGAGCTCGCGCGCAACCTAAACTACGGCGCACTCCCAGTACCGATAGAGCTCATTTCCACACAGACCGTCTCCGGCACGCTGGGCGCTGAAGCTGTCCAAGACGGCATCGCTGCGGGGCTCACCGGGATCGCGTTCGTGACACTCTTTATGCTGTTCTGGTACCGTCTTCCAGGTGTCGTAGCGAGCTTTGCGCTCCTCATGTACGTGCTCATCGTGCTTGCACTTTTCCAAGTCATTCCCGTCACGCTCACGGCAGCGGGCATCGCCGCGTTCATACTCTCGATTGGCATGGCAGTCGACGCCAACGTACTCATTTTTGAGCGAATGAGAGAAGAACTCCTCTCGGGGAAGAGCACGCAGGATGCGATTCGCGATGGCTTTTCTCGCGCGTGGCTCTCGATACGCGACTCCAACATTTCCTCGATGATAACGGCAGTGATTCTCTTTTGGTTCGGCACATCGCTCATAAAAGGTTTCGCGCTCGTCTTCGGCATCGGCGTACTCGTGTCGATGCTTTCCGCCATCACCGTATCGCGCACATTCCTCCTCGCGCTCGGCATGGACGCAAAGCATGGATTTAGCAGGTTCCTCTTCGGCAGCGGTACGCGGATATGATTATCATCAAACACAAGGCAATATTCTTCACGGTATCCGCTCTCCTCGCGCTCGCATCTTTGGGTGCGCTCTTCGGATTCGGTCTGTCGATTGGGACTGACTTCACCGGCGGCTCGCTCGTGGAGGTGCGCTACGACGGTACGAGGCCGGACGTTGATGCGCTCTCCGGGGTGCTCGAAGACGCGGGATTCACATCCTTCTCGCTTCGTGAGACCGGGGAGGACGGGTACACACTGCGTGCCGCGACTCTCACGGATGAACAGCGCGAAAACCTTCCCGCTATCTTTTCCTACCAGGGCGGCACTGCATCAGTCACACAATTGACCGAGGTCGGACCTACTATCGGCGAAGAGTTGCGCAACAAGGCGTACATTGCCATCGCGCTCGTCCTCGTGTGCATCCTCTTCTTCATCGCCTTTGCCTTCCGCAAGGTCTCGAAGCCCGTCTCAAGTTGGGTATACGGCCTCATCGCGCTCGTCACGCTCGTCTTCGACGTGCTTATCCCTCTCGGTGCATTCGCAGTCTTCGGATATCTCTGGGGTGCGCATGTCGATACACTCTTCGTGACCGCGATGCTCACGATACTCGGTTATTCCGTACACGACACAATCGTCGTCTTCGACCGTACACGTGAGAATCTGCGCATCAATGAGGAGAAAGGCAGAAAAGAGGATTTCTCAGAGACCGCTGGACGCGCGCTCAATCAGACATTTGTGCGCTCGATGAATACGTCCGTCACCACTCTCGTCGCGCTCTTTGCGCTCTACGCTTTCGGCCCTACTTCGACTCAAGATTTCGCACTCACACTCCTCGTCGGTATCGTCGCTGGTACGTACTCGTCGATATTCCTTGCGACACCCCTTTTGGTAGCAGTAGAGAGGTGGCGCTCCAAGTAGGGCTCTGTTGAGCCGCCGGTCGGCGCACGCCCCACCCCCTTGACAGGGGCTTTAGAAATGATACTATTAAAGATAAGAGCAGTTCCAGAAACTCCCCGTGCCCGCGCATTCGAACTAAGAAACAGAGGGCAGTCAGTGTGAAGTTAGCCAAGGGTTTCGACCCTTCTCCTGGAACGAAAGATATCTCAAAGCCCCCTCCGCCCATCGGCGGACGGGGCTTTGCTCGTATGTACAAAGAAAACGCCGGCCACGCAGGCCGGCGCTCGAGTTACTTGACTGCGTATTTGGCACGCAGACAAATCATGAGGTCAATCACGATAGCGTGCATGAACTTTGGTGACCGTCCGTCTGTGGTCTTGTACGGCGACACGAGTGCTTCAACATCCTGAATCGTGATGCCTTTTTCGGCACCGTCGAAAAGGAGTCGTTCGACAAGCAGACGCCCTAGCTCCTGGTGTCTCGCTCTATCGCACGGACGTGCTGACGGAAAGAAATCGTTACCAGCCACTCTGTCCACGGCGCTTCGTGCGGTCGGGGTTGCAGAATCCTCCACTAACGACTTCGGGTTCATGACGCTTCTCTTTTGTCTCTGCTGCAGAGGGGATGGGCTTCTCTTCGGGCTTAGGCTCGGCAAGGTTGTCCCACGCCGGAAAATCGTTGGTCCCACCCTCGCCCTTATCAGAAAATCCGCTCATCGACATCTCCCTTTGTAAAAGAACAGAAAGAACCTGGCGGCCTGCCCGGCCAGGGCGCTTTCTGTTCCGGTTGCTGATTACAGTTCCAAAACAAAAATCGCCCTTATTGCACGAACGTGTATTCGTGAAATAAGGGCGATTTTCTTCCTTCGATTGCGCTCAGGATGAACCGCGGTGCCACCTTAATTTGTTCTCACTGGCTCCGCCGAAGCGACACCAGTTATCTCTGTTACGGGAGAACCCGGGACGCCACTTACGCAGCGACCAGTCTCACCGGGCCCAACCCCGTGCATACACGGGACCCGGATCAATGACTTTTACTGCGCCCACTATAGCGGTGCATACTTTTTTGTCAAAAAGAAAAACGCCGGTCCGAAGACCGGCGTTCAGTATTCCTTCCGCACATGCCCTTCAGCCCACCGCACGAAGCGGCGGCTGACACTCCTCCATCTTGGCGACCAGGGTCTCGATGACCTTGGCGTCAGGAAGCGGCGTGTTCATGTAGAGGATGTGCGCGTTCTCGCGTCGCGCGGCTTCGCCCATGCGCCGGAGCGAAACAGCGTGACTGTCGCCGCCCAGCAGAATGAGCATGTAGTCCTGGCCGCGCACCTGTTCCTCGTCTCCGGTTGCTACGACAGCGTCGAAGCCGGCGTTAGAGAGAACCTGAAGGAAGTGATTTCCTTCTGCGTAGCCCCAGTTGCCGGGGGCTACGACGAGCAATTTCTTCCGCATGACAGTTCCTTTCCTGAGTGAAGCGGTTGTGCAGATGTAAAGAGCCTACAGGCTCCTTACGCCTGCACCGGATCTCTTGGCCCGGGTTCTGTGTCGAATCGCTTCGGCCCAGAACCCGGACTCCAACGAAGAAGCCCCCTCTTTTCGAGGGGGCTTCTGGTTGGTTTGCGGCTTGTCCTTACTTCACACGTGTCGCAACAGCCAGAGCCCCCTCTGTCCAAAAGAAGTAGCTAAAGAAATACACGGCTGCTGCAAGTCGACTCATTACCGTGGAGCTTATACCTTGGCAAAGTACTGTCAAGAGCGTAGGATGGCGCGAACTATGACGAAAATCGGCGTGATGGGCGCAAGGGGAAGCTTCTCGGAAGAAGCAGGGCGAGCATACGCGCAAAAGGCGGGCGTCAAGAAATTGAGCATCGAGTATCTTGTCTCGGCAGAGAACGTGCTCTCGCACCTGGAAGACGGGACAATCGACATCGGCGTATTCCCGATAGAGAACAGCAACGGCGGTATCGTGCTTGAAGCTGTCCACGCGATGGCCGCGCACCGATTCAAAATAAAGAAGATTTTCGAGATAGACGTCCATCACAATCTGCTCGTCAAAAAGGGCGTGACGGCCGACAAGATAAAGACCATTACGTCGCACGACCAGGCGATAAAGCAGTGTCGCATGTACCTGAAGCGCGTCTGGCCGAAAGTGAAAATAAAGGAGTACGTGGATACGGCGAAAGCCGCGGAAGACCTCGCGAGCGGGAAGCTGCCTGCCTCGACGGCGGTCATAGCTGCCCGCGCTGCCGCGCAGGTGTACAAGCTCGATATCCTCGAGGAATCCATACAGGACCTGAAGTTCAACTACACGAGCTTCATCGCGGCGGAAAGGTTGAAATAGTGAACCGCGGCAGGCCAAGGCCTGCCGCGTCGAAGTGGCTTCACCAACCACTGGGATCACGCAGTGCTCGAATCGCGCGAGCAATCGTCAGGTCGTCCCATAGCCCATAGGACTCCTTGATGTGTTTCAGTGCGAACAGCAGTTCGCCATACGCATTCTTGTTGGCATCATAGGTGCCAGCGTCCACTGTCGCATACTGAGACGCGATGTGGAGAACGCGCCTGAGCGATCGCTCGTCGAGTTCTCGGATGGATAGAATCTCCTCCGCGTGTGACAGCGGAGACTCGTCAGGCAACGTAAGGGCGGCTTCCATTTTCGGCATCTCCTCCGTCGTGTGGGAAATAAAAATCGCCCTCACAGCACAAAAGTCTTGTGCGGTAAGGGCGATTTTTATTTCGCGGTGCCACCTTATCTATGCTCATCCCTCGACAGTGTCCTTGGGATTATCTCTAGTACGGGAGAACCCGGGCGCGACTTGTGCCGCACCGCCTCATCGGCCCGAACCCCGGCCAGTGCCAGGAACCGAATCACAGGCTTTGTCTGCTTGTAGGGTAGCGCGCATCGCCGCATTGTCAAAGCTGAAAATGAAGAGGCCGCTCGATAGTCGAGCGGCCTCGGTAACCTCCTTTCTACGACTCCCGATGAACGGCCTTAACGCTCCGCGGTACTGCCGTCTGGTGTGCGCCTAGGGCGCCAATAGGGGGTCTGGCGCTGCGGTCGCGGGGATAATCCCGTCGCAACGGTCGATCGGCATGAGCCCTGCCGATCGTCGGATGACGTACAGCATTTGTTCGTTGAACTGACCTTGGACCACTTGTCCGAGACCATAGAGCGACTTGTTGATGTGCGCGACGTGGCGCCCGAGTTCGAGGAGCTCGGGGATGTTCAATCCCCGCAGTCCCTTGCGGCGGAGTTCTTCCACTGCCGAATCGTGCTGTCGGACACCCCATGACTCGCGATCGAGATCCGGATACATCACCATGATGCGACGGGTCCCAAAAACGCGGATGTTGAGTGACGTATCCGACACGGGGACCCACTCGCGGTCTTCGTAGTCGCGAAGCGCGTGCGCGATCGTGGCGGCGCCTCGGTACTCGACCTCGAGCGTGATCGGCACGAGGCCGGTCATATCCGGCGGCGGTATTCGGAGTTCCTCAAGTTTCGCGGCTCGCATAAAGCCTCCTTGTGTTCGAGAAAGCAGGTTGCGTCAAAGAGCATGCAGGCTCTTTCACGTAACCTGCCCAGACGTCTGGTCTGGGAACTGGATCGAATTGTTCGGTGCAGTTCCCAAACGAGAACAGCCCCCTGCGAGGGGCCGTTTGATGTTGTTTCGTTGATGAGCAACTAGGCAACAGCCCCCCGGGTAATCGAGTGGCTAATAATGATCGTGCCTGCCGTCTTGCTCATAACGTTACGGTATACCCGCGAACAGACCGTGTCAATTTCTTGACAGTCCCGCTTCAAGCGTTATTCTCAGGATATGAATTACAGGCAGACGTCCGGTCTCCTTCTTGGCCTCCTCCTTACCACCTCTGGTGGAGGTTCTGCTTGTCTCTAAATCCAAAGATTCAGAAACAAGGAGGCCCTTCACCAAAGTGAAGGGCCTTCGAGTTTTACGCTCGCGGTCATTGAGGAAACAAAAGGGGAGATACGAGAGATGGGTCGACCATCCAAGCACAAGTCGAAGCCGGGCTTCGTCGGTATCGCTGCTCTGCTGAGCGCCGAGCTGTCGAGAATGCATGGCGTAGAGTCTGTTGCGTGCGTCCACGTGCGTTCCGCGCACGGCCATTCCTAAGTGAAGATACCGTCTCGCTGGAGTGTGCCGCGCGTGCTCACGGTCACCGTGTCGGACAAGGACCACGATGAGCGAGAAATAGAAATCCGCGCTCTGAAAGCTGCCGCAGTCGTTCGCATTCTCGCGAAGCGACTGCGAATGAAAGGCATCAACGTCGTCATCGAAAAAACAGTTAAAGAGGATACCAATGGCGCACACAGCAACTGCACAGACGGTACCGCAACAGGCGGCCGTGCCAAAGCTCGAGGTGACGAGCATCACGGTCATCACCTGCACGGCAAACACCGCACACAACCACGCCACCATCAAGGCGAGGTTGGGCGATACGCCGCCGCAGACGTTTGAAGGCGTCGGCACGGGGCCTATCGACGCGATGTGCAAAGCCTTCGATCATTTCGAACCAGGTTTCGTCGTGGATAACTGGTCCGGGAAAAGTGCCGGGAGCGGTTCCGCGGCGGAGGCGGTCGTCGACGTGATGGTCCTCTGCGCCGACGGGAAGACCTACCACGGCAACGGCAGGCATGCGAACACCATGCAAGCCACCGCCATCGCTATCGCCGAAGCGCTGAACAAGCACTTCTATGTTCAGCATCTGAGGGAGTCTCGTCAGCGATAATCCCCTCGAATGCACTTGCTTTTTCCCGCCGGCACGCGCAGCGTGCCGGCGGTTTCTTTTTTCTTGACGATATGGCGGCGCTTGGTACGCTTCAGGTATGAAGCAATCGGCTTCTCAGCTCATGTGGGTCTCAGTCGTCGGAAAGACGGGGGCTTTGGCCGCGTAAGTTGCAAACACAACAGAACGCACCGAGGCTCCCGAAAGGGAGCCTCTCTCGTTCATAGCTCTTTGAGGAGGATATATGGCACCACAGGCGCAGCCTGATACCTATGCGGACATGCGCGGCAAGGGCTTCCATCTCGGCACCGGCATATCGGCATCGCTCGGCTGGTTCGATGTTTCCGGTGTAGACCGGGAGGGGCGGCGTATCGCGAGCAGCACGCTCGTTCGCTCATGTACCGAGGAAGAGCGCGCGTTCGTGCACAGGCACGGCCGGGCTCTCAACTTCACCACCTACGATGTGCGCGAGCACAGCGGCGACAGGCTGCTCGCGCTCGTCGAAATCGGCGACACGCTCATGTGAGGGAAATACCATGGTGGACATGGACAGGGACTACGAGACGGAGCGCGATCGCGGCGACGATGAAGTACGGGACGTACGGTCGAAAAAGACCGTACGCGTGCGCGGCTCCGAATTGGAGCGCAATCAAGAAAGCAGGGTAGCGCGCTCGGAACAGCGCGACTCCACTGCGCTCCCCGGCTTTACCCGGTGGAAGAACACCTGAGCATCTCGTGTTTTCTGCCGCCAGCGTCGCGAGATGCTGGCGGCGCCTCTTTTATTTTGAAGTTTTGGCTAGGTATTCCAAGTAGTCGCCATTTGCGACTCTGATCGCGCCTTTAGTGACCTTCCCAGCTTTGTACACGTAGACCCAGCACCCTTTTTTGTCAGGAAGCGTGATCTGTATTCGACGGTAATCGAACATTTTCTCAAACGCGTCGAGTTGCAGGAATGCGGCTGGCTCGTCGTAGAGTTCCACCAGCTCACCTACCACCGTCCCGTTTACCGAGGGCACGTACGCAGGGTCGCCAGTGCTAAGCACGTAAAGCGCACCTGGAAGGTGGGTAGGTCTGCTCGAAAGGATGTGTGTGGCTATACGAGCTCTGTTAGGTCCCCCTTGGCGGAGCGTCCCGTAGATGAAAAGCATAGGAAGAAGATATCACGCGGGGCTGAGCTTGACTCCCCTGGATACATGCCTATAATGCCCTGACCATCGCTCCTGCGGTGGCCTGCAAAGCTTTATGCGAAGCAGGCATGGCTCGCTGAGTGTGCGCTAGCGCCTCGGCCTTGAGACCGGACTCGCCGGTATGGTGGGCTGGAGATGAGATGGTTGGACTTTGACAAAGGAATAGACAATCGTTTCGGACTCGTAGCGGGTCCGAGACAAACAATCAATGCAACAAACATTGGTAAGTAAACAGTAATACGTAACACGAAGATGCATCTGACACACGGCGTAGCCGTGTGAGCGGATCCGCACACACGCTCTTGGCGTGTGTCGGACATTCTTTTGTTCCGTCCATCCTAAGAGAAAGAGTTATAAACTCCGTATCGGTTCTGCTGTCGTCGCAAGACGATGCCAGGATTTTTACTGAGAGTTTGATCCTAGCTCAGGGTGAATGCTGGCGGTATGGATAAGGCATGCAAGTCACGGGGGCCGCAAGGCAACCGGCAGACGAGGTAGTAACACGTAGGAACGTACCCCGAAGTCTGGTATAGCTCGCCGAAAGGCGGGGTAATCCCAGATGGTCAGGTCGTGCCTCATTGCACTCGGCACGACAGGTTATAGGTGGAAGGGAATAGGTGATAGTAAATTCGAAACTACTAAAACCTACAACCTAAAACCTCACACCTGTCGCACGAGCGTAGCGAGGTGCGACTTGTAAAGATCCGTCGCTTCGGGAGCGGCCTGCGCAGTATCAGCTAGTTGGTGAGGTAACGGCTCACCAAGGCTATGACGCTTAGGGGACCTGAGAGGGTGACCCCCACCGATGAAACTGAGACACGGTTCATACCCCTACGGGGGGCTGCAGCCGAGAATATTCGACAATGGGCGAAAGCCTGATCGAGCGATACCGCGTGGTGGATGAAGCGCTTCGGCGCGTAAACATCTTTTATGGAGGAGGAAGTTATTGACGTTACTCCATGAATAAGGGGCTCCTAACTCTGTGCCAGCAGGAGCGGTAATACAGAGGCCCCAAGCATTACCCGGAATTACTGGGCGTAAAGGGTGCGTAGGTGGTCATATTAGTCGTTTGTTAAATACCCCGGCTCAACCGGGGAAGTGCGGGCGAAACGGTATGACTAGAGAGCGTGAGAGGTACATGGAACTCATGGTGTAGGGGTGAAATCCGTTGATATCATGGGGAACACCGAAAGCGAAGGCAATGTACTGGCGCGTTTCTGACACTCAAGCACGAAAGCGTGGGTAGCGAACGGGATTAGATACCCCGGTAGTCCACGCCCTAAACGATGTCAACTGGCTTTGCGGAGTATCGACCCTCTGCGAGGCGAAGCTAACGCGTTAAGTTGACCGCCTGGGTAGTACGGCCGCAAGGCTAAAACTCAAAGGAATAGACGGGGGCTTGCACAAGCGGTGGAGCGTGTGGCTTAATTCGTCGCTAAGCGAAGAACCTTACCAGGGCTAGAAATCCTACTGCACGCCTATCGAAAGATAGGAAGCCTTCGAGGGTGTAGGACAGGTGATGCATGGCTGTCGTCAGTTCGTGGTTTGAATCGTTCCCTTCAGTGGGGTAACGAACGCAACCCTCGTTGCCAGTTACAAGTGTCTGGCGAGACTGCCCCCTCACGGGGGAGGAAGGTGAGGATGACGCCAAGTCAGCATGTCCCTCTGATGTCCTGGGCTGCACACGCGCTACAATCGCCTTTACAAAGGGACGCAATGCGGTAACGCGGAGCAAATCCTTAAAAGAGGCGCCAGTTCGGATTGGGGTCTGCAACCCGACCCCATGAAGCCGGAATCGCTAGTAATCGTGGGTCAGCCACACCACGGTGAATACGTTCTCAAGCCTTGTACTCACCGCCCGTCAACTCAGGGAAGTTGGGAGTGCCCGAAGCTCATCCTTGCGATGGACCAAGGCAAGCTCAATGACAAAGAGTAAGTCGTAACAAGGCACGGGTAGCGGAAGCTGCTCGTGGATTCATTCCAAAACGGAAAGGCTCATGCACTTCGGTGCATAAGCTTGACAGTCGATTCGTGTGTCTCAGCTGAGCACACGAGGGAAATGGCATTCATCCATAAATGATGTCCGACACACGGCTAGTCCGTGTGAACGGATCCGTCACACGCTCTGCGTGTGTCTGGACCTGACATGGAGGAAAGACTCCGGGAATGGACGGAACAAAAGAGTGTATAAGTAAAAAGCCCCGAGAAATCGGGGCTTCTTGCGTGTTGATACCACATTTGCATGATTTCTTATAAATGCCACTCTTTTAAACGTAGCAACTAATGAATAAATATGGGAGAAAACTTTGAATCTATTCCGGCGAAGAAAGACTTTGAGGTCCCGCAAGATTCTGGAAAACTACATTATGGTGAAATGCGAAGTGAGACCTTCGGTGGAATGCACCCGCTTAACCCAGATGAAGTAGAGAAACGCGGCAGAGATATTACTGACAAAGTGGTCGGAAAAGGCTTAAAGGGAGGTTTCTCTCCTGACGGTCTTATTGCTGTCGGACATTTTGATCGTATCGTCGCTGTCACTCGCGACGGTCAAACGCTCACAGCTTACGATATAACGGAAAAACAAGCGCGTGACGAATTTTATTCAGACATGAATCACGACGAACGAGAAGGCGTGCTTTCAGACACTGCAAACTACAGAGTCTTCACGCTTTCCGATGAAGATTACGCGGCCTGCCTACCGCTTCAACAGTAAGTATCCAGAGTAACGAGGATAAGCCATAAGCAAAAAGCCCGGAGAAATCGGGGCTTTTTGCTATGATGAGGTATGCAAAAAAACGCTCCTTCACGGACCAAGGGTATTCATCACATCACGGCGATCACCGCAGATCCGCAGAAGAATCTCGATTTCTACGAAGGCTTCCTCGGTCAGCGGTTCGTGAAAAAGACGGTCAATTTCGACGACCCGCGCGCATACCATCTGTATTACGGTGATTTCTCTGGCGCGCCCGGCACCATCCTCACGTTTTTCTATTGGCCCGGTATCCCAAAGGGGACGAGAGGCACCGGGGAAGTATCGGGCATCGTGTATGCGATACAGCCTGATTCCGTCGCATTTTGGAAAAAGCGCGCGGCGGCATACGGCATTCGCGCCGAAGAAGAGACGCTGCCTTTTGGCGAGCGGGCGCTCACGCTCCACGATCCTGACGGGATACGGGTAATCCTCGCAGCAAGTACGGATAAATCGCGCGTGGAGATGTGGAAAGAAGGTACCGTCCCGGAAGCGCATGCACTACGCGGCTTTTATGGCGCGGTCATCACGCTGCAAGAACATGCAGAGCTCGCTGATACGCTCGTCTTTGGCCTGGGGTTAGAAGGCGGAGAACAGGCCGGTTCTACGATGCGATATCGGGCTAAGCAGCAGCCCGGGCTCTACCTGTATACCGAAGAAAAGCCGGACTTGCCCCGCGCGCGGCAAGGCGCGGGCTCGGTGCACCACATCGCATTTCAGGCGGACGACGATAGCGTGCGCGAGGCGCTCCGACAGCAGGTGAACGAGCGAGGGATACCATCGACGGGGATGATAGATAGGCAATACTTTCACTCGACCTATTTCAGGACGACAGCCGGCGTTTTGTTTGAGATTGCTACGAATGATATCGGATTTACCGTCGACGAGCCGAAGGAGGAGCTCGGCGAGCATCTCAAGCTACCTCCGCAATACGAAGCACATCGAAGAGAGATCGAGGCAGCGCTCGTCCCGCTTTCCTTGCCGCGACATAAGGGCGCATGAAAGCGCGAGCGCTCATACTGGTGCACGGTCGTGGTGGCAGCGGCGAGCAGATGCGCGCGTGGCTTACGGGGCAGATGGCGCTTCCGGATGACCTCCTCGTACGCGCGCCGCAGGCCCCGCACAATACGTGGTACCCACACCGATTCATCGAGCCGAAAGCGGCGAACGAACCGCATCTCGCGAATTCGCTTGCAGTACTCGGTACACTCGTGCGCGAGCTTGATGAAAAGGAGGGTATTTCGCCGGAGCAGATACTATTCTTCGGATTCTCGCAGGGCGCGTGCCTCATTTCCGAATACTTGAAACAAAATCCTCGCCGGTACGGCGGCGCTATCATCGCGAGCGGTGGGGTCATAGGGACTGACGAGGAAGCACTCACGCCCGGCGGCGCGGGCTCCTTAGCAAAGACGCCCGTGTACCTCGGCTGCGATAGAGCAGATTCGCACATACCGGAGAGTCGCGTCATTACCACCGAGCAAATTTTCAAAAAACTTGGCACGGATGTCGACATGCATCTGTACGACGGCCTCGGGCATGCCGTGCACCCCGACGCCCTTGCATTTCTTTCTGCTCGCCTTAAGGCCTAGTGTGAACTACTACTGTGTAAGCAAAAGCCGCCTCGAAAAAGGTGGCTTTTGTGTTGTTAAATTTGATGTTATCGCTACTTCAACATTCCCGTCATATCGTCCACGGCGATGTCTGATTCTTCCAGACTTTCTATCAACGAAGAGACCTGTCTTTCGACGGTGTTGATTAAATAAACTCGTTTTTTTGCTCGGGTCAGTGCCACCAGCATTTGGTATAACTCGGCATGAGTTGGTGTCTTGGTCTTCGGTAATCTACCTTGATCAAAACCAACAATAAATACGACATCAGCACCCAATCCCTTTGAGCTGATGATGTTGCAAACAGTAATTTCGATATTTGATACAGGGCGACTTACGCCTTGAAAATGTTGCTTAATTTCCTGGATGTAATTGTCCCTTTTCAATTTCTCCGCCGACACTGGGGCGGGGCAAATATCTTCGATAAGCTTGTCTTTAGAAGAGTCTGCAACGCCTTTTCTATTGAGAACGCTCTGCAGTGTTGCGGCTCTACGTAGATGCTCAGCCCGTTCTTTTTCAACGTCTGGGTCGTCTAGGAGACGCCATCCTAAAACAGATGATTTGTCCATCCCCAAAAAACGGTACGCATCCAAAGTTCGATAATCGATACCAAGTACATCCTCTTCGGTATTGTTCACGAACCTGAAGCCGTACTGTTTGAGCATTCGTCCCGTGTCGGAAAGCATCGATTTACAGGTTGTTGGCTCACCAATGACTAATGCGTCTTTGATTTTCTGGACGCCAGTCATTTTTGTGAGCTCCTCCTTGATTTTATAGGCGAGCATTCCCGGTGGACACGCTTTTATAAAATGAATTTTGGGATTTACTTGAGAGTCCCACTCCTTATCGGGCACATAACAGATATACTGCTTTCCAATCCGTCTCCTTTTATGGTCGCGCTCGCGTGAATTATTGAGTTCGTATTTCTCAACGATTGCGTGGAAATATTTTAGGATAACACTCGTGCACCGTGAGCAGAATCGTAACGTATGGCTCTCCCAGTCTGCATTGCCGTCGTGGTGTTTATCCCGAATATATTCGGGGGAGGAACCCTTGAATAAATAAAGCGCCTGGTCGTCGTCGCCAACAAGCACAATTTCATTCTCTTTCGCAAGTTCATCAATAAAGGCTGATTCAATCTCATTGAAGTCCTGATATTCGTCTACAAGCACAAGGTCAAATTTGGGCATTTTTACGCGCTTTTTTTGAAGGGCACGTAACGCGTAGTAGACCACGTCCTCATTTCCAACTGCCTTATATTTGAGGCTTTTCTTTAAGTAGTTTTTGTCACCGACGGTAAAACTTTTAACCCCTTCTTTAGCGAGGTCTTCTTTTATCACGTCAAATATATCGGCATAGTAAACCCATTCTCGCGACGCGGATTCAAGAACTAGTTTCCGTGCAAAACTGTGCAGTGTAACTGTTTCAGCCATGCCACATAAATCATCGGCAAGCGCATCACAAAGTTTTCCCACAAATGTAATCGCGAGAAAATTCGCCTTACCTTCCTTCTTCTTTTCCTTTATCAGCTCGCTGAATAGATGGCTTTTGCCGGTGCCAGGGCCCGCCACCACTACTTTCCGTGGGTGCCTCGATCCCTTAATTTTCTCGACGTCACTATCCCGCTCAGTCTTGTAGTCCATGGCGTACAGGAACTATGTTCCCGCTACCCTCGAAACGCAAGCGGAAAGGGTCGATTTGGTATGATGGGCCGATATGGACATACCGAAAAATACGATTAGCTTGTGGTACGAGAAGGATGCGGAGTCGGCGGCGGCATTTTATGCGGCCACGTTTCCGGATAGCTCGGTAGGCGCTATCACGAAAGCCCCGGCGGATTTCCCCAGTGGCAAGGCGGGAGATGTGCTCACTGTGGAATTCACGGTCATCGGGATTCCCTGCATCGCTATCAATGGCGGTCCTACGTTCAAGCAGAGCGAAGCGTTCTCTTTTCAGATAATGACTGAAGACCAAGCCGAGACCGACAAGTATTGGAACGCGATAGTGGGGAGCGGAGGGCAGGAGAGCGTGTGCGGCTGGTGCAAAGACAAATGGGGAGTATCGTGGCAAATCACGCCGCGCACGCTCACCGAAGCTATGGCAGCCGGAGGCGATGAGGCGAAGCGTGCTTTCGAGGCGATGATGAAAATGAAGAAAATCGACGTGGCGGCCATAGACGCCGCACGCAGGGGGTAAGGGCGGTCGGCAAACTAGGCGCAATAGGTTTTGAGAGGCGGAAAGCCGTTGAATCCCACTGAGGAGTAGCTCGATGTGTATGCGCCTGTCGAGTGAATGCGGATGCGGTCGCCGACTTGGAGTGAGTGAGGGAGTTCGTACTTGAATTTTTCGTACATGATATCCACCGAATCACACGATGGTCCCGCGAGTATCACGGGTCCGCTTGCGCCCCTCCTGCCCGGGGTCTCGATGCGGTATTTGATGGCTTCGTCGTGCGTCTCGGCCAGGCCGCTGAATTTTCCGATGTCGAGGTACACCCAGCGCACGTCCTCCGTGTATGACTTTTTCGAAATAAGCACCACCTCCGCTTCGATCGTGCCGGAGTCGCCGACGAGTGAGCGACCAGGCTCAATAATGACGCGCGGGTAGTTCTCACCGAAATGAGTAGTCATAGCATCGAGAATTGCACCCGCGTACGTCTCGACGGGCGCGACAGTGTCACGATAGCGAGCAGGTAGGCCACCGCCGATGTTGACCATCTGGAGTGAGATACCGGTCTTTTTTAGTGAATCGAATATCGCCGCCGCATTGCCGAGCGCCCCATGCCACTGGTCGGTGCGTGTCTGCTGCGAGCCGACGTGGAAAGAGGTGCCGTAGGGTATGAGACCTAGGCGTTTTGCTTTGCGAAGCAGGTCGTAGGCGACGTCGAGCTCGCAACCGAATTTGCGTGAGAGTGGCCAATCGGCGCCGTCGCAGCTCGTGAGGATACGGCAAAAGACCTTGGAGCCGGGCGCCGACCGAGCGATTTTCACGAGCTCTGCATCCGAATCAAATGCGAAGAGCCGCACGCCGCGCATGTATGCGAAAGCGATGTCGAGCTCCTTCTTGATAGTGTTGCCGAAAGACACGTTCTCTGCAGGCGCGCCTGCTCCCATGACGAGCTCTATCTCTGCGCGCGAAGCCACATCAAAGGAAGAGCCGAGGGCGACGAGTCGCTTGATCACCTCCGGGGCGGGGTTTGCCTTGACGGCGTAGAACACGTCGCCCATGGGCATCGTGCGGCGCAGCGCGTGATAGTTGGCCTCAACAATATCGAGATCAACAAAGAGAAAAGGAGTCTGCGGTTTTTCGGCGGCAATGAAGCGCGCGAGCTTGCTCGGCTCGCTCCTTCTTACGACTGGTCGCTCTTCAATTCGTATCAGCGAGGTGCGTAATCGAGGGGAGTCCTCAGCGGTCTCTACAGACCGACCTTTCGTGGCCATTTCTGATGTGCATGAAATTTACTTCTGACAATAGCGCAATGATACATACTTTGTTCGCGATGTATACCCCCCACGGACAGACTGTGCATAACTAAAAGAAAACGCCGGGTGCCAACGCACCCGGCCCTGAGTCTTTTCTGTATCGGTCACACGGAGTGCTCACCATGACGTAGCGCTTCCCGCCGTGCACGAGCATCTCTCTTGATGCTGGCGATAGTCTCCCGCACCGATTGTTCGCCGCCGCGTAGGTACCTTGGAATCTTGCGACCGAGGCCGGTCGCCTTGGGAGGCTTCATGTGTTCGCGATGCCCGCGATGCCCACCATTGTTCATGTGCACCCCTTTATCTACGACAGGCTCTCTATGAGCCTGAGAGGAAAGTAGCACTGACGCGTCGTTTTTGCTACTATCGCCGGTACACAAGAACGCGCCCGTAGTTCAGTGGTAGAACGCCGTCCTGATAAGACGGAGGCCGAAAGTTCGATCCTTTCCGGGCGCACAAAAAAAGTCGGGCCTGGGAGCCCGACTCAAAAGCGTCTCGTACGGCGTGTCAGTAGCCGCGATAGAAGGCGATGCCTCGCTCCATGCGGCTAGCACCGCACGACAACCAGTTCCAACCGAACCGGCGGAAGAAAATGCGAGGACTGTTGCCCCGATTTCTCGGACGTCGCATCGACACCTCCCTCGATGAGCAGACTTCAGTGCCTGCTCCTTTCCTTATGATGCCGTCGATTTCGAGGCGCGCAAGGGCGTACTGTGCATTCGTAAAAAAGAGAGAAAAAACGTATACCCCGTGAGATAGAGATCCTTACGAAACTGAAATCGAGACTTCTTCCGGTTTATCTCATGGGGTATACCCCGTGAGATAGAGATCCTTACGAAACTGAAATCGAGACTTCTTCCGGTTTATCTCATGGGGTATACCCCGTGAGATAACGCAATGCCGTTTTGCAAAGAATGTCACGTCAGTATCTCATGGGGTATACTGCCCCGCATGAACTATCGCGTCACGGGCGGGAAAACGCTCTCCGGCACCGTAGAAACCAATATCTCCAAGAACGCCGCTGTAGCGCTCCTCGCCGCATCGCTTCTCAATCGCGGCGAGACTGTGCTCAAGCGCATGCCGCGCATCGAAGAGGTGAAGCGGCTCATTGAGGTCATGGAATCTATTGGCGTGAAAATCGTCTGGGACCCGTCGGGCGACATGCGTGTCACGCCGCCCGTGAAATTCGACCTCGCGAATATCAACAAAGAGGCCGCGCAGCGCACGCGTGCTATCGCGCTTTTCATCGCGCCGCTGGCGCACGCACTCGGGACGTTCGACCTGCCCGCGCCGACCGGATGCGACCTGGGCAAGCGGTCACTCGGCGCACACATAGACGCGCTCGCAAAGCTCGGCATACACGTGAGCGGCGACGAAGTGAACCACACGTACCGCGTTGAGGGCAATGGCAAGAAAGCGGGCGAAATAGTGATGTACGAAGCGTCGGATACAGGCGTCGAGAACGTGCTTATGGCCGCCGCACGTATTCCCGGTACGACGACGATTAAGTTCGCCTCGGCCAACTACATGGTGCAGGACCTCTGCATTTTCCTGCAGCATTGCGGCGTAAAAATAGACGGCATCGGTACTTCGACGCTCGTCGTACACGGCCTTTCGGATATCAATGCTGAAGTGCATGGGCATCCGAGCGAAGACCCGATAGAGAGCATGTTCTTCATCTCGCTCGCGGCGACCACGAAGTCCGAGATCACTATCACGCGCTGCCCCATAGATTTTCTCGAGCTCGAACTCTACACGCTCGGGCAAATGGGCCTCACGTACGAAGTAGGCGAGCGGTACGTATCAGAGAACGGACACACGGTGCTCCGCGATGTAAGAGTCATGCCGTCGGAACTCAACGCTGCGCCGGAGAAAATCGCGCCGCGTCCGTACCCGGGCATCAACATCGACAATCTTCCTTTTTTCATCCCCCCGGCGACACAAGCGAAAGGGACGACGCTCATCCATGACTGGGTGTACGAAGGCCGCGCGAAGCACTACATGGAGATGGCAAAGCTCGGAGCCAATATGCGCCTCCTCGACCCGCATCGGGTAGAAGTGGAGGGTCCCACAAACCTTCACGCGGCCGAAGTAGAAGCCCCGCCGGCGCTTCGCCCCGCGACGCTCCTTCTCATCGGCATGCTCGCCGCCGAAGGCGAGAGTACGCTCAGCAACGTGTATCCGATAAACCGCGGGTACGAGAATCTGGCGGAGCGTCTCAAGAAACTCGGCGCGACGATAGAGGCGGTAGATTGAGGCGGTGGGGGTGTAGTATAGTTACAACATGAATAAGCTCAGTCCAGTTGCGAAAGCATGGATAGGAGGAATCAGCGTATTTTTTGGACTTCAATTTGCGTTTGCGGTTCTTGGTGTACTTATTTTGGGATACGCCCCCTCGTATGGATCTGGTGTCGCTTTCATTCTAGCGATAGCGTTCGGCATTTTCATCAACTTCAAAGAGAAAAACTCCAAGATTTCTCAGGAGCAAGTTAAAACATTTTTTATCGCCAGCGCAAGCATATTGGCTATCATTGCAGCTATATATTTTGTAGTGCTCAGGTAGGATTCGAGGATGCTCTAAAATCGGCCACTGCGATAGAAGCAGGTAAGTAGCTGTCCACATCCCACAGAACGCGCACGTATACGCCGAGTATAATTATTGAGTTCGAACACAAAGTCCACCGTGAATTACGAAACCCCTCAGTCGCCTGAGGGGTTTCGCTTTTGGCCATTGAGAACCGTTCTCCTTTACGACCTCCGCAAATCCAGTGACTAGCTTTCATCTTGGAGATAGGGGCCGATGAGTGATACTCACCATTCCTTTTTCCAGTCGCCTTTACTGTACTGGCCTACAAGTTCGGCCGCCCACTGTGTCTAGAAAAAGTCTATTTCTAGCGGTCCAGGGCAGACCTAAGCCACTCTACAAGCATAGAATGCGTGTCTAGCGACTAAACCTGCCACCGTGAAGTGTCAGGTGTGTAGAGTATACGCCTCTGAAAATGGAGAACCGGGTTAGCAATGGTGGATAACTCAACTGCAAAGAAATTAGCGCTTAACGACGCGGATTTTTTTGGCGGCTGCGGCTGCCTTTTTTCGTGCTTCCGCGACGGTCTTGCCGAGTGCGGTGACGACAGCCATGCGGCGGTGTCCCGGAGACATCGGCTTGCCGAATATTCGCACCCAGGTATTCGGCTGTTTGAGCGCATCGGCGACGCCCGTGTAGGCGGGCGTATCGGTCGCGATTTCGGCGAGGACCGGCACGCTTGCGCCGGGGCAGCAGGTGATTTCCGGAATGGGGAGGCCGAGGATGGCGCGCACATGTAGCTCCATCTCGCTCATGTTTTGGGATGCCATCGTCACCATGCCGGTGTCGTGCGGGCGGGGCGAGAGTTCGGAGAACCAGACCATGTCGCCTTTCACGAAGAGTTCGACGCCGAAGATGCCGCGCCCTCCGCCAGCTGGCGGATTTCCGCATAGTTCTTTCACCACCTTGCCTGCGATGTTGCGCGCCTGTTTGAGCGCAATCTTCGACATGGGATGCGGCTGCCAGCTCTCGCGGTAGTCGCCGTCTATCTGTATGTGTCCGATGGGTTCGCAGAATGCGATGCCGCCTTTGCCTGCCCGGCCAGGGTGCGCGATGGTGAGTTGCGTTATCTCGTAGTCGAACTTGATAGCGCCCTCGACGATGACCATGCCCGTGTTCGCGCGCGTGCCTTCCATCGCGAATTTCCAGCACCTCGCCAGATCTTGGGGTTTTTTAGCCACGGATTGGCCATGTCCCGACGAGGACATCGTCGGCTTTATGAAGCAGGGGAATCCGACTTCGGCAGCGCCTTTCTGCAGTTCTTCAAGCGACGCCGCGAAACGGTACGGCGATGTGGGAAGTTTCAGCTTTTCAGCGGCGAGTTCGCGGATGCCACGGCGGTCCATCGTGAGCCGCGCAGCGCGCGCGGTGGGTATCACCGTCCAGCCTTCTTTCTCGAGCTTGACCAGCTCCTCGGTCGCGATGGCTTCTATCTCGGGGACTATAAAGTCGGGCTTCTCCTTTTGCACGACTTTCCGAATCTCCTTGCCGTCGCGCATGTTGAATACGTAGCTCTTGTGCGCGACCTGCATGGCGGGCGCTCCTTCGTACCTGTCGCAGGCGACCGTTTCCACCCCGAGCCGCTGCGCCTCGATAACGACCTCCTTGCCCAGCTCGCCCGAGCCGAGCATGAGGATTTTCACGGTGTTGGGCTTGCCCGGCGTCCCGAACTTTTTCACCCCGTTAGATAGCCCGCCCCTTGTTTTTTTCTTAGACATGATGGTTCGGTAAGCTCATAGCGTACATATGCATTCTGGCAGCATTATCTAACGGGGCAAGTGCGGGCATGATAGCGTGCTGTAGAAAATTGGCTACAATGCCCACCACGGGCATGTGGCGGAATTGGTATACGCGCACGTCTCAGAAGCGTGTTCCGTAAGGATTGGGAGTTCGAGTCTCCCCATGCCCACATGGTGCCTTTTGCCACATTGAGAGAGTGGGTCTACGAACTCATCGTATTCGGGCTCAAGCAGGCTCGCTCCTGCATCTTTGCTGGCTCATTCTTTTTTCTCCTCTTCGTTTCTAAATACTTGCCGCTCGGCGAGCTTGCGCGCTACGACTTCCTCTTCCTCTCCGCGGTGCTCCTCCAAATCATCCTGTATCTCACGAAAGTGGAGACGTGGGACGAGGTGAAGACCATATTTCTTTTTCACATTATTGGTTTCGTCCTCGAGACATTCAAGACACACCCGGCAGTGGGTTCGTGGAGCTACCCGGAGCCGGGCTTTTTCACAATAGGCACCGTGCCGCTCTTTGCGGGATTCATGTATGCCGCAGTCGGCAGTTACCTCGCGCAGTCATGGCGCATTATGAAAACAGAGCTGGAGAATTTTCCCCCGTATCCGTGGGTGCTCGCACTATGTGCGGCGATATACATCAACTTCTTCACCAACTTCTTTATTCCTGACCTGCGCCTCCTCCTCATCCCCGCGGTCTTCCTCCTCTTTGCGCGTACGACCGTGTACTTCACGGTCATCAAAGAGAAGCGGCACATGCCCCTTGCACTCGCGTTCTGCCTCATTGCATTCTTTATTTGGATAGCGGAGAACATCTCCACTTTTTACGGCGCCTGGCAGTACCCCGACCAAGTCCACGTGTGGAATGTAGTCTCGACCAACAAGATTACATCATGGTTCCTCCTCGTCATCATCTCCTTCATCATCGTGGCGTACCTGAAGCACGACAAGAAAGACGTATTGCGGAGATAGTCGCTGTACACAGGCAGCATTGCGGTTGCGTGGACGGGTGTCACAATTGGTACATATGAACATAAACCTGAATGACCCGCAGGAACTTACGAAATACAGCTTTTACTGGTCGGAGGCGCGCCTCCTGATAGCAGCGGTCGCACTGCTTCTCGGCGGCGTGCCACCCATCGTGATGCTGCTGCCGAGCATCCCGCTCGTGGGGACGCTCCTCACGCTCTCATGGATAATCTCTGGCGTGACCGCCATATACCTCGGCTATCGATGGTACAAGAATGATTTCAAGGTATTCGGCGGCAAGGACAAAAAGGACATGGCAGCGTTCGGCGTGATGGTGGTCTCGGGTGTGAACCTCGGTATCGTCGGACTCTCGGGCACGAATATCGGCATGTCGATAAGCTCCAACTACGTCGTCTTCGTCATCGCCGCGCTCGTGTACCTCGCGTCTGCCTATCATCTGTATAGGCGACACGCCACTCACCCCTCCATCTTCGGCTAGTCACAGGCAACGACACCCGCTATACTCCGCCAATGCAACTCAAAGGCGCGTCGGCTGTGCTCACAGGCGGGGCGAGGGGGCTCGGCGCGGCACTCGCGCGCGAGCTCGTGGGGCGTGGCGCGCAGGTGCTCATCTCCGATATCGATAGTGCAGACCTACAAGACCTCGGCATCGAGCTCGATATGCCGACCATGCACTGCAACGTGACCGATCGCGAGCAGGTCGTGGCGCTCGGGAGGGCGGCGATGGATGAATGGGGCAAGATCGACCTCTGGCTCAACAATGCGGGAGTATGGATGCCGTACACGCCAGCCGAGAACATCGACTTCAACAAGGCGCACATGCTCGTGGAAGTGAACTATTTCGGACTCGCGTACGGAATGCTCGAAGCGGTGAAGCATATGCGAGAAAGGGGCGAGGGGACGATTTGTAATACGCTCTCAGTGCGGTCACTCAAGGGCAAGGCACTCGGCGCAGCGTACAGCGCGAGCAAATTCGCGGCGGAGGGATTCACACAGGCCGTGCGGGACGAGATTCGGGAATCGGGAGTCAAAGTTGTCGGTGTGTATCCGTACCGGATAAAGACCGAGCTTTTCGGCGCGAATAAGCACGCGGACTACGATGAATCGATGGAGCCTGCCGATGTCGCGAGAATCATCGTCGACAACGTGGCACAAGAGGCGCCGGCAGAGCACGTAGAAATATGGAAAGCGGATGATGTACGTAAAAAGGAGATCGTATGAATGCTCGCGCCGTAAAGACGCGGGTGTTCTCTGAAGGCGAGAACCTCTTTCACTTCGTTGTCGAGCACATCCCCGTCCTCAAAGAGGGTACAGTGCTTGCGGTCACATCGAAGATAGTCGCGCTCTCCGAAGGCCGCGTCGCGAGCCCGCGCAACGACGCCGAGCGCATGCGCATCATCGAGAGCGAGAGCGACTGGATGGTGGCGACGACGCACGTGGTGCTCACGATGAAAGACGGCATACCGATGGCCAATGCCGGTGCCGACGAATCCAATGCAGACGGCAAGCTCGTCCTCTTGCCCAAAGACAGTTTCGCGGCAGCGGAGAAACTGCGCGGAAAGCTCATGAAAAAATTTCAGCTCAAAAAACTTGGCGTTGTCGTGACAGACAGCCGCGTGGTGCCGATGCGAGCTGGCGTCGTGGGGCTCGCCGTGGGCTACGCAGGGTTTCGGGGAGTGCGCGACTACCGGGGAAAGAAAGACATCTTCGGGCGGAAATTAAAATTCACGCTGACCAACGTCGCGGACGGCATTGCGACCACGGCTGTGCTCCTCGCTGGCGAGGGGAACGAGCAAAAGCCGCTGGTCGTCGTCGAAGACGCGCCAGTCCGATTCACGGACACGGTGAATCGCGGCGAAGTGAGCATCTCACTCGAAGAGGACATGTACCGACCGTTCTTCGGCCGCGTCGCGGGCGAAGATGACTAGTTCCAGTACTTCCTGACAAAAGCGACGTAACCCACGATTCCGAAAAGTATCAGCGCGAGGAACGCGAGGACGATGAGCGTCCAATTGGTTCCGCTTACTATCGCCGCTGCTGCAAGCTGGTCGAGCGCTTGGTCGGTCGATGTCGCATCTTCTTCGGGTACGACAGGTGCGTCGGGCTCGCTCTCAGTGACTTGTGCGATACGGGTCTCGAAAGCAACTTCCGGTGACTCGTCGGCCACCTCCTCGATTATCTGGCTGAGCACTTCTCCTTGCGGGGGTGTCGATGTTGCGATGGGCGCTGTTGTCGTTGCGACTACCGGCGTCGTCGTGGCGGTCGATGTTGCAAATGAGCCCCCTCCTCCCGTCACGCTTGCTGTCGGTCTGGAGAAGCTCGAGAGAAGCGAACTCCATGTCTTGCCGAGGGCGCCGGGGATGGCGTATGCCGTCGCCCAGACGCGTGTGTTCTGATTTGTTGTCGCAATCTCTACGCCGCCATCACTCTGTTGGAGCGTCGCGAGGTAATCTTGCGGATAGAGGCCACCAGGAGCCCACTGAGTCTCGCTCTGTCCGAGGGCTGCAATAGCTTGCATCACCCAGCCAGTCGAGAAGCTGTTGCCGAAGCCTCCATTATTCTGCTGCTGCGCGCGCAGGTAACTCTCCGCGCTTGTCAGTGCTGCAGGCACTCCCGGAAGCGAACTCACCTGCGCGAGCGCTTGCACCGCAGCCGCGGTGGTGTCCGGATCGCCCCACGAGCCGCCCACCTGCTTCGAGACGATGTACGCCACCGCCTTTTGAATGATGTCGTCGGATGTTGAGTAGCCAGCTTTGAGCAGGGGAAATACCGCGAAAATGTCATCGTGCACGATACTCTCGCCTATCTGCGTGCCGTCGAATGCCGCGACGATGGGCGAGATGTAGTCGACGCCTGTCCCCGAGTACGGGTTGATGCCGAGTGCCATGAGCGCCATCGCATGCCTCTCGTAATCCTCGACCTTCGTCATCGCGGGTGTGGCCGAAAGGAGATGTGCGCGGAGAGATGCCTTTGCGCTGCCTGGATCTTGCGCGGCGAATGCGAGCGCGACCCAATCCGAGAAAAGAGATGCGCCAAAAGAGCCGTCTGCGCTTTGCTGGCTCGCGAGGTACGCGAGTGCGGCCGGGACATTGAACGTGAGATGTGAAATACCGCCCCCGCCACCTCCGCCGCCGCCAGATGGTGTCTCTTCCGACTCTTCTGGCTCAGAAACTGTGATGGTGACGTTGGGGAAGTAGAAAACCGACTGTGCTCCTACGAAGTATTCTCCGGCGTCGGCGACAGAAAGCACTGCCTCACCGTCTACATCAGTCGTCGACGTTGCGAACTCGGTTGGTGTGAAGAAATCATCGAACTGGACGGCTCCCACAATCTCTCCCTCGGCCGGCACATATGTATCTGTCTCAGCATCGTACCTTGCTACCGTTGCGGTGAATTCCTCATCCGTCTCCACGCTTGTATCACTCACAGATACCTGCCACGCTGAGCCGAAAAACACATACGCGACGTCGCCATCGGCAAGCTCTGTCATATCCATGCCGAACGAGGGGAACTCGCCATTTACCGCGTATGTCCAGCTGAAGCACTCATCGGATTCCTCTGATACTGCCGGAATGCTGATGCAGTTGACGAGGAACGAGCTGAAGCTCGTGAAGTATGCGAGGTCGGTAATTTCGAACGTCGTGGTTGCTGCGTCGAATGTAGTGAGGAGCGCAAGAACACTTCTCGCAGGGACGTTGTACGTGGTCGTGGTGCCCGTGGGGGCTATGCTCACGTCCGGCGCATCGGCAGCCGGAAGCTCGAGCTCTACGGGACCAATGAGCGTCGCTCCGTCGCGGATGGCGAGGAATATCGTCTCAGTCTCAGGGTCACCGTCACCTTCTCCGCCGCCCTCGTCTTCTTCGCACGTGTTGATGCAGAAGTTGGTAGCGTGTGGAGTATCCATTTGGTTTCCAGCCTCATCAAGTCCGCTGATGTAAAAGATGTGCGGACCACTCGGAAGTTCAGTCGGGCTCGTGTGAGCAAACGTATCAGTACAATCGACTGGCTCGTCATCATTAATCCAGCATTCCACCGCCACCAAATCATCCGAACTGAATACGAAGTCCGGTGTCGAAGAAGCGAATTCGTAGCCCTCAGCGGGCTCTTCCGTACCTTCAAAGTATAGGTAGCCAACGAGTACGTTCAAGACGATTGGGGGCGTAACATCTTTTAGGGCG
This sequence comes from uncultured Candidatus Saccharibacteria bacterium, assembly GCA_964654205.1. GTDB lineage: Bacteria > Patescibacteriota > Minisyncoccia > Phycocordibacterales > UBA2100 > UBA10103. The sequence continues at coordinate 135,890 of CAZZHR010000002.1, read as the reverse complement.
GGGACTCCGTCCGGATCGTCTTCTATGAACGCCACAAGAAGTCCGTCGTCTAGACTGCTTACGTTGATGGTTGTTGACCATGTCAAATCTCCGGTGCATTGCGTACTCGCCCCTATGCTCGTTTCGCTTCCGTCGATAGCGCCGTGGATTGAAATGTTGACGGTATCGCCCTCCGTTTCGCAGGAGCCGGATATTGGCGCCGCAGTTGCAGTTGAGGCGTTAATATCATCAAACGTCACCGAGTCGCTAAATTCGAAATCAGCATACGTCCAGGGTACGCTCCCGAACGTAAGCATTGTCGCGACGACAATAGATAGAAGTTTCTTCATACGAATCATTATTTAATAACTTTGCTTATAACGCCACTCGACGATATCTCCTGGGCGCACGAGCGTGCCCGACGCTCCAGTGCTCGAAGATTCATCGTTGATGTAGAGAAACCAGTAATATCCATCGCCACCGGACGTTCCGTTGATACTTTCGACAAAGAAACCCAATCCCGGATATTCTCGCCCGGTGAATACGAGCCCGTCTTTCGTCGCCTCCTGCATCGCAGCGAGTACGGTGACCTCGCTCGCTACGCAGGGGACGTAGGATGCTGTCCCGACGGTGATGCGTACCGACTCGCACACTGGTCTCGTCTGTCGAACTTCGGGCGCCGATGCGACGGGCGCTTCGGTTGAGACGATGGCCTGCGCGGATGCGGTCGATGGCAGCGGCACATCGACGACAACATCGCTGTTGTCGAGCTGGGCGGGCTTTTCGGTCTCCGCGGGTGTGCCGTACGTGATGGCCACGCCGGGCTGTGTGGCATACCAGAGAGATGCGGCGATGCCGCAGGCAAGAATGATGAGGATTGCAAGATGAATCTTTTTCATGACAACAAAAAAGCCCGCCGAGCGGGTCTTGAAAGCGCACGTGTGTACGCGTACCTCCTGCTCGGGATCCGCCGGCTGGCGGAACGTTTGACGAAGATCGGACTTTATCCTTCGATTTCTCTCAGGACTTACCGTTGCGGCACAGTGGGGGAATTTCACCCCGCTTCCTATTCGCCGTTTCTATTTTGGCGAACCCCAGCTCCAGTTTTGATGATGGATATTTCCATCGCCCAAAACTGGGGCTGGGCTATCAAACGTGGACTCGCATCATATGACGCGCTGGCGCATGCGCAAGTGTGGATACATTAGTAGGAAACAGAAATCCGGAAGCACAAGTGCTATAGTGGCGGGAATGCAAGACTTTGCGGAGACAATACAAGGCAAAAAAGTGACAATGCTCGGTCTGGGACTCTTGGGGCGGGGCGTCGGCGATGCGGAATTCCTCGCGTCGTGCGGCGCAGAGCTCACGGTGACCGACAGGAAGAGCGAAGCAGAGCTCGCGCCATCCCTCGAAAAACTTCGGCAGTATCCCAACATCACATTTCACCTTGGCGGCCACCGCACGGAGGATTTTACATCGGCAGATATGGTGATAAAAGCTGCGGGCGTCCGGCTTGATTCGTCTGAGGTCGCGGCGGCGAAAAAGGCTGGTGTGCCCGTCGCGATGTCGACAGCCCTTTTCGCAAAATTCGCGATGGCGGGTGGCGCGAGAATCGTCGGGGTGACGGGTACTCGAGGCAAGTCGACGATATCGCACATGATATTTCACTGTCTGAAAGCCGCGGGCAAAAGGGCGTTCCTCGGCGGCAATGTGCGCGGCGTCTCGACGCTCGCTCAGCTCCCGCATATCAAACAAAACGATATCGCTGTGCTCGAACTCGATTCGTGGCAGCTCCAGGGTTTTGGAGACCTCGAAATAAGTCCGCATGTCTCTGTGTTTTCGAACCTCATGCCCGACCACCAGAATTACTACAGGAACATGGATGAGTACTTTGCCGACAAGGCCAACATATTCAAGTATCAAAAGCAGGGAGATGCACTCATTGTCGGCGAAAGTATCCGAGACCGTGTGCGAGCCGCGAGGCCGCCCATCGAGCCGATAGTCCCGGGACATGTGCCGAAAGACTGGCGTCTCCGGATTCCCGGCGCACACAATAGGCACAATGCATCGCTCGCGGCATCGGCACTCCTCGCACTTGGCCTTACCGCGCAGCAAATACAGATGGGTCTCGAATCATTCGACGGTGTCGAGGGACGTCTGCAGCTCGTGAGTGAAAGGGACGGCATCAAGATCTACAACGACAACAACGCGACGACGCCGGAGGCGACGATAGCGGCGCTCAAGGCGCTCGACACCGGAAAGCGCGACATCGTCCTTATCGCCGGAGGCGCAGACAAAGGGCTGCCGCTCGACGAACTCGCCCATGAAGTGCGCAAGACGTGCAAGGCCGTGTTTCTACTCGAAGGCACTGGTACGGTATTCCTAAAAGGGAAGCTGCCCGAGGCGCCGGTGCTGCACTCGCTCGAAGAAGCGGTGCAATCTGCTTTCGGCGCGGCGGAGCCTGGGGATACGGTGCTCTTCTCGCCCGCATTTGCATCGTTTGGTCCGCCGCCTGGCGGATTCAAAAACGAGTACGACCGCAACGACCAGTTTCTTTCTCTCGTGCAGAGTAAAGTGCGCTAAGGTACACTCGTATGCATATGCCCGCTATTGAGAGCCCAGCCTTTTTCATCGGCAAGGGCGCGACAGGAGAGGGTGACCTGATTTCTTTCGGCTCGGGGCAGCCAGACCTCCCGCCGCCGCCCGCCACTTTCAATATCCTGAAGAGCTTCGCGGGATTCAAGTATGGACTCGTCCAAGGAGAAGAAAATCTTCGCGCCGCGATTGCCAAGGAGTACCCGAGTGCGATAGCCGAAGAAATAGTCGTGACAAACGGGGCTTCGGAAGCGATAGACCTCGTGCTGCGCGCGATTGCGGTGCCCGGCGGGAAGGTAGCGCTGCCGAAACCGTACTACTATTCGTATCCGCACAACGTGACGCTCGCGGGCATGACGCCGGTTTTCTACGAACTGGAGAAAGGCAAGATCAATATCGATACGTTTGAGCGCAGCGTGCAGGGCTGCCGCGCCGTGATGATAAATTCGCCCTCGAATCCGACCGGCACAGTGCAGGACGTGGAAGTGCTTCGCCGCATCGAGGAGATGTGCAATGACCTCGGCATCTACGTGCTTTCAGACGAAGTCTACAAAGACCTTATGTATGAGCGCGAGAACTACCTCCTGAAAGGCAAGCGGGTAGTTACCATCAATTCGTTTTCGAAAACCTACGCGATGTGCGGCCACCGGTTGGGGTATTTCCATACGCTCGACCGCGAATTGGTCTCACGAGTGGTCGACATGAAATCGCACACGTCAATGAACACGTCTATCGTGAGTCAGGCGATGGGACTCGCCGCGATGTCTGAGCGCCCCACCTACGTCGCCTCGCATGTGCCGGTATGGGAGAAGCGGCGAGACGCGATATACCAGGGGATGATGGAGCTCGGGCTTGATTTGTGGAGACCCGAAGGCGCATTTTATGTGCTGCCCAAATTCAAGAATCCTTCACGTGTTATGCATGACCTCTACTACAATTATGGGATGATTACGTACGATGGCACATGGTTCGGCTCGCCCGACCGGCTTCGATTCAGCTATGCGCTCGATGAGGCCAAGATTACTGAGGGACTCAAACGGCTCGGACGTTTTCTTGAAACTGAGTACCGGCGGTACTAGCGCATGATAGGGGTTTTCGATTCAGGCTCGGGCGGTCTCACCGTACTGCGCGCGGTTCGCGAGAAGATCCCGTCGGCTGACGTCGTGTACTTTGGCGACATTGAAAACGTGCCGTATGGCGGCAAATCGAATGCGGAGCTCGCGCGGCTCGCCGCCGCAGGATTCCGACTTCTACAGGAGCGCGGTGCGACGAGCATCGTGAGCGCGTGCAACAGCGTCTCGGTGTCGCTCGCTGTCTCGCTCTTTGATTCGCTTTCCATCGCTCCTACGCGGCTCATCGAAATGGTGGGACCGACGGTCTCCTTTTTTAAAGGTTCGGATGCGCGCATACTCCTCTGTGCGACGCCCGCGACCGTACGCTCGCAGATATACGAGAGCGGCTTTGAGATGGTAGACAAGCGCATCGATTCGGTCGCGATTCCCGACCTTGCAGCTTCTATCGAGTGGGGTCATGAAGCAGGCGAAATCGAGAAAACCATACGTTCGTCGTTGCGCGATGTAAAGTTGTCGGACTATGATGTTCTCATCCTCGCGTGTACGCACTATCCGCTCGTTTCAGACATTTTCAGGAAGGTGGTCGGCGACTCGCTGGTTCTTTTCGACCCCGCGTATGCGGTCGCCGAACGTGCGGAGAGACTCTTCTGGCCGCTCGAAGCGGGAGATGGGCAGACGCACTTCATCGTGAGTAAGGATTCACCACATTTTCGCGGCTTTGTGGCGGCATTGTTCCCCGGTGAAAAATTCGATGTCGAAGTGCTAGAGTAAACGCATGCACATGCCTCGCAGCGTTTACATGGTGGGTATTGGCGGCATTGGGATGTCGGCGCTTGCGCAGCTGTATGTCTCGCGCGGCGTGCGCGTGAGTGGTTCGGACAGGGAGGAATCGCCGGTTACCACAATGCTCGCGGCACAGGGAATCGAGGTGTCGATAGGACATGACCAGTGTCTGATTCCTGCAGACACTGAACTTCTCGTATATAGCGATGCGGTGCCCTCGAGCAATCCCGAGCGCGTGCGAGCGGCAGAAATGGGCATCAGAGAAATGTCGTATTTTGAGGCGCTCGGCGAAGTTTCGAAAGACGCGCGCACTATTGCGGTCTCAGGTACGCATGGCAAGACGACGACCACGGGCATGCTTGCGAAGATATTGCGTGATTGCGACAAGGAGCCGACGGCCATCGTGGGCTCGATAGTGCGCGATTTTCCGCCAGCGGGCGGATCCAACTTCTTGCTGGGCAAGGAAGAGCTCCTCGTGGTGGAAGCATGCGAATACCGCGGTCACCTCCTAAAGCTGCATCCGAATATTCTCGTCATCACGAATATCGAGCTCGACCACACCGATTATTTTCCGTCGCTTGAGGCGTTGCAGGAGACGTTCCGTAAAGCTGTTGCGCGGGTGCCCGGGGACGGTGTCATCGTCGCAAATCCATCCGACCCGGTGGTAGCGGGAGTCTTGGGTGAGGCCAAGGCACCGATACTCGACTATTCGACACAGACGGTGCCGGCTCTTGAGCAAATAGGTGAGTTCAACCGCGACAATGCACGCGCCGCTAAATGCGCGGCGCGCGCCGCATTCCCGCATCTGCAGGAAGAATACGTCGATAGGGCGTTACTCAGCTTCAAAGGCTCGTGGCGCCGCTTCGAGTACCGAGGCGAGACCCCCGCTGGCGCGCTCGTGTACGACGACTACGCGCACCACCCGACGGCTATCGCAAAGACGGTGGAAGCAGCGCGAGAGAAGTATCCTGACAAGCAAATTATCGTCGCCTTCCACCCACACACGTACTCGCGCACGCGCTCACTGATGCAAGACTTCGGGCGCGCTCTTGCAACCGCCGACGAGAGCATCATCGCGCCCATCTACGCGGCGCGTGAAGAGCCCGACCCGGCTGTCACGAGTGATGTCCTCGCCGATGTAACGCGCCGCCACGGGGGCAACTCGATTGCACTCGATTCTTTTGACGCGATACGCGACAAGCTGCTCACGTATGACGACCGGTACCTCATCGTCACCATGGGTGCGGGGGATATCTATAAAGTAGCCGAGCAGATTGCGGACTAATATGACGGTGTCACATGCATCTTTCATACCGTACCGCCGCACCGGGGCCGGCTACGAATTCTATCTGCAGAAGCGAGATGCTCATGCTCCGGGTGACGCGAATATCTTCTCGACATTCGGCGGACACGTCGATAAGGGAGAAACAGAGCTCGAAGCGGCGTATCGTGAGATTTTCGAAGAGTTGCGGTACAAACCCAAGGCACTGCAGAAATTAGGCTACTTTGAAGTTCGTAACAACACATTTGCCGTATTCTATGAGCGCGTGAGAAACGATTTCGAAAACCTAGTTGAGGTATGCGAAGGGGAGTACGGGCGCTTTCTAACCGAAGATGAGATAGCAGCGCGAGATGACATCTCACAACTGCTCAGGACGGTGATTCCACCGCTCGTTGCGCATATTTCTAAGAACGAAGGCAAGGAATAGGGCGAACTTGCATTATCCGCAAGGTGTGCTATAATACAAACATACCGGCCATAGGGGCTGGAAGCGAGGAGAACGTTGAAATGCCAAGGAAAAAAATCACCCGCAGGGTGACCCACCGGTTCCGTGGGCTCGACCGCTCCGCCTCAAAAGCGGTCTACGCGCTTGAAAGCGCACTTGGGCTCGCGAAGCGGCAGCTCAAGCAGTGCCATGAGAACCACGCCCCGTCGAGAGTCCAGGTCATCTATGACGGCCTGACGCCGCGAAATCGGCGCAAGCTCGTCGAGTACGGTGAGCTTCTGCTCGGAACGCCGGGCAAAAAGTAACAATCACGGCATCGTCTCGAAGCCGCGGCGCGAAAGCGCCGCGGCTTCTCTCTTTTTTGTATCAGTGGTAGGGTCTGCGTATGAACGAAGTCTCAAGGGAGACCGAGCAGGGGAAACTCTCTATCGTCGCCACGCCCATCGGCAACATGGGCGATATCACATTCCGGGCGCTGTGGAACTTGAAAGAGTGCAGTGTTATCTACGCAGAAGACACGCGTGTCGTGTCGAAGTTGCTCGCACACTATGGCATCAGAAAATCGCTCCAGCGACTCGATGCGGCGATGGAGGGCAAGAAGTCGAAAGAAGTGCTCGAGCGCGTGCTCAGCGGTGAGCATGTGGTCTACGTGTCGGACGCGGGGACGCCGGGCATATCCGACCCCGGCGCGCGCCTCGTCGCACTTGTGCGCGAGGGCGGCGGACTCGTCGACGCAATCCCAGGGCCAAGCTCGCTCACCGCGGCGCTCTCGATTGCAGGGCTTGCGTCGCCGGAGTTCGCATTCCTTGGATTCGCGCCGCACAAAAAAGGACGTCAGACATTTGTAAAAAGAGTCGCCGCGATGGTTCGACCAGGCTCACCACAGGGCGGCATCCCGGTCGTACTTTTCGAGTCGCCTCACCGCATTCAGAAGCTCCTCTCGGAGCTTGAGGTGGTAAAAGTTCGCAAAGTGCACATCGGTCGCGAGCTCACGAAACTCCATGAAGAAATGCTCTCTGGTACGCCGAAAGAACTCGCCGCAGACCTGAAGAAGCGCAAGGCCGAGCGGGGAGAATTTGTCGTCATCATCGAGCCGCAGTCCTCGGCATAAAAGCGCACCCATGAGTGACCTCCCATGAGTGACCTACGAGGTCACTCATGGGAGGGAGGGGTACACAGGACTATAAAGATGTTTGTGCACTAGGAGCGTATGCCGCGTGGCTATATACTAGGCCACATGACACTCGATGCGCTCATCATGCTCTCCGGCGTCCTCGTCGCAGCACTTCCTTTTTTGGGCTTTCCCAACACCTGGGACACGTGGATTTTCTTTGCTGTTGGCGTTTTCGTCATCGCGCTCGGCATCGTAGTGCGCAGGAGGTACGGCCACATTGAGAATCCGCGCCGACCAGAAACCGAGAACGTCTCGCAACCGCGTCACGAGCATGTCCAGCTCTAAACGAACGAGCGCGTCGAGGATAGGCGTCGTTTTCCTCGGCATCGCGGCACCCGCCGTCGTTGCGGCGGGCGTGTTCATTTCTCTCTCTAATCCGTCGGCAGAATTTATCCGCGCTGGTGCGACCAGTACGCCGAAGGTGGTGATTCCCGAGGCTCCGAAGGCGCGCGTAAGTCACGTGGCCGCGCCGGAGCCCATGTACGCGATATACATGACGCAGTGCGCCGTGGGGACGCCCTCGCTCCGCAACACCCTTGTAGAACTCTTGGACTCGACGAAGCTCAACGCGGTCGTTATCGATATAAAAGATTACTCAGGTACCATCGCGTTCAAGCCCGAGAGTGAGGAATTGAAACCAGCGTGGGATGCCGCCAAGTGCGGAGCGGGCGATATGCGCGAGTTCATCGCGACGCTCCATGAAAAAGGAATCTACGTGATAGGACGCATCACGGTGTTCCAAGACCCCTTCATGTCGAAGGTGCATCCTGAGCGAGCGGTGCAGTCGAAGGCGCGGCCCGGTGAGCCATGGAAAGACCACAAGGGCCTCTCATTTATCGCGGTCAATTCGGAGCCGCACTGGGACTACATTGTGGAGCTTAGCCGAGAGAGCTACGAGCTCGGCTTCGACGAACTGAATTACGATTACGTCCGTTGGCCATCCGACGGCGTCATGAGCGACATCGTCTATCCCTCGACAGACCGGGCAGGCGAGCTGGAGAAATTCTTCTCGTATCTCCACAAGCAAGTAAAGGGATTTGATACGGCGCACCACGGCGGCCACGTGCCGGTCATGAGCGCAGACCTCTTTGGCTACACGACCGTGCTCACCGACGACCTCGGTATCGGCCAACAGCTCGAGCGCGCGCTTCCATATTTCGACTACATCGCGCCCATGGTGTACCCATCGCACTACAACAAGGGCTTTGCAGGACTGAGTGACCCGAACAGTGACCCGTACAAAGTCGTGTACCAATCCATGGCCGAAGCGGTGCGGCGACTCAAAGCGCCCACGACGACCGTCCCGTCGCTCGCCTTTACGCGTATCGGCACGTCGACGCCGGCAGTGTACGAGAAACCGGTGTATGACCCCAAGATGCTGCGCCCGTGGCTGCAGGATTTTAATTACGGCAAGACGTATACCGCGCAAGACATCCTCGACCAGACACGCGCAACGTACGACGCAGGGCTCACCTCGTGGTACTTCTGGGATCCCGCGAATCGATACAGCAGCTTGAAACAGGCGCTCTCGGCGCAATAAGAAGCGTCCCTGAGGGACGCTTCTTGGTATACCCCGTGAGATATGCGTGCGGGGTGAGCCTAGAAACATGGTCGATCCTGCTTTGCTCCAATTTGCATTAAAGACCGGAGGAGCGCCTATCTCACGGGGTATACTTCCCGTATGTCTGAGCACCACGACAGTCACGCTTCAGGCGAGCACAAGCCCCACCCTGACCAGTTCGACGACGATAGGCGAATCACCTACTTCGCATCGACGCACACGCGGGGAAAGAGGGAAATGTTCGGTATCCGCGCGATAGACCGCGGAAAGCATATCTATGTTATCGGCAAGACCGGCATGGGCAAATCGACCATGCTCGAGAACATGGCGATTCAGGATATTCAAAATGGGGAAGGCATCGCCTTTATCGACCCCCACGGCTCGACCGCCGAAAAGCTCCTCGATTTCATCCCGCAGGAGCGTATCAGTGATGTCATCTACTTCGCGCCGTTTGATACCGAATACCCCCTTGGATTCAACGTGATGGAGGACGTGGGGTATGACAAGCGGCACCTCGTCGTCTCCGGTCTCATGGGGGCACTCAAACGCATCTGGGTGGACGCGTGGAGCGCCCGCATGGAGTATATCTTGCAAAACACTCTGCTCGCACTCCTCGAGTATCCAGGCTCGACGCTGCTCGACGTGAACCGCATGCTCATCAACAAAACGTATCGCAATGCGGTGCTTGAAAAGGTTTCAGACCCTATCGTCAAAGCGTTCTGGGTGGAGGAATTTGCGAATTTTACCGACACATACACACGCGAAGCTCTGCCGGCAATCCAGAACAAAATCGGCCAATTCGTCTCAAACCCTCTCATTCGCAACATTGTAGGCCAGGCAAAATCTTCCTTCGATTTGCGCAAAGTGATGGATGAGAAGAAAATCTTCATCGTCAATCTCTCAAAAGGACGCATGGGCGAGACGAACGCCTCTCTCCTCGGCTCGGCGCTCACCGTCAAGATTTACCTTGCTGCGATGTCGCGTGCAGACGAACCGCCGATGCGTCTTGCGAAACTGCCTCGCTTCTACTTTTATGTCGACGAATTCCAGTCGATGATGAACGAGGCATTCGCCGATATTCTCTCAGAATCCCGCAAGTACAAGCTCGCGCTCACGCTGGCCAACCAGTACATCGAGCAGATGGAAGAGGAAGTCCGCGACGCGGTCTTCGGCAACGTCGGCACGCTCATTGTCTTCCGGGTGGGTCCATTCGACGCGGAAGTTCTCGAGACTGTCTTCCAGCCCACGTTCGAACCGGAGGACCTCGTGAATCTCGGCCTCGGGCAGATTTACCTCACGCTCATGATAGATGGTGTGGGTTCGCCGCCCTTTTCGGCAGAGACCATACCGCCTATTGAGCCGCCCAACATCACATACCGCGACGATGTCATCATGTCGTCGCGACACGCCTTCGGCGTACCAAGGGCGAAGATAGAGGAGCTCATAAAATCTAAGCAAGAAGAGTTCATCCCGCCGCCAAAAGAAAAAAAAGAACGGCGCGACTATCGGCCGAATGGTGGCTTTACACCTCCCCCGAGCATCTCTCCGGCAGAGAGATTGCGCGAGTCGCGCCCGTCACCTGCGCCTGCGCCCGTACTGCAGCCGACCATTGCCAGGGTGGAGCCGCGGCGCGAGCAGGTGACAACCCAACCTCGCGCCGAGGCGGGACGGAACTCTCTTCGCGACGCGATAGAAAAGGCACGTGCCGAGGGTATTTCATCAGCTCAAGCACCCGCTCGCTCGCCGCTCGAGCTATTGCGCGATAAGCAGGCGCATAAACAGCAGTCGCGCGACCACCAGCCGCACCACAATCATGGCCGGGGTGAGCAACGCTTTGATAAGTCTCAGGGCGGTCCTCGCCATGCGACGCCGCATCAAAAGCCTACAGAGATGCAACAGAATCACGCCGGGGAGCGGTCACAAGCGAATCCTGAAGTATCCAACCAAGTGCTCCAGCGCGTCGTCAACGGCGGCGATACAAAGGACAAGGGTGTTAACTGAGAATCCACAGCGATTCAATAGTCAAACACTCTCTCATTGATTCGTGTCGCATAATACCGTGCATGCGATGGCTTGTCGCACTCATATTGCTTCTTGCGCCGCTCCCGGCGCATGCGCTCATCAATATCAACACGGCGGACCTCGCAACGCTCGATACTCTCCCGGGCATTGGGCCTACCTTGGCCCAGAGAATAATCGATTACAGGACGACGAACGGCCCCTTCGCGACAATTGAGGACATCATCAATGTCAATGGCATCGGACCGTCGACTTTCGACAATTTTAAACATCTCATCACCGTCGGCGAAGCTCCAGGAGGATCATCACAAGCACAGACAACATCGGGAACCGACACCAGCACGACCACTACTCAGTCGACGAATACCCAGACCACAGCGACGACACAGCAGATTGCACCCGTCTCGTCATACGTAGCGCCGCCAGACCCCTCAGTCTTCGTCGACGCGGGCGAGGACAGAGTCGTCATCGTCGGTGCGCACACGACGTATCGCGCACGCGCCTACAATAAGAAGAAGGAGCCCCTCGACAATGTGCGGTTCAACTGGAACTTCGGCGATGGGGGTACGGCAGAAGGTGCGACCGTGACGCACCACTATGAGTACCCTGGGAAATACGTCGTCGTGCTCTCCGTTGCTAAGGACATTGAGTCCGCAAGCGACCGTATCGTCGTCACAGCAGAACCAGCGCGGCTGGCGTTTCGCGCTGAGTCCGACGGAAGCGTGATAATCGAGAACCATGCAGATCGAGATCTCGACCTATCCTCATGGATTATTCGCGCATTCATGCGCGAATTTCTTCTGCCCGACAACTCCTTCATTCTTGCCGGCTCGTCGATGCGGGTATCTCCGAAAACACTCGGCTTTTTTGCAGGAGCGGAGGCGGAGCTCGCGTACCCCAACGGCGTACTCGCGATGAAAGCGGGTGATGCGCCCACACAGAGTGCGCCAGCGTCAGCGCCCTCGCCGAGCGAATTCCAAGCGGTGCAGTCGAGTGTAGCGCCTAAGCCCGCATCTCGCGCGTCCGTGCAACTCTCTCCCGCTGCCCCCGACGAGGAAACTGAAGCGGTGGAGGTGGTACCAGAATCGGCCACGGATGTGGTGCGTCCTACCGTCGCTGCCGCAAGCGCATCGTTCGGCATGAGCATGTGGTGGTTTGCTCCCGTCGCACTCGCGCTCCTCACTGGTGGCGCTGTGATGGCGGTGCGCCGGAAGCGGCAGGGCGAGTGGGGCATCGTTGAGGATACGGTGTAGTTGCTTGAGTCTGGCATTCGTGGTATAATGGTAGGAGTATTGGCAACCGGGAGGCGCAGATGAGCGTCACCAAACTGCGACCACGACACAACACGAAAGAGCTCGAAGAGCTCCTTTCGACCGGCGAAGGGTTCTGGCCAACGGAGAGGTCGAACTGGTTTACACTGAAGATGCCCGACTTCATCGAAGATTTCTCGCGGCTCATCGAGGACGGTCATGTCGTAACCCTCGGTGACGGCACCAGGGTGACGCAGACGATGCTGAAGAGCGCTCGCAAGCGCGCGAACATCTTCAGCGTACGCTACTGCATCTATCGGTGGCAGACCCTTCCGGGCGAATATCCGCATCATGGGCGGCGCGAACTCGACGATCTACTGCGGAAAGGCCTGAGCTACGCTGACATCGGCATGCCCAAGCAGGTCGTGGACGCGTATTTTCGCGCAGCGGTGATTGCGCATGCTATGGAGTTCGTTCGCATCACCGCGAGCGAGTCTGGGCCGAGCCCGATCATGCGCTCGACCACCTACGCAACGATGTGCTCGCGAGCGGCGTGGTGACGCCGAGCGACCTCGGGCTTACTTCCGACGAGATTCGCAAGCTCCGCGGCCAGTGAACGACACATGTTACAAGTCGCCGTTTGAGAAAACGGCGACTTTGCTTTTGTAACGACACACTGTACGCTTCAACACATGAGTGAGAAAAAAACGGTCATTGTGACAGGTGGCGCCGGTCTGATTGGTTCACACCTTATCGAGATGCTCCTCGAAAAGGGGTATCGGGTGGTATCGCTCGACAATTACTTCATCGGCAGCAAGGACAATCATTTCGCGGGAGCGGAGTACGTAGAGGGACATACGAAAGACATCGAACAGCTTCTCGGCAAAGAAAACCCCGCTATCATTTTCCATCTCGGCGAGTACTCGCGCGTCGAACAAAGCTTCGACGACTTGCCGCTCGTGTGGGAGAGCAACGTCCACGGCACGTTCCGCGTCTTCGAGTATTGGCGCAAGCGCAATCTATCTGGCCAGAAGTGCAAAATCGTGTATGCCGGTTCGTCGACCAAGTTCTCAGATGGCGGCATGGGGCGCGACCAATCGCCCTACGCGTGGATGAAGGCGAGCAATACCGAACTCGTGCGCAACTACGGCACATGGTTCAGCATGCCGTACGCCATCACGTATTTCTACAATGCGTACGGAAAACAAGAGCTCGCGGAAGGCCCGTATGCGAGCGTCATCGGACGTTTCAAGACGCAGTACTGGAAAGGCGAGCCCATCACCGTGGTCTCACCTGGTACGCAGAAGCGCAACTTTACCTTTGCCGGCGACATCGCGCGCGGCCTCGTCGATGTGGGGGAGAAAGGGCAGGGCGATGAGTACGGTCTCGGAAGTCCTGAATCGCACACGGTGCTCGATATCGCGAAGATGTTTACTGACAACATCGTCATGCTGCCGGAGCGGAAGGGGAACCGCATGGACTCGATCGTCGATACGACACGAGTGGAAAAGGAATTCGGCTGGAAGCCGCAGATGACGGTAAAACAGTATATAGATTCACTAAAGGCACAGAAGGCATGAGACGCGTTCTGATTATCTCGCTCACTTACCATCCCTTCGTTGGCGGCGCGGAGGTGGCGATAAAAGAAATTACCGACCGCATTGATTCCAGCGAGTATGAATTTCACATGGTGACGCTCCGCTTCGACAGAGCCCTGCCGAAAGTCGAGAGGCGGGGCAACATAACGATTCACCGCATCGGCCCGTCTGCTGCAAATCCAAAGGTGTCGGATCGCATGATGCCGCTTACTCTCAAGTTCGCCAAGCTACTGTTCCCTTTTACGGCATTTGTGAAAGCGATGATGCTCGACCAGAAGTATGTGTACGACACGGTCTGGTCGATGATGGCGAACCAGGCGGGTTTCGCGGGCATGATCTTCAATTATCTGCACCCCAAGACGCCGTATGTGCTTGAGCTACAGGACGGCCGAGCGTTTAGCGACATGCCGAAGCGTCGACCGATTCTCTATGTGCTGTGGTGGCTGTACAAACGTGTCTACCATAGAGCCGACCGCATCAAGGTTATATCGCATTTTCTGGAGCGGGAGGTGCGGAACATAGGGTACAAGGGGCACGTAGCAGTGATTCCCAACGCAGTCGACGTGGCGAAGTTTTCTCGTGTGATACCGGAAGATGAACTCCTCACGTTGAAGGAAAAGTACGACAAAAAAATGGGTGACGTATTCCTCTTCACCGCATCGCGCCTCGTACTCTCGCGCGGTGTCGAGGACACGATTCGCTCGCTCGCGCACCTGCCCGAGAATGTAAAGCTGCTCATTGCCGGCTCTGGAGAAGACGAAGCCAAGCTCGAGCGCATAGCGCAGGAATCTGGCGTGCGGGGGCGCGTAATTTTTGCGGGGCACATCGGTCACGACGAATTGCCGGCGTACTACAAAATGTGCGACATTTTTGTGCGACCATCGCTTATCGAGGGTTTTGGCAATGCGTTTGTTGAAGCGTTCGCTGCGGGCATTCCCGTGGTGGCGACTCCGGTCGGCGGCATACCAGATTTTCTTTTCGACCCGGAGAGAAATCCCGACATGGAACCGACAGGCATCTTCTGCGAAGTCAGCAATCCGGAATCAGTCGCTAAAGCTGTGCGGCGCTACATGGGTGAGCCGTCGCTCACCGCACGCATCGTAAAGAACGCCAGGGAGCTTGCGGCGGAGCGGTACGACTGGGGTCTGATAGCAGAGCGCATGAAAAGGGAGGTTTTCGACCCACTGACGAACAGGGGATAACTCGCTGGTGAGAACACCGATATGGGTGTTTGATTGGGTAGGAAAGGAGGGAGCTGTAATGTTCCCATTTGTCTCTCCTCTCCAAGGAAACGAGTTCGGAATGAAGGAGTACGCAATGCTGACGCTTGCGCCGGCTACCATTGCCATCGCCTGGATTCAGTCGTCTCTCATCATCACCGAGCTCATTCTGAGGAGTCCCTATCTTCTCGCGGGTCCGCCAACGCGGTAGCGTTCCCGCCTGCCCAAGATTGGAACGGGGCGCCCTCGCGCCCCGTTTTACTTTGAGTGCCGCCATGGTACTATCCTCGCCATATGAAAAAACAGTTTCGAAAAAAGTCTGGTCTGCGTGAAAACGTATTCGTGACAGGCGCAGCAGGTTTTATCGGGCGCTCTCTCGTGAGGCAACTTATCGAAAAGGGATACCGGGTCACGGCGCTCGATAATTTCCGGTTCTCGAATCGCGACCAAATACTCAATTCCCCGCACATAGCCTGGAAAGAGGGCGACGTCCGTGACTACAAGCTCGTTTCGGACTTGGTCTCAAAAGCAGACCATATCATCCATCTCGCTGCGCCGTCGTCGTTCATCATGTACGAAGAGAACGACGTAGAGTCCTGCGACTTTACGATGCGCGGGTTCAAGACAATCCTTGAGGCGATGCGCAAGCATGGGAAAAGAAAGATAGTATGGGCATCCACGTCCGCCGTCTATGAGGAATGGAACAAGCCGCCGCGCGTGCCATTTCGCGAGGACATGCCCATCGATCCGCCCGACAGTAAAGCAGGCTCGAAACATTGGTGCGAACTTGAAGCAAGGCGCTATAGCAACAGGTGGGGTTTCAAATGCATCGCCTTCCGACCATTCTCCGTCTACGGAGTCGGAGAGCATACGAAGCTGGGGTATGCCAACATCACGTCGCTCCTTACGTGGGCGCTCATGGGCGGACAGAAGCCGGTCATATGGGGCGACGGCAAGCAGACGCGTGATTTCATCTATGTCGACGACGTAGCCCGCGCTTTCATTATGGCGATGGAAAAGAATATCCCGACCTGCGAACTGAACCTTGGCTTCGGCATTGAGCACACGTTCAATGACGTACTTGCTATCATTGCTAAGCAGCTCGGAGTCAAGACTCCGAAGCCCGTGCGTGTAAATGTCCCTATTCAGATCTATGCGTACCGACTGCTTGCAGATATGAAGAAAGTAAAGAAAGTACTCGGATTCACGCCAGAGGTCTCCTTGGAGGAGGGTATCCGTCGTATTATTGCTGCGACTAAAGCTTTGCCGCCGGGCACCTTTGAGAAGATGCAACTCGACCTTCAGCAGGCGTACTTCAAAAAGGTAAAATTTGCCACCAAACGTGGCTAGCGTAGCTCGGGTCGCTGGTGACAGTCGGACGAATGGGACAATGAGCGGGCGAGGAGGCATGTATAGTATCGAGATATGAAAGTCTTGATGTACGCGCCCATTTTCCCACCCATGATAGGAGGGCCCGCAACGCAGTCGTGGCACCTTTGCCGTGTACTCAATGATAGGGGCGTAACACCCGTTGTTGTCACTGTAGGGGATCGCTTTGAGTTGTCGAATCCAGACGGATACACGGTGTACCGATACCGTTGGCGCTACACTCGCACGCCGCTCGATAAGCCCATCCGCTGGCTCGTCGGTTCTGCATGTCTGGCATGGGTCATCGTGCGTGAGCGACCGGACATCCTACATGCGCACAGCGTGAGCGCACTGTCATTCGTGGCAGGCCTTTTTGCGAAAATCGCAGGCATGCCCAGTATCATAAAGTTCGCAGGCGACTGGGTGTGGGAAACATACGCAACGAGTGACGTAAAAAGCCGTGACTTCGGCGGCACCTACTCTTTCTCGGTTTTTTCGAGGTTCCTGACTTGGATAGAACGCCACGGCCTTCTGCTTTTTTCTGTGGTGTGGGCACCCTCACAGTTCCGTGCGAAGAACATTCGCGCGATAGCAGGCGAGGATGCGAGTATCCGAATCATTCCAAATGCGCTCGACATCGAGGGCGGCGGGTACAAGACATTCACTCACGATAGCAAGCCTGTCGTCGTGTCAGCGAATCGGTTCATTCCGCACAAAAGAATACCGACGATAATCCGTGCGTTCGCCAAGGCGAAAACCCCCCATGCACATCTCGTGCTCATCGGTGACGGCCAGGACAGGATCCGCGAGGAATCCGAGTCAGAAGCAAAGCGGCTCCGAGTGCCGGTCACGTTTACAGGACGCCTATCGTCAGCAGACGTGTATGCGCAGTTTCAAGGCGCCGCGCTCTACGTGTCTGCGTCTCTCGAAGAGGGATTCCCCAACGTCTTCATCGAAGCCATGCACTTCGGCCTTCCTATTGTGTCCACCGATGTGGGGGGTTGCTCGGAATTGGTGCAAGATGGGATTACGGGTTTCCTCGTCGATCCGAGTGACGAAGACGCATTCTCTGAGAAAATTCGGGAACTTCTAGTGAACCTTGATCTGCGGAATAAAATGGCCAAGTCTGCATATGAGAGGTCTAAACAGTTCCAGCTTACGAACGTGGTGAATTCATTCATCACATTGTATGAGGACATTCTCACGGCACGCTGATACTCTGTAGAGGTATGCATGTCTTGCAGATCGGAGCCGACAGGTCAAAGCGGGGCATCCTGGTGCCCGGCTCTCCCGCATACGCGCGGCAGAAAGCGTACGCTGAGAAATTCGGCGCACTCGACATCATTGGTTTCTCGCTCGAAAACGATGGGTTCACAGAAATCCGCGATGGGGCGCTTCATGTGCATCCTACGAGGTCGTTCTCGAAGTTGCTGTATAGCATAGATGCGCTACTCCTCGCGACGCGGTTGCCATGGCCGGATGTCGTATCCGCACAGGATCCATTCGAGGCTGGGCTCACGGCACTCGTGATATCACGTTTTGTCGGCAAGCCGCTGCATGTGCAAGTCCACACAGACTTTCTTTCTCCGGCGTATGCGAATCATTCTTGGATCAACAGATTGCGCGTCCGTATGGCGGGAATCGTATTGCAACGCTCATCACGTGTTCGTGTCGTTTCCGAGCGCATTAAGCGCTCACTGCAGGATACATTCGAGCTCACATGTCCGATAACGGTGCTGCCCATCTTTGTCGATATTGATCGTGTACGCAATGCGAGACCCGATACGGAGCTTGTGCAAAAGTTTGCCCGGTTTTCGAAACGCCTGCTCTATGTAGGTCGCTTTGAGGCGGAAAAGAATCCATGCCTCGCGCTCCGGGCGTTCGCGGCTGCGGCACCGACGGATGCGTGCCTCGTCATCGTGGGTGGTGGCAGCGAACGGCCGTACCTCGACAAGCTCGCTCATGAACTCAAAGTGGCCGAGCGCGTCTTTTTTGAGGGCGAGACAGACAGTGCGCCATACTACGCGCTCGCCGACCTCGTGCTTGTCACGTCGCGCTACGAAGGGTATGGCCTCGTCATCATCGAGGCGCTCGCTGCCGGGAAGCCGGTCCTATCGACCGACGTGGGTATCGCCAGAGAAGCGGGAGCAATCGTCACAGAAGAAAAGGATTACAGAGATGCGCTCAAGCGCTGGTTTGCCGAGGGTCCTTATGACGCGTTCTTGGCCGATTATCCTTACAAAAGCTTCGAAGACTATGTATCCGCGTACTGCGCTGATGTAGCTTCCGCGGGGGTGCGATAATTGCTAGTATACGTCGCCATGAAAGACACGCCGCTCATCGGGTTCATAGGGCAGGGATTCATCGGCAAGAATTATGCCGACGATTTCGAGCGCCGCGGCTATGCGTGCGTCCGCTATGCCCTCGAAGAGCCCTATGTGCGAAATAGGGACAAGGTGCTTGAGTGCGACCTCGTCTTTATCGCAGTGCCGACTCCGACCACGCCATCGGGATTCGACTACTCGATCGTCCGATCCGCAATTGAGCTCGTGGGAAAAAACAAAGTTGCAGTCATAAAATCGACCATCGTGCCTGGCACTGCAAAAGTATTACAGACCGAGTTCCCCGACAAGACAGTCATCTACTCGCCGGAATTTCTCAGCGAGGCGACCGCGGCGCACGACGCGGCGCATCCTTTTATGAACATCGTAGGGCTCACAGAAGACACGCCGAAGCAGAAGGCTGCCGCAGCGCTCATCCACTCTGTCCTTCCGACTGCGCCATATGCGCAGACATGCTCGAGCACGGAAGCCGAGATCATCAAGTACTCGCACAACGGGAGCGGCTACACGCAAATACTCTTTTTCAACCTCATGTACGACCTCGCGGCGCACCACGGCTGCAATTGGCACATGATTCAGCGCGCCATCGAAGCGGACCCTCTCGTCAACAATCGCTACGCTCGCCCGATACACAAAAGCGGACGCGGCGCGGGCGGCCACTGTTTTATCAAAGATGTCGCGGCTCTCCGAGGCGAATACAGCACAAAGATTGGCAATGAAGCAGGTACGGCGCTCTTGGAAGCCATGGAGCGTAAAAATATCGAACTCCTCCGCGGCACGGGCAAAGACCTCGACCTCCTTGAGGGCGTGTATGGAAAGTCGGTGCTCAAAGAGCCGTTCGAACGGATGGAGCTCCCGAAATTGAGCTCGCTGCGCGGCGAGGTGAAAGTGCTCGTCTGCACTGAATCGGTAGACCGCTCCGACCCGCTCCTCGGCTACTTCCACGGCTGGCTTAGGGAGTTTGCACGTCACGCACACAGGCTGCACGTCGTCTGCCTCGGCTACGGCGACAGGGGGCTCCCACCCAACGTGACTGAACACAGTCTCGGCAAGGAATCGATGTCGGCCGTGGGGCGGTTCTTCCGCCGACTCGTGTACTCGGCGCGCCTGCTTTCCGTGGCGTGGAAGCATCGCCGCGAGTACGACGCGGTACTCGTCCATCTCTCGTCCGAGTTTGCCGTCGTCGGCGGGTGGCTCTGGAAGCTGCTCGGCAAGCGCGTCGGTTTCTGGCACAACGACGCGCGCGCGACATGGATGGCGCGCATGGCGATGCAGCTCGCCGACATCGTCTTCTATTCGAGCAAGGATTCGTATGCCGCCCGGCTTGCACACGCGCGGTACGTCCCGATGGGCATCGATACGGACATGTATTCCGCATTACGCTCTGCGCCGAAAGAGTCGCTGCTTTTTATGGGCCGCATCCATCAATCGAAGCGACTCGAGTCGGTCATCGCGGCCGCCGCGCAGGTGCGCGAGAACGTCCACAACTTCTCGCTCGATGTCTACGGGGAGCCGCGACCGGGAGATGAAGCGTACGCGGCGAAGCTCCGCTCCCAGTTCACCGACGCAGAACGCAGCGGAGCAGTCGCGTATCGCGGGACGGTGCTCCATGAGAAGACGCCGGGCATCTACGCATCGCATGAGATTTTCATTCACGCGGGTTCCGCGCACGGCTCAAAAAAGACGCTCTATGAGGCGATGGCGGCCGGCTGTCTTGTGATTACCTCAGAAAAGGAGGTGCAACGGGTCATCGAGCCGAGGCTGTTCCTCGAGGAAGTCACGCCTGAGAGCGTAGCCGTAGCTATCAAGGCCGCGCTCGCGCTCTCGGAAGAGAAGCGCGAGCATGCGCGCGCTCTTGCGCGTGCCTACGTGCGCCGCGAGCACGCGCTCTCCTCTGTCGTCCCCAACATGCTCGAAATGTTGACGAGGGAGGGCGGAGAACATTCGCACTACACATCATGAACGGGACGAGGCTTCTCGTGTTTACACAGGCGATAGATACGAAAGACCCCGTGTTGGGGTTTTTCCATGGGTGGCTGCGTGCTTTTGCGGCGAAGTTCCCGCACATTCACGCGGTGGGGCTGCGTGTCGGAGCACACGATGTCCCGGCGAATGTACAGGTGTACTCGCTCGGCAAAGAATCTGGTGGTAACCGGTTGCTTTATATACTTCGGTTTTATCGACTCGCGTGGACGCTTCGACGCGAGTACGACGCGGTCTTCGTACATATGAATCCGGAGTACGTCGTGCTCGGCGGTATCTTCTGGCGGCTCATGGGCAAGCGCGTGTATCTCTGGCGCAATCACTGGGCGCCCGGGATTGTCACAGATATAGCCGTAGCGCTCTCGCATAAAACATTCTGTACGTCGAAAAGCTCGTACGTCGCGAAATATCGAAAGAATGTACTGATGCCTGTCGGCATTGACACTGATATGTTCAGGCCAGTGCCTGGGATGGAGCGTAAACCGCGCAGTATCCTTTCGCTCGGCCGCATTGCACCATCGAAAAATATCCACGTGATGCTCGAGGCGTTCAAGATTTTGAAGAGCAGAGGAATTGATTTTACGGCTTCGATGTACGGCGACGCACTGCCAAAAGGTGCTGGGTATCTCGAAGACCAAAAGCGTTTCGTCCGCGAGAATAACCTTTCCGACAACGTAGTATTCTATCCAGGCGTGAAGAACAGCGAAACGCCAGCTATCTATTCCGTGCACGAGGTATTCGTCAACGCGAGCGCGAGCGGTATGTTCGACAAGACCATCTTCGAAGCGGTTGCCTGTGGATGCACAAGCATCGCATGCAGTGAGGATTATCGGCAATTCGCAGGAGACAAGCTATGGTTCAAAGCGGGTGATGCTCATCAGCTGTCGGATCGGATCGAGCAGTTCCTTGGCTCGGCGGGCACGAATGAACTGCGTGAGCAAGTGGCGCGTGATCATAGTTTGGGTACACTGGTCGGGATGCTAAGAAGAGAAATGCATATATGAGTCCCTGGAGACGTCGACTGTACAGAGAGCTCGAAAAGCACGAGCTCACTGGCCGTGTGTTAGACGTCGGGGGCGATAGTCGCTCGGGCTATCACGCGCTTCTGCGCGGAGAGAAAAAGGTGGAGGTCGTGAATCTCTCGCGGGAGACGGGCGCGGAGCACATTTTCGATCTGGAAGAAAAGTTTCCGCTCCCAGACGCGTCGTACGACGGTGTCATATGCATGAACATCATGGAGCACATCTACAATCACGAGCAATTCCTTTCAGAGTGTCGCCGCATACTCAAGCCCGGCGGGAAGATACTGCTCGCGGTGCCATTCATCATGCAAGTACACCCCTCGCCGCACGATTACTTTCGCTACACTGATGAAACCCTGAAGAAAATATTCGCGGATGCGGAGTTCCACAACGTGCAGGTAACGCCTATCGGAAAGGGTCCCTTTACGGCGGCGTCCCACGTGGCGCATAACGTTCTTTCGAAGGTTCCGCTTCTTGCGCAGGCACATGGCCTGGTGAGTTCTGTACTCGATGACGTGCTCGTGGGTCTGGACAAAAAGCAGACATTCTCAACCAATCGCTATCCGCTCGGATACCTCGTCGCGGCAGTAAAGAGCACTTCTTCATGAGTAAGTTCAAGCTGCTTCTGCTGACGAATGAGCTCGCGCCCGGTGGTGTACAACGGCTCGTCGTAAACTTCGCGAACGAACTAGAAAAGAAGGACGTAGATGTGACCGTCGCGACACTCCGCACCGAGCAAAAGTACTCTTTCTTCAAAGACCTGCTGAAACCGTCGGTCGTATACATTGATTTCGGTTTCAGGGGTTTTTGGGACGTACCCGGGTTCTTTCGACTATATCGGTACATACGTAGGGAGAAATTTGATGTCGTCTTCACACAACTGTTCATGTCGGATCTCTTCGGTAGGTTGGCAGCCCTCCTTGCTCGTACGCGACTTATCGTGACGGCCGTACAGAACCTCATCCCGTCACTTCCCAAAAAATACATCTGGACTGACTGGGTTTTATCTAAATGTACAGATGCGTGTCTCTCGCAAACACAGGCAATATCTGTCTACGCACGTGATGTGATTGGTTTTCCCCAAAAGAAAATCCACGAAATATCAATGAACGCGGTCGACCTTTCGAAATTCACTACGCCGATAGATAGGGTAAAGATACGGCGCGAAATCGGAATACCAGAGGGTGCGCATTTCGTACTCACAGTGGGGCGCCTCATAGAACAAAAAGGTCATACGTACCTCTTAAGGGCGATGCCGCTGGTTCTTAAAGATAAGCCAGACACATATTTTGCAATAGCGGGAATAGGTGGGCTTGAAGCCTCGCTCAAACAGGAGGCAAAAGAACTCGGCATTGAGCACAGAGTCATCTTCCTAGGCGCCCGCAAAGATGTACCAGACCTTATGAGAAGTGCGGACATCTTCGTATTTCCTTCGGTGTGGGAAGGGCAAGGCATGGTACTTGCGGAAGCGTTCTTTTCAGATCTACCCATCGTGGCGTCGAACGTGGGCGGTATCCCGGACGTCATAAAGCACGAAGAAACAGGACTTCTCGCGGAGCCTCGAGATGTAGAGGGGCTTGCCCGCGCGCTTGTTCGCGCACTCTCTGATGATGCTCTTATGGCGCGCCTCGCCCGAGAAGCAAGGGTGCGCTACGGCGACCGTACGATAGAAAACTCCGCGGCCGCACTGGCGAGACTCTTTTCGCAACTCCTTGACCACAAGCGCTCGCGACGATGATAATTGCGCTATGGCAAAGCAAAACCTCTCAATATCGATATTCGTTGATAATCCAAATAGCTGGATACACCCCTACATTGCTGAACTTAAGTTGGCCATCGAGTCGCGAGGACACTCAGTAAGAATTTTCGGGGTGGAAAATGATATAGAGAAAGGCGACATCCTCTTCATACTTAGCTGCGACAAGATTGTGCCGGAGTCCACGCTACAAAAACACAGGCACAACATCGTGATTCACCCGAGCGATCTCCCGCTCGGCCAAGGATTTTCACCGCTGACCTGGCAAATATTGGAGGGTAAAAATGATATCCCTGTAACGCTCTTCGAGGCTGTGGCAAAAGTAGATTCGGGACCGTACTACTATAAGGACACTATTCATTTTCAAGGACATGAACTCAATGAAGAGCTGAAGCAAGCGCAAGGACAAAAAACCATTGAACTCGCACTTAAATTCATCGATGCATATCCACACAATGAGCCGAGAGAGCAGCGGGGGGAAAGTACGTGGTACAAGAAGCGTAAATCCAAAGATAGCGAACTCGACATACATCAAACCATTCTCCAGCAATTCAACTTGCTTCGAGTGGTCGACAACGAACGATATCCTGCGCATTTTACACACGATGGACACACGTACATTCTAAAAATATATAAGCAGGGTGACACGGGACAGTAGGAGAGACGTGTACGTTTGATTTACACCACGATTGTGCGTACTATACAGCCAACATGACAAAGAGCCCTCGAAGCCTGTGCGTAATAGGTGGGGCAGGATACATCGGGACCAGACTTGTTCCCGAGCTGCTTGAGCGCGGGTACAAAGTCACGGTCGTCGATCCGTGCTGGTTTGGGAACCATCTCGATGAGTCCGTAACACTAGTAAAATCCGACGTACTCAAGGTGCCGCAGGATTTTTTTAAAGGGTTTGATACGGTCGTATTTCTCGCCGGTCTCTCGAGCGATCCGATGGCGCAGTATGCGAGCGCGTACAACTTTATCAGCAATCTTGGCGTTCCAGCGTATTCGGCATTTGCAGCTCTCCATGCGGGGGTCAATCGATTCATATTCGCCGATTCGTGTTCTGTGTATGGCAATGCCGACGGGAAAGTGTGCGACGAAAACGCGCCGCTCACGTCTGCGTATCCGTATGGCGCGTCCAAGGCGCAGGCGAATCAAGCACTTATGCCTCTCGCGAGCAAAGATTTTTCGGTCATTGCGATTCGGAAAGGTACCGTATCAGGTTGGAGTCCGCGCATGCGCTTCGACCTCCTTGTGAATGCGATGTACAAAAATGCCCGCCTGAGAAAAAAGATAGTCGTAGACAATCCCAAGATAGGTCGCCCGCTTCTTGATATGGATGACGCCGTGCAGGCGTACATCCTCGCTATCGAGGCACCACAAGCTGTTTCTGGTACGTTTAACATTGCGAGTTGCAACGTCACAGTGGGAGCGGTAGCCGAAGAGATACAAGCGCACTTTAAAAAGAAGCACGGTGTAGAGATAGCACTCGAGATACTCAACTCACCAGATCTTCGCAATTACACCGCGACCATAGAAAAGGCTAAGAAAGAGCTCAAATTTAGACCAACTGGCTCCGTGGCATCGATACTGAAAGGTTTGGACGAACACTACGATGCTTCTTTCGACTACGCCAATCTGCGCTACTACAATATAGAAGTTTTCAAACAGATATTCTCCGAAGTATCAAGGGTCTAGTATGAAAGTGGCTTTTTTTAAACATAATGTGGGAGAAAAGGAACGCGCCGCCGTCGATGGTGTGCTGCAGTCACTTTTCCTCACGACAGGCGCGGACGTGGACGCGTTTGAGAAGGCACTCGCTCGATACCTTGGCACAAAACATGCAATCGGGCTTATGAGCTGTACGAGCGCGTTGCATCTCGCGCTGCTTGCTGCCGGCGTAGGGGAAGGAGACGAGGTCATCACGACACCCATGTCGTTTGTCGCGAGTTCGAATGTCATTTTGATGACCGGAGCAAAACCGGTTTTCGTTGATGTTGAGTCGCATACGGGCAATATCAACGCGGACCTCATAGAAAAAGCCATTACGAAGCGCACTAAAGCCATACTGCCCGTCCATCTGTACGGGCAAATGGTTGATATGAAGAAAATCCTTTCCATCGCAAAAAGGAACAAGCTCATTGTCATCGAGGACGCTGCACATGCTCTTGAGGCTAAGCGCGATGGCATTCGGCCGGGCGAAAAGTCATTCGGCGCCTGCTTTAGTTTTTATGCGACAAAAGGAATTACAAGCGGCGAAGGCGGGGCGTTTGCAACGCAGAGCGATGATGTCGCAGCGCTCATGCGTCAATTGCGTTCACATGGCATCACGTCGGAGCTCGCCCAACGCGAGAGGACGGGGCTTAAGACATACGATATTAACGTGGCTGGATGGAAAGCAAACATGAACAATATACAGGGTGCCATGCTCTTGCCGCAGTTGAGAAAAGCGGATTCGACGCGCGCAAAAAGAGAAGCGGTGGCAAAAAAGTATCGCGCCGGTTTCAAGAATCTGGCTATTCAAATGCCGGAGGCGCTTCGTGGCGCGATTCACGGATACCATCTCTTTCCCATTTGGGTGGAGGCGAAAAAGCGCGACGCGGTACTCGCATACTTGAATACTCACGGTGTTGGCGCCGTCATCAACTATCCGCCTATCCACCTTTTTACGCTCTACAAGAAGAAGTTCGGATTCAAGACACGGGATTTTCCCATAGCGGAGAAGATTGCGGGCAGCACTGTGTCACTCCCGATGTATGCGAAGCTCAAGAAAAACGAGGTGGATTACGTGATCAAGATTGTCAAAGAGGCGTTAGAGCGAACCTAGGAGCTATTCAGACGCGTGCCGTATTTTGACCTCGAAAAAGTCGAGGCCGCACTCCTTCGCAATCCGATTCTTCACGGAGATGCGTTGTTTATTGAGATCTCTTAGTTCAAGCGCACGCCTACCTACTTCCTCTAGTGTAAGGCCTCCCTCCTTGCCTTCACGGATGGCGTCCTCCATATCCCAGCATGTGCGATTGACCGCTACAAGCTCATCGAGCCACGCGTTCTGTACAGGAGTACCATCCGTGCGATAGCTTTCCACCACGGCGCGATAAAAATCATATTCCTTCTTCACGCTCGTACGTCGAGGATCATTCTCGGGTGTGTGTTCGAGCTTGAGTGTGAGGATTGAGAGTCGATCGAGAGCTTCGGGAAGTGGTGTGCGGAGTTCCATAGTCATTGAGAGAGAGCGCGTTTGTAGAGTGCGAGAACAGAGGCGAAGTTCTTGTCCCACGTAAAGAATGTACTGCGTTTGTACCCACGCTCCACGAGCTGCCTCCTAAATGGCTCATCGAGAGCGACCCTGGACATAGCGGCGGCTACGTCGCTGGTGCTCTGCGGATCCACTATGACACCAGCGTCGCCTGCAATCTCAGGAAGCGACGTCACATTCGAAACGATGACAGGCGTCTTGCAGGCCATAGCCTCGACGACAGGTAGTCCAAAGCCCTCATTGAGCGATATGAATACGAGCGCAGTGGCGCCTCTGTAGAGAGCTGGGAGATGTTCGGAAGGGATATATCCTAGGAAGTGGATATCCTTAGTATACGGGGAATCGAGAAGAGGGCCGTACGCCGTCTCGAACTCGTCGAGCGAGCCACCTCCGAGCGCAAGATGTTCACGACTCTCGGGATGTTCTGTCCTGTATCTCACGAATGCCTCGACAGTACGGCCAATATTTTTATGCAGGCGGAATCGGCTTATCGAAAAGAAGTAGGGCTCCCTTAGCCCGTGTTCGCGGCGGATCTCTGCCTCGACAGTTTCTGAAAAGGGCTGTGTGTACAGAGGATCGACAGGGTTATAGATGGTCACAACTTTTTCCGGATGCGCTCTGTAAGCGTACACAATTTCTTTATTCGCGTACTCAGATACTGCAATAAGTGTATGGATACGGTTGCCAAAATAGATCATTGTCCAGTTAAATATGCGACGTGAGAGGGTCCATATGCCTGGAACAAACACGTCACCACCGCCATGCGCCATAACGATGATCCGCCTCGCTGGGAAAAGCCAGAAGAAAGGAAAAATACGAGGTTTCAGCCAGTGCACGATGTCGTATCGGTCCTCGGTGGTCAAACAGTAGCGCAAAAATGCCACGAATCGCGAACCGAATGGCAGCTGTACACGCGGCATGATGACCTCGCGCGTCTGCGCATAGAGCGGTTCATCTGGCACCGCTTTCGCATGGACGAGGGTAACTTCCAGCTCTGGGGATGCAATGAGGCGCTCAATGAGGCGGCGATAGTACAAAGTCCGCTCTGGTCGCGGATCAAAATCGTCGGTCATTATGGCGACCCTGATTCTGTTCATTACATGCATAGTAGCCGATTGCGCGCTCATATAAAAGAACAAGCCCCGGCGTCGCCGGGGCTCGCAAGATTGCGTGTGCTTCAGAGCGATGCGAGCGTCGCCCTCAGAACCGGCGAGATCCGCTCCATCGAGCCCGTGCCCTCAATCGCCTTGCCTGTCTTGAACGACCGGATGATTCGCAGAGGCTCGAAGTCGTCATTGAACTCGAGACAAGCGATCTCACTATTGGTCGGCACACCGTCGCGTGACTCGGCGCAAAAGAGCGAGATCTCGTCGAGCCTCCACGCACGCAGATCGATTTGATACGCATGCATAATATCGACTCCGCGCGTCGTCTCGTCCAAGACCGCGACCGCTCGCATGTGCGAGACGATCCTTCCGAAAATACTCACGCTAATCGAGCGTTCGCCGCGAAGTGGCAGGTGTTGCGCCCGCACGCGGTTGAACACACCGAGGTGGAAGAGGTCTGGCAAGTCACTCTGCATCTCGATGAGCGACAGAACCCCAGGTAATGTGCCGAAGGAAAGCGTGTCGAGTTCGGGGTCGTTGAAGATGGGAATCGCTATACCGGTCGGCGTCGCGATCGCGATCTCTTCGAACGCTTCACGCATAAGGCGTCTGGGATTGACCCATTCCTCGGGTGAGCTCGCGAGCCCTGTCGCCGCCGTAAGGTGATTGGCGTACAAGGGCAACGTCGAATCCGAGAGCTGAAGCGGAGCGACGATCGCGTCGCGCAGACGCATGAGTGGAAGCGCACCGCCTTGCGACCAGCGCCACTTCGGATTGTTCGTAGCCGAGAGCTCCCACCGCTCCGCGCGACTGGTGGCGACGCGCGCCCCTTCCGGAACATTGATCGCGAGTCGCTCGCCGCGCTCTGCCACCTGGGCTTCCGTGACGAACATGTCTTGGCCGTACGCAGCTCGCGAGAGCAGCGTGGCCGCATCTAATGTCAGCATTATTGTCTCCCACACCAATCGTTTCGGGATGGTCCGGTGCAACTATGCAGATTTACATCACTATTGTCAATCAGTGCCTTGAATTTTGTACGAGCCGCGAGCTCGACTGAACTTTCTTTCTGCCCCCCACGTCGTAAGCGAGTTGAATGCCGAGTTCACGACAGGTGTCGAGTTCATTACCAGGCATATGCTTCGCACCACCACCATTGGCAAAAATATCGGGTCTAATACGCCTCAGTTCACGCGCGATGGTCTTGTCCGCGTCGCCTGGTATGTGAGATGAGAGTGCGACCTTATCAACATATTTAATGCTTTCAATAACTTCTTTCCGCTCCTTGGCGGGCATGAATACGTACCCCTTTTTGTCCTTCACCCAATTGTCATTATTCAAGACCACAATAAGCGTGTCTCCGAGCTTTTTGGCTTCGCGAAACATTCGGACGTGGCCGATATGTACAGGGTCGAAACCTCCGGATACAACCACGGTGATAGGGTGTTTCTTTGTCATGCGGCGAGTATAGCCAGGAATCGTAGTAAAAGAAAAGGCCCCGGGACAAGCCCGGGGCGGAAGAACTGTGAAGCAACGAATTCAGCGACTTGCGATCGGCGCCAATCCTTCTTCGATCTTGTAGAGGCCGAAGTGGAAGAGGTGCCGGCGCGCGAGTGTCCCGAGTTCATCGAGTGCCTCGCCCGTCGTTCTCGTGGAACGCAGGACATCTTTTTCCACCACGCTCCGCGCGAGCACGCCTCCCGCAGGGAAGTGCGCGAAGAACGGAATGTTTTGAGCGATCGGCTCGGGCAATACCTCGACGGACATTTCGCGTGCAAGCTCGCGCTTCCATGACTCCACGTCGCCGACGCCCGTATCGTGCAGGTGCTTCTCGCTCTCGCGGCCGATGCGTGCCCATGTCCACTCCTCCTCCGGAATGTCCACAAGCATGCGTCCGAGCTTCGCTGCCTGCGGCACCATTGCCAGCCAGTTGAACAGGCGCTGAAGACGAACGGTGTCCCTGCAGTACCTCTCGTTGTCGACCTGGTCCAGATACCGAATAGTGCCGTGCTTCAATCCAGTCTTGTCGACCACATCTGCGTCGTAGCTGTTGCGCCTGTGCGCCCGAAGGCTCAAAAGCGGTTGCTTCGCCGCGTGCACGTTCGCGGGAGTTCCGGATTTTTCAACGATTGCCTCGATGTCCCGCGGGCCTCCTTCGACATGTCGGAGTACGCTCCTGTCGAAGAAAGATTCCGACAGGTCATCGTTGTTGCCGTCATAGAATCCGAAATTCTTCGCGATCGTGCCCATGTCCGTCCCGGCATAGGGGGCGAGGATCGATGTCCACGCCATCGTAGGTCTGATACGGTTATTGAGGTCGAGCGTCGCGAGGTCTGTGACCGTGTCGCTAAAGGGCACCGCGAGAATCTGCTCCGTCCGGAGCGTCATCCCTCGATCCATGATCTTCCGGCATCCCTCGACGATGAGTTCGTCGGGCATGTGGCGGAAGAGCACGCGGTCGCGAAGAAAAGCGTTGCCACTTTCTATCGCGAGCGTAATGCCGCTGCAGCCGCCTTCAGCGAAGAGGTCTAGGCGCTGATCGCCTTTGTCGTGTCGGGTCAGCTCCAATCGGATCTGGCAGTGGTACGGGACTCCAACCTCGGATTTCCACTTCTTGGAGAACTCCTCGAGCCAACGGATGTTGTACCCGAAAATGTCGTCCTGGAAGTAGACCATTCGAAGTGGCCACTGCTCCATGATCGCCTTCGCCTCGCGCACGATGTCGTCGACGGGACGCACGGTTAGTTTGAAGCCACCATGCATCTCGTTGAACGAGGGCGCATAACAGTACGTGCACGTCATTGGGCACCCGACTGAGCCGAAGATGCTCTTAATCGGGCTGTTACCCAACTCGGGATACGCATTGTAGACGACGTCGCGGTCAGGAAGGGGGAAAACCTCTTCTCGGCCCGACTTGTCGAAGTGAACGCCGCCACCAAGACCCGTGAGTATCTTCTGGAGGAGGCCGAAGCCGCTTCCTTGGACTACCCACTCTGCATGCTTCTTGCATTCATCCGAGAAGTACGTAGCGTGCGGGCCGCCTATCACGACGGGCACGCCCATACCCCGTATGCGGTCGCAGGCGGCGAAGGCGGGAATGTGGTATCCCGTCCAGATCTGGAAGCCGACCAGGTCAGGCTGCCAGCTTCGCACGGCATCGTAGAGCTCCTCAAAATTGTACTCGCGAACGAGCACCACCTTGCAGTCCCAGTCCGGCATCGCTTTCACGAGACCGGCCAAGTACAGGATCCCCAGCGGCTCGATGCTGTAATAGCGAGCCGCGAGGATGAACTTTTTCTTCATCGTTTCACCCCTTCGTTGCGGCCCTCTGTCAAAGAGCCCATCCAGAGCAACCTTATCAGACTAAGCCACTCGGTTCAATTCATGCTAAAGTGTCACGCATTCACTTCTTGTATGGCACAGACGGTACCTGCATCGATATGTCCTTTATGCGGAGCAACCGATGCGAGACCGCGCGGTCGCACACACGAAGATAGTGGCATAACCTATATGCTCTTTGACTGCGGCACATGCGATGCGTGGTTTTGGTCCCCTTTGAAAAATCCAGGCGCTGAATGGTACGAAAAAGATACACGATACGCCGGTCGCAACAGAGATCCGCTTATGAAGCCGAATTGGAACCATCTCAAAGTTATCTCGAAACTCGCACCGATGTATGGCCGCGTGCTCGACGTCGGCTGTGGGACGGGCAATTTTCTGTACTACGCACGTTCTCAAAAATGGGATCCCTATGGGCTGGATTTTGATCGAGATGCGGTACGGGTCGCGAACACACTTTTTCAACTGCCCAATGTCGAGCTCGGGGACATCATTGAGTATGCGCGCAAGCATCCAGAGAGAAAGTTCGACCTCGTAACATTTTTTGACGTGTTTGAACATATCGATAATCACGCCGACTTTATCGAAGCGGTCAAACAATCACTTCGAGATGGGGGATACGTCGCCATGTCGATGCCTTATAGGCACCATGCCGACTGGCTCATGCGCGGCGACCTTCCACCCCGACACCTCACGTGCTGGGACAGACACTCTCTTCAAATGTATCTTGAGCGACATGGGTTCGAAATTGTCTACATGACTCGATACTTCGGTGGGCTGCGTTACCTTATTGTGAAGTTGCGGTTCCTCTATGGCACAGCATTCTCCTTCGGTCTTGTCGACAAAACCAAGCGCGCACTCCGGAATGATGGCCACATTCATATAGGAAGTCCGAAGGAGCGAGTCATATCTGTTACTGCGACACTTGCGTCGATGAAGGACGCGGTTCTATTTGGGATACCAGCTATCATCATCTACCTCGTCATGCTCCCGACAAGAAAGCGCTACATATCCTTGTACTGCATTGCTAGGAAGCGACAGGAGAGCTGCGTCGCTCGCGCCACAGTACGATGACCGATATCGTGGTTGTGGTAGCGGACGCGACTAGGACGCTAATAATCGCGCCCCAGATACCGTAAAAAGGAACGAATACGGCGAGCGCAATAATTTTACTGAAGAAGCTCCCGAGCGAGATTGCGTAATTCTCCGCGAGTCTTTTATGCGAAAATAGGAACGAACTAAACGGGTAGGTCACGGCAGAAAGTGTAAAGAATATCGCGACCTGCGAGTAGGTGAGAGATGCCATATATTGTGGGAAGAGAAGTGCAAATAGGTACGGCGCTATAAGCACGTACACCACACACACAAGCATGATGCCGGCACCGAAAAGAAGCATCTTTCTCGGTAGCGTATACACGACTTCTCCGCTCGTTCGGGCGGCGAATTTGGGGAACGCGAGAATACCGCTGATTTTGAATAATCCCTGAGCCCGATTCGGGATAGCCATCGCGAGCGAATAGATGGCGACCTGCGCGGGACCTAGCACGTGGTAGAGGACTATTTGGTCGAGCGAGGAAGAAATCTTCGAAATGATTTGAAAGAATGTAACAGATTTAGCGTACGGCATGAGCTCGCTGTCTGGTGTGTCGCTTGTCACGTGATACTCCTTCACGTACCAGCTTCCGATTACGCGGACGATGATGTATGGCAGGAAGTAGGCGAGCAGGAGCGCTACGATGTTTTTCGTAGCGATCATCGCCCCAACGAGCGCCGTTACTGACAGCAGCTGCGCGGCAATATCGAACGCAGCCCACTGTCGAAAAAGCTTCTTGCCGTTGAAGAAGGTGCTGTACAGGGCTAGGGATTCCATCGCCGGGAGCATGAGTGCAACGACAATGAAAAGGCCGGCCATTACCATGCTGTCCTGAGAGAAAAGATAACCAGCGTAGAAGACGGCGGCGAGCGAGCCTAGTAATCCCCACCGGAATTTGGTCCGCAGACTTTCTGCGAACGCACCTTCCTTGCCGACGGATACTGCTCGCATGAGGGCGGTCTCTATGCCTGGGAGCGCGAAGATGGAAAGGATGGCGTATGCTGCGAGCATGTACCGGTACGTACCATATGTATCAACCGGGAGCAGGTTGGCGAACGCTACTGTGAGGCCAAAGCTGATGATAGCGCTCGTGATTTGCATGGCCGTAAGAAAAAAGCCGCCCGACATCGAATAGCGGAGATCCGTGCGGAGCAACCCGCTCGCCTGATCTATCAGTCCCAGCAGGCGTTGTTTCATGCGGGTAGTATGCCATACTGTACTCGCTAGAATCCATTGACTCGTATGACTGCGCGACCGCTGCCGTACCTGACTGTTGCAGTCGGCTTAATACTCCAGCTGTGGATGGTCTTTCAGCCGCTCTCTTTCTGGCTCTCGGATCTTATCCCTGATGATTCATTCTACTATTTCCAAATCGCGCGCAATATCATTGAGGGGAACGGCGTGACCTTTGACGGCGAGAATCCGACGAATGGATTTCATCCGCTTTGGCTCGTCATGCTCACGGGAATCTTCTCAATATTTTCCACGGGCAGTGAAATGGATATCGAACCCGTCCGGGCGGCGCTTGCACTCTCGGTGCTTCTGAGCGCATTGACCGCAGTGACCCTTTTATTCATTCTGCGCCGGTACACGAATAGTGTCTGGGTACAAGCCAGTGCACTAGCACTCTGGCTCTTCAATCCATTTGTCCTCTACGGAATGTCGTCAGGACTTGAAACGCCGCTGTCATTGGCGCTTCTATCTACTACCGTGCTCGCCGCTGTCCGTTACAGTGAGTCGCCGACAATGCTTCGACTTCTGTTCGTCGGAGCCGCGGCGGGTCTCCTCATGCTTGCCCGACTCGACAATGTATTCTACCTCTTGCTCTTTTTCGTGTTTCTAATGTATCGACACGGCTTCGTAGTCGGTATTCGACACTCAATTGCTGCTGGCCTAGTAGCGACAGTCTTTGTTGCACCGTGGCTTGCGTGGAATTTCGTGAATTTCGGCATGCTGTTCACATCTTCGTCTGTTTCCTCAACTATCGTAAATCATGAATTGGTGAAAGTAGACAACGGAGAGGGTCTTTTCGTGCAGATGAAAGCAGTCGTATACATGACAGAGCGCGCAGTACGCCAGGTTATCGACCAAACTGGCGCGCCTCTCTTGGCGCTCATGTTTATTGGTGCAGTTATTGCGTGGGCAATCTCTGCACGAGAGCGGTTTGTGAATCTGAAAATGCCAGTAGAAGCTTTTCTTTTTGCGGGGACATTGCTTCATTTCATAACCAGCGCGAGCATTCGATGGACGTTTCGAGAATGGTACTTTGTGGCGTTCAATATCTTCTTCGTCCTATTCGTAGCCTGGATGCTCGGAAGGTGGCGGGAAGGGGGGTGGCTGCGACCACTCCCGTCAGCAGTTTGTGCGCTTGCTGTCGGAGCCCTTTTTGTTTTCGCTTGGGAAAAAGATCTTCGGTATGCGCAGTCGCAGCAACTTGTCATGTACGAGGCTGCGCATTGGATGAACGAGAACCTGCCCGAGAATTCTACGATAGGTGTATTCAACGCGGGCGTGCAAGCCTATTTCTCCGAGCATAGAATCGTTAATCTCGACGGGCTTGTGAACAATGAAGCGGCCTCTGCTCTCCGAGAGCGCAGACTCTGGGCGTATCTCGATGAGGAGCATATTGGTTATCTTGCAGATTTTGATCTCTATATCCAGTATCGTTACAGGCAGTTCTTGGGTGTCGAGAGCCCATGGGCGAATCTTTCGGAGATTCATAGGGTAGGCGGCGAGAAAGGTATCGGTATTTGGCGCACGCTACCGTCGGACGAATAGTATAGACTTACGCTATGAACCTAATGTTTCTCGCACTCGCTTTCACGCTCAACGCTGCAGCGAACGTGCTGCTCAAGTTTGCTGCTGCGAATCAGTTTTCCTTTTCTGCATTGTTTAGGTTTGAGTTCACGGCTGCTCATCTGTACGCTGCGAGCGCTGCTGTCCTCTTTGCACTCAATCTCGGTTTCTACCTCCTCGCGCTGCGCTCTGTGCCGCTCGCCGTAGGCTACCCCATTATGATAGGTATGACGTTTGTGCTCACTACAGGTGCAGCGATTCTCCTCGGCGAGCGCATCACCCTTTTCCAGGCCATAGGCCTGGCGATGATACTGCTTGGTGTCGTCGTTACTGTCCGGGCTGGGTAGGGAATGTCTCGCGCCATACTCTCATACCCTCAAAATACCCGGCGACGAACGCGTCCTCCACGTCGGAGAGTTTGCCAAGCGACGTAAATGTAGTCGGCAGCGAGTCGACGAGTTCCGCGTAGCACTCGCCGTAATCCTTTCCCTCTAGGTCAATCGAATCGAGCACCTGCGTAAAACGAAGAGTGAGCGCATGCCCGTAGCGTTCATTGTCGAGATCTTTCCAATAGTTGTGCGGGTTCCGCTCTTGTCGAACGATAGGTTCGCCGAAAACGATGGACTCGCCAAGGTGGTCCGCGATTCTTTTGATGATGTAGGCGGCCCAAATGTCATCGTACCGGCCGACCATGGGACTGAGAAAATACGCGGGGATAGCTCGGCGCGCAATGGCGGTGTTCTGTGAATTGAAAGGCGTCCATATGCCCTTTGACGGAGCGTAGTTTTGCGTGCTTGTGTATTCGGTCGCTTCTGTCGGCTCATTGGACCAGTAGAGCCGCTCCATGGCGTCGACGTCCGGGTCGCCGAGCCAGAGACCGGCGTTGACGACTGGCCGCACGGTCTGTGTTTGTGTCTTCCAGTTTTCTTCAAGATGACGCTTCTCGAGGGGGAAGCCGCGGTGATAGAAAGTCCGGCCGTGCTTTTCTTTCAGAGTAGTACACACGTTGAGCCAGCCTGTTGTCGTCGAGATTACGTCGCACTCGCGCTCGCCGCTGACAACATGCGCTCCTATGTAGTCTTCAGTTACGCGGAAGTTGTCGTCGTCAATCGTAATAATCGTCTCGCAACCTTCTTCAAACGCATAGAGGAGCCCGACATTGCGCCTCTGGATGCAATTCCACGGTAAGTGAGCCTTCAGTGCAGGGAAGCGAGAGAGGTATTCGTCCTGACGCTCGACCGTAAAGTACTCGACGCGAAACCCCGATGTTTTCGCGAGTTCTGCGCAGAACGCCTCGGCCTCCGGCGGTGTTTTCTTGTCCGCGACTACGATAAAGATAGGGTTGTGTCCGTGCTTCTTTGCGTCGTCGGCATAGGAAGCCAAGAGTCTCGGCACGTATATCGTTGTGGTGACGATTGCCGTCTTCATACGATGCAGAATGGAAGCGGGTTTCCCGCGAGGCGTTGTCTCGCACCGTCGAGTACACGGCGCAGTCCCTCGTCGAGCGATATTTTCGGCTGCCACTGTACTCGCTCGTCCATCATAGTAGTGTCCGCATATCGCGTCGTCACTCCGACCGGTTTGTCAGAAAGAGGCTTGATTCCTGCTGCACGACCTTCGAGTGTAAGCATGCGTTCTATCAATTCAATGAATGTCGTGGGCGTCCCAGTGCCGATATTGATGGCGGAGCCGTCGGACACTTTCTCGAGTACAGCGAAGAATGCGTCGACGCAGTCGTCAATGTGCACGAAATCGCGCCCTTGCGTACCGGTACCCCAAACCTCTATGGGGTCGTCACCGCGTGCGACACGCAGAGCGATAGATGGGGTGGGATATGTGAGGTCTTGATCCTCCCCATATCCGGAAAATGGTCGGACGCAGGCGACGTGCATGCCGTACTTTTCGTGCGCGAGCTTTGCGAGGTACTCGCCGGTGAGTTTCGCCCAGCCGTATGTCATGTCCGGCTGGCCAAGCGTTCCGCCCGAGAATTCTATGAATGACTCTTTGAGCGCGACAGCACCACTCTCTCCCTGGAGTCTCGTGGGATAGGCAGCGGATGATGAAGCGTACAGTACGCGTTCGGCGCGCATAGAATCACGGGAGAGCCAAAGAAATAGCGCGGCATCGATACCGAGGTCACGTGCGACGAGGAGGGGGTCACCATCGATAAGCGTTCGCCCGCCTACAATAGAAGCAAGGTGGAAGACATCGCCGAACTGAGGAAATTCGCCGGCGGGCTGGGTAGCGAACACTTCGAGCGCGTCGCGCTCGAGGAATCGTATCGATACATCATCTTTCTTATACATGAGCGCGTCGCCCTCACTGGACTCTTGCCATCGTGCCGAGAGCCAGCTGTGTGGACGGTGTGCACTCTCAAGAGCGATGTTGTCAATAATCCATATTTCTCGATAGCCTCGTTCGATGAGGCTTTTCGTGAGGTGGCGTCCAACGAAGCCGCAACCTCCAGTAATCAGTGTCGGTTTGTTTTTCATAGTCAGGAAATCTCACCAGGTATGCCGCCGGCCTGCCCCGTAGCCAATGCGTAGCATTGTGGTATCGGGGTGATGAGAGCTGGACGCATATGAGTTGCGGCTAGTATACCAACTCCGACGCGGGCATAAAGCGGACTCTGAGACCTACTTTTGCGTAGTTCAGAGTGTCCGTGAGTCGTCCGTGCGAGACGCCTTCCGAACGAGCTTTCCATGAGGTGTCGACTTCGGTCACTCTGTACCCCAGCCGCAGTGGCTTCACGATACTCTCGAAAAGGAAAGGATGCCGCGTTTCTTCCCACCTGATGCGTTTTACTATTGGTGTGCGGTACGCGCGGTATGCGTATGTCATGTCTGTGAGGTCTGTCCAGTAGAGTATGCGAAATAGTTTTTGAAATGCGTAGTTGAATACAAGTTTCACAGGATGGTAGCCTACGAAATGTGCGCCACCGCGCCACCGGGTCGTAGCGGCGATGTCGAATCCATCCTCCAATTTTTGTATGAGTGCCGGAAGTGCGACGGGGTCAGTCTCAAGGTCGCTCGCCATGAGTACCGTGTATTCGCCCTTCGCAACATCGAACGCATTACGTATGGCGCCGCCGACACCCGGCAGTGTTTGCACGATGTGTCGAATGTCGGGGTTGTTGGTCGTCAGATTCTCGATTGTGCGAAGACAAGGACCTGTCGTAAAGGCGGGAGATGTCACGATGAGAAACTCGAGGTCGTGCGACGAAAGTGCCTTACGTGAAAGTCGGACAGTCTCTTCTAGCGAATTCGTCTCGTCTATCGCGGGTAAGATAAGTGATATATGCGCCACAGCCCTATTATATAGAGGAGTTCGCATGCGTGCGCCCTCTCTGCTAGGATGACGCCACTATGGCCAAGGCACGATACGGTAGCAAAAAGGTTCGATGGGTCGCTGTGTCGGGGGGGTTCGACCCACTCCATATCGGACATGTGCGTATGTTTAAGGAGGCAAAGAAGCTCGGCGACAAGCTTGTTGTCATCATCAACAATGACAATTGGCTCAAGTCTAAGAAAGGTTTCGCTTTTATGCCGGAGAAAGAGCGCGCAGAGATGATACGGTCGCTCCCGTTCGTCGACAAGGTGGTGCTCACCGACCACGCGGAGAACGACCCCGATATGAGTGTCTCGCGCACGCTCCGGAAGCTGCGCCCGCACGTCTTCGCCAATGGCGGCGACAGGGTACAGTCGAATACGCCAGAGGACTCTGTGTGCATCGAGCTCGGCATCGCGCGGAAGTACCGAGTTGGTCACGGAGGGAAAGTACAGTCTTCGTCCTGGATGATCGCGAAAGCGGCAAAACCGGTGAAGAAAACAGTACGGCCGTGGGGCGAATACTACGGCTGGGACAGTGGCAAGGACTGGAATCTCAAGACCATTTACATAAAGCCCAAGAGTCGGTTGAGTCTGCAATACCATCATCGTCGCAGCGAGTGCTGGCTCCTTGTAGAGGGCGATGCCTTAGCGACCCTCCACGATGCAAAGGGCAAAGCGGAGCAGGTGAGGCTCAAAAGGGGCGAGACGTACTGTGTGGGCAAGAAACAGGTACACAGGCTCGAGTCGAAGAAAGGCGGCATCGTCGTGGAGGTCGCATACGGCGATTTCGATGAGGAGGACATTGTCCGCATCGAAGACGACCATGGCCGGCCGACGCGCAAGAAGCGTTCGTGATAGAATCCCGGCTATGACTGTCCTTGAGAAGACGCTCCGATTCATTGCCCTTGCTGGCGTATTTGCGCTCCCCTTCGTGTGCCTCCTCGTCACTTCGTCGCTCTTTTTCCCCTACATCACGGGTAAAAACTTCGCCTTTCGCATCGTTGTCGAGATAAGCGCGGCAGCGTGGCTCGCGCTCGCACTCGTCAATCCCGCGTATAGACCCCGGCGCTCATGGGTGCTCGCGGCACTCGCTGTATTTGTTGCCATCATCGGGCTTGCCGACATCTTCGGCGAATACCCCTTTAAGAGCATCTGGAGCAACTACGAGCGCATGGACGGGTGGGTGACGCTTGCCCATCTCCTCGTCTACACCGTGGTTGCAGCCTCGATGCTCCAGACGGAGAAACTCTGGCGGTGGCTGTGGTGGACGACGCTCGGCGTCTCGGCGTACCTCTCGATATACGGCCTCTTCCAAGTTACCGGCCAGATTGCACTCGGTCAGGGTGGAGCAGCGGGACTGAGCGGCCGCATCGACGCGACATTCGGCAACCCCATCTACTTCGCTGCATACATGCTGTTCCACATATTCCTCGCGGCGATGCTCTGGGCGCAGCAGTGGGTGGAAAGGGGCGAGGGAAAGCGCGTCGGCATCTCGCTTATGTACGGCTCTATCATTGTGCTCGACACCATCGCACTTCTCCTCACCGGTACGCGCGGTGCGATTCTCGGTCTCGTCGGCGGCGCGCTCCTTTCCGCGCTGCTCGTGCTCATGCAGGCTCAAAATTCGCGCAACGCATGGAGAGCGTCGGCGGCGATGGTGGTAGGGCTCCTCGTCATTATCGGCGGGTTCTTCTTAGTGAAAGAGCAGACGTGGGTGCAGCGCATCGGCTTCCTCCAGCGTCTTGCGACCATCTCACTCGACGACGCGACGACGAAGGCGCGATTCATCAACTGGCAGATGGCATGGCAGGGTGTACAGGAGAAGCCCATTTTGGGCTGGGGTCAGGAGAATTACGCGCTCGTTTTCGACAAGTACTACGACCCGCGCATGCACAGCCAGGAGCCGTGGTTTGACCGCGTGCACAACATCATTTTCGACTGGTGGGTCGCAGGGGGAACGCTCGGCCTGCTCGCGTATCTCTCGATATTCTTCGCTGCGCTATTCGCGCTCTGGCGAAGTGTCTTGACGGGACGGCCGGATGGATTCTCGATAGCGGAGCGCTCGATACTCACGGGACTCCTCGCGGGCTACTTCGTGCACAACTTCTTCGTCTTCGACAACGTGACAAGCTACATCCTCTTTGGGACGGTGCTCGCGTTTATCGCATATCGAGCCAGTAAGGCGCAAGAAGCAAAAGTGCTCTGGAGCGCAGTAGTCAACCGTGCGTACATCCCGTACATCGCGCTCGCATGTGCACTCGCGCTGCTTTTCCTCGCATGGGGTGTCAACCAAAAGCCGCTCGCTGCGAACAGGCTTCTGCTCCAGGCGATCGCACCGCAGGGTCAGATTGCAACGAATCTGGAGTACATGAGGCAGTCGATTGAGCTCGGCACATTTGGCATGCAGGAAGCCCGGGAGCAGCTCGCGCAAATGGCAGCACAGGCGAGCCAGCTCGACATACCCGAGGCCACGAAGCAGCAGTTCTTTGCGCTCGCGGAATCGGAAATGCGGAAACAGGAGGACATGTCGCCGCTGGATGCGCGTTTTCCACTCTTTCTCGGCGTGCTCTATGGAGCCTATGGATTGCACGACGATGCGAAGGCAGCGTACGAACGGGCGCTCGAAGACTCTCCGAAAAAGCAGGCAATAATGTTCCAGCTTGCGGAGAACGCGATAGCGCGCGGCGATACCGCCTCGGCGCTCTCGTATTACAAACAGGCGCACGAACTCGACGCGTCATTCGCGACTGCGGCCGTGCTTTACGGCTCTGGGCTCATTTTGAACGGCCAGATGGCTGAGGGAGAAGAGGTGCTCGCACCATACGTCGAGAAAGGCCAGGCGGCCGATTCGCGCGTGCTCGCCGCGTATCGCTCGACCAACCAGCTCGTGCGCGCGGTGCCGATTTGGGAAGCTGCCATCCGCGCAAATCCACAGGATGCGCAGCTCTATTTCACGCTTGCCGCGATACACTACCTCTCCGGCAATCGCGCGGCGGCGATCGCGGCGCTCGAAGAAGCGAAGCGCGCTATCCCGGGTATTGGAGAGCAGGCGGATCCTGTCATTGAGCAGATACGTACCGGTACGGCCGAAGTACTCTAGTACTTGCGCGTCGCTGCGCGGTACATATAATGAATACGTGAGTGCCACAAAGTGTGGCTCGCAGATTGAAAGTCGCTGAAGTACCGCCCGAAAGGGCGGTATTCAGTTTATGCACACTGCACAACAGGACTAAAGGGAACATTCCTGAATTGTTTATAATCCGCCATAGCGAGTTATAAACAAGTTTGTACAATGCACTCATGCGGCAAAAACAGAATACCCAGAAGAGGCGTGAGCAAGAATCGCGCGTATCCCAGGAGAGTGGAGTTCGTCTGCGGTTGAGACGCGGATCGATAGAAAGAGCTGTGATAGGTACGCTCGCTCTCGGAGGAATTCTCACGGTAGCGGTGATGGCGCCGAAAGTCGCTGCGCTCATCAAAAGAGAACACCTTGATGTAATCCTGCCCCCGCAGCCCACGCAGAGGCTGCGGGAGACACTCTCGAGATTGA
Organism: uncultured Candidatus Saccharibacteria bacterium; assembly: GCA_964654205.1. GTDB lineage: Bacteria > Patescibacteriota > Minisyncoccia > Phycocordibacterales > UBA2100 > UBA10103. The sequence goes on along the minus strand of CAZZHR010000002.1, from coordinate 93,971 downwards.
AGAAAAAAGGGATGGTCGAGTTTATGCGGCACTCGGGCAAACGTTACCCCATACTGACGGAGAGGGGAAAGTCACATGCGGAACGCATCCGGCTTTCGGCCGTAGAAATACCTAGGCCGCGTCGATGGGACGGACGTTGGCGAGTCGTGATATTCGACATTCCGCATGCGCGGCGCTCTACGCGAGATCGTGTACGCGAAATATTAAAGAGACTTGGTTTTCACCGATTGCAAAACAGCGTATGGGTGCACCCGTATGATTGTGAAGAAATCATAACGCTTCTGAAGCTAGACGCATCGCTGCGAACGGAGGTGAGATACATTATTGCGGACGCAATCGAGTACGATAAACCCTTGCGAGTGCACTTCGGTTTGGGAGAACGATAGGCTCACGCGCTTGTTTATAATCCGCCATGGCTGATTATACGCAAGTCTCGTATCTGAGTAGTGTGCAACGAATAGAGGTTGTCACTCAAGGACAGGGTGTTACTCTTTGTCGTAGGACTAAAAGGGCGTATTGCGGAGGGCGGCGGCACTCACATAAGACTTTCACTTTTTTTGGAGCTCGCACCCGTCCTCCGCTGTGCGTCTTTCAGAAACACCCCTCAGAAGGGTGTTTCTGCGTATGGGCGAGCGACGCGGAGTGTACGGAAGGAAATGTCTTCTCAAGTACGTACTGAATATCTTCCTGTGAAAGTAATTTCATATAACTGATTTCTACATCAGAGATACATTTTAAAAAATAAAAGAGTTATCCACACAATTTTTTCAAAAAACATTTCTTTACATGCATGAGTGCAATAATTATGTAAACGCTGTAGCGTTTCGCGCGCGAAGCGAAGGTCGAGTTTAATACTCTCAAAATATTTACGACCATGGCAAAGAAAAAGAAGGCGAAAAAGACAGCCAAGAAAAAGAAGGCCACGAAGCGCAAGAAGCGCGCGTAGTCCCGAAGAAGCCTCCGAAAGGAGGCTTCTTCTTTTCATGGATTGAAAAGTCGCACAGTGGTAGGATGGGTATCCATGTCATTTTGGAAAGGACTCTTCGGAGATACCAATGTCGCGGCGCTCCGCAAGGCGCAGCCTATTGTGGCTGCTGTCAATGCACTTGAAGACACGTTTACGGCGCTCACCGACGAGGCGCTCAAGGGAAAGAGCGCGGAATTCAAGGTCCGCATTTCGGGCGGGGAATCCCTTGATAGCCTCGCGCCTGAGGCATTTGCCGCGGTGAGGGAGGCGTCGCGCAGGACGCTCGGTCAACGTCACTTCGACGTGCAGCTCATCGGTGGGATGATACTCCACCAGGGTGGCATCGCAGAGATGCGCACGGGCGAGGGCAAGACACTCGTCGCGACGCTCCCAGCGTACCTCAACGCCCTCGAGGGCAAAGGCGTACATGTCATCACTGTCAACGACTACCTCTCGCGCCGCGATGGCGCATGGATGGGGCAAATATACTATGCACTCGGCCTCACCGTGGGAGTGCTCAACCACGAGTCGTCATTTATATACGATCCATCGCATGTTCCGCCGGAACTCAAGGCGGAGGAAGAGGCGCAGCAGGATACAGAAGGTAGCTTCAAGGTGGCGCGAGATTTCCTTCGTCCGTGTACGCGCGGGGAAGCATATGCCGCCGACATCACCTACGGTACCAACAATGAATTCGGCTTCGACTACCTCCGCGACAACCTTGAATACGAGGCAGCAGGTTTGCGTCAGCGCGTCCCGCAGGATGGCGGGTACCGGTTCGCAATAGTCGACGAGATAGATTCCATCCTCATCGACGAGGCACGCACGCCACTGATTATCTCGGCACCCGTCTCGCAGGCAGAATCGCTCTACGGGCGATTCGCGCAGATTGCGCGCGGCATGGTTCGCGAGGAGGACTTCACCGTAGACGAAAAGCACAAACAGATAGCGATGACCGATGCAGGTATCGAGAAGGCGCAGGCAGCGCTCGGGATAGACAATATATATACGGATGCTGGCATCAAGATGGTGCATCACCTCGAGACCGCCGTGAGAGCAAAAGCTCTCTTTGAGCGAGACAAGGACTACGTAGTGCGAGATGGGACTGTCATCATTGTCGACGAGTTCACGGGTCGCATGCAGCCAGGGCGCAGGTGGTCTGATGGCCTCCACCAGGCCATAGAGGCAAAGGAGGGTGTCTCAGTCCAACAGGAGAGCCGTACTTTCGCATCGATAACTTTCCAGAATTATTTCCGCCTCTACGACAAGCTCGCGGGCATGACGGGTACCGCAGCCACTTCGTCCGAAGAATTCTACAAGGTATATGGCCTGAACGTAGCGAGTGTGCCGACCAACAAGCCCGTTCAGCGAACAGACCTCGACGACCTCATCCTGCAGACCGAGAACGGCAAGATGAAAGCCATAGCGAAGCGCGTGCGCGAGCTGCACGAGAAGGGGCAGCCCGTCCTCATCGGTACCGTATCGGTGGAAAAGAACGAGCTGCTCTCGGTGTACTTCAAGCAAGAGGGCATCCCGCACGAAGTGCTCAACGCAAAGAATCACGAGCGCGAGGGTGAGATCGTCGCGCAAGCCGGGAAGAAGGGCGCGGTAACCATCGCGACCAACATGGCCGGCCGAGGCGTCGACATTAAGCTCGGCGGCAATCCAGGGACACCGGAGAGTTACGAGGAAGTAAAAAGTCTCGGCGGCCTCTTTGTGCTCGGCACCGAGCGCCACGAAGCGCGCCGCATCGACAACCAGCTGCGTGGCCGCTCAGGCCGACAAGGGGACCCGGGTGCGACACAGTTCTACGTTTCGCTTGAGGACAGTCTCATGCGCGTTTTTGCGAGCGACGTCATCAAGCGGGTGATGGGGAGCTTCAATATTCCCGAGGACGAGCCGATATTCAACAAAATGATCACGCGCTCGCTCGAGAAGGCGCAGACGCGAATAGAGGAGATACACTTCGACTCACGCAAGCATGTGCTCGCATACGACGATGTGCTCAACATCCAGCGCAAGAGCATCTACACACGTCGCCGTGACCTCCTGACGGGTGGAGAGGGGGCGGTACTGGCTGAGCTCGAGCGGCTCGCGCTCTCTGATGAGGCTCTTGCTCAAGCTATACAGAAAAAGAAAGAGGAGCTTACGGATGCGTTTGTCCCGACGGTGCGCCGCATACTCTTACAGGGCATCGACTTTCTCTGGGTGGAGCATCTCGAAGCTATGGAGTACCTGCGCTCGAGCGTGAATCTCCGCGCATACGGACAGCGCGATCCGCTCGTCGAGTACAAAAAAGAAGGTCGCAGGCTTTTCCAGCAGCTAGAGGAGACGTATGCTGCGCACGTACGAACACTAATTCCACATATCGGAGCGGCGCCGCGAGTGCACACGGCGACGGCGGGGGAACAAGCGGTATCGCGAGCGGCGCGGAGTATCACCGCACAAGCGCCCATTGCGGGCAAGAAAGAATACCGTCGCAACGACAAAGTCATTATTACGAATGGCACTGAGACCAAGGAAATGAAATTTAAGAAGGCCGAGCCCCTACTCGCAGACGGGTGGCGCATTGTCGTGTAGCACGAAAAGCGCTCTTTACATGAGCGGATTAATGTTGCGTATATTTTCACGCGTTCTTGCCGCAATGGTAGGCAAGAGGTACTGAGTAGCTCCACTTGCATGCTGAACGCGACGCGGACTGCAGCTCGTCGTCGGCCAAGATTCAGCACACTACCCACAACATTCGCATCTGCCGTGTACATTATCTCGGCATCCGAGATGGCTTTGTATAGCGACGCATCTCGGTAGACTCGTAAGGCCGAGGGTTCGCAATCAGGAGAAGAGCGATGAGCGAAGTACAGAGCACGAACGGGTGCCGCTGCGGAGTCTTCGGTATCTGTGAGCAGCAATAGGGTGGCAATGGCAGGGCGAGTGGGGTGCTGACAGATTGGCGGGCTTTGGCTCTATGGGTGTTCCGCGTATGGCTTAGAGGTCGTATGATGCCGCCATATGGCTGAGTATGTGCCCACCATAGGCCTCGAAATACACGCCGAACTTCGAACCGAGACGAAGATGTTTTGTGCTTCAAAAAATGACCCTGATGAATCAAGACCCAACGTAAACATCTGCCCTGTGTGCATGGCGCACCCGGGGACGCTCCCGGTAATAAATAAGCAGGCAGTCATGCATGTACTGCGTGTGGGAACTGCGCTTGGCTCGAAGCTCGCAGACTACGCAGAGTTTGACCGTAAAAACTATTTCTATCCGGATTTGCCAAAGGGCTATCAAATCTCGCAATACGAGCATCCGCTAGTTTCAGGAGGGGAGCTTGCCGGTGTAGCGATTACGCGCGTACACTTGGAGGAAGATACAGCAAGTTCGATGCACCTACCTGCGCAGGCAGGCGACGAGGTGTCAGGTGAGACCACTATCGATTACAACAGAGCTGGTGTCCCGCTTATGGAGCTTGTTACGGAGCCGGTGATTCATAGCGCGGAGCAGGCGGGTGAGTTTGCGCGCGAGCTGCAGCTACTGCTCAGGGCGCTTGGCGTGAGCGAGGCAAACATGGAAAAAGGGGAGATGCGCGTAGAAGCAAACGTTTCTGTGGCGAAAAGGGGGGAGCGCTCCATGGGATACGTAGAGATCAAGAACCTAAATTCTTTTAATGCGATGGAGCGCGCCGTGCGCTACGAGATAGAGCGCCAGACGAAGCTTCTTGAGACTGGAGGCGAGGTTACCAAGCAGACACTCGGTTGGGATGAGACGAAGCAGGCGACTTTCCCGCAGCGTACCAAAGAAGGTAGCGCAGATTATCGATACTTCCCGGATCCTGATTTACCGAGCCTGAGGCTTTCAGAGGTAGAAATGTTTAAAGATTTAAAGTTGCCGGAGTTGCCTGCGCAAAGGCGCGCGCGGTACAAGGCGGCTGGCGTGAAGCCTGAGGATGCGGATTCGTTCGTAAAGGATGAGCGATTCGGAAGATTTTTTGACGCCGTTGCGGCAAAGCTTGCCGCAGGACAGCTCGCAATTGCGAGTAACTATATTGCGAATGATTTGGTAAAAATTGTCCGAGACATCGAAGTGCGAGATTCGATTTTAAGCGCCGAAATCCCTGTTGATGCACATGGCTTTGCGGAGCTTATCGGCCTTGTCGCTGAAAGGAAGGTAACCTCTCGAGCTGCAAAAGATATTCTCGCGCTCATGGTACAAGGGGGCGGTAATCCAATTGCAATCGCGGAGAAGCACGACTTGTTGCAGAAGACTGATACGGTGCTTATGGAGGGTGTCGTAAAGAGCGTCATCGACGCGAACCCAAATGTAGCGGCTGGTTACAGGGCAGGAAAGGCTGCTGCTCTTGAGTTTTTGTTAGGACAGTGTATGCGACAGCTCAGAGGTTCAGCTGACCCCGAGGTATTGAGAGAGCTTCTCATAAAAGGGGTAATGAGGTAAGCGAAGGAACTGCGCTGTCCACATAATCTCGGAAAGTCGGGAAGCCGAGATGCGGCTCATTGTATACTTGCATCATGGCAGATCAGCTATATCTCGGCGGAACGACATATATATCTTCGAAGCGCGCGGCAAAGGAATACGGCTACGCGCAGGACTACGTCGGCCAGCTTGCGCGCGGTGGAGTCATCGACGCGCAGCGCGTAGGCGGGCTCTGGTACGTGAATCCTGCCTCACTCGAAGCGTACAAGCGCAATGCTGATTCATTCGTCCCAAGGCCACCAGAAGCCCCTATACGGCCTGTGGACGCAGCCGACACACTCATTACCTTCGATGGCAAGGACTATGTCTCGGCGGCAAAGGCCGCGAAAATGACAGGCTACAATCCTGACTACATTGGTCAGCTCGCTCGGGCCGGCAAAATACTCTCTCGGCAAATAGGGAATCGCTGGTATGTCGAGAGAAACGGCCTTTTGACGCATAAATCCCAGAAAGATTCGCTTCTCGCTGCAGTCCAGGCGGATGCAGTAGGCCTGGTACGACCGGCACCGAGTAATGTGCCTCAAGGGCTGAGATCAGATGAGAGGCCTACCTCGTACTACACCTACATCCGGGACGAGAAGCATCTTATGCCAATGGTGAACAAACCTCAGCTGAAGGGCGACACTCAAAATGCGACAGCCGACGTGAAAACGGTGGCGAATGATGAAGTGCGAAGCGCGGCGTTGGAGCCGCTTCCGAATGCTGTACTGATTCGCATTGTTGAGACGCGGGCTCGTGCAGGTGCTGTGCCGCATGCAGTGGCCAAGACGGCACCCATGCGACGTGGACGGATGCCCGGAATGTCTAAGTCTTTGGCGATAAAAGCGGGCGTGGCTCTCACCGTGGTCATCGTGATGTCGTATGGCTTTGCGTCGATCAAGAGTGAATCACTTTACGCAATGTTCGAGGCGGCAGATGTTGGCGCGGTTGAGACCATGACCGCAAATGCAGCGAGTGGCCTCGAAGTACTCATCGACCTTCTGGAAGCCATCGTGAGCAAAGAAGTACGCTATTCGCGCTGATTCGTGTAGTGACTAGGCCTTAAGGCGGCGCCCAATTGGGCGCCGTTCATTTTCTGCGCCACACACGCGCGGAATACCGCTCTACGTCGCTCCTCGGATGCCCGAGTCGGCCGGGAGGAGGGGGGTAGGTAAGAGGTGAGAGGTTGTAGTGAAGAGGCTTTTTTTCAAAAAAACGGAGAATTTTTTGTGCGTTGATACGAACTTGTGGGAAAAAATGTAAAAAATGTCCGGTACAAATTCTGCTTAGGCTTGTCCACACGTAATAGTGTCCGATACACGTCCAATTGGCGAAAAGAGTAGTAGAATATTAGATAAATCGTGCGTCCGGCCACAGGCATCATCGCTCATGAGCAACGAAATATATTTCGACGGGCAGAAGCACCTCTCGGCCGGGGATGCTTCATCCAGTGCAGGGCTCTCTCGCGACTACATCGCTCGTCTTTGCCGTGATGGAAGGCTTCGCGGTAGAAGAATCGGCAAGAACTGGTACGTCGATGAGGGCTCGCTCCAAAAATACCTCGTGGAGCAAGAGCATGCGAAAACCATCCGCAGGGAGCAGCTGTCGGATGAACGGGTGCGTGAATATCACGGGGTGGAGAATAAGCCACAAGATATAAAGTTGAAATCTGAAAGTGTAAAGAGTGTCGAGAGCGCCCTTTCTGTGAGCGGACAAATACCTGTGACGAAGACGTTGGCGGCGCACGCGAAGCATGTGCAGGAAAAATTGAAGGCTGCGGCGGTGGCGCAGAGCGCGAAGGTCGCTCACGCGATGCCGTCTATCGCAGCGGCGCCGTCGGGCGTGCACGAGGCGGTTGCTCGTACTTTGAGTCACGCACATGTGCACGTGCCGGTGTACACGATTTCTCCCGCGACGGAGTTTCTGCAGAAGTTTGTCGCGATGCTCGTTGCGTTCACCATGACATTTGGCACGTATGCGTTTGTCGACCCAGCCTATGCGCGGTTTGCAGCGGAGACTACGCGCGAGATGGCGGCGAGCGTCGCGCAGTCGCTCGTACGAGTTGATGAAGTGGCGACGCGCGCGGTGCGCGCGGCGAGTGATGCGACGTACTATGCGGTTGAGAATCCCGAGGTCGCGCTCGCACAAGTATCGAGCGCGACACTTTCTTTCTTCCCTGATGCGCTGCGCACCATCGCGAAGGCAGTCAACACGAGCGTCGACACGTTCGTCTACAACATCGTGTTCCCGAGTGACGCGACGAACTCGCTCGCACTTACACCGCTCGATGCGGGATTCATCGACACGATGGATCCGTATGAACGCGCACAGGTTATCGTAGCGCAATCGCAGCAAACGCCTGTTGTTGTGAGCACATCGACTGTGGTGACAAACGAACGAGTCGTTGAACGTATCGTCGAGACCGAGCGCATAGTTGCATCTGTCGGCGGCATCACGGATGCCGACCTCGATACGCGGATCGCAGCCGTGGAACAGCGACTCACAAGCCTCGTCGCCGGTGTCTCTACAGCGCAGTCGGCAAGTATTACCAATGTGTATCAGACGGTCGCGCACACAAACAAAATCGATCAGCTCAGCAGCGTCGATATCTCCGACTCGACGATTACGGGCGGTACCCTTTCTGGGACTACGCTGAGCGATATTACCTTTACCGGCTCGGCTACTACCACATTTGCCAATGGAATAAACCTCGCCGACGGATGCTTTGCCGTAGACGGTGCTTGTATCACGGGCGGTGGGGGCTCCGTGGACACAAGTGTCTCCAACAACTGGACGGCGCTCCAGATATTCTCGGGGAATGCGTCGAGTACTAACTTCTCCAACTTTGGCACTGCGTACTTCGGCGGCAGCGCGACGACGACCATCGACTCAAGCGGAAACCTCTCAGTCGCGGGCAGCTCACTCCTGCGCGGCGCACTCACCGCATACAACACCATCACCGCGCCAATCTTCACTGCGACTTCTACCACAGCAGCGTCCACGTTCCCGTATGCGTCCTCAACCGCGCTCTCTGTCTCTGGCACCGCATTCTTCCCGGGCTCCGGCATTTGGAACCCAAGCGGTCGGGTTGGAATTGGAACAACAAATCCGCAGCAGCCACTCCATGTGACTGCAGGAACGACGTATCAAGGAATTTTGATAAACGGAAATGTGGCACCGAATGTCAGCTTTGTCAGAAGCGGTACGACTCCAGAATGGAAAGTCGGAATCAGTGGTAACGATAGCTCTGGATTTTCCATCAGCACGGGCGCCGCGGCGACAGACTTATTGTTCCTCAATACAGCTGGCTCTGTAGGTATAGGTAATACCTCTCCCACCTATAAGCTTCACGTTAGTGGCAATGCTCGCTTTACGTCATTCGTCGACGCTTCATATTTCGTCGCCACTTCGACGACGGCGACGAGCACAATCGCCTCCGGCGGTCTCGCCGTCGGCACATCGACGCCGCCATCGACCTCGCTCTTTACCGTCGGTACCTCCTCGCCGCTCGTCTTCGTCGACCGCATCAGCGGCAACTTCGGTATCGGCACGGCGAGTCCGACCAACGGTAAGTTGCAAATTACTGGCGGTAATGCGCCTTCACAACTTGCGATAACGACGAGCGATTGGGTCTCTGGTTCAGCCGGTTCGGTGCTCTTTGTAGCGTCGGGCGCGAGCACGGGCAATACTTATTTTGGACTCAGCGCACAGAGCAGCGGTGCCGGTGCATGGAATAATCTCGTCCTTCAAAGCGGTGGTGGAAGTGTCGGTATCGGCAACGTAAGTCCGTGGACCACACTCGCTGTAACTGGCGGCCTCGGTGTCACAGCAAGTTCCACCATCGGCGACGGCACACAGGCGGGCGGCCTCACGATCTCAGGCGGCGCGACGACGACAGGTAACCTACTCGTGCAGGGTCTGCTCGGCGTGGGCGCAGCTTCAAGCGACGCGAAGTTCCATGTGAGCGGCAGCGATCCGTGGTTCAATCTCCAGAATACGGACTCCGGCGGTAAGAAATGGGGCTTCCTCGCGGGGGATAGCGGCAATACTCCTGCTGGGGCGCTCTTCTTCCAGAACAGGACCGACGGCGTCAACGCCTTCATCGTCAGTCCCACGGGGGAGATCGGTTTTGGCAAAACCTCCCCGACCTTTACAGGTATCTTCAACATCTACAACGAGCACGACATCGCGAAGCCCGTCATCGTTGGAAGTCTTCATACCGGTTCCAGCGCGGACCTCTTGCAGCTCAACTCATCGAGCGGATCCGGCGGTGACCTTTTGGCGGTAAAGAGCACCGGCAGCGTGGGAATCGGTACGACGACGCCGGGGAGTAAGCTCGACGTCTTCGGTACGAGTGCGGCCTTTGACACGTCGGGCGACTTCCGACTCTTCCTCAACAGAGCCGGTACAGGCAACGTCGGCAGCATGATATTCACGACCGGCGGCGCGGGTACTGGCACGGGCTGGGCGGAGATAGGGCAGACGGGCAACAATGGCGACCTCCATTTCAAGGCCAACGCAACGGCCGGGAGTTACGCGACGAGAATGCTCATTCAGGGTTCGACGGGCAACGTCGGAATCGGCACCACGTCACCGTGGGCTAAGCTCTCAGTGCAGGGATCTGGGACGGGCACGGGCATACTCACGGAATTCTTCGACTCCGCCTCGACGACGCGCTTCCGCATTCTCGACAACGGTCTCGGCTATTTCAACGGTACGTTCGGCATCGGTACGACGACACCGTACCATATTCTTACGGTCGCGAGCTCGACAGGTCCGCAGCTCGCGCTCTCGGACGGGCTCGGCAGCAATCTCTGGACACTCCGCAACATCGGCAGCACCTTCTACCTCGCCACCTCGACGCACTCGTCGACTTCTACGGTAGCCGCGCTCTCGTTCTCGGCATCCACCGGCGCAGCGACGTTTGGGTCGCCTTCCACCACAACATTCTCTGGCGGCATTCAATCAACACTCCTCAATATCACCGGCTCGGCAACATCCACCTTTGCGGGTGGCGTCCAACTCACGAGCGGCTGCTTCCTGCTCCCGAGCGGACAGTGTGCGGGGACGGGGAGCGGCTCGAGTGGAGGCGGAGGTGGTGGCAACACGCTCATAGGAACATACGCGACTTCCACTGTGGGAACCTCGTCGGTGGTCTTCACCGGAGACCCCGGCAGCGCACCGAGCTTCTCCGGTGGCACGCTCACGCTCCCGAGCGATACGTCATATATAGAAGTGGAGGTTTGGGGCGGCGGTGGAGGGGGTGGCGGTGGAGGCAACGGCGGCAATGGTGGCGTAGGAGGTACGACATGCTTCGGAAGCAATTCTGTCGCATGCTCCTCTCCGCACTTAAGTGCGACGGGCGGAGGCGGTGGGTCTGGCTCCAATGGGCCTGCGGCATCTGGCGGTTCTGGCTCCGGTGGCGAAGTAAATCTCGTTGGTGGTGCAGGCGGACTCACGCTTGGTATTGATGCGGATGGTGGGGAGACGCAAGATCTGTACGCAGTGGGAGGAGCGGGGGGCAATGGTGCCCGCGGTGGGGGTGGCGGAGCGGGTACTACGGCAGCAGGCGGCGCAGGCAACGCGTTCGGAGGAGGAGGGGCTGGCGGCGGAATCAATGATCTCAACAACGTATGGAGTGGAGGCGGAGGTGGAGGCGGAGGATACGCGTACGAGCTTGTAGGCAGTCCGACGGGGACTTTCTATTTCACCGTTGGCTCCGGGGGTAGCGCTGGAAATGCGGGCACTGGAGGCGCAGGCGGCGCAGGCGGCGCAGGCGGATTCGCGGTCAAGGTCTACACGAACCGCACGGTTGGAACCGCTTCTTCTACGGTAGCGTTCCATGTGCATCGCAATGGGTCGGCGACAACCACTGTGAGCGATACGGTACTTGTGGTCGATTGGACGACTGAAACTTACGATACCAACAACAATTTTGACCTAACGACCAACCGCTTCACACCTACGGTAGCCGGCAAGTATATCGTTGTCGCGTCTGTTGGATGTACAAATACCACAAACAACTGTCAGGCAGCTGTCCGTAAGAACGGTGTCGCGATAGCAAACGGTCCCTATCGATCGGGTGGTGCAGATGCGGCGCAAGTAACCACCATTGTCGACATGAATGGAACATCCGACTATCTCGAAGCAGCGGTGCTTTCAACGGGTACAGCTGTCGATGGTTCGGCAGTCTACACATACTTCTCCGGCTCCCTCCTCGCATCCGGCGGCTCGGCTCCGGCAGGCGGCAACGGCAACATACAATTCAACTACGGCGGCGTGATGGCGGCGTCGAGTACGCTCACGTGGGATACGGTCAATGCGCGCTTCGGTATCGGCACGTCGTCGCCGTGGGCTAAGCTCTCAGTGCACGCACTGTCGGGCGAGACCAATACGATGCTCTTCGAGATAGCGAGCTCGACCGCGAGCGCGACGAGCTCGCTCTTTGCGGTGACAAACACCGGCAACGTGGGGGTAGGGACGACGACTCCGTCTACAAAACTCACTGTGTACAGCAATGTAGCGAGCGTCGACGGGGTCACGGTGACGAATGCAAATAGCAATGGTCAGAGCACATACACTGTACATAGCGATACTGCGACAGGCTACTTCCGTGCGTACGGGTCTGGTGTCGGATACGGTCTCGGCGGAAACACGAGTTTCGGTTCGAATACTAGTCTGGTGCTCTTTACCAACGGGAATGTTGCATCAGGCGGCTCCGACAGTATTCAGTTTAGGACTGGTGGATATGAGTCGAGCCAAGAGCGAATGCGCATCACCAGCACGGGCAATGTCGGCATCGGTACGACGACGCCGGGCACGAAGCTCGATGTCTACAACACATCTTCCGGCGCGACCGCCGACCAGCTCTACCTCACCAATGCGGCGAGCGCGACATCGACCGCATCGCGGCTCTCATTCCGCGCGCTCGATGTCACCGGCACGGGTACGACGACTTCTGCAATCACGAGCATCTTGCAACAGAACTTCGGCGGGCTCGGGAAGGGCGACCTCGTGTTCTCGACACTGCAAAGTGGCGCGCTCACCGAGGTGATGCGCGCCACGAGTGCCGGATTCTTCGGTGTCGGCACCACATCGCCGTACCGCAAGTTCTCGGTGACGGCTGCAGCGGCGAATCCTCAGGTAGCGATTTCGTACAATGATTCCACGGTCGCCTCGCTCCAAGTGGACTCGACTGGCGACCTTACGATACACACGTCCAACAAAAACATTCTGCTCTCCGACGACAACCTCCTTGTCTGCGCATCCGGCTGCCCCACGTCGCCGACTGGAGCGGGCAAGCTCTATGTAGAGACAGCGGCAGGAATCGGCACCACGACCCCTGCGGCCAAGCTCACGATAGAGACGCAGGATAGCTCGACCAACTTCATACAGGTCGCTTCCACCACAGCGCAGTCCCTCTTTGTCATCAACGCCAACGGCAACGTGGGTGTGGGTACATCGACGCCGTTTGCGAAATTTGCGGTGGGTGCGGGTGGCGCTATCACCACGGTGGAAAGGAGTCTCTCCGACGGCGCGACCGTGGCTATCAACTGGCTTGAAGGCAACCAGCAGAAGGTGACACTCGGCGGCAACCGCACGATTACATTCTCCAATTTCATCGCGGGGCAAATCCTCCGTCTCGTGGTGTGCCAAGACGGCACGGGAAGCCGCACACTGACCTGGCCAGCGGTCGTGCGCTGGCAGGGTGGAAGCGCACCGACACTCACCACGACGGCCAACCAATGTGACCTCGTCTCATTTGTCGCGACCAATGCGACCAGCTCGCTCGTCGTATTCGGCGCGGCTGCCACGGGCTTTAGATGACTAATCGAGTATGACAAATTCACGCGACTACAAAGAGTTCTCGACAGGAGAGTGGTACCACCTCTTCAGCCGCGGCAATGGCAAGATGGACATCCTTCGAGATGATGAGGATGCACGAGTTTTCCTAGACCGACTTATGCGCTCTCTCGGTCGCGATGTGCAAGGGGCGCCCTTGCACACCGGCGGGAAGCGCGTCCAGATTCGCATCGAGCCATTCGAAAGAGATGCATTCTCGATTGCTGTGTACTGTCTTATGCCTAATCATTTCCATTTTCTCATACGACAGAACAAAGATGTATCGATTAGTAAACTTTTTCTGAAACTACTGACGAGCTACTCGATGTACTTCAATCGCAAGTACGATCATGTGGGACATGTATTTCAGGATCGCATCAAGGCCGTGCATGTGGTAGACGATACGCAACTCAAACACCTCTCGGCCTATATTCATGTGAATCCCCAAGTGGCGAAGCTTGTGCGAGACGCTCGAAAGTGGCCGCATAGTAGCTATGCCGAGTACCTCTCGCCAGATACCGGGGGATTGTGTGATACGGCAACAATCCTTGAGCACTTCAAGAGTGCGCGCGAGTACCAGCGTTTCGTTGAAGACGCTTTCGACGACATCGTCGCACGGAAATCGACAGTCCGAGAATTAATGCTCGACGAAGTATGAGTAATCTCTTCACCAAGTTTCTCAAAATCTCCGGCGCAAGGGGCGCCCTTGCACATGTGCAAGGGCGCCCCTTGCACGCCTCCTTGAACGCTTTGAACGGGCTGTGGAGGTGGCGGGTGGTTGTGGCGGCGATTGTCGCGCTGGCGTGGTTTGGCGCGCAGTTTGCGCTTCTCACACTCCCGCAGGCGGAGGCGGCGTACACGATCGCGAACAGCGCTCGCTTCAACGACGATGACAGTGCAAACCTAAGCAAGACATTCTCCGGTGCACCCGCTGACCGTAAGAAGGGAACGATATCTACGTGGATAAAAAGGGGGAATTTGGGGACGAGACAAACGATAGTTGCCGGCTACGATGGTTCGTCGAGCAATTCTTCGTGGCTTGAATTCGGGGCGGGCGGCGCTGCAGCGGACAACCTGAGTTTCGCCTTCGGCGGGGCTACTTCCGCCGAACTTCGCAGCTCGGCACTTTTTCGCGATCCATCAAAATGGATGCATGTCGTAGTTGTGTGGGACACGACAGATGCGACTGCAGCGAATAGAGTGAAGATGTACATCGATGGGATGCAGATTACGGCGTTTGACGCTGCGAATTATCCCGCACAAAACGCTGAGTACCAATTCGCGCTCGCCAATGCGAACAATCGTATCGGTCAGCAACAAGGGGGTGCATGTTGCTCGATTGATGTCTACCTCTCCGACCTACATTTTGTCGACGGGCAGGCGCTCACGCCCACCTCTTTCGGCGAGTACGACGCCAATGGATACTGGCGGCCGAAGTCGTACACGGGCACGTATGGGACAAATGGCTTCAAGCTCGCCTTTGGCAACAGTGCGGCGCTTGGCACCGACACATCCGGCAACGGCAACAACTGGACCGCCAACAACCTCGACGCAACCGACCAAGTCATCGACACCCCGACGAACGCGTTTGCGACACTTAACTCGATTTACAAAAACTCTTCGCTGACTCTTTCTCAAGGCAACTTGAGTATGACTCATAGTGCTGGGAATTTTCTTACGGCACTCTCAATTATTGGTGTCACGAGTGGTAAATGGTATTGGGAAGTGACAGCTGGTGCACAGAGTAGTGGCAGTAATTTTTATCTCGTCGGGGTTGCAACTTCCACAGCGTTCACTCCGATGACACTCGGCGCATTTCCCGGCGGCTCGTCTGCTAATGGGGGCATCAGCTACTACGGGCATGATGGTACGACGTACAACGGAGGGACCAATGCCGCGTACGGCAATACGTTTACAACGAACGATGTCGTCGGTGTAGCGCTTGATTTGGATAACAAGAAGATTTACTTCTCAAAAAACGGGACATGGCAGAACAGTGGTGACCCAGTAGGAGGCACAGGAGCTGCCGCCACACTCAGCGGAGCTGACCCTGTATTTCCATCACTCGCCGTCTACACGGGTGCAAGCGCTTCAATAAACTTTGGTCAGCCAGGGACAACTACGACGACGCACTACTCGGCGGCGGGGGGATATTTCAGATACGAACCGCCCTCTGGCTTCAAAGCACTCTCGACCGCCAACTTGCCCGAGCCGGATGTGGTGGTGCCGAAGAATTATTTTGATGCGATCGCGTACGCAGGCACGGGTGCGGCAAAGTCTGTCTACCAGACGGGTACAAGCACAACGGTTACCGGCTTTAGCCCCGACCTCGTGTGGATAAAGAACCGTACCGACGCTTCGACCAACCATGCGCTCTTCGATGCTCTGCGCGGGGTGCAGGCGTGGCTCAGCTCCAATCTGACCGCCGGTGAAGATGTCGACGACACGGAATCGCTCACGTCGTACGACGACAACGGCTTCAGCCTCGGCTCCGGCGCGAGCTCGGCCAACGTCAACACGAGCGGCAAGAACTACATCTCATGGCTCTGGAAAGAGACGGCGGAGGCCGGGTTCGACATCGTCTCGTACAAGGGGACGGGTAAGAGCAGGACGGTGAGCCATTCGCTCGGTAAAGCGCCGGACTTCATGCTCGTGAAAGAGGTGCGCGGAGACTGGGCACAGACGAGCAACAGCCTCACGATAAGCGGTATCAATACTCCCGCGCTTGCCGCGCTCTCCGCGACGAGGGTGGCATATGTTGATTTCGGGAATGCGTCTTTGCGCGCATACGACCTGAGCTCGTCGAATTGGTCTCTCACAGGAAGCGGACTCAGCATCTCGGGTATAGGGTCGCCCTCGCTCGCAACTATGCTTTCGAGCCGTGTCGCATTTATTGACAGCGGGAATGACGACTTGCGCGCATACGATTTCAACGGCTCTACATGGTCGCTGACCGGCAACGAGCTCAACATCTCGGGCGTGGGATCTCCCGCGCTTGCGGGGCTCCTGTCCGACCGCATAGCCTTTATCGACGGCACCAACGACGACTTGCGCGCGTATGATTTCGACGGCACCAACTGGACTCTGACTGGGAACGAGCTCAACATCAGCGGCATCACACTCCCTTCCCTCGCGGCGCTCTCGGCTTCGCGCGTAGCCCTCTACGACTACTCGGGGACAAAGCAGCTGCGCGCGTATGATTTCGACGGCACGAATTGGTCTCAGGTGGGCAATTCTCTCACAATCGAATCGAGTGGAGGCTCGACGGGCATGGCGGCGCTGGGCCGCAACAGAGTGGCATTCGTGGACTCAACGACCAACGAGCTCCGTGTGTACGCCTTCGACGGTACCGATTGGAGAGAGGTGGCCGACGGGAGCGGTATCGTCGACGGCACGACTCCGAACCCCGCGGTTGCGGCGCTCTCTGCCACAAGCGTGGCGATCGCCGATCAGGGGAGCGCGATGCTCCGCTCGTACACACAAGCTTCGGGCTCCGGCGATTGGGCGGTCTATCACTCGTCCAATACATCTGCACCGGCGACTGACTATCTATTGCTCAACAGCACAGCTGCGACTGCCGACGACGCGACCTACTGGAACGACACCGCGCCTACCGCAAGCGCCTTCACCGTGGGGACGAATGCCGATGTGAACAAAGGCGGCGCCGCGCATTTCGACGGTACCAACGATTACCTCACGCGCGGTGCAAACCTCACAGACGTCGTGGACGGCAAACGGTTAACTGTCTCTTTTTGGGTCAACATTACGGGCGCAGATAGCACCAACCAGACGATCGCAGCGACGGGAGACCTCGGCACGGGCTTCTACATCGTACGCACGGCGGGTACGCAGGTGATCCAGGTCGTGGGGCTCGACGCGTCCAACAACTTCGACATGATCCTGAACTCCTCGACGCAGACGCTCGCCTCGAGTGGCTGGGTGCACTACCTCTTCTCGGTCGACCTAAACACCGGCTCCGCCTGGGTCTACCGCAACGATGTGAGCGACTTCAATTCGGGCGGCTCCACGCTTACCAACGACACGATCGACTGGACGAGAGGCAACTTCGCGGTGGGGGCGGAACCGGACGCGGGCTTCAAGCTCACGGGAGACATCAAAGACCTTTGGATAAAGTTCGGGACGAGCCTGGACCTCTCGGTCGAAGCCAATAGGCGCTTCTTCATCGACGCGAATGGCGAACCCGTGCCCGTCATCGGGGTCGGTTCCACACTCGTCCCCGATGTGTACTTCTCTGGAACGAGCGACAATTGGCACATCAACAGGGGGCGAGGCGGAGCATTTACGGAGAACGGCGCACTCACCGATTCCTCGAGCACACCGGGCGGCGTAGGTGGCGGGAGCGAGTACGCGGCGTACCTCTTTGCCTCCACGACCGGCATGTCGGCATTTGGCTCCTACACCGGCAATGGCTCGACCGACGGTCCGTTCGTCTACACCGGCTTCAAGCCGCGGTTTGTCATGCTTAAGCCCGCGGTTGGAACGACGGGTAGTTGGTGGATGTTGGATACAACAAGGAACACCTACAATCCAATAAGTGGCGTTTTGGGCGCCGATGGTTCGTCTCAAGAGTCGGCACCCGCAGACGTCATTGATTCTCTAGCCAATGGTTTCAAGTTAAGAACCACCTTCCTCAACACGAGCGGCGACACAATGGTCTACGCCGCGTTCGCGGAGCAGCCGTTCAAATATTCTGCCGCCCCTGCCGCCACATCAAACAGCTTCGTCCAAGCCCTCGCGCTCATGCTCGGGATGGAAATTTAGATATGACGTACCAATTGCACACAACGATACGAACGCACAAAGAGACGATTGCGACTGTCATTGCGCTCGCGCTGCTGTCTTCGGTTTTCATTTTCCGTCCGTACGTGGTCTCTGGCGGCTCGATGGAGCCGACGTTTTCTGCGAACGACGTTGTTATCGTCGAAAAGGTGACTCACCGATTCCACATTAGCCGTGGCGACATACTCGTGCATCGCAATCCGCACCAGAAAGAGGTGATTGAAGTGAAACGGGTGATTGGCTTGCCCGGTGAGCTTGTAGAGCTTGGCGAAGATGGAGTGACGGTCACTGATAGCGAAGGAAAGAGTACGAGGTACGAGACGGGAAGCATGATAGGCGGGACGAACAATGGAGCATTTCGTATGCAACTCGGGCCAGAAGATTACCTTGTGCTCGGTGACAATCGCAGCAAGAGCAGCGATGGGCGCGTCTTCGGAGCAGTTCAACAAGTCGACATTATTGGGAAGGTAGTGATGAGTTTATAGGTTAGAGGTTTTAGTGAAAAGAAATATGAAAACGACACACAGCTCAAACCTAAAAACTAAAAACTCTAACCTCGCACCTACCCCTGTGCGGTCTTTCAAGGATTTGGTCGTGTGGCAGAGGGCTATGAGTCTTGTCGAAACGATGTACCGCGATACCGCGAAACTCCCACAGTCGGAGCAGTTTGGTCTGATGAGCCAGATGCGGCGCGCCGCAATATCAATCCCCTCAAACATAGCCGAGGGTACAAAGAGGGGGACAAGGAAGGATTACGCGCAATTCTTATGCGTCTCGGCTGGTTCAGCCGCGGAGCTGGAAACACAGCTTCTCGCGGCGCAACGGCTCTTTCCCAGTATAGATTTCTCCAAATCCATCGAATTGCTCGACGAAGTACAGCGAATGCTTACGGCGATTATCGGGAAGTTGCGTACACCCTTATCAACTAAAAACTATCAACTCTAACCTCTCACCTATGACCCCACTTCTTCACTTCTTTCAGTATCACAATGCCGTGCCGGTGGCACTCGGCATCCTGATTCTAGGCGGCACGGGGGTCTTTGCGGCGACGAATCCGGAGGCCATCTACTCGCAGCAGCATGAAGTGCTCACCGTGGACAACACCTACCTCGTCGGCAAGGACCTCTCGAGCTACAGCCCGCGTGCTGTCATCACCGCGGTCACCGAAGACGAGAACGACTATTTCGTAGAGTACGAATTCCACACGATAGATGTCGACGAGTACGTCTGGAAGGACGTAATCAAAAAAGTAACGATGCAGGTCTCGAAGACAGACCTCGGCGAGTATCGCGACCTCGGCCTGTACGTGACGCAGCAGCTCAGGCAAGTGATAGAACGCGAGGCTTCGCGGCTGAGCAAGACACAAGAGAACGCGCGGAGCGCAGTGACGCAGCTCACCGTAGCGACGTCGTACGGCGGCCTTATCGGCAAATTCCTCGATGACAGCACCGAGACGCTCCCCGGCTACACCCCTGTCGTCCAGCCGCAGGTGGCCGCAGCGGCCGCGGTCTTTGGTCCCGCAGATGGAAGCGGAAACGGAAGTACGAGTAACGAAGCAGGAAGTACGAGCGCGAGCGGGCTCAAGATAGGTCTGCAGCTCCTCGGCAACAATCCGGCGCGTATTCCGCTCGGTGCGAGCTACGCAGACCTCGGCGCGGTACTCGTCGATCCATACCAGACCAACGCGGGCGTGTATATGCGCATCAACGGCGTCGAGAAAGCGACATGGACTGGCATCGATACCTCGACGACGACTGCGCACTCGATTGAATACAGCGCGACAGACCCAGGCGGTGCAGTGATAACAGTGCGCCGCATCGTGCTCGTGGGTGATGCTGCGAATCCGGGTGGCGAAGTGAGCGAGGCGGGGAATGTGAGGCCGGCGGCTCCGCCGCAGGTTGAAAGTGAAAATGTGAACGTTGAAAGTCCAGCAGGAGAAGGAGGAAGTACGAATGAAGAAGCGTCGAGCGACACGATTTCGGCAACGAGCACGCCTGCCCAAGAAGAAGTCCAAGAAGAACAAGGAGACGAAATAGGAGGTATGAATGAAGAAGCGTCGAATGAGAGCGGAGGGAACGAAGGGGGGAGTACGGAGAGTGGAATGGGAAGCACGAATACCGAAGCAGGAAGTACGGAGATAGAAATCCCAGCGACAACTACCGAGCCAGTGGCTACAGAGAGCGAACAAGTGCAGCAAGCGACCACCACACCTGAAAATTGATATGAACGAGTCCTTTATCAGCGCTGTTGCCCACTTCATCCGCGAGAGCGGCGAGATACTCGCTGCGCGCATGCTTGAGTGGGCGCGCAGGATAATGGACACAGCACTCGGTCATGCAAAAGTCGACTTGCATCAGCATGCGCAAAAGACTGTGAGGTTGAGGAATTTCTGTGACGCGACTCCGCCGTACGTCCGAGCGGAATGCCTGATGCACGCGAACCGTTGAATGATAGACTGACAGACATGCGGCGTGTGCTGTTCTGCATCCTCCTGCTTTTCCTCGCGGTAGCTCCCTACTCGATAGTCAATGCGCATTCGCTCGGATACTCCCTCGAAGCCACATCGTCACCTTTTTTCATTGATATTGGCTACGATGAGCCTACGTTCGAAGCCGGGCGCGCGTCACGGTTTGAGTTTGAACTGCGAGCAGAAGAAGACCTCGCGTTCGAGCATTTCGACCATGTGTGGGTGAGGGTAATGAGAGAGCGAAAAACACTTCTTGCGACCGGAGTCCGTTTCCAAACTTTCGGCCCGACCACGCTCCTTTACACGTTCCCAGAGCAGGGTACGTTTGCGCTGAGTGTGAGTTACAGAACGGCAGACGGCGAGGAGCTTGCCGCGAACGAGTTCTCCATCACTGTCGTCGAAGGTGAACGTGTTTTTCCTGCGCCGTATTTGGTGGGCGGTGTGATCCTCACACCCCTACTCCTTTTCGGTGCGTACGTTCTTTTTCGACGTTCGCGGAACGTACTGTCATAGTGTTCGACCCCAACGCCGGGGAAGTAGAGGTGCCGGAAGAGCCATCTGCGGCAACGAGTACCGAATCCGAGGACTCCGATACCAACGAGGGGACGGAATCGGAAGAGAGCAACGAAGCATCAGAACCGTCTGGGGCGACATCCACACCCGCTACGGAATAACACCAGAAATCTCCCCAAGAGCACCTGTGCGCGGGTGGTATACTCGCCACATGGCAAAAATTGCAATCAATGGATTTGGCAGGATTGGCAGGGGGTTCGCGCGGGCGATACACGATAGGCCTGGCCTCGAACTCGTCGCGGTCAACGACCTCACCCCCGCGGAGAGCCTCGCGTATCTCCTCACCTACGATTCTGTCTATGGAAAGGCGAAATTCGAAGTCGCAGTGGGCGATGGCGGGCTCGTGATAGGGGGGAGGAACGTGCGTATAACTGCAGAGAAAGAGCCTGAAAAACTCCCATGGAAAGACCTCGGCATCGACATTGTCGTCGAATCGACAGGTTTCTTCACCGATGCTGAAAAAGCGCGCGGACACATCACCGCGGGTGCAAAGAAAGTCGTCATCTCTGCACCTGGGAAAGGCGATGGGCTTGAGACCATACTCATCGGGGCGAACGAATCGAAATTCGGCCTGCCCGGCCAGGGCACGTGTGACATTTCATCGAATGCCTCCTGCACAACCAACGCCGCATCACCCCTCGTGGGCATCTTGGATGAAGCGATAGGCATCGAGCGAGCGATTCTCAATACGACGCACGCATACACCGCATCACAGGCACTCGTAGATGGCGGCAAGTCTAAAGATCTCCGCGAAAGCCGTGCTGCTGCGCTCAATATGGTGCCGACCTCGACCGGTGCTGCGAAGGCGACTGCGCTTGCATATCCGCAGCTTGCGGGAAAGTTCGACGGCGTATCGGTGCGCGTGCCCGTACCCGCGGGCTCTCTCGTCGATGTCACTTTTGTTGCCAAGCGCGCGACGAGCGCCGAAGAAGTGAACGCCACCCTGAAGGCAGCGGCACAGAGCGACAGGTGGAAGCGAGTCTTCGCTGTGAGCGAAGAACCGCTTGTCTCGAGCGACATCCTTGGACTGCCATTTGGCTCTATCGCCGACCTCTCGATGACTCGTGTTGTAGATGGCACGCTCGTGAAGGTGCTCGCGTGGTACGACAACGAGATGGGATATGTGCACACGCTCGTCGAGCATGTGAGTGAAGTCGCGAAGCGACTGTAGTATGAAGGTCTATTTCGCCGCAGACCACGCGGGGTTCGAATTGAAAAATACGCTCGTGGCATTTGTACGAGACGAGCTTGGCTACGAGGTAGAAGATTGCGGAGCATCCACGTACGATGCGGCCGACGACTATCCCGGCATCGTTGCCGGAGCTGCGCGGAAGCTTTCAGCCGACGTTGCGGGTGGATTCGACAGCAGAGCAGTAATCTTGGGGGGTTCGGGACAAGGTGAAGCCATCGTCGCAAACCGATTCAAGGGGGTTCGCGCTGTTGTGTACTACGGCGGCGTCACGACACAGACCGATGCGGCAGGGAAGACATTCAACATGATAGTCTCGACGCGCGAGCACAACAACGCGAACGCACTTTCCCTCGGTGCCCGATTCCTCTCTATAGACGATGCAAAGAAAGCCGTCAAAGATTGGCTCGATGCCCCTTTTTCCGGTGATGAACGCCATGCGCGCCGAATCGCGAGCATCGACACGCAACTGTGAGCAACCCGTGTTGATTTGTCCTGTCGCAGGGTATACTTCATGGTATGAGCGACATGCGTTTTGACAGCAACAACGACGAATTCGGGAGACCGCCCGCTGCGGAACGCGGCGACTTTGCGGACAAGCTCGTATCGTGGGGACTCGTGGGAGACAGGCAGACAGCCATCTATACACTCATCGGCATTGGTGTTCTGGCGCTCGTCGGAGCGTTTCTCTTATTCAATACCGGTGGTTCTGACGCGCCCCCTCTCCTTCCGCAATAAATCATGTCAACAGATTTGCGCATATCGCGACGTAGCACCCAGCGAGGGTTCACGCTCATAGAGCTTCTCGTCGTGGTGGCTATCATCGGACTCCTATCTTCTGTTGTGCTCGCATCACTCAATAGTGCGAGAGAGAAGGGGCGCGATACGCGTCGCATCTCGGACCTCAAGCAGCTCCAAGTCGCGCTCGAGCTCTACTATTCTTCTCAGTCACTGCCCGCGTACCCAGGCGCTCTTGCGGGTCTCGCGCCAAGCTACATTTCAGAGGTACCTACCGACCCGTCGACGGGCAGCAACTACAACTACACCCCGTACACGATTGGTTCTGCTGTAGTCTCGTATTGCATTGGTGCGGTTATGGAAGCGAGCGTACCGTCGCCCGCTGATACGTGCAATGTACCGGAAGGTGCTTCTCCATCAACGGAGCCAACCGGCAGCTACCGAGTCGGTCCACAATAAAAATGAGGTACCTTTGCGACCCACACATACTTCCGACGGTTGTCCCGAGGGAGTGGTCCGACGTTGCTTCGTATGTGCAATCCGTCGGTTCGTACACCGACTGGATGCACGTGGATATAGACGACGGCGTGTTCGTAGATATAAAGACATGGCCGTTCAACAATGTGACCCAGCTTGAGGAATTGCGGCAATTGAGGCTAGGAGGAAGTGTTTCGATGGAGTTGCATTTGATGATAAAACAGAATCTTGATGTTTATGAGTGCTTCGCTCAGGCTGGATTCAAGAGAATCGTATTTCATGTCGAATCCTTCGACACGGCAGAGGATGTGCAGCGCACAATCGCATTGTGCCGCAGTGCTGGAACGAATGAGATTGGTCTCGCGCTAAAGATTGATACGCCACTCGCTGCTATTGATGAATTTGTTTCTGCTATTGATTACGCGCTTCTGATGTCTATAACGAAGATTGGTCCCCAGGGTCAGCCATTCAATGACACCGCGCTTTCACGAGTTGAAGAGCTGCATGCAAAACACCCCGACCTCATGGTGGCAGTAGACGGTGGCGTGGGGGAGTCCAACATCGAGGACCTCGTACGTGCCGGGGCAAATCGACTCTGCGTGGGCTCGGCAATCTCAAAGAGCGACAATCCTGCCCAGGCCTTCGCTCGCCTCCACGAGAGGGCCATGCGCGGATGCACACCCCCCGTGCTCGCGGAGACTGTATAATCGCGTCATGGCTCTTACGGATGCCGAAATACAGAGGCTGGAACAGCAGGCTAACAAGGTTCGACAGACGATTATTGAAATGCTGGCGGCGGCAGGTTCGGGGCACACAGCCGGCCCCTTAGGCATGACGGACATTTTCACCGCACTCTATTTCCACGTACTCAAAAACGACCCGAAGAATCCCGAATGGGAGGAGCGTGACCGCCTGTTTCTTTCCAACGGTCACATCACGCCGGTTCGCTACGCGACGATGGCGCATGCGGGATACTTTCCGGTAGAAGAATGCCTGACGCTCCGCAAGTTCGGTTCGCGTCTCCAGGGGCACCCAGAGCGAGAGAAGTTGCCAGGTGTGGAAACGACCTCGGGACCGCTCGGGAGCGGGCTCTCACAAGCGGCGGGGTATGCGTACGCCGCGCGGATGGACAACAAAAAGTTCCGTATTTTTTGCGCGATGTCCGATGGTGAGCAGCAAGAGGGCAACACGTGGGAGGGCGCGATGTTCGCCGGACACTATCGATTATCGAACCTCGTCGCCATCATGGACCGCAACAATATCCAGATAGAGGGGAACACAGAAGACGTGATGTCGCTCGAGCCGATGCGGGCAAAGTACGAGGCATTCGGCTGGCACGTCGTAGAGATAGATGGTCATAACATCGCGCAGTTCATCGCTGCGTGCGATGAAGCGAAGTCGATCCAGGACAAGCCGACGCTCATCCTCGCGCATGTGACGCCAGGGAAGGGCATCAAGAGTATCGAGAACGACTACAAATGGCACGGCAAACCGCCGACGAAGGACGAGGCGCCGAAGTTCCTCGAAGAGTTGCGCGCGGTAGCTCAATAAATATGTTGAATCCTGAAATGAAGCTGCGCGAGGACATCTGGGGGGCTCCGCCGGCTGGCGGAACGCTCTCCCCGACGCGCCAGGGTTTTGGCGAGGGACTCGTCGTAGCCGGCGAGGCGGATGAAAATATCGTCGCGCTTTCGGCAGACCTCACTGAGTCGACGAAGATGGACCTCTTCGCGAAAAAATTCCCTGCACGGTTTATCCAAGTGGGCGTCGCGGAGCAAAATCTCGTCACGGTGGCCTCGGGCATGGCGAACTACGGGAAAATCCCGTTTTGCACCTCGTACGCGGCGTTCTCACCCGGGCGCAACTGGGAGCAGATACGCACGACCATCGCGCTCAACAACGTGCCGGTAAAAATAGTCGGCTCCCATGCGGGGCTTCTCACGGGACCCGATGGCGCGACGCACCAGATGCTCGAAGACCTCGCGCTCATGAGAGCGATGCCCAATATGATAGTGCTCTCGCCATGTGATGCAGAGGAGGCGAAAAAGGCTACCATCGCAGCAGCGAAGACGAACACGCCGGTCTACATCCGCGTCGAGCGTGAAAAGATGCCGCAGATGACGACGCCAGAAACACCATTCACACTCGGCAAGGCAAATGTTCTATGGCAGTCAGATTCTCCGCAGGTCGCACTCTTTGCCACCGGCTCGCTCCTCCATGGTGCGCTCAAAGCTGCGAAGCAGCTAGAAGGAGAGGGAATGCAGGTCACGGTCACTAATATTCATACGATAAAACCAATCGACGCGGAGACCATCGTGCGCGAAGCGAAGCGTGCGGGCTGCGTCGTCTCTGTGGAAGAACATCAGGTCAACGGGGGACTGGGCGGCGCGATAGCGGAAGTGCTCGCGCGCGAAGCCCCGACACCGATGGAGTTCGTCGCGGTACAAGACGAGTTCGGGGAGTCTGGCACGGCCGCAGAACTCATCGAGGCATACGGACTCGGCGTCAAGGATATTGTCGCGGCAGTAAAGAATGTAATCCCGCGAAGGGGGCGCACGTAGAGCGCCCGCGCCCTGGTCTAAGAAATGCGAATCCCCGAGTCTCCATATTCTCCCGGTTCCCTAATTCTCCCTGTTCCCTACTCACTTCAGTATCTGCCTGTACCGATTCCTATCTATAGATAGGAATCGGTACGGATGTGGTTCAGAGTGGCATGGATGCAAAAAAAAGAAGACGGCGCCACGAGGGCGCCGTCAGGAATTCCGGCCACGTGGCCGGAGGAACTATGTCGTTGGAGTCGGATCGCTGCACCCGCCTCGCGGTGCATAAAACGTTATGCGACCGCGAGTGTCGACGGGTACTCGGTGTGCCGCGAAGTACTTCAATCCCTTCGCGTTCACCGTGAAGCCCAGCTGTGCGAGCGCCTTGGGACCGAGTTTCTCCAATTGGTCGTCGGAGACTCGGAACCCACGCACGCACCCCCAGCCGCGGGGAAGTGTACGGGGTCCGTAGTAGACCTCGCTCATTTCCCCGTGAATCGCCGCCCATTTCGCGTCAGCGAAGCGCGGCTCCTCGACGTATCGGATGTTCGAGAACATGCCTTTGACCCTGGCGAGTTCGCACACGGTCTTCGGCAGCTTCGACATCCTGTCGCCGGCGATTGCAAGCACAGTCTTTGCGACCAGCTCGCGCACGCCCACCATCTCACCACGAGCTTCGTGGTGAGCAACGTTTGTGAGACACGTGATTTCGTGCTCGTCCTTGCGGAGTTGCACGAGTCGCGCCTCACGGGCCGCCTCGGCTCTCGCCTCGGCGATCCTTTGCATCTCAATTCCCGGACCCACGATCATCGCGAAGATGAGCGCGCCAAAGAAATGAGACATGTGAATCGAGGTGCGGAAGAACCTGGCCTCGATAGTCCACAGTTTGATACGCATCACAGTTCCTCGTTGGTTCGAGAAATCGAGTGACACCCACCACACTGTTCAACGCCTCCCTGCTCTTGCAATTATACCACGACTAGACGGGTAGTCAATATTGGGAAAATGGCTCTAGAGAGCCGTTGCTTTAAAGTCGGCGGGGCGGGCGGCGTAGAGCTCCTCAATGTGCTCCGGCGTAAGCAGGCCTTTTTGCGCGCCTATTTCTTGCACGACGTATGCCGAATTGATCAGCCCGCGCATGAGAGCTTCTTCGAGACTAAGACCTTTGAGCAGGTACGCGACCGTCGTTGAGGCTGTCGCATCGCCCGCGCCGGTGCGCTCCACTGGCGGCTTCGGGTCGGGATACATGGGTATGTGCCAGGCGGAGCCCTTTTCATCCATCGCGTAGGAGCCATTTCTGCCATCCGTAATCACCATCTGCTTCACACCCAAGCTCCTCATTCCGTCGAGCAGCTTTCTCAGGTCGCTCTCCTCTGTCTTCAAAATCTGCTGCGCCTCTTCTTTGTTGCAGAAGCTTATCTCTGCCGCCGCATAAATATCTTTGAGCTCGTCGGCGCCGAGTTTTATCTGGAACGTGCCGGGCTGGAACGCGAGTTTGGAACCACTCGTTTGCGCATACGCAGCAATCTCGTGCTGGTACTTTTCTGTCCCTTCGCCGAGCGATGAGAGATAAATCCATTTCGGCGCACCGGAGAGCTGCGGGAGCGAGTACGTAAAGTGCTCGTGCTTGATGAGGATGGTGCGCTCACTCTCGTACCAGAGCACGTAGTGGTAATTCGTCACCTTGCCCGGCTCTTTCACGATGTGTTCGGTTGCGACGCCGTTTTTCGCGAAGGTGTCGATGATGAGCTGGCCGTTGGCATCGTCGCCCACCGAACCGCGGAAAGCGGATGCGAGTCCGAGCCGTGCGCACGCGACAGCGGCATTCGACGCATTGCCGACCGCAGGCACTTCGACCGCGAATTCGAAGGGGATTTTTTGGCCGAATTTTACGCAGAGCTCGCAGTCCTCGTTGTCGATGTTGCAGTGGACTTTCGCGTCTTTCAGTCTGATAAAGCAGTCAATAACGGGATCGCCGATGGCAAGGACATCGTATTGCATGAGCGGATTGTACCACGTGACCTTTTATCGATGCGGTATACTGGGCGACATGCGCACGCTTCGTGAGGTAATTGCGGATGCACGTTCAAGCGGCACCGCAATCGGGCACTTCAACATATCTGACAGCAACCAGCTCAAAGCGATCGCGCTCGCGAGTCGCGGAGCCGCTCTCCCCGTCATCGTCGGTCTCTCAGAAGGGGAACGCGAACACTTCCCTCTTGCGCACGCTCGCGCGCTTATCGATATGTATCGCAGAGATGGCATCGAGCTCTATCTCAACGCCGACCACACGTACACGCGCGAAAATGCTAAGGCCGCAATCGACGCGATGGTCGATTCCATAGTCGTCGACGGCGCGAAGCTAGCGATGGAGGAGAATATTTCCTACGTGAAAGACGTGGTGGCGTACGCGAGACAGAGTGGTAGAGATATCGTCGTCGAAGGAGAGCTTGGGTATATCGGGCAGTCTTCCAAGCTGCACGATGAGCTCCCCGAGGGTGTTTCGCTGGAGAATTTGACGTCTACGGAGGATGCACAGCGGCTGGTAGCAGAAGGTGGGCTCGATTGTCTTGCGCCGGCAGTGGGCAACATACACGGCATGCTCAAGAACGCGTCCGAGCCGAAGCTGCATCCCGATAGAGTGGCCGACATAGCGGCCACGACGAACGTTCCACTCGTTCTTCACGGTGCGTCCGGTAATACCGATGCAGATATCACCGCGTGTATCAAGGCGGGCGTCGCAGTGGTGCATATCAACACGGAGTTGAGAGTACTCTACCGTGATTCTCTGAGGGATGCGGTCGCTGGGGACGAAGTCGCACCCTACAAATTCCTGTCGCCTGCTGTCGAGAAAATGACCGCGTACATCGAGAAAAGGCTGCGTGTATTTGGGGACAAATCTTGATATTTCTATCGCTCACGGTATACTCCTGAGCCATGATAGTGAAGCTTGAAGTCAGTCCGCGCGACGCGAAAGCGTCCGCCGAATCGGTACGCTCGAGGGGAGCTGTCCCGGCTGTTTTCTATGGTCCGAAGGAACATGCGACTCCCATCGCGATAGACGGCAGGAGGCTTGCTGCAGTATGGAAAGAGGCCGGCGAAACGACCATCATCACGCTCACGGGCGCGGGCGAGGACAAGGACACGCTCATCAAAGATGTCCAGAAAGACCCGGTCACGGGCGCACTGCTCCATGCCGACTTCTACGTGCTCGAAAAAGGAAAGAAGATTACGCTCAATATCCCGCTCGAGTTCGTCGGCGCCGCGCCAGCAGAGAAAGCCGGCCACGTTATTTCCAAAGCATTGCATGAAATCGAAATAGAGGTTGCTCCGCAAGAGCTTCCGCAGCATCTCGAAGTTGACCTCTCGACACTCGAGAACGTGGGCGACCACATCACGGCGGCTCAGATACAGCTGCCCCCGAGCGCGACCCTCATCTCAGGTGCGGAAGAAATCGTCGCGTCGGTCACGGCTCACGTCGAGGAAAAAGAAGAGGCTCCGGCGCCGGCCGAAGGTGCTGCACCTGAAGAAGGTGCTGCTCCTGCAGAAGGCGAGACGGCTCCAGCTCCCGAAGGAGAAGCGAAAAGCGAATAATGATGAAAACCGGCGCGGGAGCGCCGGTTTTGGGTAATACGGTTCTGATATAACCCCATGAGATACTCAAAATGGCTTTGGTGCAGTATCCAACTACTGCCATGACGCAATCCTCCTTTCAAGCTCGAATGTAATATCTCACGGGGTATAATCGTCAGAACGTATGCGTATGAGGCGAATTGTATATGTCGTAGCGACGGCACTGTTTGTCTCGTCTTCCCTTTTCCTCCCTTCTTTTTCCTCGGCGCAAGTCACCGACGCTGCAGAACGGGCGCGGCTTCAGGCTGAGCTCGATCAGATAGAGCGTGATATCGCGAACAATCGGGGCACGTTATCCGAGCTTCAGAAAGAGCGTACAACCCTCGAGCGCGACATTGCTATCCTCGACAACAAGATAAGGATAGCGCAGCAGCAGATACGTCAGACAGACCTTACGCTTCGTCAGATACAAACCGACATTACGGACAAGCAGCAGGCGATGCGGCTCGTAGATGCCAAGGTCGCGAAAGGCCAAGAGTCGCTCGCGCAGATCTTGCGCCGTACGCGCGAGATAGATGACCTCTCTATCGCTGTGCTCGCACTTGCGACCGGTTCCATATCAGATGTGTTCCAGCAGGTTGACAGTTACGAGCAGGTACAGCGTGCGCTTGGGGTCTCATTTGAAGAAATGGCGCTCTACAAGCTTGAGCTTCAGGATAGAAAACGCGCCCTCGAAGACAAGGAAGACGAGGCTCGCCAAGTACGTACCGCCCAGGTGGTCGCGAGACAGGCGATAGAGGCCGACGAGAAGGAGAAGCAGAGCATCCTGACAGCGACGAGGGGTCAAGAAAAAACATACGAACAGATAATCGCGGAGAAACAGAAGAAAGCGGCAGAAATTCGGGCGGCACTTTTCGGTCTGCGCGACACGAGCGCGATACCCTTCGGCACCGCGTATGATTATGCGAAAGAGGCCTCGCAGGGGACGGGGGTGCCGCCCGCGCTCATTCTCGCCATACTCACTCAGGAGACGAACCTCGGTGCGAACCAGGGCTCGTGCTATGTAAAGAGTCTTTCGACAGGCGACGGTGTCGGTAAGAACACTGGTCGCGCATTCAGCAAAGTCATGGCCGCTCCGCGAGACACCGTGCCGTTCCAGACGATTACCGAGGCGCTCGGCATCGATTGGTCGACCACGCCAGTCTCCTGTCCGCAGTCAGTCGGGTACGGCGGTGCGATGGGTCCTTCGCAGTTTATCCCTTCTACCTGGATGTTGTACAAAAACAGACTCTCAACTCTTTCAGGACAAAGCATGCCCGACCCGTGGCACGCGCGCACCGCCATCATGGCGACGGCGCTTCTCATGCAGGACAATGGTGCCGATGGAGGGACGCGCGAGAGCTGGCGCCGCGCCGCGCTCCGCTACTTCGCGGGTGGCAACTGGGCGAAGCCAGCGAACGCCCCGTACGGCGACGGCGTCTTGCGACACATGGATAGAATTCAGGCGGAGATAGACATTCTCGAGGGCAAATAAACACAAACGACCCCGGGACGCGAGACCTACACCGGGGTCGTTGACTTCACACTTCGGGAAGCGCGTATCGTGCGAGCACAGCTCGTACCGCACGCCGGAACTCTTCCGTCATCTCTGCGGACTCCTGCAGCACGCGCTTTGCGACTTCGGGCTTACCATCGCGCTCGGCGAGCAGCGCAGCGTGCGCCATCGACGCGAGCTCGCGAGCCCGAACGATAAGTCTGTCGAAATCTTCCTCGCACGTATGCTTGCGGTCGATCCCCGGGCAGACTAAGAGCTTCGCGCTCTCGGTCGCTTCGACGAGCGCGACGCCTGGTGGCTTCGCGACTGCCGGCGGATGCGGTAGCGGGGTCTGCGCGGTCGCTGCAGTGGGTATTGCGATAAGCAGCACGAACGCAAGGCGCGTTGCAAGTTTCATTGTCGAGTCCTCCCTGAGGGCAGTAGAGCATGGTGTAAAGAGGGGTCAAGGATTTGTATTTCGACGACTTTACGGTATAGTGTCGCCACCCTCCTTCGCCTAGGCTTCGGACGGGCACGCATGAAAAAGGATATTCACCCGGAAAACTACCGACCAGTGATCTTCGAGGACGTGACCTCGGGGAAGCGTTTTCTCATAGGCTCGACCATCGAGACGGAAAAGACCGACAAATGGGACGATGGCAAGGAGTACCCGGTCTTCCAGATAGAAATCTCCAGTGCGTCGCATCCCTTCTACACGGGACAATCCAAGACTATTGATACCGCCGGCCGCGTTGAGAAGTTCAAGACGCGCGCCCTGGCCGGGCAGGCTGCTGCAGCGAAGTCTAAGAAGTCTTCTAAATAACGACCCTGACCTATAGCCGCCGCCCTCATGGGCGGCGGCTATACTATAGGTATGACCGAAACGAAACACATCGACCCCCTCGAATATGCGGATGACCCGCGGGTTTCGTATTTAGTCCAGGAGTGGAAGCGACTCTCGCAAGCCGAGAAAGATGCCAGTGAGCTCGTCGAGGTCGATCCTACGATGAAAGATCTCGCGGAGAAGGAACTCGAAGAGATAGGTCAGCAAAAGAATGCACTCATGGCGCAGATGGAGGGCATCGTCGGCAAAGTGGGCGAGCGCGAGTGGCCGAATGAAATCGTCCTGGAGGTACGCGCTGGCGTCGGGGGCGAGGAGGCGTCGCTCTTTGCCGAAGAGCTCGCGCGCATGTACCTGCGCTACGCAGAGTCAAAGGGCTGGAAGACGCGCTCGCTCGATGAGTCGCGCGCGGGACTCGGCGGATATAAAGAGGCACAATTCGAGATAAAAGGTCAGGATGTATTCCGCGCACTCCAGTACGAGACAGGCGTGCACCGCGTGCAGCGCGTGCCGGCCACGGAAAAAGCCGGCCGGATCCACACATCGACTGCGTCGGTCGTCATTCTCCCCGTCTACAAGCGCACGAAAGTCGACCTCAACTGGTCAGACATCGACATCGAGACGAGTCGCTCGGGCGGGGCTGGCGGGCAGAACGTGAACAAAGTAGAGACGGCAGTGCGACTCATCCACAAACCGACCGGCATGGATGTGCGCTGCACGTCGGAGCGGAGTCAGGCGCAAAATAAGGAAAAGGCTTACCAACTCCTCGCGAGTCGGCTCCAGCAGATGCAGGACGAAAAGGAGGCGCGCGAGCGCGCGGCAAACCGCAAGCAGCAAGTTGGCACCGGCGATAGGTCGGAAAAGATACGCACGTACAATTTCCCCCAGGATAGGGTGACCGACCACCGCATCAAGGAATCATGGTCGAATATTGAGGGGATTATGGCCGGGCGCATAGCTCCCATTCTCGAGGCGCTTGCGGCAGCAGAGGGAGGGGAGCTCTCCGGAGAAGAGGACTAATCCTCGCTTGCGAGAGGTGGCAGGCTCTGGTACTATCCCAACACTCCGCCCAAGGGCGGATTCAACATATACATGGCATCGACAGCTGATATCAAGAATCTTTTTGAGGCCGGGGCTCACTTCGGCTACGCGCGCGCACGCCGCCACCCCTCAGCCGCACCATACATTTTTGGCACCAAGGACAGGACGGACATCTTTGACCTCGAGGAAACAGGTCGCCGACTCGCGGCAGCGTGCGACTTCGTCGCATCAATCGCGCAGAGCGGCAAACAAGTCCTCTTCGTCGGTGGTAAGCACGAGGCCGTCGCGACTGTGCAGAATCTCGCGGAGAAAATCGGCGCACCATACGTAGCAGGCCGCTGGATCGGTGGAAGCCTCACGAATTTCAAGAATATCCGCAAGCGCATCGACCGCCTCCAGAAGCTCACGGCGGAGCGTGAATCCGGCGAGCTTGAGAAATACACAAAGAAGGAGCGCCTCCTCATCGATCGCGAGATCGAGGAGCTCCTCGCGCGCTTCGGAGGACTTGTGTCTATGAACGAACTTCCCGGCGCGCTCTTCGTCGTCGATTCGCGCCACGAGGAGACGGCAGTCAAGGAGGCCAACCAGCTTGGCATCCCCGTCGTCGGTCTCGCGTCGAGCGATTGTGATTTCGCGCTCGTACAGTACCCGATACCGGGGAACGATACGTCCGTCCGCAGCATCCGCCTCGTCGCGGAAGCGATAGCGGAGGCGTACCAGACTGGCAAGCGCATGCCTGGTCATGCAGGCGCACCCGCACCGGCCAGCTCGTCTGCGGCGAAAGCTGCAGCGCAGCGCTAGTGTTATAATCCGTAAATCGGCCCTCGGGGCCACCTTGTACTATGGCAGTATCCGACGATTTGAAAGCTTTGCGCGATGAAACAGGGGTTTCAATCATGCAATGTAAGAAGGCGCTCGAAGAAGCGGGCGGCGATATAGAAAAAGCGAAGGTCATCCTCCGCAAGGCATCTGCCGCTATCGCCACGAAGAAGGCAGACAGAGAGCTCGGTGCGGGCGTCGCGTCC
Source organism: uncultured Candidatus Saccharibacteria bacterium (assembly GCA_964654205.1). Classification (GTDB taxonomy): domain Bacteria; phylum Patescibacteriota; class Minisyncoccia; order Phycocordibacterales; family UBA2100; genus UBA10103. The sequence continues at coordinate 59,897 of CAZZHR010000002.1, read as the reverse complement.
GCATATGTCCACGCGGGGGGAAGCGTGGTCGGCGCTATCGTGCTCGCGTGCGAGACAGACTTCGTATCGAAGAATGAGGAGTTCGCGAAGCTCGCGCGTGATATCGCGATGCACGTGGCGGCGATGAAGCCGCTGTTCAAGACGCGTGATGACGTGAAGGATGCGGACGTCCGAGCTGCGAAGGAAGTCTTTATGCAGGAAGCTGCGAACGTACCCGAAGCAAAACGCGACATGGCGGTGCAGGGCAAACTCGATGCGTACCTCAAAGAGCGCGTGCTCATGGATCAGCCGTTCGTGAAGAATGGTGAGATCACGATAAAAGAACTCATCGATTCGCACGTACAGAAGTTTGGCGAGAAGATCGAGGTAGTTCGATTCGAACGCCTCTCCGTGAAATAACATGGTTGTCGCCGCGTCGTTCTTCTTTGCGTCTCTTGCCGGTCTCGCCCTCCTCTTCACATTGAAGGCCGTCGAGGCTAAGCGCGGTGGCATTTTCTTCCCGCGCCTTCGAGGGTTCTGCGATGATTTTGCCCTTGCGCTCAAATCGATGATTCTTCGTACAGGCATTCTTCTCGCGCGTGTTCCGCCGATGCTCGTGCTGCTCACACGCTACGCGCTTCACGAGCTTGCGCTTGGAGCGGCGAAGCTCGCGCGCCTCGCGGAAACGCAGTCGCACAAGATTGCCGACCTCGTATCGCACAAGCGCTCTTTCGAGAAGCGATCTGACAGGCCGCAGGGCCCACGTTCAAACTTTCTGAAACAAGTGGGGGACGTAAAGAATGGCGGGCACGACGAACGCGAAGAAGTGTAGTATCCTTTTTTCGCTGCCGCTTTAGCTCAGTTGGTAGAGCAACGCTTTTGTAAAGCGAAGGTCCCCGGTTCGAGTCCGGGAAGCGGCTCAAATTTTCACCATGTCGGACACACAACAGACAGATTCGTATTGGTACTTGCACATTGGCCGCGCGAGTGACCTTGTGGGGCGCGACAGGATTCTCTATCGCTTTTTCGAAATGCTGCCGGGTCTGCTCTCTCTCGGCACGCTCGGCGCCTTCATCGTACTCTCGTTTGTAAAGCCTGTGTGGGCGGCGTACCTCACCATCGTTTTTGCCGCGTACTGGCTCTTCAAGACCATGTACCTCTCGGTACATCTTCGCCACGATTTCAAACGCATCCGACACCACCTCTCCATCAATTGGAGGGAGCGTCTGGACAATTTAAAATATTCGCATGTCGTGCACCTCGTCATCTTTCCCTTTTACGACGAACCGTATGAGGTAGTGGTGGACAGCATTCAAGCGCTCCTCAGAGCATCGTGGGACCCCAAGCGCATCGCGGTTGTGCTCGCGGCGGAGGAGCGGGCGGGGGAAAAAGCGCGCGCGATTGCGGAGCAGGTGGAGCGGGAATTTCAGGGGACATTCCTTTCCATCATCCACACCATCCATCCTGCTGACATGCCTGGCGAGATACCGGGCAAAGGCTCCAACATTTCGTATGCTGCCGAGGAGGCGAGGAAGCGTATCCTCGACGCGCAGGGAATACCGTACGGCGATGTCCTCGTCTCCGCGTTTGATATCGACACGGTCGTGTACCCTCAATATTTCGCATGTCTCACGTGGTACTACCTCACCGCCGAGCGCCCTGAGCGGGCATCGTTCCAGCCAGTCCCGCTCTACAACAACAATATCTGGGACGCGCCCATGCTCGCTAGAGTCATGGCCTACTCGAGCTCCTTCTGGCAAATGATACAGCAGGAGCGTCCGGAAAAGCTCGCGACATTCTCCTCACATGCGGTGCCTTTCAAGGCGCTCAGAGAAGCGGGGTACTGGCAGCGCAATGTCGTCTCCGAGGACTCGCGCATATTCTGGAATCTTTTTGTGCGCTACGATGGCGACTACCGCGTCGTGCCCATGGCGTACCCTGTCTCGATGGATGCCAATGTTGCACCCACATTCTGGGGTACGTTCAAGAACATCTACAAGCAGCATCGCCGCTGGACATACGGCGCGGAGAATATCGCGTACATTCTTTTCGCGTTTATCAAAAATCCGCGCATCCCGCTCGGCAAGAAAGTTCGCGCTGCATTCGTGCAGATCGAAGGTTTCTGGTCGCTCACGACGCACCCACTCATACTCTTCATTGTAGGCTGGCTTCCGCTCTTTATCGGAGGTAAGGCGTTTAATGCCACCGTGCTCTCCTACAACCTGCCGTTCGTTGCGCGCATCTTCCTCATGCTCGCTATGTTCGGCCTCATCATCTCCGCGGCGCTCTGCATGTACCTTTTGCCTGCGCGACCCGCGCAACACGGGAGGGTAAAACATGCGATGATGCTCTTGCAGTGGCTCCTTGTGCCGATTACCATGGTCATCTTCAGCTCGCTTCCAGGACTCGACTCGCAGATGCGGCTCCTTTTTGGCAGGTACCTTTCATTTTGGGTGACGCCAAAGGAGCGCGTTTCCGGCTAAGGCTTCAGTATGCAACCTCTCTCCTCACTCGTGCGCAGGATATATTTCGCGATTTTCCTCGTTCTGTTCCTCGTCTGCATCCCGGTCGCGATTTTCTTCGCTAGCGGGTATCGATTCAGTTCCGAATTCGGGATTTTCCGCACGGGGGGTATCTACTTGTCAGTCCCGTACAACGACGCAGTCGTACACATGAACGGTGAGGAGGTGGGGCGCAGCGGACTTTTGAACAGAGGATTCTACATCGATAGCCTGTCGCCCGATGCATACGAGATACGCGTAGAGCGTGAAGACGCACTGCCATGGTACCGCACACTCGTTGTGGAGCCGGAGGTTGTCACTGATGCCCGCGCCGTCCTCATTCCAGAAGCCATCGATGTAGTCCCCCTCACATTTGTAAGCACGACCTCGACCTCGACACGCTCGATTCCACGCGCACAATATGATGCGTACCTCGACGCTTTCGAAGTCGAACTTGCTTCCACTACTGTCGGCCGCGAAGGAGAGACCCTTTTCGTGGAGAAGGGAGATGTGTACGTGCGCTTGCTCGATCCATCGACGATACCGCCCAGCCGATTCTGTGGTCGGCCGTCGTACTGCGTGCGTCAGATACCCGTCGAGGAGACGAGGCAGAAGGCGACAGGAGCGTTCTACATAGGCGACAACGTCGTGTATATCACTGAAGAAGGGGGCGTTTTCTTTGCGGAGCCCGACGTGCGCCCTACATCGGTCATTGCTCCCATCTATGCCCGCCGCGGGTCCGATGCCCGCCTTATCGATGGCAGGTTCATCGTAAAAGACGACGACGAGCTCTACGAGGTGGACGGATTCTAGCTTTTCATTGGAACTGGGCTCGAGCGCTGCATCGTGTCGATGCGACCCTGTCATCATGGGGAGGCTGCGCAGCTCTCATTCTCCAACCCTGTTGCTATCGGTGGTTGAATATCTCACTCCAGTAAATTCACCAATTGGTGAAAATACAGGAGTGACCCATTTACGTAGAATTTGAGCGCCCGTGGGATATACTGGTGGCCATGCATTCTGCGGGGCACCTGCATCCCATTTCCCACCTCATCCGAGAAGCAAATCGGATTTTCTACGGGATGGGCTTCACGCTCGCGTCCGGCCCGCTCCTCGAGAGCGAGTGGTATAACTTCGATGCACTCAATGTGCCGAAAGACCATCCCGCGCGCGACATGCAGGACACATTCTTTATCAAAGACGAACCGGGCTATGTGCTCCGCACGCACACCTCGCCGGTGCAGGTGCGCTACATGGAAGCGCAAATCAAAGCTGGCAAGAAGCCTCCGTATCGCGTGATTGTCCCGGGCAAGGTCTTCCGCAACGAAGCGACCGACATGACGCACGAAGCTGAATTTTTCCAGATAGAAGGGCTCGCGGTCGGCGAGGACATCACGCTCGCGCACCTCAAAGGTACGCTCGAAAAGTTTTTCAAGGAACTCTTTAAGGGCGCCAATGTCGAGGTACGTTTCCGTCCGAGCTTCTTTCCCTTTGTCGAGCCGGGCGTCGAGGTAGATATGCGCCTCGTCGGAAGCGATGTGCCGGAGAAGCTGAAAGACCGTTGGATAGAGATGATGGGCGCGGGCATGGTGCATCCCTCGGTACTCCGCAACGCAGGTGTCGACCCCGAGAGGTACCGTGGATTCGCATTCGGCATGGGGCTCGACCGACTGGCGATGCTCCGCTGGGGGATAGACGACGTGCGCCACATGCACTCTGCGGATCTCCGCTTCATCAACCAATTCTAGTCATGAAAATCTCTCGCGAATGGCTCCAGACTTTTTTCGATGCGCCGTTGCCGGACGCGCAGAAGCTTGGCGATGCGCTCACGTTCCACGCATTTGAGATAGAGAGTATATCGAGTCCGCCAGCTGGCGGAGACATTCTCGATGTGAAAGTTACGCCCAATCGCGGCCACGATTGCCTCTCGCATCGCGGCATTGCCAAAGAGCTCTCGGCGATTTTGCAGATTCCGATGAAAGGCGACCCGCTGCGGCAGAAAATTACTATTGAGCCCAAGACAGATAGTATTCGCGTGGATATCCAGGCTCCGGCGCTTTGCACGCGCTTTACGGCAGCGCACATACGCGGGGTCAAAGTCGGTCCTTCGCCCGCACACATCCAGAAGGCGCTCGAGAGCATCGGACAGCGCCCGATAAACAATGTGGTCGACGTCACGAACTACGTGATGTTCCATCTCGGCCAGCCACTCCATGCGTTCGATATGGCTAAGCTGCGAGAGAAAGAGGGTGTACGCGCGCTCATCGTCCGCAAAGCACAAAAAGGGGAGTCGCTCGTCGGGCTCGATGAAAAGAAATACGAGCTCACTGAGGCAATGCTCGCGATAGAAGATGCGCACGCCGGTGCGGCAGTGAGTATCGCGGGCGTCAAAGGGGGTCTTCCGACGGGCATCGACGAGGACACCGAAGACGTGCTCCTCGAAGCGGCCAATTGGGACGGTGTGACCATACGAAAGACGTCGCAATCTCTCAAGCTCCGCACCGACGCGTCGGCGCGATTCGAACAAGTGATTTCCCCTGAACTTGCGGCGTACGGACTCAAAGCTGCGGCGGAAATGGTGCTCGAGCTTGCGGGCGGCGAGCTCGTCGGGTACGTGGATGAGTACCCCACGCGAGCACAGAAGCAGACCGCGAGCGTATCTGTGGCGCACATCAACAAGGTGCTTGGTACATCGTTCACACCAGAAAAAATCGCCGAGATTCTCACCCGTCTCGACCTCGCGCATGAAGAGCGAGGCGATGAGTTCGAAGTGCACGTACCATTCGAGCGGCTCGACCTCTCTCCGCCAGCTGGCGGACCTGAAGACCTCGTCGAAGAGATAGCGCGCATCGCGGGGTACGAGCACGTGCCGTCGGTAGAGCTGCCCGCCATGCCAGGACAGCCGGAGGTCAACCAAGAATATGCACGGAGTGAGCGCATCCGAGAATTTCTCGCGCGAGAGGGCTTCAGCGAAGTCTTTACATCAGTATTTACCACCAAAGGCGACCGTGTCGTGCTCAACAAAGTCGACGGCGTGAAGCCGCACCTGCGCAGGGAGCTCACGGAGTCGCTCCAAGAAGCGCTTGAGAAAAATGTGCGCAACAAAGATCTGCTCGGACTCAGCCAAGTGAAACTGTTTGAAATAGGGACAGTGTGGAAGGGTGGTAATGAAGAAATCACCGTCGAACTTGCTGTAGAAAAGGTCAAAAAGATGAAGACTGCCGATGACTACAAAAAGCTACTCGACGAGTACTTGGCCGAGCATGGTGAGGCCGGAACGTATCCAAACATTTCCTTCACTAAGGCGGATCGTTACCAGCCGTATTCAAAGTACCCGTTCATTGTCCGCGACATCGCACTCTGGGTCCCTGAGGATACAAATGCAGATGAAGTTCTCAGCGTCATACGCAGCGCGGCGGGGGAGCTCCTCGTGCGCAGCTCGCTCTTCGACGAGTTCAAGAAGGACGACCGCGTCTCGTACGCATTCCGGCTCGTATTGCAGTCGTTCGACCGCACACTCACCGACGAAGACGCAAACGAGCGCATGGAGAGCGTGAGTGCGGCGGTAAAAACGAGGGGTTGGGAGGTGCGCTAAATGCGCACTCGCAGGCGGGAAAAGGCCTAGCCAGAGGGCTTGTTTTTTGATACACTGAAAGCACTAAATTATGGCTGAAACTAAGGCAAAAAAGGCCGCAGAAACCGCCCAGAAAAAGGGCGCGTCTTCGTACGGGGCAGCCGACATCACAGTGCTCGAAGGTCTCGAGGCGGTACGCCGGAGGCCGGGCATGTACATCGGTACGACCGGCACTTCAGGTCTCCACCACCTTGTGTGGGAGATCTTCGACAACTCGCGCGACGAAGCGATGGGCGGCTTTGCTGATGATATCGAGATAGCGCTGCTTCCGGGCAATCGCGTGCGCGTCGCCGACAATGGCCGCGGAATCCCAGTAGATATACATCCGAAGACCAAGGTCTCAGCGCTCGAGACAATCATGACCACGCTCCACGCGGGCGGCAAATTCGGAGGGGAGGGCTACAAAGTCTCGGGCGGCCTCCACGGTGTCGGCGCGTCGGTGGTCAATGCGCTTTCCACGAAAGTGCGCGCTGTCGTGCACCGCGACGGCGGCGAACACGTACAAGAATACAAGGACGGCGGCAAAGCGGTGAGCAAGGTCAAGAAAGTCGGCAGCTCTAAGCTGCACGGCACCATCATCACGTTCCAGCCCGATAAAAGCATCTTTCCCGATACCACATTCAATTGGGACACCATCGTCTCGCACATGCGCCAGCAAGCGTACCTGGTGAAGGGGCTGCGCATTTCAATCATCGACTTACGCAACGCGGGTACGGTGGACGACGAGGGTGTTTTTTACCTGAGAGAACTCGGGCTCGATGCGCCGTCGATGACCTTTTACTTCGAAGGTGGGCTCCGCTCGCTCGTTTCTTTCCAAAATCATCACCTCGAGCCGATACACAAGACGATCTTTTATGTCGAAAAGGAGCAAGACGGCGTGCAGGTCGAAGTCGCACTTCAGTACGTCGACGACATCACCTCGCGCATCTCCGCATTTGCCAACAATATCTACAACGCTGAAGGCGGCACGCATGTGACCGGCTTCAAGACGGCGCTCACACGCTCGATCAACAGCAAGAATGGCGGCAGCGAGAGCTTCACCGGCGACGACGTGCTCGAAGGCCTCACGGCAGTGGTTTCCGTAAAGCTTCGTGAGATACAGTTTGAAGGTCAGACCAAGGGGAAGCTCGGGAGCGTGGAGGCGCGCGGTGCGACCGAAGCAATCTTCGGCGAGGCATTCTCGACCTTCTTGGAAGAGAACCCGGATGAGGCGCGAGCAATCATCGGGAAAATCACGCTCGCGATGAAAGCGCGCAAGGCCGCGAAGGCTGCGAAAGACTCCATCTTACGCAAAGGAGCGCTCGACGGTATGACACTGCCTGGCAAGCTCGCCGACTGCCAGAGCAAAAGCGCGGAGGAGTCTGAGCTCTTCATCGTCGAGGGAGACTCGGCGGGAGGCACGGCGAAAATGGGCCGCGACAGACGTATCCAGGCCATTCTCCCTTTGCGCGGCAAAATACTCAACATCGAGCGCGCCCGCCTCGACAAGATGCTCGCGAGCGAGCAGATAAAGAATCTCGTCGTTGCGCTTGGCACCGCGATTGGCGACATCTTCAACATCGAGAAGCTCCGCTACCACAAAATAATCATCGCGACCGATGCCGACGTGGACGGCGCGCATATCCGCACGCTCCTCCTCACGCTCATGTACCGCCACTTTAAGCCGGTGATAGAAGGTGGCTTTCTCTATATCGCCCAGCCGCCACTCTTCAAGATAAAGAAGGGCAAGGAAATCGCGTACGCGTACTCCGACGAAGAGCGCATCTCGCTCGTCGGTGAAGAGATGCCGATAGAGGCCGAGGAACTCATCGAAGAAGAGGAGAGCGAGCAAGAAGAAGCCGCCGGTGAGGCAGCGAAAAAGAAAAAGACTGCGAAAATCTCCGTGCAGCGCTACAAGGGTCTCGGCGAGATGAACAGCGAAGAACTCTGGGAGACCACAATGGATCCGGCACGCCGCATCCTCAAGCAAGTGGCGATCGAGGACGCCCAGGAAGCCGACATGATATTCGACATGCTCATGGGCACCGACGTCCCAGCAAGAAAGTCTTTTATTCAGTCTCACGCCAAAGAGGCGACGTTGGATATATGAGTGCGCGTAATCCGCCTTCTGGCGGAATTCATTCAGAGCCACGCTAAAGAAGCGACACTCGACATCTAACGTGCGCCCTGTTTTGCTCCGTCGACATACGTAGACAATACGTTAGACGTATGTTTCAGACTGTCATGCTATCATTTCGCTATAGCGAATAAATAGTATGGGCGAGGTAGAAATACGAGGGAGGATCCGTAAGCGGAAAAGAGATATCAAGTTCGCATTACTCGCGGCGGTCAAAGTGGCTGCAATCACAGGATTTGTTTTGGCAGCACCGAATGCGGTCCAAAGTTTGTACAAATTGGGACTCCTTGAGAGGTCTCCGCAAGATTCCTCAACGATTAATCGAGCGCGAAAGCGATTAATCGCCTCTGGACACATTCGTAGCACGGAGAAAGGGCTTCGATTGACTGACCGAGGCCGGAAAGAGCTGGATCTACATGAGGCATTGATGCGAGGGGACGTGCCGCGTCGTTGGGACGGCAGGTGGCGTGTGCTCATCTTTGATATCCCCGAACATCGGAAAGCAGATAGGGATAAGATCCGTAGGACTCTCCGACACATCGGCTTTCTTATGTTGCAGGATAGCGTATGGGTTTTCCCCTACGATGTTGAAGATTTTGTTTCACTCGTGAAGGCTGATCTACACATCGGAAGGGCAGTCCGCTATATGATTGTTGACGAGATAGAGGGTGATGAGGATTTACGCAAACATTTCGGTCTGAAAGGGAAATGATGTAAATGCTATACGTTCGCTATAACGCACAGATAGCACCGACACAAAGCGCGCATATTGTGGCAAGGTGTGCAATCAAAAGGGTAGCCATTCGGCCGCCCTTTTGATTTCATCCGCGCTGACCCTTAGTAGGTGTACGGATAGTTGTAGATGTTGTAGCTCGATGGCTGTTGCGGGTATGTGTACTGGTACGGGTATTGGCCGGAGATGTATTGCACGGCGGTGTTGTTGTTCTCGTTGCTCTCGCGCACCACATTGGCCGGGTCGGCGACCACAGTTACATTGCCGGCCATCGCCTGCGTGAAGCGAAGCGTGTTTACGATGTACGCGCCCGGGGAAAGCGATGCCTGGGTCGGAGAGATGTATGTGTATGGCTGGCGAGTCGGGAGCTGTGCGGTGAAGTAGTACCCACCGGTCGCGCCGGAGCCGATGTTGGATATGTTGAAGACGACGGTGCCGTTGCCGAACTGGTCTACAGAGACCGACGTGATGGTAACCGCGAGGTCGCCAGGGGTGCTCGGCGCAACAGGGGTAGTCGGTTTCGGCGTTGGAGCGGGCTCTTCTGGTTCAGGCTGCGTCGGTGTAGACACAGTCTCGACGGAGAGTGTCACGGTGCCTTCTACGGGCGCGCTCGATGTAGAGCTCGGGATGAAGAGCACACTCAGCGGCGTGCTCACCGTCGAGGCGCCAATCAGCACGGGCGTGAGGCTCGCGCTGGTCGTCGCGGTTCCGATGGCAAATGCCGCGCCACAGGGGATCGTAATGTCATCATCGTTCGGCGCGAGGATGGAGAAGCGCAAGCCCTCGGTGCACGGATAGAGGAGCGCGTACATGCCGCCCTCGTCCGTCTCATGCATCCAGGAAATCTTGAACGCTTCCCCGGAAGTAACTTCAGACGGCGCGTCCACTACGATGTCACGGTCTTTGCCGCCGAAGAGGGAAGAGAAGAATCCGCCCGAGAGAGAAAGGAGGTGGACGAGTCCCCAAATAATGATGATTACGAGAATGATGGAGCCTACGATGGCGAGAACGTTGGCGACCATCGTCGTACCGGAGGGTTTGTGCGTTTTTTGCGCGGGCGGTTGGTGCGGGTCTGACATGCGGGCAAGAGTACCGTGTTCCTACGTTTTGTCAAGTATACTATTGACAAATCAACCCTACAGAGGTACAATATAAATATATGAGTCAGCTACACCGCTCAGTAGAGCCACAGAATCGCGCTCCCAAGAGCGTCTTTGTGAGTGCCGCGGTGGTGATTTTCTTCCTCTCGCTCTCGGCGGCTAGTTCCGTCGGCTTCGTGCCCGACTACATCGATGGTACTGACAGAGATTACGAAACTGTCGCCGAGACGCTCTCGAGCAATACGGTCGCGTTGTCGCACCTGCCGGAGCTCGGCAACGAAGTCGTCGTAGAGCCAGAAAGAATCATCATCGCCGACATTGAACTCGATCTCGCGATTCAGAATCCCGATACGCGCGACATCGCTGAGCTCGACGAGCTTCTCAAAAATGGTCCTGCGCGCTACATCGATTCCGCTAAGCTCGGCGAGAAAGGTGGCAACGTCCTTCTCTTTGCGCACTCGTCCAATCTTCCGGTCGTGCGCAACCCGATGTACAAGGCTTTTAATCGCGTGAAAGAACTCGAGGCGGGCGACACCATCACGCTCCAGGCCGCTGGCAAGAACTACCTCTATTCGGTCACGTCGGTAAAGAAGGCCGATGCATCCGACACGCGCATCGACATGCGCAAGGAACTCGGCACTCGTATCACGCTCGTCACCTGCGACACGCTCACATCCAAAGACGCTCGTTTTGTCGTCGAGGCGTCGTTTGTCGGGGTGTACTAAACGTATGGAAACACTTGCAAAGAAATTCGTACCCGTGAGGCTCCTGTCGCTCGTGCGCGACACGGTTGCCGCAGCACGCGCCCGAATCGTGAACGTCCGTCCCGTGCATCTCACTATGGAGCAGAAGTACGCCATCGCTATTCTCATCGGTGCGCTGCTCACGCCGCTCGCGTGGGTCTTTGCCGACGAATGCGCATGCGATGAGATAGTCGTCACTCGCAGTGCCATCGTCGCCGAACCTGTCCGCGTGGCTCATCCGGTATCTGTCGCGCGTCCCGCTACCGTCGCGAGGCCTGTTTCGGTGGCTCGTCCGGTCAATGTCGGTCGTCCCGTGAACGTCGGGAGGCCGGTGACGGTCGGACGTCCTGTTACAGTCGGACGTCCGGTCACGATTGGGTACCCCGTCATCGTAGGCCGTCCGGTGAGTCTCGGTTACCCCGTGGTCATCGGCAATGCCGTGACTATTGCGCACGCCGTCGACATCGCTCATGCGGTCGACATTGGTCGTGCGGTCAGCATAGGCAGCGCGGGCAACATCGCATCAGCGGTCACTATCGGGCACGCAGTCGACGTCGGACGCGTAGTCGATGTGGCGCGGCCTGTAGAAGTCGCCCGCGCGGTGGATATTCATCGACTCAACAAGCCCGACAATTCCGTCGCCTCCAACCTCGAACAAATCCGCCGCATCCTCGCGCACTAGGCTTGACACGCGCCTCATAAAAGCGCACAACGTGCGCTAGAAGCTCCCCGAGGGGGAGCGAATAATGGAGCGACATATGACCGAGATTGGTCAGGAACCAACAGTCCCGCGAAATCCCGACAAGTGGGCCAACTGGAAAATTGCGGTAGGGCTTATGCGTGACCCCGCTGGACATCCGCCGTTCATCTGGGCGGAGCGCTGGAATGCGCCGATTCTCATGGTTCTGATTACCTTCGGCATCCCGCTCCTTTCTTTGAGTGGGTTCTCGACGGTAACGAAGCTCTGGATCGGCTTCTACTGGGTCGCGTTCCTATTCCTCTACGTGCTTCTCGAAGCGCGCGAGATTATGGGACAGATGGAGGGGCGCGGCTCGATAAGTGCGCCACAAGCGCGCAGGCAGGTGCGTACTGCACAGCTGCCGCACATAGGGACGATTCTCGCAGTCGTGATATGGCTCGTGGCATGGGCGTACTATCGCAACGAGCCGGGAGGCAGCCCGATACGCTATGGCGTAGTCGAGTGGCATCTCGTCGGCGTCAATGTCTTCGCCATCCTCATCACGAACTACTTCGTAAACGGGCTCCTGATGGAGATGCTGAAGTCGGCACCGAGAGGTGAACGTACGGAGCAGAGGCTGCCGCGCAACAGGTGAACTATTCGCAAGGCAAGCTATCTTTCAGCGCCGCGGGCAACCGCGGCGCTTTGTCTTTTATATTGGACAGGTACTTGAGCCATATATTGACATTTCTAGATAATATGATACCATCAAGGGTGGAGCATAGGGCTCTGGTCTCCTCGGAGATCTCACCAGAAGCGCAGCTTAAGGAGCACACCAAATGCGCAGTCAGTCCGCTGAACACCAGGTTGGCACCGCGAAGGACGCCAACTTGTACTTCTTCATGCCCCGCGGTCAGGGTCTGACCACCGGTATCAGGTCTGACCTGTTGCCGGATTCCGTCGCGAAAATCGCGCTGCCGTCCGTGGTGGTCGGCGGCATCGGACGCAACGGGAAGCTCAGCAAGGGCGCATCAGTCGTCCCGGCACTGCTGACCGATCGCCCGCTGTTCGACCAGCGCAACAAGATCATCCGCGCGAGCGCGATCGATCAGGACATCGGCGACGGCAAGACCCGCAAGGTCCTCGCCTCCCACAAGGATGGCAACGACTGGATCGTGCTCATTCGGACTGGCTTCCAGTTCGGTCCGCAGGGCATGATGGGCGACTACATGGACATCGCGAGCAAGGGCGAAGTGAAGCCTCACGGCTCGTACAACTTCGACAAGAAGTCCGGCGCGTTCAAGATCGCCGAAGGCCGCGAAGAGAAAGCGGATTTCGGCACGGCTGCGGCCGAGAAGATCGGGAGTGTCCACGGCAAGAACATCCGTGGACTTCCGTACTCCCCGGTCAACTTCGACTTCTGGCGTATCCCTGAGGGCGCCGTCGTCATCGTGCGCGATGTCAACGGCAAGTCGTGCCGCCTGATCGGCGGCAAGACACAGCTCCTCGAACAGGACGCGACAGGCTACGACAAGTTCTTCGAACGCCTCTTCATGGAAGACATGGAGGAGCGACAGAAGATCGCCGCCGCCGCTGCTGCGGAAGCTGCCAAGGGCAACCCGGCTTACAACGGGAAAGGCATCTCCATCGGTGCCAAGACCTGATCTTTGTCGCCCTAGTGCGACGGAAAGGGCGAGCTTCGGCTCGCCCTTTTTCTATGCACGTACATTGAAATAATGGCGTTACATCGTGATAAAATTCACGCATGGCATTTGAAGAGCGGGCGAAGCGCGCACTCGAGCGTCGTAAAAAACCTGTCGAAGACGACAGCATCATTAGTCTCCCAGACCAAAGTTCGTCCTCGTTTGAGCCCAAGACGGATGCGCCACCAGATTCACGGCGGCATGAAGCTTCTGCTGAAGCGCGAACGTCTAAATTGAAGTACGAGGCGGGGGCGAGCGGATTTCTTATCGTTGAGATGGATGGTACCAAACGGAAGCCGAACGAAGCGGAAGAGGATCAGATTATAAGGACAGAGATGGGGGATGCATTGAGAGATGACGTACCTCAGATGGAACTTGTTCGTGTGTCCAACGCAGAGATTGCTGAGCTGGAGGGAGTTAATGCTGTGACCGAGGAGGTTAGCGCGAGCAGCGAATATGCTAAACCAGAACAGCTCGAAGAGGCAAAGAAAAATATTCATGCGCGACTCGAGGCGGTAAAGGCAAAAATCGGTGATAAACATTTCAAGCGACTGGAGGATTACGTCGGTGCAGCAACGAAACCTATCGAAATAAAAGGCATCAGTGAAGCGCTTCAAGTGTATGAGGCGAGCAGCAAAGGAAAAGAATCGGCCTCGGAGTTAGACGGTAACGCTACCAACGACGGTGGCTTCGCAGACAACGCCAACGATCCGGCGAAGCAAAAGGAGGTTGAGGAGCTTTTAAAGAAGCTCGCGGAGAGAAATAAGGATCTCGACCTTACCAAATTTGAGCATCTCGCGGGCGTTTGGGGCGGGCGCTACTATTACCATCCAGATACACCTGGGAAACTGTACACTTCGGAACAAATACAGATGCTGCGTGACCGGAAAGCCAAAAACGAGTCCAGGAATGGGACGGAGAAGTCGGACGGTCCGGAACCGCCAAGCGGCGGTGACGGCGGTGATGGGGGCGACGATTCAGAGAATGGGAGCGGAAAGAAGAGTGGTCGTGGCGCTATGCCCCAACCATTGCCGAAAAAGGGAAGGGTGGTCGGCGTCGTCCCGAAGCACGTAAAACGCAGATATTCAGCCTTGCCGCTCGTGCGGGCGCAATCGATAACATATACGAATCAGGGTTCGACAATGGATGTCATCCTGAAGGACAAGAAGAAGCAGGAGCTTTTCGGCGAATACGTCAAAGCGCACGGCCCAGAAGGGCTCAGTGTGCGGCACATGGCTTCTATGCAAGACGCGTCTACGATGGAAGAGGACGACTATGCGGAGCTACAGGAGCTCCTCAAAGAGTTCGATCATCGCATGCGCCTGCTTGATGAGGTGCGCGATGGACTCACGGCGGCTGACGTCGAGTTCATGATTGCCAACGACAAAGCTTTTGCTGTTCTCGCGACAAACCTGAATCCAACTCGTAGACTCGAGGCTATGAAAACTGCGCTGTCGTACACATTTGCGCTTGCCAGCTCCGACGACGTGAGGGCAATTGTACTCTCGCACAGATCGAACCTCGATATTCGAATGAACGCAAGCTATGCGAAACTCAAGGAACGCACCAGGCACTTCACGGGTCTCATAGGAGTCGGGCCGGAAGACCTCAATTGGTCCATGCTTGACGCAAGAACAGCGCGAAACATTCGCAAACCCGGCTTTTTCAGGCGCGTACTGTTGCGGGACAGCACGATTCGCTCGAACAATGCAATCAACTCCTTGGCGCACAATAGGATTGAAATAGGAAAAGTTCTCGCAGGCACACTCTCCAATGACAGCGTATTCCGAGCCCGTATCGTCCAGGAAGCTTATGGTAAGAAGCCCATACCAGCTCTGGGCGAGCGCGGGGAAGCCACGTTCGGTGAGTTCGAAACGAATACAAAGAACCTAAATACGGCACTCGATGAGGATATTAAGAAATTAAAAGCCAAGGATGAGACTTTTCAAGTGTCACTGGAAAATAAGATGGGAAAAAAATGGGCGGACGCAACGCCAGACGAACGAGCTGATGCATTTTTCGCAGACCGTGAGTCTGACGCCGAAAAGAGGCAGTCGCTGTTTGGTTGGTTTGCCGGAATCTTGAGTGCAGTCTTCTCAGAAAAATTGAAGCAGGAGCGAAAGAAACTTATGGCGAGCGGCGCATTTAACAACTAACACCCTCTGCATGACCGAAGACAATCTCGGACAGCTATACGACAGACTCCACGAACTTTTATCAAAGGGTGATCAGGCGGCTGCTCAGAAGCTTGTGGCAGAAGAATTCGAAAAGCTTCCAGATGAGCTTCAGGGCAGAATACTCAACAATGTGTACTTTGCTGCCCTTCAGAAGCAGAATACTGAAGCAGCGGCAATAGCCGACATTCAGGAGAAAGGTTTGAAGATAATTCAAGACATCGAAAAGACGGAGAGGAGAGGAACAGACCACACTTGACAGGGCGCGCGTTTTGATGTATACATAGAAGAGTTCCCGGCATGATGCTGGGCTCCGAATCCAACGCAACACAAGACTCGGCAGGAGAACTCGATGACAAGCGTTATTGTCAAAATCGTCTCGATTGTGTCCGGTTTGCTCGTCGCCCTGTGGGCGCCGCTCTCGTACTTTGCGATTCCGGCATTCGCGCAGGCGCAAAGCGTCGTGTACTGGGCCTCCGTGCTGATCAACTTCGGCACGACGGTCTGGGTGACCTACCTCGTCTCCAACACGCTCGCAATCTTCGTGAAGCCGAGTCCCACGCTCAATTCCATCGACAAGAAGACGTCGACGGTCGCGCTGTGGAGCCTCTCGCTCACGTCGCTTGCGGTCATCGCCCAGATGAGCTTCGGCGGCGCTGATATCTGGATTGTGCTGCAAACCTCAAACGCGCTGCAAATCCTGATCATGCTGACGGCGTATGCGTACGTGGACGTGTTTCTGCTTCAGCGAATCGCCGATGCAGGGCTCATCAACGTGCAAATGGACCCAGCCGCCCAGCAGAGCTACGGCCTCGGACCGCTGCTTCCGTTCTACGAGCGGGGGCTCCGGCGAATCGGTCCGCTGCAAGAGACAGTGTTTCTCGACGTGGCTCCCGATGGATACGTCGAGCCGGACATTCCCGCCATCGACGAGGCGCGTCTGATTAGCCTCGCAGCAGACCAGCTGCGGGTCAACGCTCAGGCGGCAGCTGGTGCTCCGCCTGCGGCGCTCGTGCCTCAGCCGACGTAGGTTCCGGAGTCGGATAAGCTCATGAAAGGTGCCCCGCGTGAAAATGCGGGGCATCAGTCTTTTGGCTCTATTGAGCCAAATTTTATACTTGACAAACGTATTGTATTTGTTATAATGATACTACGAGTGGAATTCGAGGCAGCAATGCCACGATTTCTGCCTCGAGTTCCAAACGCAACCCATAGCAACTAGGCAACTCAGAAGGAGAACGCCATGTTCGGACGTCGTCGCACTACCGGTTACTTCAACACCGAGACTGGAGAGGAGCGAGCTTCAGCCCGCCAGGACAGGTGGGTGCCGCTCCAGGATTCCGACAGCACGCCGCTCTTCAACCTGCTCATCACGCTCGTTGTCGTCGTCGGCCTCGGCCTCGGCGGCTACTTCGTGGTGAACACGATGGTCGGCAGTGCCAACTACGAGCGCTGCACCAACGACCTCTGCACGGAAGTCGTTCGCACCGATCTCGACATCCGGAAGTCGGACGCCGCCGTGCGGCAGTCCAACGACACGGTCCGCGTGCTGAACGCGGCGACCGAGACGGCAGCTGCACGTCAGCAGGCGGCGGAAATCGCGAAGGCGGTTCTGGAACGGCCGATCAATATCGTCGTTCCGAACCCGCCCAACACGAACATCATCCGCTCCGACTCGCGCCCGCGTGTGAACTGCGTCAACTGCGGTCCGCGTGCGATGGCGCCGACGTGCGGTGCGCGTGGCTGCGGCGTCAATGCCGCGGCACCGCTCCCGAACGGGCGCTGCATGGCGCCGGCGAATTCGCCGCACGCTGGGCAGATGGGCTTCATCCATCCGGATGGCACCTGCAAGGGAAGGCCGCCGGCTGCTGCGGCGGTGCGTTACGCCTACTACTGACGATCGAACGCCGGTTGCGTTCACAAAGGGGGGACAGAGCTTGCTCTGCCCCCCTTAAGCTTTTCTTCATAATCAATATGGCGTACTACTTGACAGTGCCGCTCAAGAGTGAATTAATGCGCGGCAAGAATCTGGGTGTTCATGATATCGAGGCTGACGCCTCATCGCCCGGCTTCGCGATCGTTTCAACGGAGGACCTCCACCATGAAGAAGTTGGCTCTGATAGCTGCGGCGGCTGCCGCGGCGCTCGGAAGTACCATGTTCTCGGCTCCGGTTGCTCTGGCCGGTTACTGTGGCCCCGAGTTCGGCTTCCATCATCGCAGCTGCAAGCCGCGGCGGTATGTGCCCCCGCGGCGCTATAAGCCGAAGTACGCGTACGAGCGTTACAAGGTGCGGCCGCATGCCTACCGGCCTGGCATCTGCGCTTTGCCGCTCGCACGTGTCCCGGGCTATGCCTACGTGCCGCCGCCTGTCGCGGATCCGACGCGCCCGACAGCTTTGCCCAACGGCCGCTGCATGGCACCGGCGAACTCGCCGCACGCGGGGCAGTATGGCTGGCTCCACCCCGACAACACCTGCAAGAGCAGGCCGGTCAGCCCGCAGCCGTCTTCGTGAGTCCAAGGGAGTCCGACGAACTGGGAGAGCGGTCTCGCGGCCGCTCTCCACCTCTTTCAGAGGTACTTGACAACCCTCGAATACCTGATATAATAGCTTTGTAAAGCGATTATTAGCTTTTATTAGCCCGGCTTAAAAGTAAAACGAATGCAATTATGACAAATGCATCAATAAGAAACCTGCTCTTTGGTCTCACAGTGGTCGCGATTGCGGCAGCGCTTTCTTTCGGCGCATTTGCCACGATTGCACACGCCGATGGGGAAGACTGGTCCTACGACATGGGCAGCGATTGGTCCTACGACATGGGCAGCGACTGGTCGTACGACATGGGTAATGATTGGTCCTACGACATGGGAAGCGACTGGTCGTACGACATGGGTAGCGACTGGTCGTACGACATGGGTAGCGACTGGTCGTACGACATGGGTAGCGACTGGTCGTACGACATGGGTAACGACTGGTCGTACGACATCGGCAGTGACTGGTCCTACCCGCTCGACGACTGTTATACCTGTGACTGGTCCTACGACATGGGTAATGATTGGTCCTACCCGCTCGACGACTGCTATTCGTGTGGACAGTACGAAAGCTACAGCTTCAAGCCGTTCTCGAGCCCGATGAGCATTGTGCCTCCGAAGTTCTCGACGCCTTCCTTCCCGAGCTTCCCCTCGTACCCGAGCTACCCGCCGCAGCAGCCTCCGAGGCCGCAGCCGCCGGTATACATCCCGCCTGCGCCGCAGCCTCCAGTGACGAATAACAACTGCGTCAACAACAGCTGCAACGTGAACACGAACACCAACGTGAACACCAACGTGACGACCGTCACGCAGGCGAACCCGCAGCCGATAGTGCAGTATGTCGCTCCGAGCTACCCTGTGTACCCGAGCTACCCTGTCTATCCGCAGGCCCAGGCTCCGTACTGTGTCATCACGATTGGCCAGGGCTACTACACGACAGGCATGATTACGCTCACGTGGAGTTCGCAGGGACTTGTCACCAGCGCGTACATCACGCCGTCGGTCGGTCAGGTCGCTCCGAATGGTTCTACTTCGCTCTACGCCTACGGCAACACGGTCTACTCGCTCACGGTCTCCGGTCCTGGCGGCACGTACACGTGTCACACGCAGAGCTACGTTGCTCCGGCGGCGCCAGTCTCTCCGTACGTCTCGCTCACGCAGATTCCGTACACGGGTCTGACACTCGGTCCTATCGCGAACATCGCGTACTGGGCTGGCCTCATCGCTCTCGCGATAGCGGGTAGCTACCTCCTCGTCTACTACAAGGGTGGCGCTCTCGCGCTCGCGACTTCGATGATTTCGCGCAGTCGAGCAGAGGAGCAGACAGAAGAGGTAGCCACGACCCAGGAGGTCAAGGCTAATCACTTCGAGCTTCCGACTAGCGATTCGATGACCCGCGATGCGATGAAGGTGACTCGCGATGCCTACGGCACGCCGCGTCTCGTCATCTCGCGCGCCTAAACGCCGCCGCCCGCTCCAAGCTCTCGAAAGAGGGAAACAAGTGAACGCAAAGCCCCGGCATACGCCGGGGCTTTCGCGTTGTCGCAATCGACCGCTGAGCTGACGGTCGCAGACACCCCCGCATTTCCATCTTACCCAATACACCAATACCCCACGGTCGTATATACTTGGTGTATGGGGCGATTGGAGGAGAGAGGTGCATCGCGTTCGAGAAAAGAGAAAATTCAACAGGTCGCACTCGAGACGCTCAAATTAGGCGGACTGCTCGCGATTGCTATTGCGGCTCCAAATGCAGTGCAAGGTCTGAAGCGACTCGGACTAGTCCCTGGTCCGCGACAGGGCGAGAGTATGAGGCGCACATACCGGCGACTCGTCGAAAAGGGGTATGCTCGGCGGGAGGCAGCGGGCTTGCGCCTGACAGCGCTCGGTGCGCGCGAGCTCGAGAGGTTGCAAAGTGTGGCAGACCTTCAGGCACGGAATCAGAAAAAATGGGACGGGAAGTGGCGAGTGCTTATTTTTGACATTCCAGAGAAGAACCGTCGACTGCGCGATCGCATCCGGGAAATGCTCAGGCACCTTGGTTTCGTGCGACTTCAGGACAGCGTCTGGGTGTTTCCGTACAATTGTGAAGACTTAGTCGCACTTTTGAAATCTGAGTGGCGTATCGGCTACAAGATGCGATACATGGTCGTGCAAGAGCTTGAGGGGGAAGCTTCTCTCAAGCGCGACTTCGGTTTGGCTTAGGGCTCGATCTGCACATACACCAACTCCAAACGGTCGTGGGGGGTTGGTGTATGTGCGTACAGACCACAGAGACAGTAGTTTGAAACGTGCTCGAAATGTGTTTGAGACCAGTCTGGGGCGTGTCGATGTTGCTAGAGGGAGCGGGAGGAGATTTTTTGCTTGAGTTCGTCGATAAGTGCAGGGAGTGCGAGCGTGCGCTTTTCTCCCGCACGGTCTTCCACCGTCACGGTCTTTGCGTCGACCTCCTGGTCGCCGACGACGATGTAGAGCGGCACTTTCTGCATCTTCATGGTGCGGATGCGCTTGCCGAGACTATCTGTCTCGTCGAGTTCCACGCGGAGCCCCGCATCTTTAAGCTGCTGCGCGACGCTGCGCCCATACTCCGAGTGCGTTTCAGAGACAGGAAGGATGCTGAGCTGCACCGGTGCCATCCAGAGGGGGAACGCGCCCGCATAGTGCTCGATGAGAATGCCGAGGAATCTATCGGGCGAACCGATGAGAGCGCGATGTATCATGACTGGCGTTTGTTTGCCGCCGTCTTCTGCCGTGTACTCGAGCTGGAAGCGTGATGGTTGGACAAAGTCGAGCTGTACGGTCGAAATCTGCCACTCTCGTCCTATCGCGTCGACGGCCATGATGTCGATTTTCGGGCCGTAGAAAGCTGCCTCGCCGACTGCTTCTTTGTGCTCGATGCCTTTTTTGGTAAGAAGGTCGCGCATGATTGCTTCGGCGCGCTGCCATACCGCAGGATCACCGAGATACTTGGCCGGGTTCTGCGGGTCGCTCAGCGAGAGCCGCATCCAGTATCCAATCTTGTATGTCGCGAGTGCTTCTTGAATCGCGCCGAGAACTGCAGAGACCTCTTGCTCAATCTGGTCTTCGCGGCAAAAGATGTGCCCATCGTCCTGAGCAAACGCGCGAAGTCTCGTGAGGCCTGAAAGTTCGCCCGGCCTCTCGTCGCGGTACAGATTCGCGAAGTCGGCATATCGGATAGGGAGGTCGCGGTAACTGCGCGGCTGCGATTCAAAGATCTGCGTGTGCTGCGGGCAGTTCATCGGCTTGAGAAACATTTCATCACTCACGTACTGCGAACGGACAGAGAGCATGTCTTCCTTGTATGCGTCGTAGTGGCCTGAGAGTTTGAAGAGCTCCGCTTTGTTGATGTTGGGTGTGTGTACTTCGCCAAAGCCCAGCTTTGCATTGAGTTCGCGCGAGTAATTGACGATGGCATTGCGCGCGATGTTGCCCTTAGGCGTATACATGGGCATGCCACTTCCGACGAGGTCGGAAAAGACAAGCAGATCCTGCTCGCGTGCAATCTTCCTGTGGTCGCGCTTCTTGGCCTCTTCGCGCTGGACGAGGTAGGCATCCAGTTCCTCCTTGCTCGCAAATGCGAGGCCGTAGATGCGGGTGAGCATCTTATTTTTTTCATCGCCCCGCCAGTATGCGCCCGCGATGCGGTCGAGTTTGAAGCTGTCGGGGTCGATGTCTTGTGCGGGATTCTCTGCGTGACCGCCGCGGCACAGGTCGGTAAATCCGCCGCAGGTGTAGAGCGTGATTGTCTCGCCGCGCTCGGCGATTTCCTCGATGAGCTCGGCCTTGTACTCGTTGCCGGCAAAGATTTCGAGGGCTTTTTCCCTGGAGACTTCCTCATGCGTGAACTCTTTCCACGATGAGAGGCGCTTTTTCATCGTCTTTTGAAATGTCTTGAGGCTTTCCTCCGGGACTTTGTCCTCACCGAAGTCGACATCGTAGTAGAAACCGTTGTCGACGGCGGGGCCGAGCGTGAGTTTTGCCTTGGGGTAGCTCTCGAGTATGGCCTGTGCGAGGAGGTGCGCGAGCGTGTGCCGGATATGCTCAAGTTCGGCCATATATCGGTGCATGATAGCAGCATTAGAGCCGCTCGTACAAATATGCTATAAGGCTTTTGCTTTTTCGGCCACGAAGCTCGCCTGGCCATTGCGCTCGGATATTTTGCCTTTGAGTGCGATGCAATTTCCCGCAGTAAATAGCGACTCCTGCTCTTTGAGCGTACGCGGGAAGACAACGACCTCGATGGTGTCGGAGAGGTCTGCGACCTTGAGGAACGCCATGCGCTCCCCGTTCTTCGTAAGGATTGATTGCACGTTCTCCACGAAACCCGCTATTACCGTCTCGACTCCCTTTAGATTCTCCTTCGCGTGCCTGATGCTGTTTTTCGCGTTCTGCAGCTTTGCTGCATGCTTGTCGAGCGGGTGGCCTGAGATGTAGAGGCCGAGGAGCTCTTTTTCCCACGCGAGGCGCTCGTCGAGCGTCGCGGGAGAAACATCCTTGAACGTTACTTTTGATGTCGGCGAGCTCATCGCGCCGAAGAGCGACCCCTGATCCTGGGGGGTCTTCATGTACTCTTTGTGATACTGAAGGAGCTTCTCTATATTGGCGAGCAACTGGCCGCGCTCCCCGAGTTCGTCCATAGCTCCGCTCTGTATGAGCGACTCAAGCGATTTTTTGTTGAGATTCTTGTCGGGATTCCGCGCGATAAAGTCTGAGATGTCCCCATAGCGTCCGGCCGTATCGCGTGCCGCAATGATGGAGTCGGCGACGCCGACGCCGAAATTCTTTATCGAATAGAGCCCGAACCGTATCGTCTTGTCGTCGATGACGGTGAACGTGCCCATGCTCTCGTTGACCGACGGGGGTAAGATCGTGATGCCCATTTGTTTGCACTCGGCCACGACCTCCGCGATTTTTTCGACATCGCCCGCGTCGGCGGTGAGGACGGCCGCCATATAGTCGACAGGGAAGTTGGCTTTCATGTACGCGGTCTTGTACGCGAGATTGCCGTATGAAGCTGCGTGCGCTTTGTTGAAACCGTATGCGGCGAAAGTCTCTATCTGCTGCCAGAGCTCCTGCGCCGCCTTCTCTTTCATCCCATGCGAGATGCAGCCTGAGAGGAAGTGCTCTTTCTGCTTTGCCATCTCCTCCGGAATTTTCTTACCCATCGCTTTGCGGAACTTATCCGCCTCTCCCCACGAGTATCCTGCGAGTTGCACCGCCATCATCATGACGTCGTCCTGGTAGATGAGGACGCCGTACGTGGGCTTGAGAATCGATTCCATGCGCGGGTCGAGGTACTTCACGAGCGCGGGATTGCGCTTGCGCTGAATGTACTCGGGAATAAATGCCATGGGGCCCGGGCGGTAGAGGGCGACCATCGCGTTGAGGTCGTGGATGACGGTGGGCTGCAAGTCTTTGAGGTACGCAGTCATGCCGCTTCCTGCCATTTGGAAGACGCCGAGTGTTCGACCTGCGGCGAGCATCTCGTACACCCTGCTATCATCAAGCGGGATTTTCTCGAGGTCGACCTCGGTGCCGAGGCGAGCTCTCACGCGGGCGACAGAGTCGGCAAGTACGGAAAGGTTGGTGAGGCCGAGGAAGTCGAACTTGAGGAGGCCGACGCCGCCGTACTCGTCGGCAATCGAATACATGTCGTACTGTGTGATTGTTTTGCCCCCCTTCGGGTCGAGCTGAATCGGCGCGTACTCGGTGACGGGCGATGGGGCTATCACGACACCCGCCGCGTGCACTCCGACATGCCGCGCATTGCCTTCGATTTTTTGCGCGAGATCCAGAATCTCCCGCGCGTCCGGGTCGCGTTTGTAGAGCTCCGCGAGCTCAGGGGTGTCGGCGAGCGCGCCCTTGATGGTCACGGGGAACCCTTGCTTGCCAAAAGGGATGAGCTTGGCCACGGTATCGCCGAGTGCGTAGCTGTGTCCGAGCGCGCGGGCGACGTCGCGCACGGCAGCGCGCGCCATCATCGTGCCAAATGTACCTATCTGCACGACGTGGTCTTTGCCGTATTTTTCGCGTGCGTACTCGATAAGCTCGTCGCGGCGGTTGTCGGCGATATCCATGTCGATATCCGGCGCAGAAGGGCGCTCCGGATTCAAGAAGCGCTCGAATGGCATGTTGAATGCTATGGGGTCGACGGTCGTTATGCCGCAGAGGTAGGAGACGAGCGAACCCGCAGCAGAGCCTCTCGTGTTGGTGAAAATGCCAACGCTCGCCGCGTGACCTAGGAGGTCTGCTACGATGAGAAAGTACGACGCGTAGCCTTTCTGCTTGATGATGCTGAGTTCGTAATCCATGCGTGCACGCAACTCCGGCGTGTCCGCGAAGCCGCGCTCAGGAATTCCCTTCTCAGCGAGGGAGCGCAATTCATCATCGGCCGTGGTGTTTTCGGGAATGGGGAAGACAGGAAAAATAGCCTTGCCAAGTGTGAGCTCGAGATTGCAAGACTCGGCGATTTTTACCGTGTTGTCTATGGCCTCAGGAACATCACGAAAAACGTGCGATGCTTTCTCCCGACTTGTAAACGAAAAATCCGGAAGGTTTTCCGCGAGGTCTCGGTTGAGCGTGCTCGCGGTACGTATCTTGTTGACGAGTTCGCGCGCTACCGCATCATCCTGCTTGAGGTAGTAGGTGTCGCCCGATGCCACGAGGGGGAGGCCAGCCTCTTTTGCAAGCTCGGCAATCTTGGCCATGCGCTCTTCGTGCCCGTCGATGTCGGGGTGGTGCGTAATCTCTGCGTAACATCCGCCGGCTGATGGAGCGCCGTAAAGCTTCTTGAAGTACTCGAGAGCGTCGCGCGCCTTCGCATTTTGGCCGTCTTTCAATGCCTTCGCGTGTTCGCCTGAGAAGGAGGGCAAAATCGCGACAAGACCGCCGGAGTATTTCTCGAGAAGTTCGCGATCGACGCGCGGGCGGTAGTAGAAGCCTTCCAGGTACGACGCGGAGACAAGTTGGATGAGATTTTTGTACCCCGTCTCATTCTGTGCGAGCAGCACGAGTCGCGTGGTCGCGTCGTCGATGCGGTGCTCCTTGTCGTGCCTCGTGCGCGGCGCAACGAAGAAGTCCACGCCGATAATCGGCTTCAAACCCTCTTTTTTGCACTCTTTGTAAAAATCAATGGCGCCGTACATGTTGCCAGCATCGGTGAGCGCAAGCGCTGTCTGGCCATCGGCCCTTGCAGCGGCGACCAAGTCTTCAACCTTCGGGAGCGCTTCGAGTAGGGAGTAATGGCTGTGGGTATGCAAATGTACGAAATTGTTTTTCATGCGCACGCCTGCCCGTCCATAGCTTTCGCGAAGGAGGGCGACATACGGGCAGTATACACCGCACGTTTTTTTCTCTTCCTGCTGCTATGATGGGTGCAATGAGGTGCCGTGTAGGTATCGACGAGGCAGGCCGCGGAGCGCTCGCAGGACCTGTGTGTGTCGGCGCCGTACTGTGCCCCCAGGATTTCGACTGGCGCGAAGTCTTCGCGCTCATCACGCGCAAAGGTACGCCGCGGCTCCGCGACTCGAAACAGCTCTCGGCACAGCAGCGGGACATACTTTTTGAATACATTGCGGCGCACGGACGGCTTCGTCACGCGGCCGCGTTTGTTGATGCGAAAACCATCGACGAGATAGGCATCGCGAATGCCGCGCGCCAAGCCGCAGCTGTCGCGCTCCAGGAGCTCCGTGTGAGTCCAGAGAAAACCGATGTGCTCCTCGATGCAGGGTTGCGCGTTTCCGACGTGTGGGACCAGGAGTCGTTCGTGCGGGGCGACGAGCGCATTCCGGTGATTGCGCTTGCGTCCATCGTCGCCAAGGTGCTCCGCGATAGGGTCATGGAAGACTACGCTCTTGAGTACGAGCGCTACTTTTTCGACATCCATAAAGGGTATGGGACGCTTCGGCATCGCCAAGCAATACGCCGTCATGGCCTGTCCGACTTGCATCGATCGACGTTCTGTCGGGGGTTTGCGTCCGCCAGAAGTTGAGGTATAGTGCTGCCACTATGGTAGTACGAATGCGGGTAAACCGCTCAAAGACGAGAAAGCGCCGGAGCCATCATGGTCTCTCTGCCGCACGCCTCACGGTGGACCAGAAGGGCGGCGTGCACCTGCGCCACCGTGTGGACCCTCAGACGGGTCTTTACCGCGGCAAGGTGGTCATCGATGTCGTGGAGCGAGCCAAGCGCGAACAGCGCCGCATCAAGCGAAAGGAAAAGGAGCTCCGAGCTTCTGGGCAGCAGACCGAATCGAAAGATAAGGATACAGCCGAGGCCAAGTAGTTTTCCACGGCGTTCATTCGCCCTTTATTGATTCCTGCTACACTGGTGGGACAGTTCCTTTGTTCGCATGCTCGGTAGGACAACTTCGAATATGCTCTTTAGTATGAATATTGAACACGCGCATTCCAACAATTATCGAATGACGATTCTTCGCGACTGGGTCGGCGGAGCTTACGCACTGAGTCACCCGAAATTGTACTAACCGGGTATGGCAAATAGACACCTCGCGCGCTCCGTAGTCCTCCAAGTGCTTTTCGAGCGTGATTCAAATACAGCGATGAGTCTCGATGAGTGCATCGGGCGTCTCGCCGATTACTCCAAGGAATTTGGCGCACGCGATAGCGACAGTAATTTTATGAAGAATCTGCTGCAGACTGCCGTCGCGAAGCAGAGGGAGATAGACGAAGTAATAGTCCGCGCGGCACCGGAGTGGCCGATTGAGAAGATTGCTGCGATAGACAGGAACATTTTGAGGCTCGGTCTTACGGAGCTGCTCTTTGCCGATAGGGCGCAGGTGCCCGCAAAAGTTGCTATCAACGAGGCGATAGAGCTCGCGAAATCTTTCGGCAGCTCGTCATCGGGAAGATTCGTGAACGGCGTTCTTGGCGCAGTCTACGTGGAGCTCGGCGAACCGGGCAAGAACGAGGGAGTGGCGCGCAAGCAACCGTCGCAAAAAGGAGGCAAGATGCCTGTCGAAGAGCTCATAGGTGCTGTCGTGTACGCACGTGAAGGAAAGGAGGTGTATCTCGCGCTCGTGCACGATATATTCGGCCATTGGACGCTCTCGAAAGGCAAGTTGCAGAAAGACGAACAGCAGCACGACGGCGTGAAGCGCAAAGTCAGGGAAGAAATCGGACTCGATGTAGAGGTCGAGGATCAGCTGGGCGAGAACGAATACGTGGCAAACGATAGCAACGCGGCCGGAGGCAAAAAGAAGCGGCATGCGACGTACTACCTCGCCCGGGCAAGCTTTCAGGATTTGAGGCTGAAAAAGGAGGGCGGCCTCGACGATGCACAGTGGTTCCCGCTCGCCTCAGTCGGCGATTTGAACTTTTACGATGACATATTGCCGGTCGTCACGCGTGCGATAAATCTGCTTGCGCAAAAAGACCGGAAGTAGTGGACGGGCTTTAGGTTGTAGGTTTTAGTAAATGCATCTACTATTCCCTCTAACCTGTAAGCTATAACCTCCGCTGGTATGTCCGATTTCAACAACTTCGAATTGAAAATCAGTTACACGTTCCGCAATCGTGCACTCCTGGAGCAGGCATTTACGCACCGCTCATACCTCAATGAGAACCGGGGTAATGGCAGAGAGCACAACGAGCGCTTGGAGTTTTTGGGCGATGCCATTCTCGAACTCGTGGTAACGGAATTCTTGTACAACAAGTATCCCGACAAGCCGGAGGGCGAACTCACCGCGTATCGGGCAGCACTCGTGAACACGGTGTCACTCGCGCAATGCGCGACAGACCTCGGCATGAACGAGTACCTCCTGCTCTCGCGCGGGGAGGCGCGCGATACGGGCAGGGCTCGGCAGATTATTCTCGCCAACGCGTTTGAGGCAGTGATAGGGGCGCTCTACCTCGACAGCGGGTATGACGCTGCAAAAGAGTTCATATCGAAGCAACTCTTCCACAAGACCGACGAGGTAGTAGCGAAGCGCCTCTGGCAAGACGCCAAGTCGCGACTGCAGGAGATTTCGCAAGAGAAAGAGCGGGTAACGCCGTCGTACCAACTCGTCAGCCAAACAGGCCCTGACCACGACCGCACATTTCGCGTAGCCTCGGTCATCGGGGGGGCGCAGGTTGCTGTCGGAGAAGGCCGCTCCAAACAAGAAGCAGAACAAGACGCCGCGCAGAAGGCGCTGGATGCAAAGGGGTGGTGAGGGGCTCGCGGTGCGTATCTTTTGCCGTCGCTATCTGGCGCCGCTGCGTCAGCGCTCGGTCTCGGCCTCGTCAGGCCTGCGAAGACGGCAAAAGACACACGCCGACTCGCTGTGGGTGTGAAAAAGAGGTCGGGACTATTCGGTCCGGGGCTTCACTATTTTTGATACAATAATGATCAATGTTCCTCGCGCTCAAATCCATCGAGCTCAACGGCTTTAAATCTTTTGGCAAGAAGACCGAAATGGTCTTCACGTCGCCCATAGCCGGCATCGTCGGGCCCAACGGCTCCGGCAAATCGAACGTGGCAGAGGGTTTTCGCTTCGTTCTTGGCGAGCAGTCGATGAAGAGTATGCGCTCGAAAAAGGGCGAGGACCTCATTTGGGGCGGCAGCCCCGGCCTTGCCCGCGCGAATCGCGCGGGCGTGAAGGTAACGTTCGACAACTCGAAGCGGCTTCTGGATATCGATTTCAACGAAGTGGTCGTGGAACGCGTCGTGTACCGCGACGGTCAGAATGAGTATTTGCTCAACGGCTCGGTCGTGCGACTCAAAGATGTCATCCGTCTTCTCGCGGGAGCCAACATCGGCGGCTCTGGCTATCAGATAATCTCCCAAGGCGAGGCCGACCGCATCCTCAATGCATCTCCGCGCGAGCGTCGCGAGATGGTAGAAGACGCGCTCGGGCTCAAGCTCTACCAGCACAAAAAAGCTGAGAGCGAGCGAAAGCTCGAGGAAACAGCCGTCAACATCGACAAGACGAAGTCGCTGCGCCGCGAGATTGCGCCGCACCTGAACTTTCTTCGAACGCAAGTGGAAAAAATAGAGAAAGCGCGTGAGATGAAAGCGCTCCTCGCGGAAAAACTCGGTGATTACCTCGCACGCGAGAACGCATGGATTACGCAGGAAGATGTGAGGCTTCGCGACGAGGCTATAGAACATGATGCCGATGTAAAGAAGCTCACCGCCCGACTCAAAGAGGCGAGCGGGATTGCGGGCAAGGGGGAGAGCGGTGCGACTTCGCGAGCACACGAGTTGCACGAAAAGCTGCAAGAGAGGGAAGCAAAGCTCGTCGAGATGCGTCGGCAATCCGGCGATATCGCGCGAGAGCTCGGACGCGCCGAGGGAGCACTAGAGGCCAACACCGTGACGGTAGAGCAGATTGTCGCAGTACCGCATGTGCGACAGTTCGCTCGAGAAATCGACGCGCAAATCGCCGAGGCGGCCGAAGACGGCGATATCGCGAACATCCGTTCGACACTGCTCGCGATTCGCGACCGCATCCGATCATTCATCGAAGGGCTCACGGGAGCCGCGCCCGTGACCAACCACGAGGCGAAAAAGCACGTGGAAGAGCTTGGCGACGCGCTCGAGAAGAAGCAGAGGGAAGAGGCGTCCGTGGTGAAAGAAATCGAGGACATGCGCGCAGAAATCGCACGTATCCGCGAAGCGTCTTTTGCTGCCGAGCGAGAAACAATCGAACTCGAAGGTCAGATACGCGAGGCACAGAATTTGCTCAATGCGACCGGCGCTGCGAGGCAGAGCATCGCGGCGCTGCGGCAGCGCTTTGAAGAAGAGGTGCGAGAGGGAATCGCGCTCGTGGGTACGGCCGTGCACGGCTGGGAGAAAGAGGGTATTCCGCAGGGCGCACTGATGGAAGATAGGAGAGAACAGGAGAAGCGTCGCCGCGAGATCGAGCGGCTCAAGATAAAGATTGAGGAGAGCGGGCTCGGCAACGGTGACGCGGTGGTCAAAGAATTCAATCAGACCAAGGAGCGCGACGAATTCCTGACACGTGAACTTGCCGACCTCGAAACATCGGCGGTAAAGCTCAAGGAAATAATCGCTGAGCTTGAAAAGACGATTGACGAGCGCTTTAAAGACGGCCTCAAGCACATCAACACGGCGCTCAAGACATTCTTCGAGAAGCTCTTCGGGGGCGGCATGGCGAAGCTCTTCATCGAAGAGCCGAGACGCGGCAAGAAAGAAGAATTCGACGATGAAGATGAAATGGATGTCGCCGAGGAAGATGAGATATACGCCGGCCTCGCGATAGACGTGTCGCTGCCACGAAAGAAGATACGCGGACTCGAGGTGCTCTCGGGCGGCGAACGCGCGCTCACCTCTATCGCCATGATATTCGCGATGACGCAGGTGAATCCGCCGCCTTTTTTGATTCTTGACGAGACGGACGCCGCACTCGACGAGGCCAACAGCAAGCGATACGCCGACATGATTCGCGAGCTTGGAGAGAAATCACAGCTCATCGTGATTACGCACAACAGAGCCACGATGGCGGCCGCGGGCGAACTCTACGGGGTCACCATGTCGAACGACGGCGTCTCGAAGCTCCTGTCCGTAAAGTTTGAAGAGGCGACAAGGGTGGCGAAATAGTGGTATCTCGTCTAGATTGGTGGCAGTTCGAGCCAATCGTAGCCGGGAGGCAGGCATGGAAATGAGTCGCATCCAGTGCGGCAACAGGGCGTATACGCCGCGGACCGTCAGCGAACGCGAGTTCGAGGGAACTGCGTTCATCCAGCTCATCGTCGATCTTCCTTCGGAAAGGGCGGTGCCGCGTACGCGGCCGGAGCAGAGGACCTTCTATCTCTGGCGACCCACTCCGGGTGACCCGTGGATGCCGATGCCCGCCACCGAACCGGAGCGCATTCGTGCGCTCGGTTTCGCTGACGCAGGAACTCTCTGCGAGTCGGAAGACGAGCAGATAGGCCACATCCGCGACATGGTCCTCATGATCAACGAAGATGTTGTGCGCGCGGACGCGTGATGCGTCCCGATGGCCGGCGCCCCGAGCGGGGCGCCGGCTAAAACTTGTCAAATAATCACAAAAAAAGAAAACGGCCGTGCACTCAAGCACGGCCGTCGTATTTCGAGAGATCATCCCCTTGTCTCATCTTTGGTCTGTGGACGTCGCCTGTGCCGGGCGAGTCTCGGAAGCACGCGGGAGCATACTTCCGACACAAGTGAGTAGCACAGCGATTACAACGCTCACAGCCACAGCGATAAGACTGTACTTGGTTTCTTTGTCCGTTTACATCACCCCCTTTCTTGGCTGGGGATAGTAAACCACGATTTGACGGTAGATGCCAAATTTGCTAGAGTCTCGCAATGCTAAAAATCAGATTGCAGCGCATCGGCCGCATCAACATGCCGTCGTACCGCCTTATTGTCGTGGAGCACACAGAAGGACCGAAGACCGGCAAGTTCACCGACATCGTCGGTACTTATAATCCCAGGGCTAAGGAGAGGAAATTCGACGAGGCCAAGATTCAGCACTGGCTCTCCGTCGGCGCGAAGCCATCCGACACGGTGCACAACATGCTCGTTTCGGCAGGCATCATCAAGGGCAAGAAGATAAATGTGCTTCCGAAGTACGTCGAGCCGCAGAAAGAAGAAGTGGCACCGGCGGAAGCTCCGACAGCTGCGGAGACCCCTGCCACAGAGACTCCTGTCGAGGCACCGGCAGCTGAAGAACCATCTGCCGACGCAGCTCCGACTGAAGTAGCTCCTGAAGAGAAGCAGGACTAGTTCATCGAGAACGACCTCGAGCCTCGGAAACGATTCACTCCTGTAAATCCACCAATTGGTGAATTTGCAGGAGTCTGATAGGTGAGGTTGACGCCCGATGTCAGCAATCGTACAATGTTTTCATTACTCTGAATAGCACGATAGATATGGAAAGCGATCAGGCATTTCTCGAGTACGTAGTAAAGGCACTCGTCGACAAGCCGGAAGATGTGAAGATTACGCGCACGGTGGATGAGATGGGCGTGCTCCTCACGCTCAGCGTCAACCGCGACGACATGGGCAAGGTCATCGGCCGCTCGGGTGCGACAGCCAAGGCAATCCGCACCGTGCTTCGCGTGGTGGGCATGAAGAACGATGCGCGCGTCAACCTTAAGATAGAAGAGCCGGAGGGTGGCCGTGCGGATGCGCAGGGCGATTCTGGTACCTCTGAGCCGTACGTTCGCGATACGACCGTCGACGACATCATCACCGACCTCAAAGGTCAGTAGTGTTGAGCGCCGACGGGGCGACAAAATCGCGCCGCCGCATACCGCTCTTGCGAAGTTCTCGATAAATACGCCACGCAGCCCCAATGATGAGTGCGAGAAGTATTGTCGGGGCTCCGAGGCTGTAGATATTGATCGATGCGACGAGTTCGGTAATACCCTTGAGAAAGATAGGGAACGAGCAGACTCTTTGTTCGAGCAATCCGCAATCCAACCCTCGGTACATTATCTGAAAAACAAAGATAACTACGAGCTGGAAGAAGAGCGCGACGAGTGACGCCACGAAGAACGAGCGGAGTTTCGCAAACATTGCCCAAAGTATATATGATTCACTTCCATATCGTAACGCTTTTCCCGGATGCGATTCGTCCGTACCTCGACGCGTCGATTCTCGGAAAAGCACAGGAAAAAAAGAAGATTCGTGTCTCCTACTACGATCCAAAAAAATTTGTGCCTAAGGGGCGCGTCTCTGAAGAGCGGGTTGACCGACGTCCGTACGGTGGAGGGCCGGGCATGGTCATGCGACCAGAGCCAATGCTCCGCGCGGTTGAAAAGGCTCGTGGCAAGTCCGCCGGCCGGCGGAAAGCGGAAGTAATCTTTTTCGCCACTGATGGCGCACAGTTCGACGAGGCGATGGCGGTGAAGCTGGCAAAGAAGGAAGATATTGTTTTCATCTCTGGCCACTATGAGGGTGTCGATGCGCGCGTGCAGAAGATACTGAAGGCGAAGAAAGTCTCCGTCGGACCGTATGTGCTCACGGGCGGCGAGCTTCCCGCGGCCACCATGATAGATGCTATCGCGCGGCACATACCAGGTGTTCTCGGCAAAGCCGAATCGCTCGAAGCATCGCGCGTGTCGTCGCCTGAGGTCTATACGCGTCCGGAGGTGCTTGTGTGGAAGAAAAAGAAGTACAAAGTGCCGGCAGTGTTAAGGAGCGGCAACCACGCAAAGATCGATGAGTGGAAAAAGAATCGTCGGGGGCTTGAAAAATGAGAAAAAAATGTTATTCTAGCGCTTAGAAGTGCGTGTTAAACGCGTGCGCAAACTCAGAAGGAGGGGCAAATGCCAGCAATGTGGCATCCCTGGGGAGTCGGACCTGTGAGCGAGGTCAAGACGAACTCGCCAGGGGGATACCGTGGTCCCGGTTGCGATGTACCAATACCACGAAACAGCGATTGGTCTACGCCAGCCGTCGTCGTAGAGCGCGATGGTAAGTCCGTGGCCGTGAAGGTGCGCGAGCTCACTGACGCCGACAAGGCGTGGCTCGCCAAAGAGCGCGAGCAGAACGCTCCAGCTCCCAGCAACGCACTTTCGTACGAGAAAGCAAGCTAGGGAGGTAAAAATGCGGCAGCAGTACAAACAGCGAGCAATACCTAGGTAGGTATTGCTCGCTTGCTTTTTATTTTTGTTGCAATACTACCGTAAGAGGCGTAGGATTTTCGCAGCAACTTCGTGGGGTTCGAAGTTCACAAAATATAGGGGGAGATTCTCATGTCTTGTGGGTGTAAACAATTCACGTGTCGCGGTACATCTGTACCGGGTTGTAGAAGGAAAGCCGTTATCGACGAGGAGGAGCTCGAAGCGGCAAAAGTAGCTGCAATCCACCGAAAGCAACAGGAGAACGTCGTGGATATGATTTCGAACAGGGCAACAGGCGAAGCAGTTCCTCGCCGGAAACGGCTTGAAGTTATCACGGTCAAAAAGGCGGAGGGGCGCCGGGGCGTGGAGAGTCCGCTTCGCATTCAAGACAATGGCACCTCGGTCGGCGCGTACGTCGTCGACGGAAAGGTAGTCCGCGTCGACGGCAAGCCGCACCACCCATAGGGATGCCCCAGGGCTATCGAGGGACCGCCGAAGGCGGTCCTGCTCTTTGCCTCACATTTGACTCATCCATACATCTCGTATATATTTGGCCGACCTTTGCCTGGCCTGATTGAGTTGCGACCTCGGCCTCACGCAAAACAGTTCCGTTGAAAGACACGGGCATTTTTATAGAAAAATTTAAAAGCGTGCGTCGTAACTCAGCCTTGGGGAGAACCCTCCTTCCTTGCATGCGCATGCAAGGACTGTGTATCTCCCAAGGTCAAAAAACACATGGCTAAATCGTCTCTGAAGCCCCGTCCGCAGAAGTATTTCGGCAAGTTCCGCGAGCCGCTGGTCAAGCTCCCGTCGCTCGTCGAGTCGCAGATCAAGTCGTTCACCGACTTCGTCGAAGGCGGTGCTGAGCGTGTCTTCAAAGAGTTTTCCCCGATTTCCGACCACTCGGGCAAGAAGTTTGAGCTGACGCTCAAGAAGTTCACGTTTGGCGATTTGCGCTGGGACGAGCAGTACGCGAAGCGTGCGATGAAGACGTACGAGGCGCCGCTTAGCATGGTCGTCGAGCTCAAGAACAAGACGACGGGGGACAAGAAGGAGCAAGAGATTTTCCTCGCGGATTTCCCGTGGATGACAGCGCACGGCACGTTCATCATCAACGGCGTCGAGCGCATTGTAGTGCCGCAGCTCGCGCGCAGCTATGGAGTCTTTTTTGAGAGTGTCCCCTACAAGGGCAAGAACTACTTCGCCGCGAAAATCATCCCGGCGCGAGGAGTTTGGATAGAGATTGAATCCGACCCGGACGGCGGCATGTACGTAAAGATAGACCGCAAGCGCCGCTTCCCGGTCACAAGCCTCCTTCGTGTTCTCGGCCTCGTTGAAGACAAGCAGATGCTGAGTACATTCGAGGGTTCGGTAGCTGCGCGCGATGCGATAGCGGCATCTCTCGGCCACGACCATGCGAAGACTCAGGAAGAGGCCTTCGTAGAGATTTATCGAAGATTGCGTGATGGCGACATCGCGACCGCGGAGACCGCGCGCGAGCACGTCGAAAGCATTCTCTCTTCCGAACGCTACGACTTCTCGAAGGTCGGCCGTTTCCACTTCAACCGCCGCTTCGGTCTCGGCATGAAAGATGCCGACCTCTCCAATTCGACTCTTACACTCGAAGATGTCATCCGTATCGTTACGCACATCGCCGAGAGCAACCAGAACCCGCACGCAGAGGCCGACGACATCGACCATCTCGGCTTCCGCCGCGTGCGCTTCGCTGGGGAGCTTCTTGAGCAGCGCATGCGCGTCGGTCTCTCTCGCATGAAGCGCAACGTCCAGGACCGCATGGCGATGGTTGATCCCGAGACGGTCACGCCAGTGTCTTTCGTAAATCCGCGCCCGTTCCAGGCGGCTATCCGCGAGTTCTTCACGACCGACCAGCTCTCGCAGCTCATGCAGCAGTACAACACGCTCGATGAAATAGAGCACCTTCGCACGCTTTCCACGCTCGGTCGCGGGGGCCTCACCTCCGAGCGCGCCGGTCTCGAAGTGCGCGACGTGCACTCTTCGCACTACGGCCGTGTCTGTCCCATCCATACTCCGGAAGGCAAGAACATCGGCCTCGTCTTGCACATGTCGCTCTACGCTCGCCCCAACGAGTTTGGCATCATCGAGACTCCGTACGCACGCGTTGAGAAAGGCCTGATAACGAAAGAAGTCAAGTACCTCAATGCTATCGAGGAAGAGCAGTACGCTATCGCACACGCCGCGACAGCGCGCGACGACGACGGCAAGATTACCGCGAAGCTTGTCGAGGTTCGCAAGGATGGCAAGCCCACGCTCGTCGAGCGAGCCGAGGTTGACTTCATCGAAGTTGCTACCAACCAGCCTTTCTCGGTCGCGACCGCGATGATTCCCTTCGTCGAGAACGACGACGCGAACCGCGCACTCATGGGTTCGAACATGCAGAAGCAGGCTGTCCCGCTTGTCGTCCCGGAGGCGCCGTTCGTTGGCACCGGCGTCGAGGCTGCGGCTGCGCGCGACTCCGGCCGCCTCATCGTCGCGGAAGAAGCGGGCGAAGTGACCTATGCAGACGCGCAGGTGATCAAGGTCAAGGGCGAGGGCAAGACGCGCGAATACCCGCTCGTCAATTTCTCCCGCACCAACGGGTTCACGACGTTCCACCAGCGTCCTATCGTGAGTGTGGGCGACAATGTGAAAAAGGGCGCGGTGCTCGCCGATACGTCGACCTCGGTAGGCGGTCAGCTCGCCATCGGCCAGAACGTGCGTGTCGCATTCTTGCCGTGGTTCGGCGCCAACTTCGAGGACGCCATCGTCATATCGGAGCGGCTCGCAAAAGAGGCGCGCTTTACATCCATTCACCAGGAAGAATTCGTCTGTGTCGTGCGCGACACGAAGCTTGGTCCCGAAGTCACGACGCACGACATTCCCAATGTTTCTGAATTCAAACTCCGCAACCTCGACGAAGACGGCGTTGTCCGCATCGGCGCGGAAGTGCGCCCCGGCGACATCCTCGTCGGCAAAGTGACACCGAAGGGCGAGACCCAACTCACGCCCGAGGAGCGACTCCTGCATGCGATTTTCGGTGAGAAGGCGAAGGACGTGAAAGACACGAGTCTTCGCATGGAGGGAGGAAAGCGTGGTCGCGTCATCGGCGTGAAAGTATTCTCGCGCGAAACTGGCGACCAGCTCGAGTCCGGAGTCATCAAGCGTGTACACATCGAAGTCGCGCAGCTTCGCACTATCTCGGTGGGCGACAAACTCGCAGGTCGCCACGGCAACAAGGGCGTCATTTCACGCATTCTGCCGGAAGAAGACATGCCGTTCGACGCGGATGGAAATCCGGTGGACATCATCCTCACGCCGCTCGGCGTACCAAGCCGCATGAACCTCGGGCAAATTCTCGAGACGCACCTCGGCCTCGCGGCGGAGATGCTTGGCTACCAGGCTATTGTCCCGAGCTTTGCGGGCGCGACAGAAGAGGAGATACGCGAGGAGCTCAAAGCGGCAGGCGTACCGGAGAACGGAAAGCGTGTGCTCTTCGACGGACGCACGGGAGAGGCCTTCGCGCAAGACGTGATGGTCGGCGTCATGTACATGCTCAAGCTACACCACATGGTCGAAGACAAGATACACATGCGCTCCATCGGTCCGTACTCTCTCACCACGCAGCAGCCGCTCGGCGGCAAAGCGCAAAACGGCGGCCAGCGCGTCGGCGAGATGGAAGTCTGGGCGTTCCTCGGCTACGGTGCCGCCCACTCGCTCCGAGAAATTCTCACCATCAAGTCTGACGACATTCTCGGTCGCTCTGCCGCATTCGACGCCATCGTGAGCGGCAAGCGCATCGAAGAGACGAACACGCCGGCAACATTCAACGTGCTCGTGCGACATCTGCGGGGCTTAGGTATCGACATTGAGTTTACGGGAAGCGACAGCCAAATGTAGTAGCACCACTCAAAAAATCTATGCAAAAGAAAAAAGACATGATTCCGCAGGACTTCGACGCAGTGACAATGCGCCTCGCCAGTCCCGACCGCATGAACGAGTGGTCCTACGGCGAGATAACGAAGCCCGAGACCATCAACTACCGCACGCAGCGCCCGGAGAAGAACGGCCTCTTCGACGAACGCGTCTTCGGTCCGGAGAAAGACTACGAGTGCTATTGCGGCAAGTACCGTGGCATCCGCTTCCGCGGCATCGTCTGCGAGAAATGCGGCGTCGAAATCACTCGTGCCATCGTGCGCCGTGAGCGCATGGGTCACATCGACCTCGCGACGCCCGTCGCGCACATCTGGTTCCTCCGTGGTATTCCGTCGCGCATCGCGCTCATGCTCGGTCTCTCTGCCGCTGAGGTGGAGAAGGTAGTCTACTTCGCCGGCTATATCGTGACTTCGGTCAACGAAGACGAGAGGACGCGACTCCTCAAAGATCTCGAACAGGAGTACCAGCAGAAGGTGAAGCTCGCGCCGTCGGCAGAGGCCAAGACAGACCTCAAGGAGAAAGCCACGAAGGCCAAGAAAGAGATAGAGAGCATCAAGGAAGGCGTCGTCTTCGACGAGGCTGCGTACCACCTGTACGCCGTGAAGTACGGAGCGATGTTCCGTGCCGCTATCGGCGCAGAGGCTCTCTACAATCTTCTCAAGGGCATCAATCTCGATACATTCATCAAGAAAGTTCGCGAGGAGTATGAGAATTCTGGAGCAGCGGAGAAAGACAAGCTCCGCAAGCGCCTCGCACTCTCCGAAGCCCTCAAGCGCGCGGATGTCCGCCCCGAGTGGATGTTCCTCACGCGTCTTCCCGTAGTCCCGCCGGCGCTTCGCCCCATGGTCGCCCTCGAAGGCGGCCGGCACGCGTCATCCGACCTCAACGACCTCTACCGCCGTGTCATCAATAGGAACAATCGTCTAAAGAGATTGCTCGCGATACACGCGCCCGAGGTCATCCTCCGCAACGAAAAGCGCATCTTGCAGGAAGCGGTGGACGCGCTCCTGGACAACAGCATGCGTCGAGGCGCGGGCGTGCTCGGCATTCTCGGCGGTCGCCGCCGTGCGCTGAAATCACTTGCGGATTACCTCAAGGGCAAGCACGGTTACCTGCGCCAGAACCTCCTCGGTAAACGCGTCGACTACTCCGGTCGCTCGGTCATCGTGGTCGGTCCCGATCTTGCGCTCGATGAGTGCGGCCTGCCGAAGCACATGGTGCTCGAGCTGTTCCGTCCGTTCGTCATCCAGGGACTCCTCGCGCGTGAACTCGCATACAACATCCGCGGCGCCGGCCGCCTTATAGAAGACGAGGCGCCGGAAGTCTGGCCGATACTCGAAGAGGCGATACAGAATAAGTACGTGCTCCTCAACCGGGCTCCGACCCTGCACCGCCAGTCCATCCAGGCGTTCCGCCCGGTCCTCATCGAAGGCAACGCCATCCAGGTGCACCCGCTCGTGTGTCCGGCGTACAACGCCGACTTCGACGGTGACGCGATGGCCGTACACGTGCCGCTCTCAGAAGCTGCTCAGCTGGAGGCGCGCAAAATAATGTCCGCCAACAAGAACGTCCTCAAGCCGGGCTCCGGGGACGTCGTTGTGGCCTCGAAGCTCCTCGACATCGTGCTCGGTTGCTACTGGATGACCAAGTCGGTCGACGGACTCAAGGGCGAGGGCAAATCATTCCCGACGACGAATGCCGCAATCCTCGCATACGACTACGGCGTCATCGATCTCCGGGCGAAGATCAAGGTGCTTCCGTCGGAGAACAAGAAGTACGCGCAGTACGAGGGCAAAGTCTTCGAGACGACGGTCGGCAGGCTGCTCTTCAACTCGGTGCTCCCCAATGACTTCCCCTACATCAACGAGGAGATAACAAACAAGCGCATGAGCGCGCTCGTGCACAACCTCGTCACGCACTACAAGCTCGACGGTATCCCGGCGATTCTCGACAAGATAAAGGCATTCGGTTTCCGCTACGCGACCTACGCGGGCATTACGTGGTCTATTTCCGACGTGGTCGTACCTTCTGTCAAGAATCAGATGCTCGAAGACGGTTACAAAGCCGTGCAGAAAGAAGAGGAGAGCTTTGAGAACGGACTCCTTACCGCAGCTGAGCGCCGCCGTGCCACCATCGATATTTGGGCGAAAGTCTCGGGCGACCTCCGGAAGCACGTCGTCGATATGCTCGACAAGCAGGGTCCCGTGCACGACATGATTACCTCGGGTGCTCGCGGCTCCGTCGTCCAGCTTCACCAGATGGTGGGCATGAAAGGTCTCATCACCAACCCGCGCGGTGAGATTATCGAATTCCCCATTACCTCATCGCTCAAGGAAGGTCTGACACCGATTGAGTACTTCATCTCGACGCACGGCGCGAGGAAGGGCTTGGCCGACACCGCGCTCAACACGGCGCGCGCCGGCTACCTCACACGTCGCCTCTTCGATGTAGCGCACGACGTGGTCATCCTCGAAGAAGATTGCGGTACGAAAGACGGCGTGGAAATAAAACGCCCAGGCAAAGAAAATATCGGCGGCAGCTTCTCCGACCGCATCGCGGGACGCGTGCTCGCAGAAGAAGTCTCTTCGTTCAAACGCGGGACTCTGCTCGACCGCGATGACGCGAAGGTCGTAGAGGACGACGCGTCAGTCCAAGCTGTGGTAGTCCGCAGCCCGATGAAGTGCAAAGTGGCGCGCGGCGTTTGCCAGAAGTGCTACGGCGTCGACCTCACGACGCAGGAAATGGTGGATGTGGGCGAGGCGGTCGGCGTCATTGCCGCACAGGCAATCGGTGAGCCGGGAACCCAGCTCACGATGCGTACATTCCACACGGGCGGCGTCGCGCAATCGGGCGGCGACATCACGATGGGTCTGCCGCGCGTCGAAGAAGTCTTCGAGTGCCGCATGCCCAAACTCCCTGCGACCATGGCGCGCGTCTCGGGCGTCATCGCCGACATCGTGCAGGACGGCCAGGAGAAGGTCATCACTATCGTCCCCGGCGAAGCTTCGACCGCGAAGACCGCGAAGGCAGCGAAAAAGGAGACCGAGTACCGCATTCACCCCAATCGCGCCATCGTGGTCAAGAAGGGCGACAACGTGGAAAAGGGCGACTTCCTCACCGACGGCAGCGCCGACCTCGAAGACCTCTTCCTCCTGGCGGGGAAAGAACGGGCGCAGGAGTACATCATCAACGAAATCACCCGCATCTACGAGCTCCAGGGTGTCTCGACCGCGCGCAAGCACCTCGAAATCATCGTCAAGCAGATGTTCAGCCGCGTCTCTGTCGTCTCGGCAGGGGATACGGGTGTCTCCGCGGGCGAGATAATCACCGACTTCGAACTCGACCGCATCAACAAGGTGGCCAAAGATGCCGGCGGCGAGGGCGCAAAGGCCAAGCAGCTCCTCCTCGGTATCACCGAAGTCTCGCTTACGCGCGCTTCATTCCTCTCGGCGATATCCTTCCAGAACACACCCCGCAAGCTCGCGGAAGCCGCCGTGGGTGGCGCTGTCGATCGACTCGTCGGTCTGAAAGAGAACGTCATCATCGGCCGACTCATTCCTGCTGGCACGGGCTTCAAGGGAAGCAAGAAGCATGCGCTTGTCGAGGAGATGGAAGCGGAGTACGCAGCAATGGCACCCGTCGAGCCGGTGTCATCGACCGACCGCGACCGCGATACCGTGGCGCGCTAGGCATACGTCTCACCGCATTCGACCGCGGCCGCCCCACCGGGGCGGCCGCGTGCTTTTCCGCGCTACTCACATTGACGCGCACGGGCGGTACGCGTAGCCTTGATGGATGTCTATGAGCGTGCAATGTATCGGCATCATACTCGACGGCAACAGGCGGTGGGCGCGCGAGCGCGGGCTACCAACGCTCGAAGGTCACCGAGTGGGACTCCGCATGACTCTCAAGCGCGTGATAATCGCAGCCCGCGACCGCGGCATACCCCACCTCGCCGCGTACATGTTCTCCACCGAGAATTGGAACAGAAGCAAGGATGAGGTCGCGTATCTCATGGAGCTCTTTCGCGAAGGAATACGGGGCGAGCTGGAAGAACTCGGAAAAGAGGGAGTGCGCATTCGTTTCGCGGGTCAGCGGGATAGGTTTGCGCCCGACTTGCAGGAAGCCATGGCGCGAATCGAGAGAGATACCGAAACCAATAATCGGATTACATTCTGGGCGTGTCTTTCATACGGCGGTCGCGCAGAGATAGTCGAAGCCGCACAAGCGCTCCTCACAACGGGGGAGGATATCAGCGAGGAGAATCTGGAGCGCTACCTCTGGACTGCGGAGATGCCCGAGCCCGACATCATCATCCGCACGAGCGGCGAAAAGAGGCTCTCCGGTTTTCTCACGTGGAAAGGCGTATACAGTGAGCTCTTTTTCGTTGATATGCACTGGCCTGATTTCGATGAGAAGGCGCTCGACGCGGTGCTCGTAGAATATGCGGCGCGCGAGCGACGCATGGGGAAGTAGCGCTCCGCGCTGTCGCATTCTTTGGCGTGTCGTGGTATGACGTGAGCAGACAAACCGGGAGCATGGCCAATGCAAAAGGTTCTCACAAAAGAGACCGTGCGGGCATCTCTCGCGCGGCAACGAAACACGAGCTTGAAGGAGGAAATCATGGCGTATCACACGATGAACAACTTTGCCGGACCGGGCAAGCTCGTCATGTTCGGCACGCTCGTGCAGCCCAATCTGCAGCAAATCCTCGATGCGGTGAAAAAGGAAATGCCCGGCAGGTCATTTTCAGAGATTTACGTGAACGACCACGTATGGCTATCCGAGGCGCGTCCAATGTACCCCGACCGCGTCGAGTAGCACCACTGGTTGTCTTCAAAGCCCGGCACAATCGCCGGGCTTTCGCTTTTGAAATGAATGTGGCAGAGTTCCAGGGCTCGCGGGAGCACGCGGGCGTATGCTCAAGGGAGAAAATCATGTCGAAGTTCATTCGTGCCGCGTATGCGGGAGTCGCGATGGTGGGGTTCAGCGCGGTCGGTTTCGGCATCGCGGGCCCGCTCGGTCTCGCCCTCGGCCCTGGCGTCGTCGCTGGCGTCAAGTGGAACCAGATGGCTGGGCAGCGTACCTGACTGCGTACCGCCTTCCGCGAATCGTCGCCCCGGTCTCGGCCGGGGCGATTTTCTATAGAAAGTGCATAATGACCCCGATGGCCACTGATACGGTGCAACAAATCAAAGACAAGCTCTCCATCGTGGACGTGGTCTCGCAATACGTGAAGCTCGAGCGGGCGGGCGCGAGTATGCGCGCCCGCTGCCCATTCCATGCAGAGCGCACGCCTTCTTTTCACGTGTCGCCGGAGCGCGGCACGTACCACTGCTTCGGGTGCAATGTCGGCGGCGACATCTTTACATTTGTACAGGAGATAGAGGGGCTCGACTTCAAGGGAGCGCTCAAGATACTCGCCGAGAAGGCGGGCGTGGAAATCGTGTATCAAAAGAAAGGGGATAGGGATGAGAGAGAGCGTCTCTTCGAACTCCTTGAGACGGCGACGATTTTTTACACGAACCAGATGACCGAGGAGGCGAAGAAGTATTTGAAAGAGCGCGGCGTTTCTGAGGAGACGGCGCGCGAGTTCCGACTCGGCTGGGCATCAGATGCGTGGGAAGCCGCATCCGACTACCTGCGCACAAAGAAGTTCTCCGACAAGGAAATCGTGGATGCCGGGCTTGCGGTAAAAGGCGATAAGGGGCTCCGCGATAAATTCCGCAACCGCATCATGTTCCCGATAAGCGACAGCGCGGGGCGCGTCGTGGGTTTCTCCGGCAGGATTTTTGGAGAAAAGGCCTCGCCCGAGGCACCGAAGTATCTCAACAGCCCCGAGACGCCACTCTTCCACAAGTCCCGCATCCTCTACGGCTTCGATAGGGCGAAAGTAGCCATCCGCAAGCACAATTTCTCCATTCTTGTAGAAGGCCAAATGGACCTTATTTCAAGCCACCAGGCGGGCTGGCCTAATACGGTAGCTGTATCGGGCACCGCTTTCACTCAGGAGCACGCGAGCCTCCTCAAGCGCATGAGCGACAACCTCGTCCTCGCGCTCGATGCCGACCAGGCAGGCATCAAAGCGGCAGGAAAGGCAGCGAGGGCGGCTCTCCAAGGGGGGCTCAATGTGAAGGTCGCACAGCTCCCGAGCGGGCTCGACCCGGCAGACCTCATTCTCAAACAGGGTGCGGGTGCATGGAGAGCAGCAATTCGCGAGAGCAAAGACATCATCACGTTCCTTCTCGACGTGCTCGCGGAGCATCTGCCCCAGAGCGACAAATTCCGCCGCGCGGTCGAGACGATAGTGCTTCCGTACCTTTCCGACGTGCAGAGCCCGATTGAGCGCGAACAGTACCTCAAGGACATCGCTCGTAGGCTTGGCGTATCCGAAAGTGCGGTGCGTGAGGCGTTCGAGAAGACCCCAAAAGTGCAGGGAGAGCACACGTCGCGGACATCTCCGGAACAGCCAAAGCAAGACGAAGGAGGCAAAGCCGACCGCGTGCGACAGGCGTTCTCGCTCCTCCTGTGGCAGCAGTCACTCCCGAAGCCTGCGCTTGATATCGGTGCGTATGAAAAGAAACTCTTCGATATCATTGGGAAAGAATCGATGGACATACTCGTCTCATTGCCGGAGACTGAGCGCGAGTCGATGCGCTTTTCCGCAGAACGTTTGCATAGCAAAGGGACAGGGGTCGAGCGGGAAGCGGAGGCGCTGCTTTCGGTTCTCCGGCGCGAGCATCTCACCGCCCGTCTCGCCGTAGCCGCAGCGGCGCTCAAGACCGCCGAGGGTGAAGGCAACGAGGCGGAGATGGAACGGCTCATGGGCGAGTGCAAGTTATTAACAGGGGAGATTGCCAAGTTGCACGCTGGGGTGTAGACTCTGCAGACGTTCGCGCGAGAGGTGAGTACATAGGGCGCGGACTCTGGAAAAGTCAGCTTCCGCATGACGGGGCTGTTTTTTGCCTTGTACGCATACTTTCGTTTTCATACAAAGCACATCATAAAAAGCAGAGTCTAGTCGAGGCGTTGACGGAGAGTTCAAAACATCATCATGGCGAAATCATCCAAAAAGAAGAAGGCAGCGAAGCCTGCCCGGCCAGGGAAGACGACGAAGTCGCGCACGTCGCGCGTGCGTGGCAAGGCGGTGAATCGCACCAAGAACCGCCGCTCTGCCGTCTCGCGCGCCAAGCGCAAGCAGGTCAAACCGGCCGCTCCGCAAGGTCGCGTCAAAAAGCAACTCAAGAATCTTCAGGGTCCGGCGATCAAGGCGGGGAAACAGCAGCAGAAAGTCGACGCGCTCATCACGCTTGGTCGCGAGCGAGGGTACATCACGTACGACGAAATACTCCGCGAATTCCCGACCATCGAGGACAACATGGTCCTCCTCGAGGAAATGTACGAGCGCTTCGGCACAGCGGGAATAGATGTGCTCGAAGGCGGCGGCATGCTCGAAGACACTTCGGCCGATTTGATACTCCAGAGCAAGAAACTCCAGAATCGCCGC
This sequence comes from uncultured Candidatus Saccharibacteria bacterium, assembly GCA_964654205.1. GTDB lineage: Bacteria > Patescibacteriota > Minisyncoccia > Phycocordibacterales > UBA2100 > UBA10103. The sequence goes on along the minus strand of CAZZHR010000002.1, from coordinate 14,970 downwards.
TCCGACAGCTCGTTTGACAGTGTGCAGATGTATCTGCGCGAAATCGGCCAGTACCCGCTCCTCAATGGCCAGCAGGAGAAAGACCTCGCGAAGCGCATCCTCCAGGGCGACGACGAGGCGCGCGGCATCCTCGCCCGTTCCAACCTCCGCCTCGTGGTCTCTATCGCCAAAAAGTACGTCAACAGAAGCCCCGATTTGACGCTCCTCGACCTCATCCAGGAGGGTAACCTCGGCCTTTTCAAAGCTGTCGACAAGTTCGACTTCACCAAGGGCTTCAAATTCTCGACCTACGCGACCTGGTGGATTCGCCAGGCCATCACCCGCGCGCTCGCCGACCAGTCCCGCACCATCCGCATCCCCGTACACATGGTGGAAACCATCGCCAAGTACAAGCAGAAGGTACGCGAGCTCTCCCAGCACCTCGGCCGTGACCCGCTTCCGGAAGAAATCGCCGCAGAAATGGGTATCGAAGTCGACAAGATTTACACCATACAGAAAATCAACCAGGACACCGTCTCGCTCGAGAGTCCGGTGGGCGAAGACGACGACGAGCGTTCGACCCTCGGCAGCTTCATCGCCGACGACACGATCTCATCTCCCGACATGGACGCCTCGCGCCGCATTCTCTCCGAGCAGATGATGCAAATCCTCGACGAGCTTTCTCCGAAAGAACGCAAAATTCTCGAGATGCGCAACGGCCTCACCGGCGACGGCGTATGCTACACGCTCGAAGAAGTGGGCAGGGAATTCGGCGTCACCCGCGAACGCATAAGACAGATTGAAGCGAAAGCACTGGAACGAATTAGGTTCCATGAGCGTGCTAAACAACTCAGGAGCTACTAGTATAAAAATCAAAAGGCCGGGCGACATGCCCGGCCTTTTCAGTAGAGGATCTTGAAAATTAGAACGCAGGTCCCTGCTTCCAACCTCTCTTCTTCGAGACGCGTTCGAACGCACATGGATCTGCCAGCACGTCTATCATGATCGCTGGCCGTCCTTTGATACGCTTATGGTATCTCGCCACGACTGGCATGAAATCATCATCGGCGAATTGGACCTGGTCTCCGATGGCTGGCACGATCGACCAGTTCACGTTCTTGTGGCAACAGGTATCATCGCTATCGGGTGATTTGCCGTCCGTGCTGAGATGCACTGCAACGAAAAAGCGCATTGAGCCCTCCTTTCCTTAATGTACAAATTTGTATCATATCACGTACGCGCAGAGACGTCAATATCACAGGTTTGCCATTTGATATTTGTCGAAGGCAGGCTCTCCTCTCTAGGGGAGTCCTAGCCAGCCGACTTGCTTAGTGCATGGCTAGGGGAGTCCTAGCCATGAGTGTCGGGTACAAAAGATTCAGCCGGGCGTTGCCGCCCGGCGTCAGGGTGCCTGTTTGCGCTTCCGCGTGTTTTGGCGGTGGGGGCGTTTCTGATCGAGTTGACTGATAAGCGCCGCACGAAACGCTCGATAGCTTACGCTCCTGAGCGCGAGCACGATAAAGAGCTGGTACACCACATCGGCGCTTTCCGCCGCTACGTTGCTGTCGGACTCGCGCATGGCCGCGATCCCGAACTCCCGCGTCTCTTCCTTGAGTTTGGCAACACGATGTCGAATCTCTGCGGTGAGTTCGCTGGAGCTGCTACATGATGCGCGGACTCTCTTGGATTCCTGCCACACGCGCTTTGAGAGCGCGCGCAGTGCGCCCTCCTTTGATGCACGCATCGTATGACTCCGTTGGATTCTATTTCCATGCTATATCCCGAAGGCGCCGAGCGTCAAATCGGGGTATACTCGCCCCGTGAGAGAGGCAAGGCGAGGTCGAAATCACGTTTTTAAGTCGAACAACAACGTTCGCTCTGATGCCCGAGATCTGGCCGCTGTCTCTCATGGGGCGAGTCCCGTGAGACGGTCAAAGAGAAGGGAGCCGAAGCCGCCGATATCACATTGGAGCCACTCGAGTCTCATGGCGTTCCTGCGTAACCAACTCGCCTGGTACAAACGCTACGTCGAGAATGTCCGCGATACGCCATCCAACCCATCATCCGTCATCGGCCGCGCGGGGCATGTCGCGCTCCAGCACTTCTACGGTGATCTCGGTAGGGAAGCCGCCATCGATATTGGGCTCGCGTACCTGCGCGATGTGCCGGATTTCGAGATACATTTCGGCAAGGCGCGCTCTCGCACCGATAAGAAGCGCAAGCGGGAGCTCATGGAGCGGGATTACCTGCAGGCAGTGAGCTTCTATCTGGACAAGGCGCCGAAACACAAAGTGCTTGGTGTCGAAGTCGTGGCTACCGCCGAGGTCGAGGGACTCCCCCTTCCCATCAAGGCGATATCCGACCTCGTCGTCGTCTCCAAAGTCGACAAGGACGCGCTCGATATCGTTGACCACAAGTTCGTCGATACTTTTAGCAAGCAGAAGAACCAAAAGACGCTTTTCGTGATGCAGGCCCTCTTCAACTACTACACCGTACTCCACTCGTATAAAAAACCAGTGCGGCGCTTTCTGGTGTACGAGTGCAAAAAGAGCCGCAACATCGATGGCTCGCCTCAGCTGCGGCGCTACGTCATCGATTTCCAAAAATGCGCTCACGAATTCGAGGTCTTTCACAGGCTCCTGAACGACGCGACGGAAGAGATAATGCGTCCGCGCAAATTCCTCCCAAATCCCTCGGACATGTTCGAGGGAGAGAACAGTTTCGACATATACCGCCTGGGGCTCCTGGAATAGAAAAACGCGGCCGTGAGGCCGCGTTTCGATTTCGATAGAACGGACGGCTCACTTGGCGGGCCAAAACGCTGGCCGCAGGTAGCCAACGAGCGATGGTACGCAGAGCCAGGCCGAGTAGACCAGAATCGGGATGCCGATGTACAGCAAGATGGACGATGTCGTTGGGGCTACGTGCTCGAGTGCGCCCGCAACGATGAAGAATCCCATCGCTACCATCTGTACGAGGGTCTTGCGCTGTGCCGTCTTGCTCGCAGCGCCCACTTTTCCGTAGATGCGCAGGAGAGTCGTAACACAGCTGTAGGCAGCGACGAAGATGACGGTCGGCACGAACACTGCGTAGTACACGACCGCTTGCATTGAGCTATGGAACATGACCCATGCGTACCCGAGCACCGCTATGGCGATAGCCTTGTCGGCAAGCGGGTCGAGCCATTCTCCGGTCGAGGAGACCCAGCCATACCTGCGTGCGATAGTGCCGTCGAGCGCGTCGGTGAGGCAGGCGAACACCATATACAGGACGAGAGCCGCAACTCGGTTCCAATGGAAAATGTCCGAAGCGGCTTGCGGCCCGAAGTGCACGTACTCGAGTGCGGCGAAGTATCCGATAATCACCGCCACGACGATTCGAGTACATGTGAGTCCGTTCGGGATTTGCGGGAAGAAGTACTGCTGCAAGAATCGCATGTGCTACCCCCTATTGAGCGATTGAGCCGCTCCTAGTGGAGCAGCCTACCCGAGCTATGGATAGGGTCAAGCGGTTATTCCACTACCGCACAGGTTGCGCTGCGTATCTTCTCGCGGGTGATTTTGCCTACCCCCGTATCGGGCGTCACATCCTCGATGTTGTTCTGCCTTTGCCACTCGTACACGTACTTTGCGGTCGTGGTGCCGTAGTAGCCGGTCACGAGCCCGTCGTAGACGCGTTGGCTTGCCATGCGCCACAGATGCGCTTAAATGGTCATGGAAAAGGCCATTACGGCCTCATAGGGGAGAAACACCATGCGTATCGTGCTGTTGCTCGCCGTCTGCCTGCATGTGCTGTCGGGGGCAGGGTATGCCCGTGCGTTCGATACCGAACAGCTGCTCCGCGCGTACGAGCGCACGGTCTACCTGCCCGCCCACAAGCGAGCGCAGTGTGTTCGTGTCCTTCGGAATGCACTCGCGGTATATCCTTGGGCCTTCTTCGATTGGATGAAGGAGGTCGATTCGCGCATGCGAGAGATGGGTTGTCTCGACGCAGCCTCGACCTTGCACGTACGGCCGAAGCGTGCAAAACCCGAAGGGGATCCGCACGTTGAGAGTGTGGGGGATTTTCTCTACATCAGAATCCCCCACTTCTACGGCAATGTGCACCAATCCCTCCGTCTCCAGTACCACACCGAGAGCGTTCTTGCCAAGAATCGCCCGTCTGTTGTGGTGGTCGATGTGCGTGACAACCCGGGCGGCGTGAAGGGGCTCCTCGCAGCGATAGTCGAGGACTTCTTCGTGCCCGCTGTGGGCATCACCTACATGCAAGCGAGCGGCGCAGACGACGCGACGCGGAAGGGGTACACATCGAAGCGGGTGGGAGTACTCGCCGGCCTCACGTATGTGCTTGTCGCCGACGAAAAGTCTGCCTCTGCCGCTGAGTGGCTCGTCGCACTCATTCGCTTCGATTTTTATCCGAAGCAGAGTGCGATCCTCGGCAGACAGACGTATGGGAAGGGAATCATTCAGTGTGCTCTCCCGCACGCGTCGAGTGCGCACGGCGGATTCTATACGGTGATCACCTGCGGCGAGTGGACTGCTGGCGGCGAGAAAGTACAGGGTTCCGGCCTGACGCCGGACAGGTCGTTCAAGTCAGACTGTAAGCCAGGTCACGCGGTTTGCATGGTGAACGAGGTTCGCAGACTCGCTGGTTGGTGAGACCTTGGGGCGCGGCTATCGAATGGGGCCGCGCCCCCTGCTTTTCTCTATTGCACGAGCGCGCAGGTTGCGGCGCGTATCTTTGCTCTCGTGAGAGGTCCCGCGCCCGTACTCAGAGTGACGCCTTCGATGCTGTTCTGTTGTTGCCAAGCGTATACAGCCTCCGCGGTCGCGGTGCCGTAGTAGCCGGTCACGAGCCCGTCGTAGACGCGTTGGCTTGTGAGGAAGAATTGCAGCGTACTCACGCCCCCGTCTGTCTTCGCATCGGTCGCGCCAGGCCTGAGGTCGTGCTTGAGGTCCACGCAGTAGATGATTTCCTTGTTGGCATGGAACGTCGTGATAATGCGGCGGAGGTTGGAAATGATTTCGAGCAGCACCGCGATGTGTTCATGAGGAGCAAGGCCGATTTCCCGCGCGCTTGTGTTTATCTCCATGAGCTCCCCGAGAGAGCATTCTTCATTGCGCTCGATGCAGGTGGCCGCGAGCGAGAAGGAGGGGAGGAGGAGAAGTGAAGCAACGAGCGCTGCAAAAAAGCGCTTCATGCTATCGTGCGCGGACTTTGAGCTTGGTCTGGCGCTTTTTGTTGATTTTGGGTAGGCGAATCATCAGGATGCCGTGTTTCTCGCTCGCTTCCGCGAGGTCTACATCGACTTCTTCGGGGAGGAGAATCGTGCGGGTGAACGCGCCCCAGAAGAGCTCTTTCTGGAAGTAGTCCTCTTCCTCGACTTCCTTTTCATCTTGGCGCTGGCCGGAGATGGTCACCATCTCACGAGTAAGAGAGATATCGATGGATTGAGGCTGCACGCCTGCGACGAGTGCCTTGATGACGATGTTGTCAGGGGTCTGGTACACGTCTACCGCGAGCTCACCTCCCGGCTCCTCGGGCGTCCACGACTCCTCTCGAGGCGTGATGTGTGCGTGGCGCTCTTCGCCCTTGCCTTCGAATCGGGTTTTCTCTCCGCCGGGCTCGTCAAAAAAATCGTCGTAGTCTTGGGCTGAGCCGGTGAGTTTTGAGAAGAATTTCATCATGGGTATATGATAGCACCTTACCGCCAGCGTGGGCGGAGTCTCTTCACAAATTCAAGGATAGCGAGGAGTAGTATGACTCCCAGCCAGACGAAGGCGAAGGTGCGCAGGAGGTCGCTCTCGTCGGTATTCAGTATAAAAAAGTTAAATGCGGCGTGCAAAACACAGGCGAGGATAACACCGATGGTCGTGTACCACACGCGCACACGCCTTTTCTCATAAAACGCAAAGCCCATCATGACGCCGATAACCGCTGAAGCGAGGATGTGGAGCAGCGTTGCACCCACAAAACGCAAGTTACCCGTCATTACAGTCTGCACGAGGCTATCTCCCGCGAGAGGGGAGAGGAGGAATAGGGTGTTCTCGGCGGCTGCAAAGCCAAGCGCGACGGTCACCATGTAAATCACGGGGTCTATCGGCTCGTCGTCTTCGCGTCGGCGCAAGACGGTAAAATATGCGAACACAAACTTAGCCACTTCCTCGATGATAGACCAGGCTGTAAAAATCAGGGTCTGAATCGAAAGAATCCCGACAAAGAAATACGCTTCGCTAATGTATGCGGCGGTCAGCTTCTGAAGCGGGATTACGGCGGCTACCGTGAGCATGCCGGCAAAGAAGGCGAGGGCGATAAGTCGGCGAGGTTCCGGATGCGCACTGTCCTCGCGTCGCCAGAACCATAGCCAGGCGAGAGCCGGCAGCACGCCGCCGGCGGCTGCAGCAAGTACCGTGAGCAATTCCTGCATTCGACTATTATATATGTGTTTTTATGCCTGCCCTGCGTAGCTTTAGCGAAGCAGGGGCCACTTTGCGACCATGAGGAGGTCGGATTCCTTCTTGGGCAATTGCTGCCAAATGGCTTCGGTGACGAAGGGCATGAAGGGGTGAAGAGCTTTGAGGTAAATGACGAGTGCTTCGTAGAGCGCAGCGCTTCGAGACGCGGCCGCGGCCTTGTCGTCGCCCTTGAGTATCGGCTTGCTCTCTTCAAGGGTCTTTGCGGCAAACTCGTCCCAAACGACATGGTACAGACGGTCAAGAGCGATATCTAATCTGAAGTTATCGATATCCGCCGCGGCTTGCATCGCCGCGCCGATCGCGAAGTTTATAATTCGCTCGTCCCCCGGGTGCAAGGTCCGACCTTTTTGAATTCCCAAGGTCGGACCTTGAGTGTCCTGATTCTCCAACACAAAGCGCGTGATGTTCCACAATTTGTTTGCGAAATTCTTGTACCCGCGGACCTTGTCTTCGGAAAGCTTGAGGTCGGTGCCGGGGGCAGAGCCAGCGATAAGTGAGAGGCGCGTCGCGTCGGCGCCGTACTTCTTTATCATGTCGAGCGGGTCGATGATGTTGCCGAGGCTCTTCGACATTTTCCGTCCCTGTCCGTCGCGCACAAGCCCGTGCAGGTAGACCTGGCGGAAGGGGACTTCACCCCGCAAGAATCCGGACATGAGCACCATGCGCGCGACCCAGAAGAAGAGGATGTCGTAGCCAGTTTCGAGTACCGATGTTGGATGGAATGTCTTGAGGTCTGCATTGTCATCCGGCCAACCGAGCGTGGAAAAGGTCCAGAGCCCTGATGAGAACCACGTGTCGAGTACGTCGGGATCCTGCTGCCATTCTGCACCCGGTCCGCCAACCGGCGGGTCAAGTTGCACTTTAACCTCATCGCCACGAAACCATGCGGGAATGCGGTGGCCAAACCAAATCTGGCGCGAAATGTTCCAGTCGCGGAGGTTGTCTATCCAGTGATAGTAGATGCGCTCGTAGCGTTCGGGCGTAATTTTCGTCTGGCCGCTTTCTACCGCCTCGCGCATCCACTCTTTGAGCGTCCGGGTCTTGCCATCGGGAAATTTCGCTGGCTTTGCTACAGCGATAAACCACTGCTTTTTTATCTGTGGCTCTATCGTCCCACCACCGCGGCTGTTGGTCGCGACATTGTGGACGTACTTTTCGTCCACTTTCACAACAAGGCCTTTCTTTTGCAGCTTCTCTACAATCAGCGCGCGCGCTTTTTTGATGTGCTGCCCCGCGAATTCGCCCGCGATAGGGAGCAAGATGCCGCGCTCATCGATTACTGGCTCGATGTCGAGCTTGTGCCGCTGCGCAATCTCGAAGTCGATGCTGGAGTGCGCGGGGGTTATCGTCATGACGCCGGAGCCGGCCTCGGGGTCGACGGCCTCGTCTTTAATCACAGTGGCGGTAATTGGTCCGTTGATCCACTCGAGCTCAATAGTCTGGCCGTGCGAGTACTCTTTGTACCGCTCATCGCCCGGGTGCATCACGACGTACTTGTCGCCAAATTTCGTCTCGGGACGCACAGTGCCTATAACGAAGGGGCCGTACTGGAAATAGTAGAAGGGGTCGGTTTTCTCGACGTACTCAATCTCATCGTCGCTCACGGTGGTCTGGAGCTTCGGGTCCCAGTTCACGATTCTGTTGCCGCGATATATCAGCCCCGCGTCGTACATGCGCACAAATGCTTCCATCACCGCCTTGTACCTTGGCTCGTCCATTGTGTATGCGTAGCGGCTCCAATCGAGTGAACTACCCATTCTCTTGAGCTGATTGATGATGATGTTCTTGCTCTCGTCGGTAAACGCATCGATGCGCTTCATGAGCTCATCGCGCCCCAAGTCATGCCGCGTCTTCTTCTCTTTCTTGTAGAGCTCGTCTTCTACTTTTGCCTGCGTCGCGATGGCGGCGCTGTCGGTGCCGGGAATCCACAGGGTCTTGTATCCGCGCATGCGGTGGTAGCGGATAAGGATGTCCTCGATGGCGAGCATCGCCGCGTGACCCATGTGGAGCGTACCAGTTACGTTCGGCGGAGGGAGGACGATGGTGTAGGGATCGGCATCCGGCTTTGTGACACCCTTTTCGATGCAGACATCCGGATTTGCGTACCCGCTTTTCTCCCAGAGTTCGTTGACCACTGGTTCCGAGGCAGTCGGGTCGTATGGCTTTAGAAATGGCTCAGGGGCTTTCCCTGGCTGGGCAGGCGATGGCTCCATATCGACGTATCGTAGCAGTCTTAGAGCGCTGTTTCTAGCCTCAGGTTACCGCCCGCGACGAGTGTATCGGGCGGTGCAAATTCGCCGCGTTCGGCGTGGAAATATCCGGCAAGCGCAATCATGAGCGCGTTGTCGGTCGCGAGTTCGGCCGCAGGCGCGAGTACCTTTTCGACGATACCATCACGAGCGACGCGCTCGGCGAGGAGCTCGCGGATGCGGGTGTTCGCCGAGACGCCGCCGCCCACTACAAGCGTCTTTGCGCCGTATTCGTCGGCAGCGCGCATGGTTTTCTCGATAAGCGTCTCTGCAACGCAGTCCTCGAACTCGCGGGCAATCGCCATTTTCTTTTCTTCATCGAGAGGCTGCATTTTCTCGACCTGGAGTCGCACAGCATTCTTGAGCCCGGAGAACGAAAAGTCATAATTATCTTCTTTGAGCATCGGGCGAGTGAATGTGAAATCAGACTCAATACCTTTCGTTCGCGCGTCTGCGGCAAGGCGACTGATTTGCGGTCCGCCCGGGTAGGGAAGGTCCATAAGCCGCGCGACTTTGTCGAATGCTTCACCGGCTGCGTCGTCGCGCGTCTCGCCGATTCTTTTGTACTGTCCGAATGATTCTGATAGCACGAGTTCTGTATGCCCACCGGAAATCAGGAGACTCAACACCGGCCAATTGAATTCCCGCATACCACCAGACACCCGCATATACTTGGGTATGTGCGGGTGTTCCATCATGGGCATGATGACGTGGCCTTCCATGTGGTTTACCGCGACTAGTGGGGCGCCCCAAAGCTGTGAGAGCGCCTTCGCGAAATTGATGCCCACCCAGAGCGCCGGCTCGAGGCCGGGGCCCGCTGTCACGGCGATTGCATCGATATCCGTTTTCTCATAGCGCAGTACGTGGGCGCTAAGTGTCTTGAAGAGCTCTTCTTCGCGAGAGAGGAGGTCTTTGAGGGGCAAAATTTCCGATACGTCGGTAGGCTTCGATGTGATGTTGAGTACTCCCGCTTGCCGCAGTGTTTCCTCGAGCAGTGGCACGAGGTTCTTCGCGTGCTCGCGCTTCGCCAGATTCGGAAAGACGCCGCCATACTGAGCGTGAAGCGCAGCTTGCGACAAGAGCGCGTTGCCGAGAACTGTATAAGAAAAGTCCGCACCGGTTCCCTGAGCTTCAATTAGACACACGGCCGTTTCGTCGCACGATGTTTCAATGCCGAGGATGCGCATGCACAGCAGGATAGCTCAGACCGCTATTTTCGGCTAGAATCAAGCAAATTTCACTCCTATGGATTCAGTCAAGAACAAATACATGTGGCGCGACAATCCACCCATGAGCACAAGTCCGCTCCGCTTCTTTCTTTTCGCATCGGTACCGCACTGGAAGGCGGCGCTCATCGCGTTCGGGCTCGCCGTCACCGCCAACGTCATCGTCGCGTTTACGCCGTACGTGTTCAAGCTCGTTGTCGAAGGTGCCAACGTCATCGTCCAGGGGGGCGCCTACGACGCGCTTGTCGGCGCGAGCGTGCTTTACATCGCGATTCTCTTCTTCTCCAAGCTCATTTGGCGCACGAGCGGGTTCTCCGCCGCACGTTGGGCGACCGGGGCATCGGCCACGGGGCGCTACGCACTCAGCTCGTATATCACGCTCCACAGCCGTGCGTACTTTTCCGATAGATTCGGCGGCTCTTTGATGAATAAAATCCGACATGCATCATCCGGGATGCGCGACGTCGTGGACGTTTTCTTGTGGGATTTTCTGGAGGTCGGTATCACCGCGATCGTGAGTATCATACTCGTGTGGCTCACGAGTCCACTCGTTGCTGCCATCTTCATTGCGTGGATTTGCCTCATTCTTGCGCTCAATGCGTATCTGGGGCTCAAGCGTGTCCCTCTTGCAGTACGCGCACACAACCTGGGTACGCACCTCAATGGGGTCACTGTCGATTTGCTGACAAATGTAAGCGCGATGCAAGAATATGCCAGGCGTGAATTCGAGATCGAGCGCATCAAGAGCTCGATTGAAAACCACCGGGTTGCGCACCTGAAAAGCTGGTACTTCGGCGAGTGGACGAGGCTCTACAATGGTCTCCTACTCGCCGTATTCGGCGGCGCGATGGTATTCATGACCATCCAGCTCGCGCAGTCTGGGCTCCTCTCGCTCGGTGACATCGTCCTCGTCCTCACCGTGATATTCCGCATCGAAGGCCAGCTCCAGTCGCTTGGCTCCAACTTCAACCGATTCGCCGAAATCTGGGGTGAAATCCGCGAGAGCCTCGAGGAGATAATCGCCCCGCACGAGATACCGGATGCGCCGGGGGCTGCGCAGCTTCAGTTGAAGAGCTGCAGTATCAATTTTGACGATGCGACGTTCCGCTACGGTGAGAACGGCGTTTTCAACGGCCTCAACCTCAAGATATCTGCGGGCGAGCGCGTGGGACTTGTGGGTCGCAGCGGCGCAGGCAAATCTACACTCATCCGGCTCATTCTGCGCCATCACGACCTCGACGGTGGGCGCATACTCATCGACGGCACGGATATTGCGACGGTGACGCAAGAAAGTCTGCGGAGCGCGATATCCGTGGTCCCGCAGGAACCTCTCCTCTTCCACCGCACCATCCGAGAGAACATCCAGTACGGCAATCCGAGCGCGAGCCTTGAGGAAGTTGAGCGGGCAGCGAAGCTTGCTCAGGCACACGAATTCATCTCACGTCTGCCTGCTGGCTACGAATCTATGGTCGGCGAGCGGGGCGTAAAACTTTCGGGCGGTGAGCGGCAGCGCATTGTTATCGCGCGCGCAATCCTCAAGAACGCGCCGATTCTTCTGCTCGATGAGGCGACGAGCGCGCTTGACAGCGAGAGCGAGGTCGCGATTCAAACTGCGCTCAAAGAACTCATGCAGGGGAAGACCGTGATAGCTATCGCGCACCGACTCTCGACCCTGCGCGAGATGGACCGCATCGTCGTGATGGACAAGGGCGTCATCACCGAACAAGGAACTCACGACGAGCTCGTAAAAAAGGCGGGCATCTATGCGGAATTGTGGAGCCACCAAGCCGGCGGATTCCTGCAGGATTGAACAGGCTCCTAGCCCTGACCGTCTGCAACACGAGCTTGTTTATAACTCGCCATGGCGACTTATAAACAAGTCTGAGAAATGGGTCAGATTCCGAGGTTTGTCGGACGAAGGAGCATGAAATTCTTGAGCTCGTTGGCCATTTCGCGCGAGAGGTAGAGAGTCGTTTCTGGGTGTGGGCGCGCCGCGGGTGAAGACGCATGCTGGTTCGGTGAAGCCGTCCACACTTCCATGTGCGTGAGTCCGAAGAGTGCGAGGATGGGGTCGCGCTCATTTTCTATCGACTGGATGCGGCTGAAATTTATCGTCTCGTGTTGGCGGAAAATCACGCCCGAGTACACGGAGAGGGCGTGTTCGCCTACTTCATACGAGAGGAGTGCATAATGCAACACCGGGTATGCGATAGTAACAAGTGCCACGACGACGATAGCGATGACGAGCGTTGCGCTTAGCCCGGGCGGAAGCGTCCCATCGAGTGCATGCGATGAGACAAGGATGATACCGAGATAGACCATACCTATCGCCGCGACGAACGCCCCGAGAGACGTATAGAAAAGTGCCGCAAGCGGCTGGCGATGGCGCGTGTTGAGAACTGGCATACGCTCTAGTATACCGTTTCGGTGCGCGCTGAGGGGATTGGTCATGCGTACTTTGCTGGTGCCAAGTCGCGCGACCCCGCCTCGGCCCGTCGGCCTCCGGCCTTCGACCCATGCTCCCAACGCAAAAAGCGCCCACCAGGGGCGCCTTCCACATTGGGTGCGCGCTGAGGGGATCGAACCCCCGACCCTCGTCACGTCAAGACGATGCTCTACCACTGAGCTAAGCGCGCGTAGGGAACAATATACCTATAGATATCGACGTTTTCAATGTGTAGTATGAACGCCATGGAGCGCATTACGCTTACGAGCGAGAACGTGCACGACGCTGCGCAGAAAGCGGCGGATGTGTTGCGCGCGGGCGGCGTCGTGATATACCCGACCGACACGCTCTACGGGCTCGGTGCCGACGCGCTCTCCGACGAAGCGGTCGCAAAGATATTCAAGGTAAAGGGTCGCGATGAGGGCAAACCGGTGCATTCGATCGTGGGAGACATCGATATGGCCGCCCGTTACACCGATGTGAGTGGTTTCGCCCGCATCCTCAACGACAAGCTGCCGAGGGGACTGGTTACTTTCATTACAAATAAAAAGGAGGGACTCGATAGGGGGATATCGAAACGGATAGAGACGTTCGGTTTTCGCATACCGCAACACGAGTTCTGCTCTTCGATGATACGCGCCTTCGGCGGCCCTATCACTGCGACGAGCGCGAATCGCGCGGGAGCAGAGCCTATGCGGCTAGTAGACGACATACTCTCGCAGCTCGGATCGGGGGCGGACTACGTCGATCTCGTCATAGACGCGGGCGAACTCCCTGTCCGCGAGCCGTCGACCGTCATCGACCTCACGCACGACCATCCTCTGATTCTGCGTGAAGCGGCGGTGCCTGCTGCCGATGTGTGGGACGCGATTCGCCGCTAGAGCGTTTTTGTAGGAACCCGAACCCCTTTTCCTGCTGTTGTTGGAGCGGCAGCTCGTCGATGATTTCGTGACAGAGGCCGAACTCGAGCGCCTCGGCGCTGTTCATGATCTTGCTCCTGTGGAGCATCTGTGCGACGACCTCGGTGTCGTTCCCCGTCTCGCGCGCGAGTATATAGATGGTGTTGTGCAGATTGCTGCGGAATGCCGAGATTGCTTCCTCGTGCGCGTGTATTGGCCCCGTGGGGTCGGTCACCGTGTAGCGGCCTTCGTGAAAAAGAAATTGGCATCCGCGCACGGCGCGCCGCCTTATTCCGCCGAGGAATATCGGCACCGCGGCGATGTCGAGCTGGCCAAACGCGATGGTCTCGACCTCGATCGGGAGCGCTTTCAGGTACGCATGCAGATTCACGCCAGAGTCCACGTCGCCGGCCCCCGAGGCGATGAGCATCTTCATCTTCTTCACGGGCTTGTTGTAGAGTTCGTCGTTGATTGCCACGATAGCATCCTGGACTGGCCTTTTGTCCACGTCGCCCGTGAGCGTGTACCAAATCTCCATCTAAGAAGTCTAGGCGGGGAAGATGTGGGTTCCATGATGGGGCAGACCCCTCCTTTCCCGTTTACAACACTTGTTAGACAGATGGGGTGGGCGTCCAGACCCTATAAGAGAGCGGCTTGCCGTGTGGCTCTCACGGGGTAAACTGCGAGCATACTCATTCATCTTTAATATTCTAGGACATATGAAATTGGAATTGAACAAAGATACACAGCGCTGGGCGATAGGGGGAGCCATCGTGGTCGTCCTCGCGCTCGCTGGCTGGTGGTTCTTCACCGGTGCGCCGGTGGAAGAAGCGGCCACGAGCACCAACACGAACACCAATGCGACACAGAACGCCGGTTCGACAGGTACGACATCGGGCGCCGTGGAAGAAAGGCCGACTGTCGGCGTGAACGTCGGGGAGGAAGTGCACGTCAGCGACCAACCGGCAGGCGACAGTGTGCGCGTCGTTGAAGCGCGGCTTTCTCGGTCGAGTTGGCTTGCGGTGCGCGACGATCTGCGCATCTACGGCGCTCGCCGTGTCGATCCCGTCGGCGACGGCCAGACGTTCAACGATGTAGACGTCCCCCTGCTTCGAAGTACTGAAGCCGGCAAGACATACACGGTCGTCGTGTACGTCGACGATGGTGACCGGCAGTTCGACTTCAAGAAGGACTCGCTCGTCGAGGGTCTCGACGACGCATTTGTCGCCCTTGCGAGTGAGTAATTCCGACTGAGGGAGAGTTATGCACAGGCGGCGCGAAAGCGCCGCCTGTGCCGTTTTCACGTTGTACCATTTACCCATATGCCACCACAAGAATCGGCTCCACAGCCAGCGCCTCAGGCGCCCGTATCAGCCCCGCTTACCAACGTAGTTCCTGATCATGGGAAGAGGGGGCTTCCGCTCATTCTCGGGGGGCTCGCACTCGTCGCGATAATCGCTGGTGCGATTTACTGGCTCTCCGCGTCGCAGCAGACTGCAACAGAGGTCTCGATTCAAAAGAAAGTCGGCATGGCGTACTTCCCGCAAGGTCGTGCTGCTGCCGAGGGCTTCAAGCAGGGACTCGCAGATCTCGGTTACGATGTCGAGTACTTTGAAATAGAGCTTCAACCGAGTCCGACAATGTTCGATGAGATAAAAGCGGCGTATCGTGCCAACATCGAAATAGACGGCGTGG
>CAZZHR010000001.1:0-187037 GCA_964654205.1 uncultured Candidatus Saccharibacteria bacterium | reverse complement strand
GCCTGTGAGTGAAGCATCACCTTCCATGACGGAATTATATCCCGAAAAAACTACATCCTCTCGATTTCAGAACCGATTGCAAACAAAGTTTCTTCGCCCCCATGCGGCGCAAGCAACTGGAATCCGACTGGCAGTGCCTTCCCTTCGCGCTCAACAGTGCCCGATGGGACGGAAATACCAGGGATGCCAGCAAGATTTGCCGTCACGCTGTAGATGTCTTCGAGATACATCGCGAGCGGGTCGTTCGTTTTCTCTCCGAGTTTAAAGGCCGGCCCGGGTGCGGTAGGCATAGCTATCGCGTCAACCGTCCCAAACGCCTGTACAAAGTCCCGTCGCACGAGCTCGCGCACGGCCCGTGCCTTGCGGTAGTACGCCTCCGCATAGCCGGAAGAGAGTACGAATGTGCCAATGATGATGCGTCTTCGTGTTTCTGCGCCAAAGCCCGCCGCACGTGATTTTTCGTACATCTCGCCCACCGTATCGCCCGGTACTGAGAGCCCGTACCGGACACCGTCGTAGCGCGCAAGATTGGTCGACACTTCTGCTGGACAGATTATGTAGTACACCGGAAGTGCATACGGAAGGTTGGGCATCTCTACGTCGCGGATTGCGTACCCGGATGCTTCCAGCTTTCTCAGAGTTTCCTCAAATCGCGTGAGAACATCGGCGTCGACGCCCTTTTGTATAAAAGCGCGTGGCACACCCACAATTTTCCTCTCTGGATTATTAGGGTAGAAATCCGCCGCGACAGAGGTGCTGTCTCGCACATCACGCCCACATATTGAATCGAACACGAGACGTGCATCTGCCACAGTTTTCGTGAGAGGTCCGATGACATCGAGACTGCTGCCCATCGGCATGAGTCCGTAGCGCGACACCGAGCCATATGTCGGTTTCAGTCCCACAATGCCGCAGTGCGATGCAGGCTGGCGGATAGAGCCGCCCGTGTCCGACCCGAGCGCAGCGAGCGCGAGGTGCGCAGCCACGGCAGCAGCTGATCCACCGGAGGATCCGCCGGGAACGCGCGAGGTGTCGAGAGGATTCTTCGTCGGGCCAAACGACGAATTTTCCGTCGAACTCCCCATCGCAAATTCGTCCATGTTGGTGCGACCGAGGAAGACTGCACCCGACGCCTTAAGCTTCTCGGTCACATGTGCGTCGTACGACGCCACATAGTGCTCCAGCATCTTCGACCCAGAGCTTGCGATCCTGCCCTCAATGAGAATATTGTCCTTCAAGGCCATCGGAATGCCTGTGAGTGCCGCAGCATCGCCGCGCGCAATGCGCTCGTCTGCGGATTTCGCTTCGGAGCGAGCTGATTCTGCCCATACTTCAAGGTACGAATGAATGTCCACATCGCGTTTCCCGATTTCAGCAAGATACGCCTCAGTGAGCTCGACGGCAGAGTATTCCTTCTTGTCGAGTGATGCGCGCGCCGATGCGAGCGTGAGCGAAGAGAGATCCATATCCTATTTTCCGCTCGAGGCCGATCCGTCTTGCGCGGACTTGCGCGAGATGACCTGCTTGACCGCAATGCGCTCACCTTTCTTGTTTGGCGCGGCTCTCAGGAGTCTCTCTGAGTAGACACCGCTCTCATGTGCATCTGCATCGTCTCGCATGACGTTGCGCACATCCGGAGATACAGTGCCGGCTGGCACACCCGCACCCTGAATCGCCTCGACGAAATCCAAAATAGCCGGTATCTCCTTCTCAAGCTTCGCCACTTCTGAGTCATCCATATCGAGCCTCGCGAGTTTGGCGAGAGCGCGTATATCCACGGTGGTCATGGCTGTATCATACGCAGGAATTCAGACTCTGTCAGTACGGTCACCCCGAGCTCCTGCGCCTTGTCGAGCTTTGAGCCCGCCTCACCGCCCGCGACCACGTAGTCGGTCTTTTTCGAGACCGAGCTCGACACGTCACCGCCCAGTGCGCGGATTTTCGCCTTGGCCTCGTCGCGCGACATACTCTCGAGGCCCCCCGTGAGGACGAATGTCTTGCCGGCGAGGGACTGCGTGGCTTTCTCGGCTTTGGCGGGTGAGACTATCGTGAGCACCTGCTTCAGCCGTTCGACGAGCTCACGATGGCGCTTGAGGGAGAACCAATCGACTATTTCTCTCGCGACCTTAGGTCCCACACCGTCGAGTTGCGTGAGCTGCTCTTCGGACGCATCTGCAAGCCTGTCTATCGTCCGGAAATGTTCGGCGAGCAGTATCGCGGTCTCTTCGCCCACCTGCGGGATTGATAGTCCTACCAAAAGTCGCGGGAGTTCTACGTTGCGGGCGCGATGAATTGCCTCGATCAGTTTTTTCGCAGAAATCTCCGCGAAGCCCTCAAGCGTGAGCAAGTCTCCTTCCGTGAGCGTGAATATCTCGTCGTAGTGTTGCACGAGCCCCCTCTCGAGCAGCATGTCCACACGCTCCTTGCCGAGGCCTTCAATATCGAGCGCGTGCTTGCCCACAAAGTTGTGGAATCGTCGTCGCACAACCGCGAATGAGTCTTTGTTGACACAGCGCCATGCCGCCGTGCCGGGGACGCGTTCGATGCGGCCGTCCCCGCCGCACTCCGGCACACGCGCCGGCCATTTGTACGGCCGGGCATGCTTCGGGCGCAATTCTTTTACAACGCTCACGATATCCGGTATCACGTCTCCGGCCTTTTGTAGAACGACTGTATCTCCAATGCGGACGTCGAGCCGAATTATCTCATCCTCGTTGTGGAGGGTGGCGCGGGAAACGACCGTGCCCGCGACAGGTACAGGGCGTAGGTGCGCGACCGGCGTGAGTACGCCTGTCCGCCCGACCTGCAGCACGATGTCCTCGAGCACCGTCGTCACCTGCTCCGCCGGAAATTTAAAGGCGATAGCGAAGCGCGGTGCCTTTCCCGTATACCCAAGCCGCTCTTGCATGTCCCGCTCGTTGACCTTTACGACGATGCCGTCTACCCAGTAATCCTGCATCCTTCCCTTCTCCTTCCACGTCTCCCAGTACGCGATAACGTCATCAATATCTTTCGCGTGCACGAAGTTTCTGTTCACCTTGAAGCCGAGATTCTGCAGGTACTCAAGTTCCTCTTCCTGGGTCGGCGGCACCGTGTCCGAACTCTGTGCCACGTCGTAGATATAAACGTCGAGGTCGCGATCCGCCGCGACGCTCGGGTCGAGCTGCCGAATAGAGCCTGCAGCTGCGTTGCGGGGATTGGCGAAGGGCGGCTGGCCATCTCTTTCACGCTGCCTGTTCAGTTTCTCGAGCCCTTGTGCGCTCATCCACACTTCTCCCTCCACCACAACATCGACCTTCCGATCCAGAACAAGGGGCACCGATTCAATGGTGCGGATATTGTGCGTGACGTCCTCCCCCACGACGCCATCTCCACGAGTCGCCGCACTCTTGAGCACGCCCCCCTCGTACTCGAGCACGACCTTGAGACCGTCTATCTTCAGCTCGGCAATGTAGCTCGGCGCTCGAGATATTCCCTCTTGCCTGAGAAACCTCTTTACACGCGCATCGAACTCGTGCATGTCCTGCGGCGAGAACGCATCGTTAAATGACCACTGCGCCACTTTGTGGCGCACCTTCTTGAAGCCGGCAAGAGGCTTGCCTGCCACGCGCTGCGACGGACTATCCGGCGTGACGATACTGGGATGCGCCTGCTCTATCTCGGCGAGCTCCCGCTTGAGTGAATCAAGCGCCTGCTGCGAAATCTCTTCTTTATCGTAGACATGGTAGAGGGTGCGGTACCGATTGATTGCGGACTTGAGCAACTCGTAGCGCTCGAGTACATCTTTTGGCACCTTCATCCCATTAGAGGCAGGAAGCGATGCTTCCCGCACTACGGCTAATGCCAGTAATTACCCGCTGAGCTTCGCTCGCGAAGGGCAGTTCGTACGACCGACGACTTCCGCAGCCTCTAACGGGATTCATGGCGCCATCATAGCAAACCAAGTACTGCAATCTGCCCTTGCGGAAAGCGACATGTCGTCTTTCCGCGGCGAGAGTACCTATCTTTCCCGGAAGTATGAACGCGCGTCTGATTATTGCACCTCACCTGTAGTTGCCCGCCTAGGGCAGATTCTAGTAACTGGGCAAGATCAGTACCGCAACTGTACGGAGCGCTGCAGCGCGCGCGGGCTTGTCGTGATGGTGTCACACGGGGTGGAATACCCGTCTGCGTGGATGACCGTGAAAGGATTGCTCGTGTTCTTCTGCACCGATACGCGCGCGCAGTATCCCAAATCGTCGAACGTGCCTTGTTGCCCGTCTGCATCGACGAATAGGTCTATTTCAAACTCAATCGTGTAGGGCGCCCCGGTCGCACGGTCGCCTTCGGTGACAATCTCACCGAGCACCTGCTCAGCGCACTGAGGCGGCGTCTCCGGGGTTGATGTCCCGAATGCGCTCTGTCGGATATCCCAGTAGAGAGCGCATTCGGCACCCGTGTCCGCGGCGTAGAACGCAAATTGCGAATCACGACCGAGCGACGAGAGCGTCACCTGCTTGCGTGCGATGAGGAATATCGAGCTTCCCAGAGCGAGCACAATGGAAGCGACGAGTGCCGCGAGCAAGAGCGTGAACCCTCGCTGCGTCCGCAGACGAGCGGGACGTGATATTCGCTTTTCGTACGTCGTGCTGTGTTCGTACTGCTTCATACTTATATGGCAGCGCTCCCGTCAATAATCCACCGGTAGACATTCTCGTAGATCGAAAAGCTACGGATCCGCCCCGCATCTGTTTGCCATGAGACTGTCACTGACAGTTGTATCTCGTCAGTTGATTCTCCCACGTACGATGCGCGGAGCGTACGGATGAATTTCGTCGGAGTCCAGCCAGCGCCGTACCCGTACAGCGTGCCGTCTGGGCTGAGCTGCAAATTCGGACATGCGCCCGAACATGTCTCCATCGCTGTCTCTGGATTCGTATCGAGACCGTCGATAGTGAAGTCCTGATTCACGGGTATGGCTCCGAAGAGGTCTATCGCCTCGGCGTCTGCAGACTGTGAAATCGTGAGTATCTGGCCGTCCCGAATAGCACGCACGGATTCGATGCCTTCTTGCGCAAGATTGTACGCCGTTATTTGGTCGCGTGCATAGTAGGCACTCGAGAGGCTCTGTTGTGTGAGGGTCATGGGCGCGACTATCGCTATCGTCAGGAACGAAACCGCAACAAGCGTCTCGATGAGCGTGAACCCAGCATGAGTGCGTGGTACGTGGTGCGTGGAGTGTCGTTGTTTTTCTTTTTTCATGGCTTGCGCATTTCGCTACATTCTGCGTTCTACGAACTACAGGTCTAATAAACGCTGTGCCGCTGTCGCCTGGATATGGAAACTCGTGCGGGACGTTACTTTCTGCCCGGCAGTTCCCTTGATGACAACCATCACTTTCGGCTGAATGACATCCCCGCCGCCTCGCGACGAACCTATTACGTAGAAGGTGACCGAATCTATCGAAACCTCTGGCGACGTGATGGGCAGCCCGCCATCGAGCGTACCGTCTTCGGACTTCCACAGTCGCCCCACCCCATTTGCGTCTTGGTCGTACCAATAAATCCATCGCGGGGGATCGGTGACGCCCGCGGTGAATGGTGTGAACGCGACGATTTCTTCCCCATTGTCGGCGCAATCGAGGGTCGCGTCCGGGTCAACAGGTATCGAGCCGCAGTAGTAATTGGAACCTTCGCGAATAGAGCGGACCATGCCGTCGACAGCAACGTTGAGGTTGTTCATGACAGACTGAAGCGCTTGTGCGCGACGGTTCGCCTCGACGAGTGAGAGGAGCGCACCGATGGAGACAAGCATCACGACGGCAAAGAGCCCCACCGCGACGATGAGCTCTACCAGAGTGAATCCGCGAGTGCGTCGTGTGGCTTTCATACTATTCGACAGATATCTGACCATTCGCGTAAATGCGAATAGTCTTCGTGTCCTCTCGCGGCGAAATGACCGTGATAGAACCTGCCTCATTGAGTCCCGAGACTTGCGGCGACCGGATGTACGCATCCGGCTCTGGTCGGACGAAGAGAATGTCGAGCGAAGTTATGTCGCACCGATCCGACGCACTCGCAGGCGTGACACAGAGCTGCGCGATACGATACCCGCCCGCGATAAAGGTGGATTGCACGAGCTCGCCCGGAGGGTCATATACACCGTTGTCGTTTACATCGGCAAACAGTACGTACGCGGATTGCGCCGACGGATTGGTGTCTATCTGAAAATGCATGCCATACCCTGCGTCGAAGGATTCGTTGAAGCGTGCGACCGCGATGCCGTACACTTGCGCCTGACGAATTGAGAGTGCGATGTCGTAGGCAAGATTCTGGAGCAATACGACGCCACCGAATCGGTTGTTGTTGGCCAAGATGAGCGCCGATATGACAGCCATGACCCCGATGACAACGAGCATTTCGATGAGAGTGAACCCGCGCGCACGTACTCTCCGCATCATAGCGGAAGCGGTATTTCGTAGAGAAGTGCGAGCCATACGATGAAGAATGCAGCGACGAGGAACGGACCGAACGCCACTTCGCTCTTCATTGTAAAGCTCGCGGGCGCTACTCGCCATCGCGCTATCCCCGTCTGACGAAGGATAGCAAGGTATTGCGGCATAGGAAGAAGTATGAAGAGACTCACGAATGCACCGATGACGAACGCGAGAAATACGGCTGCTACCCCGTACAAGGGGCCGAGCATCCATCCTATGGCGAGTGCGAGCTTCACATCGCCGAGACCCATCCACGCACCCCTCGAGACTATCCACAAGACCAAGAGCGGTAGTGCAGCGGCGGGACCCGAGAGGAGTGTGAGGTACGGCGCAGCATAACTCGTCGTAAGCACAATCGTGAGAGCGACAAGAGATGCGATGTACACCCACGCGTCGGGGATAATCGTGTGTCGTATGTCGTACACCGCTATCGCCACGAAAAGAGATGTCACTACCCCATAAAGTATGAGTACGAGAACGTCTTGAAGACTCATCGTGCCATGGAGCGGTAGGAGGGTGAACGCTGCCGCCACAAAAAGAACACCGGTCAGCGCCTCGACGAGTGGGTATTGGATCGATATGCGGCTCCCGCAGTGGCGGCAACGCCCCCCCAACGCGAACCAGGAGATAATGGGCACGTTGTCATACCACGGGATTCGGTAACCGCACGAAAGGCACGCGGAGCGGCCTGTGACCGGCTTCGCGCCGTGCCGCATGACCATGACATTGAGAAAGCTTCCGACGATTGTCCCAAAAAAGAACGCAAGCAGGGGGAACATTGCCATGTAGTATACCCCGCCTGCTCCCGAACGGATCATCTGTTCGACTGCACACATCGCGCAGCAGACGTTTACAACATTCGCGGTATACAGGAGTCGTAATACACATGCAAAACGGCACTTTCGTGCCGTTTGCATATCGCACAGATACGAGCGAATCCTTTACGGTCTGACGTCGTAAACAGCGGCTGCTGTTCCATCAAAACCATCACCTCCACCCGTGCACTTTCCAGCGCCGGTCGAATTGAAGTCGTTGTCTCCGTCGAGCGCAGAATGGCTATCCTGCTCAAGCGTCGTACCGAGGTGGTAGCTTGTGCAGGTATCGCCGCTGCCGAGACCGGCGTAGTCGTAGGGATTGCCGGTAAGGGGATCCACCGGAATAGCCGCAATGTAGGGACCGACCAAACCCGCCGTAGTTGAAGCATAGCTGCCGTTGGCGTCGTAGTAGAGCTCAAGCGCGAGCTGAAGCTGCTTGATGTCTGCAATACGGCGCGCGTCGCGTCCTTTTTCGCGGGCGCTGTTGAGCGACGCCAGCACGACCGACGAGAGAATGCCAATGATGGCTATCACGACAAGGAGCTCGATGAGCGTGAAGCCACGTGCGTTAGTTTTCATCATAATGTCATTATAAATAAACTTCTGTTCTAGTAAGTAAGACAATTGTATCTCGGATGCGGCTTCTGGAGCGCCGCTCTGTGGATAACAAGAAATTAGAATCCTGAAGCGATGTTGTAGATAGGAATGAGCACCGATGCAAGGAGCACGGCCACACCTACTGCGAGTGAGACAATCATGAGAGGTTCGATGAGTCCCACGAGTGTGTCGACTGCGTTGTTGACCTCACGACGATAGAAACGCGCTATCGTCTCGAGAATTTGCCCCATGTTTCCGGTCTCCTCGCCGATCTTCATCATGGCCACCATGATGCCGGGTATCTCGGGATGCTTGCGGAGCGCCTCGGATACGGGCAGACCCGCCTTCACATCGGCTGCTGCTGCGGTCAGGATGCGTTCGTACGTCGCATCTTCCACTACGTTCGCTGTTATCTCGAGCCCGCGGAGTATCTGTATGCCGCTCTTGAGCATTGTCGAGAGATTGTCCGCAAGTCGAGAAAGATAAATCTTCTGGTAAATAGAGCCGACAGCAGGAGCCTCAAGTCGCGCCCGGGAAAAAAGCTCCCGGCCTGCGTTGGTTCGCCCATAGCGGATGAGAAATATGCCTCCCATGACGAGGATGACGAGGATGAGAACGATATACTGCCGGAAGAATTCGCTCAGCGCGATAACGACTTTCGTATAAATCGGTATGGCCTGACCTGATTCTGCGAGCATGCTTGAGAGGTTCGGGATGACGAGCGTAAGCATGAGTATCATCACGGCGATAAACGTGACCATGATGAATGCAGGGTAGATGAGCGCGTTGCGCGCCTTCTGGGCTATCTCGTAGTTTCTGTCGAGATAGTCGGCAAGGAAGGCGAACGTCTCATCGAGCTTGCCCGACTCTTCGCCCGCACGCACCATATTTACGTAGAATGAGGAGAACACTCGCGGGTGTTTTGAGAGCGCGGCAGATATCGTGCTCCCGCTCTGGATGTCGTTCGCAATCTCCGTGAGCTTTTCCCCCATTGAGACAGTCCGCGCTTCCGCCGCGAGGAGTCGGAACGCCCGGAGCGCGGAGACCTGCGCTTCAAAGAGAGTCGTCATCTGCCGCGAGAGCATGACTACGTCCGCATTCGTAATGCGTTCAGTGAAAGAAATGCGCGTGTCGAGTACCGCCTTTGAAGCCGCGGGAGAGACGGACGAAACGATGAGCCCGCGCCTTTGCAACGCTGTGATGGCGACGTCCTGCGTTACGGCATCTATCGTACCCTGTCTTTCATTGCCCTGACTATCAAGAGCCGTGTAATTAAAGACGGCCATACTACATCAGCTTTTCAAGGGCATTCGGGTTGAGCGAATATTGGTACGCGGTCTCTGTCGTAATCTCGCCGCGAGCGACGAGTTCCGCGAGATTTCTGTTCATGTCTATCATGCCGTCCTGCGAGGATGTCTCGATGACCGTGTTTATCTCGTGCGTGCGCTTCTCGCGGATGAGGTTTGCAACTGCCTTGTTGTTGATGAGAAGTTCGCACACGGGAATTTGACCGCCGGAGATACGCGGAATCAGGCGCTGCGAGAAGATGCCCGCGAGCGAAGAGGCAAGCTGGAGACGAATCTGGTCTTGTTGGCTTGCGGGAAAAATATCAATGATGCGGTCGACGGTCTGCGCAGCATTGTTCGTGTGAAGGGTGGAGAACACGAGATGCCCCGTCTCGGCGGCAGACACGGCCGCTGCGGTCGTCTCAGCATCGCGCATCTCCCCCACGAGAAGCACGTCGATATCCTGTCTGAATGCGGAGGTAAGCGCGGTCGCGAAATCCTTAGTATCGATGCGTACCTCTCGCTGGTCGATGAGCGACTGCTTCGGCTCGAACACGTACTCGATGGGGTCTTCGATGGTCACGATGTGTTCCATGCGCTCGGTATTGATGAGGTCTACGAGCGCCGCGAGTGTGGTCGTCTTCCCTTGTCCCACGGGGCCTACCACGAGGAAGAAGCCCTGACTACGCCTCGCGAAGGAAGTGAGTACCTCCGGGAGGTTTAGCTCCGCGATGGTACGGATTTTTTTCGGTATCAGGCGCAGTGCGATAGAGATCGAACCGCGCTGCACGAACGCGTTGCCTCGGAATCGGTTATTGTCTTCGGTCTGGTAGGCGAAGTCCATTTCCTGTGCCGCCTCAAACTGTTTTTGCTGCTCGGGCGTAAGCATGGCACTTACGAAACCTTTTGTGTCTTCCGGTTTGAGCACATCTTCCTTCAGCATCGGCGAGAGTACGCCGGCTACGCGGAGTGTAGGGTGGGCCCCGACTGAGAGGTGCAAGTCCGATGCGCCCTCGTTGACCACGATATTGATGTATTTTTTTAGAAGAGTTGCGTAGTCCATACCCGTCACACGAAACGGCATAGCTTTCGTATGCCGCGGCTATGTGCTAATGAGTCATCAAAATATTTCACATCAAGAATCCGCAACGTAGATTCGCAGTGCGTACCATGACGTTTCGTGTGTTCGGGCATACTTCTATTATGACGTCTTTCGCTTCGAAAGCATCGAATCCACCGTGTTGACAACCTCCGAAGGGATCATGGTCGCCTTTACGATAAACTCGTCGGCGCCGAGTTCTTTGGCCTTCGTCTTCTCCGCATCCGTACTTTGGTTGGTAAGCGCAATTTTGAGGGCATTGTCCGCAAGCTTGCTTTCGCGCACATCCTGCAAGAATTGGAACCCGTCGCACTCGGGCATGATGAGATCAAAGATGATGACGTCGGCCGCGTATCCTTGCTTGAGCTGTGCAACCGCATCGGTGCCCGAGAGCGACGATTGCACCTCATACCCCTGCTGTGCGAATTTCATGGCGTACATATCAAGCAAAAACTTATCGTCATCGACAAGCAACACCTTGGCTTTCTTTTCATCGGTCATATGTCTTTTTGTCGCGGGGGCGCCGACGCTTCTTCTACTTCTATTGGATCACCCACGAGCATCGTTCTGCTCAAGTTGTTGACCTCAGAGAACGGGATCTTTTTCTCGAACGCCTTCATCATAGCATCCTCGCGCATGGTCAGCATTCCCTGCGCTCGTGCCGTATCCCACAATTTCGACTCAACGGGGTTTTCGAGCACAATGCGCTCAAGCTGCGAGGACATTTCCATGAGCTCGAAGACTGCCATACGCCCCCGGAGACCTGTGGGACACGTCGGTGTGCGCTGGGGTTCGTACGCCACATTCGGTATTGGAAAGCGGTACTGCGCGGGCAGGCTCGACATGTCTGTTTCTATAATCTTTCTCTCACTCGCCGAAAGTTCGAATTCCTGCGCGCCGCCATCGCAGAACGTTCGGGTGAGACGCTGCGCTATCGAGAGGATGAGCACGGGTGGAATCAGGTACGGCTCGACGCCCATATCGATGAGTCGCGGTATCGTGCCGACGGCGTCGTTGGTGTGAATAGTCGATAACACGAGATGTCCAGTAAGCGCAGCCTGAATGGCAAGCTTCGCCGTCTCGCCGTCTCGTATTTCACCGACCATGATGACATCGGGGTCTTGGCGGAGCGTCGTGCGGAGCCCGGTTGCAAATGTGTACCCTATCTCGGGATGCACCTGCGACTGTATGATTCCGTCTACGAAGTACTCAATCGGATCCTCGAGCGAGAGTACGTTCTTGTGCTCACGATCCAGTTCAGCGAGCATCGAATAGAGCGTCGTCGACTTACCGCTGCCGGTGGGACCGGAGATGAGAATGAGCCCATGCGGCCTTTGAATGGCCTCTCTCATCACTTTGAGGTTCCTGTCGGTCAGACCTATTTGGTCGAGCGGGATAAACCCCTGTTTTCTGTCGAGGATGCGTATCACGACTTTTTCACCGTTGTACGAAGGGAATGTTGAGACGCGGAAGTCGATCTGTCGGTTGTCGATGCTTGCTGAGAAACGGCCGTCCTGCGGTTTGCGCCTTTCATCAAGGCGGATGCTCGAGAGCACTTTGATACGAGCGACGATAGCCCGGTGTGTCTGTGGCGGCAGTACCACGCTCGTATGCAATTCGCCGTCGACGCGGTACCGGACGCGTACGCCTGTAGGGAGCGGCTCTATGTGCACGTCGGACGCCTGGCCGTCTATCGCGTACCGGAGTATCGTTGAGACTATCTTGATTGCGGGGGCATCCTCCTGGATGTTCTCTTTTTCACCCACCGATTTGGATATCGTCGGGTCCTCGAGATCTACCGCTACCGTGTCGCTGTCCGACTTCGGCAAAGGATTCGCGTGCTGCTCCGTCTGTAAATCGGAGACTGCCCTGTCCACTTCCCCTCGCAAACCACGGTACATCGAGAGGATTTTCTCGAAGTCCTGCTGCGATATGGCGAAGGTCTTGTACGGGACGCCGGTCGCTCGGGAGATAAAGTTGAGCGCATCAATCCCCTGAATGTTGTCCGGGTCTACCATGCCGACCTCGAGAACTCCGTCGGCAACGGCGATCGGCCCCATCCTATAGTGCTCCGCCGATTCTTCCGGTATGTATTTGAGTACTTCGTATGGGACTTTGAGGTCGCCTAATGCGCGCACAGGTGTTTCCGTCTGTGCCGGTGCTGCAGAGGGTACCGCCATACCGCTATTGCGTGGGCGTGAAGAGCTGTGTGCTCGTGGCGCCTAGCGAATTTAGAGAGGGTGTCGATAGCGGAGCGAACGGGTTCTGCCTGCCGATCGGCTCGGGCACAAGGGTCGTGCCGAAATCCTGAAGTGATCTAAAACTCGCGTCGTTGAAAATCGAACCCGTAAGGGTCACCGCCCGCAATGCAAGCAGCGTACCAATAATCTCTTGATCGGTGTTTTGCTGCTGCACGGTCTCTCCCTCTGGCGAGGTAGTGGCAAGGAGCGGCGGCGCCTCGTTCCCGCTCGAGAGGCCGTACCATATCCCCCCCGTGAGCACTACAATGATGAGTGCGAATACAAGTTTGTTTTGACGTATCCAGGACATAAGAATTATTTGAGCCAGTACGTGCGCATGACCACCTCAAAGTTGTAAAGCGGGTTCACGCCGCCCGCGGCGTCAATGCGGGTCATGGTAAGCGACGTGAGGTCAGCAATGCGGAGACTTCGCTGCATGTCCTCAAGAAACGCACGGAAACTCTCGTACGTACCTTGTGTCGTGAATTTTATCGTGAGCGAATCGTACTTCTGCCTCGACGAACTCACCGTACCGATGGCCGTCTGCGACGTCTTTGCACTCTGCGACGAGCTCACAACCACATTCTGTATTGCCATGGAGTGCCTTCCCGCTACGCTATCGACGTCGAGAATGAGACGGACGTTGTCGACGTGGTCGGGCAGGAGCTTCTGCAATCGCTCGATATCGCTCGGGTTAAACGTGTTGTACTTCGAGAGGAGCGACTGCTTGAGCTGTTGGAGCTCCGCGGCCTTACTCAGCGCCTCATCATACTGCGATATCTGCGCGCTCGACTGCTTCACCGCGTCATAGGTCGGCTGCGTGTAGAGGAAGAATATCGCTCCCGCGGCTACGAAACACACAACTGAAATAATGGTCTTGAACATATTTATTGTGCGCTTTCAGCCGCGGGAGAGACTGGTTGTTCGAGAGATTGTTCGGGCGTTGTCGCTTGGGGGCCAAAAGGCGAAGACGGCGCTTGCTGCGAGGGAATCGAGACAGCTGCGCCCGCGGCGTTGATGAGCCGGGAATAATTGATCGCACCGGGATTGACGAGCGCGTTCAGGTTGAAATGTACGCCGTCAGCCTGCCTGTTGATGTCGGAAAAGATCGGGTTTGTGAGAACACCGCTCTTCGAGAAGAGGTCTGCCTGGAGCGCGATGGAATTGACCCCCTGCGCTACGCCCGACATTTTTATGTTGATGTTCTGAGAATCCACGACTTCGAGCGAGAGCGACTTGAACGAGACAGTGGAGAGCGTCGTAGCCTGCAGCGCATCGAAGAGCGCTATCGGGGCAAGGTGCGCCGAGAGGACTTGATCTGCAGCGCGCATCCTATCGTCGAGCCGGGTGAGTTCGTGAATGAGCGCGGGCTCGAACGCCTCCTTAGCTCTCTGGAGCTGCTCACTCTTGCTGCCCGCGCTTGATATCGTGTACTGCTCATAGAGAAATACCGCGCCAGCGAGGGCGGCGGATGCCACGAAGAGCACAATGCCGATGAGAAAACCGAGCTCGGTCAGGCCGCCTGTGCGAACCTGCCTCGGCGCCTGGGTCGGACGCGCCGCATCCTGCGGGATGAACGACGATTGTATGCCGGATTCCATAAATTATGCGCGTTTCAGCTTTCTGAGCCCGAGCCCCACAGTGACGGAGAAACTTGGACCAATCTCTCGGAGCACATCACCGAGAAACGCCGGAGCCTCTGTGTGCGAGAACGGATCGGCAAGGCCGACCTGCGCGTTCAGAGACTCTTTAGCTGCATCCACTACTCCGGGAAGCGATGCGCCCCCACCTGTCAGGACTACGTTCGATACATTCTTATTGTATCGCTGCCCGTAGCTCAATAGTACCCGATTCACCTCGGAAAACACTCGGGACAATGTTGATAACAGCGCTTCTTTGATGCGCGCATTCTCTTCGTCGGCGTACACGCTCGAGCTCACGAGTCCCCGCTCGCGCTTGACGCGCTCTGCTTTCTCGAATTCCCAACTCATTGTCCGACCGAGCGTCTCGGTCATTTGCTGACCTCCGACGGTGAGCAAGTGCGTCATACGCACGATGCCTCGCTCTATGATGTACATCTTCGTCGTACTCGCGCCCATATCGACAATCATAATCGGCGCGAGCCCGTGCCCGAGCGAGCTGCGGATGGCGCTGAATATCTCAATCTCATAGAATCCGGCATTCAACCCGACTTCCTCCATGATGGTCTGGTAGGCACGGAGCGTGTCGTTGTGTATTGCCGCAAGCAGTACCTCCTGTCCTTTCGCCTGCACCTTCGTCTTCGTCTGCAATTGGTCAAATGCACTGTCCGGCGCATCGTCTTGCGGGATGACGAACCAGTCGAGCGTGACCTCGGAAACCGGCACGGGTATGTACTTGCGCGCTTCGATAGGCACGATGCGTTTGAGCGACTCCGCATCGACTTTCGGGAGGTCGAGAATAGAGACGAGGCTCGACGAGAACGGTACTGACACGCCGGCGCTCGATGCGGTCACGTTTGCCTCCTTCATGAGGTCTTTGAGCGCCTGCGCAGTTTTCTCAGGCGAGAGTTTGACCACCTTGCCGATTGGTTGGTCGGCGTACGGCCCGAGCGCTATCTCGCCGTATGTTTCAAGTATCGCGACGCCGCGCGAGGATCGCAGTTGCACGACTTTTGCCGCCGAAGTCCCTATGTCGACGCCGACGACGCTACCCTCGTCGCTTTTTCCACCAAAATTCTTGAGGAGGCCTCCCAAAGAGAACGCCATCTCGAAATTATATCATCGTTTACCGCGGTAGAGCGTCAATTTTCGAAGCGAGAGAGATGTCTTTGTCGGTAATGCCGCCCGCAGAGTGCGTCGAGAGCTCTATGTCTACCTTCCCCCACTTCAATTCGATGTCCGGATGATGATTCTCCGCCTCGGCAAGCTCGCCGACGCGATTGACGAACGCGAGCGCGCTCTTGAAATCCGGAAATTCGTAGCTTTTTTCGAGTTCCTTGCCACCTTCCGAGATATGCCACCCCGTGAGGCTCGAGATTCTTCGCGACGCTTCTTCCCTCGAGAGCAATTCAGACATACCGCCACTCTATCACGCATGTGCGTGAGCGATTGTACAATTAGTTCATGCTTCTGCGTCTCCTCAGCACCATTCTCGACGCCATCGTGCCGCCCAAAGCGCGCACCGCACGCATATCTAGCCTGGAAATCGAGCATCTCCCTTTATCGCCCACGACACACGACCTTCTCGGCGTGCGGATAACGACACTCATGGACTACAAGGCAGAGGCCGCGCAAGACCTCATTCAATCGCTCAAGTACGACGGCGGCGGAAAAGCTACGCACATGCTTGCGACCCTCGTCGCCGAGTACCTCACAGAAGAAATCGCGGGCGACGCCGCGTTCTCGACAAAGAAAATCCTCCTTATCCCCCTCCCACTCCACACATCGCGTCGCCGTGAACGCGGGTTCAATCAGATAGAGTCGGTCTTAGCGCGGCTTCCGCCAGAGTTCCGCGATGGCACGCGCGCCACTCTTTCGACAGACATTCTCGTCCGCACCCGTGCGACGCGACCGCAGACAAAGCTGCCGAGGAGCGAGCGTCTCTCCAACGTAGCCGGAGCCTTTGCACTTCGCGATGGAGCAGATGTATCGAAAACGCACGTGTACCTTATCGACGACGTCACCACGACGGGAGCGACCCTCGCCAACGCCGCGACGCCTCTGCGCCGCGCAGGAGCTACCGTATCGCTCATCGCCCTGGCGAGGGCGTGACATCAGACCCGATTCTGTGCTGCTCTATAAGCCCCCTTCTTTCTTGCGCGATTTCGATGCACTATACAAATCTGTGTATTCCTTTTCGATTTGGAGCGCTAATTTATTCACTACCTCATCGACCACATCCTTCATATTTACCTCAATCGCTGCTTCACCCATGGCTATGATGAGATGCTCATAGAAGCGTTCGTCACCCGTAAACCGGTGCCAAAATTCCCTGCCCATGATGACTGTGTAGTCCTGCTCAAGCTCTTTAACAAACGAGTTCTTTTCATGAGGCTCGCCGTAGAGCAGGCAGAAGACCATGTCATCGAGCTGAATTGGGATATTGTTCGTCCGCGCTCTGTTGATGGCAGCACGAAAATGATTCCGAACAGTCGTCACATCATCGCGATTGATGGAATTCGGACCAGATTTCACCTGCGCATACTTTTTGCGACCGTCGACTTTATCCTCAAACTCAATATCCATGCCAGGGACGACAGATCCATACCCTCCAAGGACTACGCTGATGAAGCGCTGCATTTGTGTGCCGAAAGACGTCGCAATCGACGTACCCAATACGCGCGGATACACGAGCACCTTGGCCAAGGTGATCGGTTCTATGTTTCCTTCGAAATAGTAGCCGAGGTAAGGCAAAAGAAACGGATTCACATTGAAGCTGCTCAGATCGGTCAGCTTGAGTGTATTTTTCTTATGACTGGCGATTAGCCCGGACTTCATCCAATCCTTGGCCTTTGCAATGATTTCCTTCTTCCGTTGTTCGTCCATATCGGCACCGATCCCAGAGCACCCGTTTTCAGAATCGAATGCATGACACTATACACTACGGGTACAGAAACCGCATTTCCGAACTGTTTGTGAGCTATGTGTGGCTTTTCATGCAATTTGAATTCATCCGGAAATCCCTGAAGCCTCGCCGCCTCATGCGCGTGAATCCGGCGGTACTTTCCCTGCTTATAGATATGTTCTATGAATCGCGCCTTGAACTCGCTGGGCGATTTTGCCACCACCGATTCGGTTGCGACCGCATCCCTCGTGCCCGTCGCGGTTAGTGTGGAGAATATCTGCGATTCAGGGAGATAGATGCGGTAGACCCCCCCTATTCCCGACGAATTCTTCGAGTTCACAAATTCGAACGCGTCACGCGTAACTTCCCTCAAGATTCGCTTTTGCACCAGGGAATCTATATCGCCCATCGTCATGCCCGGAACGAGTTCTCGGAGTTTCTCCACTGGGATTGGGTTACCGTCTCGCGTTCCGTATATTTTCTTTCGACGATTGCGAAGAATTGCCATACATACTTTCTTTTCCGTTAGCGTAGTATCGATAATGTCCCACGAGTGTATGGTCGTGTGCCCGTCACGCGTATCACAGAGTATAAAGAAGTCGTTCATTTGATCATTTCTTTGATACCTATTGCGTCCCATCGGAATCTTGCCGCCAAACAACTCCTCTGGCTTGAGTTTCTGTTTCGGTGCGCCAAGTGAGGTCACGTTGTCGAGAAAATGGTGTAGTCTACTTTCGCTCGGAACTGGATTTGGGAATGCGAATTCAGTATCTGTTGCTATATCCGCGCGTATCCCGACTATGTAAATCCTGTCTCTGTTTTGGGGAAGACCGAAATCGGACGAGTTGAGAAGTGTGTGGTGTGTGACATAGTTGAGCGCAGCAAAGCGTTCGAGAATTAGATCAAGGTTTGCCTTATTTCGCGGATCCATAAGGCCTTTTACATTCTCAAATATGAATGCCTTGGGTGAATTCAGCTCAACCAGTCTTATAGTGTCCATCCAGAGTCGGCCTCTGGGATCGTCGAATCCCCGCATTTTGCCTGCAACAGACCACGACTGGCACGGAACGCCTCCGACAAGTACATCGACTTCGGGCAACTTGTTCAATTTGGTGACATCCCCAAACTCCACCTCCCCGGAACCCTCGGGAACGAAATTATTTTTGTAGACCCTGACTGCCTCTTTGTCGATTTCGGAAAATCCCAGACATTTCCCACCATGTTTTTCCAGCGCAATTCTAAAGCCACCTATGCCAGCGTATAAATCGATGAACGTGAATCTGTGATTCATGCAGCGCAAATGGATTCCACTCAAATCCATTTTATCATCGTACGTAGCAGGGGCCAAGTAAAGATATCCCACCCTAGCGAGGGCGTCGTGGAATCTGTATACTGGCGCGACCGGGGAGAGGTGCCAGAGCGGTCGAATGGAGCACACTGCTAATGTGTTGAACGGGAAACCGTTCCGAGGGTTCGAATCCCTCCCTCTCCGCAGAACAGAACTTCAGATTTTGAAAGCCCTGCATGGCGCGGCAGCAAAGCTGCCGCGCTGGGGAGAAAACGCCGTCGCTCCGCGACGAATTGGAACGGGGCGGGCGCGCCGAAGCGCGCGGATTTGGCACGAACCGTAGGGTTCGTTCCGACTTTTTTGACGAAGGAGGCAATTTCGGAGAAATTGTCGGATGAGGATAAAAAGGCGGCTTGTTTCGTATCTAAAATCCATTCCCGCAAGGGTTCGACCCAATCGTTTCTTCCGCGTGCAACATCTTTCTCTTTTTGTCGCAAAGCGGCGAGAGAGCGCATGAGGGTGTCTTTCTTTTTGAGGTACAACTCTTTTGGCACATCGCCATCCAAATAGGTAGAAACCAACTTTTCCATGCGATCCTCGTCCGCTTTGATTGATTGTGAAAGGTGTTGCACCTCGCTTCCCGAAAGAGTAGCTGCTTCTTTTTCCCATTCGTCCACTTTGTTCATCATCCAATCTGTATATCTTTCGGGGAGCGAGATTGTTTGAAGCCGTGCTCGTAATTGTTCCGCTAACGCTTCTTCACGCACATAGGGTTGAGAGCAACGGCCGCGCTTTTTCGAGCATCGGTAGTAGCGATACTTCGTACCCCAGCGGTTTGTTGCCCACTGCGCGGAAATCATGCCACCACACTCACCGCATCGAAAAATACCAACAAACGGAAAATCGTGCTTGATTTTGCGTTTGCGCGGCCGCTCCTTCTCTTTCAGCACCTTTTGCACGGCTTCAAACAATTGTGGAGAAACGATTGGCTCAAAGTTTCCATCAAACCATTCGTCGCCATGCTTCACGAAGCCGAGATATGCGCGATGAGTCAGAAGTCGTTTGATGGAAACTTTGGCAAGTGGCGTTCCGTTGCGAGACACCACGCCCAAGTCCGCCAGAAAGTGCGCGAGGGATACGAACGAATGCGAACCTTTGGCGTATTCCTCGTATACGCGTACCACTATCTTTGAATTGACTGGATGAGGTTCGATATTGCGAATACGAGGGTTGTTTTGATAGCCAAAGGGAGCGAGGTTCAGCCACTCGCCGCGACGCACTTTCTGGCGGACACCGCGCTTGATATTGTCGGAAAGATTATCGCTGTAATACTTGGATTGTCCGAACGCCACTTGCAACATAAAGAGCCCTTGCGGGGTCGGTTCAAACCAAAATGTCGGAAAGCGCAAAGACGAAACCTTGCGAGTATCAACGGCATAAATGACGCGCCCGCCGTCTATCGAATTGCGAGCAAGACGGTCAGGATGCCATGCCAAAATACCGTTTGCTTCTCCGGCTTCAATGCGCGTCATCATTTCCGCAAACTGCTCACGCCCCGGCGTCTTTGCGCTTTTCGACTCTTGAAACTCCGCTAGGATTTCAAGCTTTTCTTTACGCGCCAATTCTCGTAGTTCAAAAAGTTGCGCTTCGATAGACATCACTTGTCTATCATCGTCTTCCGATGATTTGCGAGCGTATAGAAAATATTTTGGTTTGAACGACATAGATTGGTTTTAGATACGAAACAAGAGCCAAATCCGCGCGCTTCGGCGCGCCCGCCCCGTTCCAATTCGTCGCGGAGCGACGGCGTTTTCTCCCCAGCGCGGCAGCTTTGCTGCCGCGCCATGCAGGGCTTTCAAAATCTGAAGTTCTGTTCTGCGGTGAATTATTAGCCCTTGTCCGAACCCACTTCGCACGCGCGGAGCGCGTGGTGGTTTGATACTTCCGCGTACGCTCCGATTGCGTGGGAACGCGCCCAACCGCGCTCGCAAGCTCGCGCGGGCAAACCCAAAAATGTCCTTTCAATTTTTTGCGGCTCCCCCCTGACCCCCCGCCGCAAGGCGGAAAAGAAAGAGGAAAGGACATTTTTGGTTTGCTGCGCCGCTTCCATAAACAGAATAAACCAAACTGGTATATTCCACAACCGACTATACCGTGTTAGTATAGTTATGTCTAAGAAATATCAGCCGAAGTATCAAAATCTCGTCAAGAAACTGCGTGAAGCTCGCCACGATGCCGGTTTGACGCAAGTTGAGGCGGGCAAGAAGTTGAAGAAACCTCAGGCGTACATTTCTAAGATAGAACGTGGCGAGCGAGGCGTGGATGC
Organism: uncultured Candidatus Saccharibacteria bacterium; assembly: GCA_964654205.1. GTDB lineage: Bacteria > Patescibacteriota > Minisyncoccia > Phycocordibacterales > UBA2100 > UBA10103. The sequence continues at coordinate 166,366 of CAZZHR010000001.1, read as the reverse complement.
GGTCGAGCTTGCGGAGTTCGCGAAAGTGTACGGAAAACCTTTCGATTATTTTGTAAAGTAATCTTATGTCAAAAAATCAAATCGTACTCGCAAGTGTTGTGATTCTCGGAATTGTATCGGTTTTCGCTTTCGGTAATTTCAATAATTCAAACACAGAAAATACCTTGAGTTCCAACGATAAGTATGTGTTGAGTGTCCCCAATTTGAATTTTGAAATTACCTTTCCTGCCGAACCACAGTTCAACAGAACAGACGGCGCGGACTTTACGCGACACTCGTGGTCATACATAGACAACTCTCCTGACGGGCGCGTTGGGCTATTCGTCCAAGCGGAAAATAATCTCTACGCTTACAACAGTAGCCAAGAAGATTTTATAAATCAGACAGCAAAAATCTATGGTGGCGTTGTATCTCGCATGGAAAAAGACCCGAACGCGCCCGCGACAGATTACGAAATAACTGGCGTGTACAGTAATTCATCTCCGAATACTGAAACGATCATTGGTCGAATTGTTGATGTTGGCGAGTGGACATTCAACATCACTAATCAGTTTGAGAGCGAAAATCGTTATCCAAACTTTATTTCTAGCTTTAGAGAAATATAAGTATGAATAAAAATTATATCTTTTGGATAGTTATTGCGGCAGTAGCACTTTGGGGCGGCTATCATTTTTTCTTCTCAAACAATGATTCTTCGTATTCTCCAACACAAGAAGAACAAAAAGAAGTTTCGAGTACAGAACTGCGTGCCAACGAGTTGGCGCAGCAGTACGGAGCAATAACTGGCTGGGAAAATGATTTGGTCTACACAATACAGGCACAGGAGCGGCTCGTAAGCGACAAGCCGGTTCTGTTCCAAGGGTATCTTGACGACGTTTTCAATCGTAACGGTAAGACATATATTCGCTTTATGTCTTCGTACTCTAGTCCAGTGGATTATGTTTTAGAACTTCAATGCGACCGCTCAATTGTAGATAAATTTATCAAACAGCCAGCGGACGAAGATCGTTCCTTCCTAAAATACTTTGACGAGTTTGCTGTTGTCGCAAATATAGACGAGGTTTCAAAACCGGCTTTCGCTCTTACGGGGACTGCGTATGCGGAAGATGATGTCGAAATAGAGGTTGATTCATCGAACCTTTTCACGGCAACAGGAACATGTGTTGATATTGTCGAAGTAGGTAATCTGTTTGACGAATAAGTATGCAAAATAAATTTCTTAAAAACATTCTGATTATCGCCGTAATTGGTTTTTCACTACTTTCGCTTACTTACTTTACCCGAACTGTTATCGACATCGGTTGTGCAAAAACGGGAGTTGAAGAAGATAGCATCGCACGACGTTTTGTTGGGTTGAATTGTTGGACTTGGGAAAGGGCTATACAGCTACAACGTAATTTCTAAAACATGACGAACAAAAATTCTTTACTTGAATATATAGTCGCCGCACACATGTTGATGGTGACGTTTATATCCATCCTGAATCTTACTGCTGGTTTGATTGGTGGAATTTGGCTACTGTTTTATGGTCTATTTTCGGCAGTCGGAGCAGGATTTTTGTACAGTATTTTCGGACACTACATTTTGGGTTTCGCGATGATGATTACTCTTGTTTTTGGTGCCCCTGGAGCCGCGCTGTTTGAAAAACGAAAATATGTACTTGGGTCTATTTTTCTCCTACTCAATCAAATTGTAACAATAGCGATTGTATATTTTTCAGTCATGTATGTTTTTGGTGTTGCGGTACAACTATCAGAATATGCAAACTTTATTCCAGTTCTGCTTTTTGCGTATGCGGTGAGTTTTGCGCCTTGGGCATTTTTGGCGAACGAAGACAAAAAGGCGGGAAACCAAAACGCTGCGATTATGGTCATCAGTGGTCAACTCGGTTTCGTCCTCGGTGTTATTTTGATGCTTATTACAGGACAAGGAGCGTGGGTTTCTATTTTGTTCCTCGTCGGATTGCTTGGTGGAACAGTTCTCAACATCATTCCCATAATCGGAGAAATGCGAATGAAAAAAGAATCACGTACCTATGAGCAACAACAATAAGAAAAATATTGCGTTGGTCGTCGCGGCGACGATTTTGTTCCTCGCTCTCTTTGACGGCTGGCAATACGGATTTTTCACCATTCTCCGTTTTGTCGTGTTCGCGACGACTGCATATGTCGCGTGGATGGCGTACGAGGGACAAAAAGAAAAATGGGTTTGGATTTTCGGGTTTGTCGCTGTACTTTTCAATCCCTTCTTTCCAGTCCATCTCGACCGCGACACCTGGGTCGTGATTGATTTGATAACCGGAATCTTTTTGTTGGCGACAACTTTCTTCTTCAAATTGGATGCGAAGAAAGACTAAGTAAGGGAGCCGCCCGCGAAGCGGGCGTGTGCCGCGCACTGGGCGGGTTGGGGCAAGGCACATAAAGATTTTGCTTGTGCGTTAGCGCAAACCGCAGTTGAAAGCGTCCCAAAGCGCCGCGAGGAACGGAGAAAAGAGCAATCCATTTTGATATCATTAGTATGCTCTTTTTGGAGTTCTGAAGCGGCGCAGCAAACCAAAAATGTCCTTTCCTCTTTCTTTTCCGCCTTGCGGCGGGGGGTCAGGGGGGAGCCGCAAAAAATTGAAAGGACATTTTTGGGTTTGCCCGCGCGAGCTTGCGAGCGCGGTTGGGCGCGTTCCCACGCAATCGGAGCGTACGCGGAAGTATCAAACCACCACGCGCTCCGCGCGTGCGAAGTGGGTTCGGACAAGGGCTAATAATTCACCGCAGGTGTATACTGAAGCGATATGAATAACATGATGAATTACGGTGGTCCGGGTGCGGAATGGGGCGCGGGGTTTGGTATCCCGCTCGTCGTCTCCGCCTTTTTATTGGTCGCGGTGTGGTCGCTCCTCTGGAAAGGCCTCGCGCTCTGGCGAGCCGCAAAGCGCGGGGATATGTGGTGGTTCATCGCATTTCTCTTCCTCAACACGCTCGGCATCCTCGAGATTATTTACCTCTTCGTCGTGAGCGGAGCCAAGCTCTCCGACTTCACGAAGCGCACGACACACAACAATTAATCGGTATCACCCTAAAGAAACCGCCCCATTTCGGGGCGATTTCTTTTTTCGACGTTACTCGGCGGGTATGACTTGGTCGGCATTGAAGAGGAGCGACTCCGGTATCGTGAGTCCCATTTCCTTCGCGGTCTTCATGTTGATGATAAGGAGATTCTCGCGCGAGTACTCTATCGGTATCTGACTCGGGTGCGTGCCTTTGAAAATCCTGTCCGCCTGCGCTGCAGCCTGCTTGCCGAAAACGATGTAGTCCTGGCTGTACGAGAGGAGTCCTCCTTCGAAGACGCGCGGTACGGTGAGGAATAGTATCGGGGCCTTGATGCGCTTAGAGAGCTCGAGAAGGATCTTGGGGTTGTCCTGGTAGTTGGAGACGACTTCCGGAATTGTCACGATGGCGTCAATGTCGCCCGACGTGATGGTGTCCGCAAGCGTCTGCATCGCAGCAGTCGAACCTGGACCTGGAGGCGTCTTGATATCGTACTCGACTATCTCGAGCCCAAGTTTCGGCGCCTGGTCTGCGAGTGCCTGGCGCGTCGCAACGGCAGGATATATCGGCACGAGCGAGCTGTAGAAGACACCTACCCGCTTCGCGTCGGGATCTATCTGCTTGAGGAATTCCAGCTTCTTTATGGTCACATCCACGTCGTCGGGGACGACGCCGGTCACGTACGTGCCGGACGATGCATAACTCTCGAGAAATCCTGTCTCCACCATGCCGAGGCCATTGGTAAACACGATGGGAATCTCCACTCCAGCTTCTTGCGTCGCCGCGTACACGGCCTTTGCCGCCTGTTCCGTCACGACGAGAAAGAGATCTACCCCTTGAGCGATGTACTCTTTGGCAATAGTCTTCGCGAGTTCCGAATCGCCATTGGCATTCTGATATTCGTAGACCACGTCCGTCCCATCCGCGTACCCAAGCTCCGAGAGCCCCTGCTTGAAGCCATCGACGACCTGGTCGAGGTGTTTGACGTTCTGCACTATCCCCACTTTGAGCGGCTCGGCGCGGACTGCCTCGCTCTCGCCAAGCCACAGGTAGGCGCCAGTCGCAAGACCGAGTAGAGCAGCGACGAGTGCAACGAAGATGAGCCACGGCCGGTGCGGCGGATGCACGGGCACCAGGTCCTTAGCTGACAGAGAAACCGCTTGTTGCGCTGGAGGCGTCGGAGGCATGCACGCACATTGTAGTGTATGCGCGTCTGCGCGGCCGCACTACATGTGGATAGGACGCGACATCTCTACACTCGGGTCTGCTTCGTCTCAAGCGGAAGCGATATGTAGAAGGTCGTCCCTGCATTCTCGGCGGATTCAAACCAGATATTACCTCCATGCTGCACCATAATGTTCTTCGCGACATAGAGTCCGAGCCCACTGCCGTCTGTATGGTGCAAGTATGCTTGCGACGAGCGGAAGAACTTCGTAAATATCCTATCTGCGTCGTCGCGAGGAATTCCGATACCGGAATCTTGCACTGATATCACGAGCGCGCCCGCCCTGATCTCGGCGCTCGCATAGATCTGGCCTCCTGCGGGGGTGTATTTGATAGCATTGTCCAGGAGATTGCTGAGAACTATTTCGAGTTTATCCGCATCGAAGACAAGCTCAGGTATCTCGCGCGCCACCATCGCCTTGAATTCCACGCCTTTCTTCGCCGCGTTTTGTTTATACGCAGTCATCAGGCGGTCGAGGAGCGGCAATATCGACTGCTTCTGTGCATGGATGCCGAACTTGCCTTCCTCTACCCGATTCACATCGAGCAGGTCGTTCACGAGGTGTATCATCCTGTTCACCGCATCGAGCGCCTGGCTCGCCAGCGTCTTTTGCGGATCAGTGAGCGCACCTTTCTCGCCAGTGAGCAGGAAGTCGACAGCCCACTTCATGCCGGTGAGCGGCGTACGGAGCTGGTGAGCCGCAATAGAAACGAATTCTCGCTTCATCCGCTCGACCGCGTACTCCTGCGTGATGTCTTGAAACGTTAGGACGCACCCGAGGTGAATGCTCAATCCCTCTTTGATACGACCCGACACCACATTCACGATGTGGTCTTTGCCGGATGCGACGGGCATGCGGAGGTTGGTTTTGCTATATACGACGCCCTCGGTTGTTTTGGGCGCATTCGGACAGAACTCTTCCACAGGCACCTCATGTTCGCCTTCGTACAGTTGTAAAACATCCCCAATGTGCTTCCCGAGCACCTGCGCCGCGGGAAAGCCGACGAGTGTTTCGGCAGCCTTGTTGAAGAGCACGATCCTGCCACCCGTATCGACAGCCACCACCGCGTTGGTCACACCCCCGAGGATGAGAGCGAGCTTGTTGCGCTCTGCTTTCACAACCTCTTCCTCTCGCCTCAAACTGAGCATCGTTTTTCCTATCGTCTCCGCCATTGTGTTAAAGCTTTGCGCGAGGTCTCCTATCTCGTCACCTGATTCGATCGGTGCGCGATGCCCGAGGTTTCCTTGGCCAAACTGGAGCGCCGCGGTGTGCAGCGACTCTATCGGTCGAGATACGCGGCCTGCGAAGTAGAAGGCAGCGAGCGCGGCGAGAATGACCGCGACGAGCGAAACAAACATCGATGAATACGCTGCCTGTCGTGCGTCACGATACACGACATCCGCCGGCTGTTCCGCTATAACGTACCAGTCGATGCTGGGTGAGCCGCGAGATTGCACATCGAAAAGTTCTATGGTCATCGTGTGGGCGGACCCCAGCACCGCGAGACCTTGTTCGTTCGTGTATTCGGCTGATATGCCGATACTTTCAGGTGCCTCCACAACCTGGCGCACGGTTGGCAGAGCGGTGAGGTCTTTCTGCGCGAGTACGTACGAGAGGTCTGGGTGCGCGATGACAATGCCCTCGTCGTCCACGATGTACACGCGCCCCGGCGGGCCGACGATCTCCGATATCTCACCCACGACGCGCGGCATGATGCGCGCGTCCACTTCCGCAAACACCGCGCCGACGAATTCCCCGCGCGCGTTGAGTATCTCGATGCCGAAGGTAAAGAACGGTCTTCCGCTCTCGACCATGACAGGACCCACGTAGAGCCCCCGCTGCATCACGATATCGAATCCCTCGAACGCAGAGAGGTCGCGCCGCTCGTTTTCCGAGAGCACGAGGCGCCTGTTCTTGCGCGCAATTTCCTGGCCGTTCGCATCGACGACGGTAATGTCAGAAAAGTTCTCGCTGCGGAACAAGATATTCTCGAGTAGCTGCTCTGCTATTTCGGGACGAATCGGGAATTCCGGCTGGTAAAGCGCGGCAATGTTGTCGAGAATGCGCAGCTGAGAGACGATGAACGATTTGATCTCCGCAGAAGCCGTCGCTGCCAATTGCTGACCCAGCTGCGAAGCATCGGTGCGGAGTGTACTCTGAAACCTCGTCTGGGTGATGACGGACACGATTACGAGCGGCACGAGTGACGCGAGAATGAGCAGCACGATGAACTTTGTGTGCAGCCTAAGCTTCCCCAAGAGCCGTGCGAGCATGGATTATTCCTGCGGAATGACGATATTCGTCTTGAGTAGGAACGACTGAGGGACGGCGATACCAATCGCGCGCGCTGTGTCGAGGTTGACCGATATTTCGAAGCGCGACGCCTCCTCTATGGGTATGTCCGCGGGCTTCGTGCCCTTGAGTATAAGGTCGACGATGCGCGCGCTCGCTCGTCCCACGTCCCCGTAGTTAGCCCCAAAACTCATCAGTGCGCCTCTTCGTGTGTCGCCAGCATTCGTGCCAATGACAGGGATTTTCTCTGTGAGACCGCTCTGTATGGTTGCAGCCACCGCGCCCGCTGCGATGCTGTCCGCCGCTCGCAATATTGCGTCTCCCGTGCGGTACGAGAGAGTGGTATAGAAGTCCTCCATTTCCTTCACGCTGCTGACTCTTTTTTCTTCCATCTCGAGACCGAGGGAAGCCGCGACGCTTCGGATGTTGGATATCCCCGAAGTATTCTCATCGTTCCAGGCGATGACCACGCGCTTCGTTTCAGGAATCATTTCCTTCAGGAATTCGAGGCGCTTGGTAGCGGTCACATCGCTTGCGGGGGTGATACCGGTGAGGTTGTTGCCGGAACTACGCAGACTCTGTACGAGTCCCCCACCCACAGGATCGGAGACGACCCCGAAAACGATGGGGGTACCAAGCCCTGTCTCATCTACATAGTCCTTGGCGGCGCGAGCGGCATTCACACCAGTCGCGAATATAAGGTCGAAATCACTTTCGGAGAACGCCTGAGCTATGCGCGACTTCGTTCCAGCCACATCCGTCCCGACGTCAATCTCCGTATACGCGACTCTGGAACCGTCGGCGTACCCGAGCTCGCTCATGCGAACCTTGAAGTTGGCGCCCACATCGTTGAGCGCGGGCGGGTTGTGGATAAGCAGTATCTTCGGGACTCTTTGTTCTGGTACCGCTGGCAATTCGGAAGAAATGGTCGCAAAAGCGTACCACGCGGCACCAAGAGCGACGAGCAGCAGCGCCACGATGATTGATGTGCGCAATCTCATTACCGCTCATTATACGACGGCAATTCCACTCTCCACGACGAGACGTTGGTAACTCCGAGGCGACCTAGAGGACTTTGTTGATGAGCCAGCTGATGACCGAGATGACGACTGCTCCGAGAAGTGCGGCGAAGAAACCACTCACGGAGAACCCCGGCACGACGAGTTCCATCGCCCAGAAGAGAAGCGCATTGAGCACGAAGGCAAAGAGGCCGAACGTGATGACGGTGATGGGGAGCGTGAGAATCGAAAGCACGGGTCGCACCACGAGTGTGATGACCGACCACACGAGCGCGATTAAGAAGACGGTCATCCAGCCACCACTGACCTCTATACCGGGCACGATATTGACGGTGAGCACGACCGCGGCGACAGTACCCAGGTATCGAAGGAGTGTTTTCATGCCCCACTAGAGGTACACCATGTACCCGCCCGTTTCCGTCTTCTTTATGCCCGGCACCGTGTCCTTGGGGGCGGGCACCGCATGTCCGAGGAGTATCTCCTCCACTGCGCCAGATATTTCACTCAGAGAAAAATCCGCTTTCACGAAGTACGCGATGACACCGAGCTGCTTCGCGCGCTCTCTGTCGGAGTCGGCGCTGAGGTTTGAGAGTATGACAACGGGTGTCTTCTCTTGGCCGGGCTGCTTCCTGAGCTGCTCCAGGAATTCAAAGCCCGTCATATTGGGGAGGACGAGGTCGAGGAGAATGAGGTCGGGATTGATGCTTCCCGCAGTCTGCAAACCTTCCTCCGCGTTCATGACTGGATGCACCTCGACGCCCTTGTCCCGCAACTGCTTCATCTTGTCTGCCAAGAGGTTATGGAGAAGCGGGTCGTCCTCAATGATTATGACTTTTTTCCCGCTCACCGATGTGTCTGTCATCATGTAGATACTATATCATGCGTGTAATCGCCTCAAAGAAAACCGCCCCATGGGGGCGGCCTTCCTTAAGCCCAATCCTTTTCCTCGTCTGATTCGCTCTCAGGAACCTCGTCGTCGTCCTCTTCATCGAGGACCTCCTCGAGTGCATCCTCCGAAACTCCACCCTCTTCCTTATCCTTTTCCTCGTCGTCGAATACCATTGTGCCGAAATAAAACTTCTAACACGCCTATACTACTTACGATTGGAAGAGGCGCAAGCGGGGCAAACGCACCATGTGTATAACCCAGGCGGTATACTCTTCCCATGCGATGGGACGACGCAGTTGCGGTACACTTTAAGCTCTCGAGCACACAGGCCTCGGCACTCAAGCGACTTGGCATCACCTCGATTGGCGACGTCTTGCGGCACTTCCCTACTCGCTACGAGCAAGCGGGCGCAGCGGGAGAGGCCTCTGCGCTTGTGCCGGGGACGAAAGTCACGCTCTTCGGCATCATTACCAAATTAAAGGCGAAAAAACTCTGGAAGAGCCGCCGTAGCGCAACCGAGGGCTATTTTGAAGACTCGAGCGGTCGCGTGAAAGTGTTGTGGTTCAACCAACCGTACATCGCCTCGTACGTACCGCAAGGCACTGCGGTGCAAGTCACCGGTACCGTCGCGGGCAGCGCTGCGAATCCCTATATAGCCAACCCTGAAGTCGAAGCTGTCCCATCGGGCGTCGTACCCGAGGGACTCTTCGGGGGCGAGGACACAAAGAAGCCCGCCGCACTCTTTCCTGTCTATCCAGAGACGCGGGGCATTACATCACGATGGTTCTTCCACGCAATCGAGAAAATATTCGCGGCCGGCGTACATGGGCACGTCGTAGACCCGCTCCCGGCTCCACTGCGCTCTAAGTACAATCTGCCCGACCTTCAGACAGCGTTCGTATTCGTCCACAAGCCTGAAAAGCTCGGGCACGCTGAAGCGGCGCGCAAGCGATTCTCTTTTGAGGAAATATTTGCGCTCCAGGTCGCTCGCGCGCAAGAGAGAAAGCGCAACGACGACGAGCCCGCGTTCAGGATCGAGGGTGCCGAAGCCCGCACGGAGAAGTTCGTCTCGATTGTAGGCGTCGTGCCTACCGGGGCGCAAAAGAGAGCGATCGCAGAGATACTCGACGACCTCGGAAAGCCCCACCCCATGGCGAGACTTCTCGAGGGAGACGTCGGCGCGGGCAAGACGCTCGTCGCCGCTGCGACAAGCTACGGCGTCGTCACGTCGCGTCCGCCGGGGCGAGAGAGCGGTACGCTCCAGGTCGCGTATATGGCACCCACGGAGATCCTCGCAGGGCAGCACTTCCTGTCTTTCATTGAATTCTTCAAGCATCTTCCTATCAACATCGCGCTCATCACCGGGAGCGGGTGCAAGAAGTTCCCTTCCAAAGTATCGCCGGGCAAAGCGACCGACATCTCGCGCGCGCAACTCCTCAAGTGGGTACAGAATGGCGAGATAGCGATGCTGGTCGGCACGCACGCGCTCATACAAAAATCAGTCAGGTTCCAACATCTCGCGTATGCGATAGTCGACGAGCAGCACCGGTTCGGCACGAAGCAACGACGCTCTCTCGCGCGCAAGGGCGACGCTGCGCCGCACTTCCTCTCGATGACCGCGACTCCTATCCCGCGCACGCTCGCGCTTACCATGTATGGAGACCTCGACATTTCGATTCTCGACGAACTGCCGCCGGGCAGAGCGAAGATAACGACGCGCATCGTGCAAAAAGACGACCGCGATGGCGCGTATGAGGAGGTACGGAGGAAGCTCGAAGAAGGTCGGCAAGCGTACGTGATTTGCCCGCGTATCGACGAACCAGACCCCGCAAAAATCAACGCGGTCATGGCGAAGTCTGCAAAGGCGGAAGCGAAGCGTCTGCAAAAAGAGGTCTTCCCAGATTTTTCTGTAGGTCTTCTCCACGGCGGCATGAAACCGAAGGAGAAGGACGCCGTGATGGCGGATTTCGCGAGCGGCAAGATACATATCCTCGTCGCAACATCCGTCGTCGAAGTCGGCGTCAATGTCCCAAACGCGACCGTCATCCTCATCGAGGGCGCGGAACGCTTCGGACTCGCGCAGCTGCACCAGCTGCGCGGACGCGTCATGCGCTCCGCGCACCCGCCGCTCTGCTTCCTCCTCCCGGAGACAAAGGGCGACGTATCGATGAAGCGTCTCCGGGCACTGGAGACGTCCGACGATGGTTTCAAACTCGCTGAAGCTGACCTCGAGACGCGCGGCGCAGGAGACCTTCTCGGCAGGAAGCAATGGGGTGTGAGCGACCTTGGTATGGACGCGCTCAAGAACGTGAAGCTCATCCAAGCAGCGCGCACCGAGGCACAGCGACTCGTGGGTGAAGACGCGGAACTCTCAAGGCACCCGGCGCTCAGAGAGCGCATTGCGAAACTCTCGTCGGAGCATCACCGCGAGTAGCTAATTCGAGATTGAAATCGATGCTGTGTCGACGTGCGAGAGGTCCGCACCTCGGCGAAGCGTGATGGTATACACACCCGAAGATGCATACTCATGCGTGAATATTCTCGTGACGGGCGTCTCCGCACACGACGTCGCGTGCGACTGCGTCGCGCTCTGTGTGCCGTCGCCCCAGCTCAGGGTGTAGCCGGTGCAGGATGTGGGAATGTTGAATGAGACCCCGATAGCGAGCGGATTGCTCGACACGCCGGGAGAGACAGCGAGCGGCCCGTACGAGAACGGCTCCGAGATGGCAAACGCATTGCTATCCGTCGTCACGATGGTATTCCCTCCGACCTGCAAGACCCTCGCACGGATTTTGTACTGACCTCCGGGGACATTCGTCGGCACCTGCCATGAGTGCGTCCCGACCATATTCACGGTCGCGATGAGAGGACTGCCTACTTGCTGGCCGGATGCATTTATGAGGTCGAGTTGTACCTGCGAGTTCGCGGGTATGCCCCCGCTCGCGCTCCACGACACGCTTACCGTACTGCCACGCTGCACCGTCTGTCCCTCAAAAGGAATCGTGACCGAGAGTGATGTCGGCTGCGTTGGCGTTGTCGGGGTGGTCACGCCTATGCCGGGAGTGACGCCTGCGGGCGCACCAGCGCCAAACACCTGCACCGTCGCCGTCGTCGAGTGCTGCCCCGCTGACAAGCGCACGAGGTACTGACCGCCGTAGACATACTGATGCGAGAACGTCTGTTGAAGAGACGCGCAACGATTCGCAGGTACTTGTATCGTCTGTGCTACAGAACCGTCTCCCCATTCAAGCGTGTAGGCCGCGGCCTGGCACGAGTTGACCGTGTTCACCGTCGCCGTGACACTCACGGAAAGCGGCGCGTTGCCGGAGACTGGCGATACCTGTATGAATCCTCCGACAGTGGGCGACGTGACATTGTTGCCACCACCGGAAGAGGTCGAGCATTGCAACGCTATGGCCGCAGCAGTACGAGGGCCTGTCACGCCAAAGCCTGTAGAATCCGCATCGCCGGAAGAAACAATATTGAACTTGGTCTGCCACCTCTTTACCGCTGCTTCCGTGAGTGAGCCATAGTAGCCCGTGATGAGCGCTTCTGGATAGATACTCGGGTCTGCGGCGAGAAATCTCTGCAATCTGGAAACATCATCTCCCGTGGAGCCAAGCTTGAGGACGCGCCCGATGTTCGGACAGAGCGCGCTGGATGCGTTACTCGGAATCACAGGCGCTGTCGAACCGACAGTGCCGCCACTTTGCGCGGCAAGTTGTGCTTGAAGCGCCGCTATCTGCTGCAAAAGCAATTCTGCCTGTGCCGCGAGCTGTTCAGCGCTCTGAGTTTGCGCATTGGAAACAAGCGGAACGCTGGTAAGAACGACGAAGAGCGCGAGTGCGCAGGCGAAATGTCTCATAGGGCACATTGTCGCACGGGGTCTACCTCGCGCAATCCCGTCCTATGCACAGACTTACGAGGCGAGTTCCTCGAGCGCTTTGAGTGCGTAGAACTGAATGTCTGCCTTGAGGCCTATGGTGTTCTTTTCCACATCTTCTTTCGTGAGCCACTTCCAGACATCGCCAGCCTTTTCGGCGACGACATCGTCAGATGTGGCGCGCGCAAAGTAGACGAGCGATACGTGCTCATGTCCGCTCTTCCCTATGTTATGCCTATTCATATATTTCGGCGGCATGAGTTCTCGGTACGTATCATCCACGAAAATCGGCGGCATCGGATTGCCAAAGAGCTCTATCTCGAGTCCGACCTCCTCTCTTACTTCGCGATGCGCCGCTTCGACGGGGTCTTCGTTGAGTTCGATGTGGCCGCCTATCGAGAGCCAGAAACCATATTTGTCGTGCTTCCGGAGCAACACCTTGTCTTTGTACACGATAAAAACTTCTACGGTGAAATCAATCTTCTCGTGGATGTGCGGAGCCATATCTGTATATTAGCTTTTCATTTTTGCATCGACCACTTTGCCTGTGCTCTCGTCAGTAAATTGTGCACCATCAAAAAAATCGTTGTTCGTCGCAGGAAGTACATCCCATGATGGGTCATTTACGACCCACACGGCGTAGGGCGTTCCTAGAATTCGACTCCAAGTCCATTTCAATCGTTGGCGCGCGCTCAATTTACTGACTTTTCCAACTACCACCTCGTATGTTGGTGACTTAAGTTTTCCAAAGAACTTAATCCTTACTAAAATCGTGCAATCGTCCTTTAGATGCAAATTCACCACAACATCTTTCTGCTTAGGCATTACATCCGCGTCTCTACAGCCAACCCAAGTACCAATGTCTTTCTTTTTGCCAAGGATTGCACCTATGACGTAATAATTCTCCGATGGAATGTGTCCGAATTCTGCCACGGTAAAGCAATATGCAATCTTCGCCAACATACGCGCATATTCAACTGGGCTATGCGTAGCAGATGTATGCAAGTCGGTAATCCCATACTTCGCACCAAGTTGCTCCTTCGTTAATCCACCAATACGCAAGGTATAGCCACCGAGCACTTCTATTCCCTCTGTTTCCTCCTTTCCGGATATGATTCGCGGTGGAGCAAAATGAGGTACAAATGCAACTGCACCCCAATCAGATATGGGCATCTTTATTTGTTTTACCTGACCATTCCTCGTGCGAATTTGGACGGGGAAAAGCTCGGGTATCTCTTTCTTTCTCCGCGTTTTGTATCGACTTTTGTATGCACGAAAGTATCGGAGCAAACGCCGGAGCACGTCGTGCTCGAACTTTGTTGTTACCGTGTTACAACTGATACAACTTGCCTTCTTGAGTACGTAGACCCCATTTAGTCCCAAGGGGATAGCATGCTCGTCTGTAAGCGCCTGAGTCGACCCGCAGTAAATGCAGGAATTTACCGTGGCAATAGTCCGTGTTTCCATTGTGAGTCCGCCCGCCTGGACTCGAACCAGGAACCCCCGAGGTATAAGCTCGGTGCTCTAACCATTGAGCTACGGGCGGAGTGCGCAGATTATAGGCCTAATGCGCGAGTTTTGCGATACCGTTAGCCTCTTCGCTTATCGAACGCCTCCTTTCGAAGCTGCTCTTCCGAACGGGAGACCTCTATCTTAAGCTGGTCGAGACGGCGCTTGTCCATCTCCATCTTCTTCTTGAGTTCTTCCACTTTCTTCTTGGAAGCCTCGAGGGCGAGCTCGGCGCTGTGGAGGTCTATTTCGCCGTGCTTCACCTGCTCGGCCTGCCAGGCCATCTGCCTTTTGAGCTGCGCGAGCCCCATCGCGTCCATGTACTCAGTATACCGCGGTGGGTCGGAGCTATCGGATGACCTTTGCTACGGCCTTCGCGACGCGTTTGTCGAACATGTCCGGCACTATCTTCCCGGCCGTCGGCTTCTTGATAAGCCCCGCAATCGCCTTCGCTGCGGCGATTTTGTGCTTGTCGGTGATTCTACGTACGCCATTGTCGAGCGCGCCTCGGAAAATCCCGGGAAACGCGAGCGAGTTGTTGATTTGATTCGGGAAATCGCTACGCCCGGTCGCGACGACTCTCGCGCCGCCCTTCTTCGCCTCATCGGGCATGATTTCCGGCGTAGGATTCGCCATCGCGAAGAGTATTGCGCCTTTCGCCATGCTCCGTACCATCTCCGCGGTCACCGTGCGCGGTTGTGAGACACCGAGAAAAATGTCCGCACCGTCGAGCGCATCTGCGACGCTCCCCTTTCGATTTCCGACGGCAACCTTATCGCTCAAGAGTTGTTTCTTCGTACTATTGAGGTCGTCGCGGTGTGTGCCCACGATACCCTTGCTGTCGACCGCGACTATCCGCGCTTTTGGGGCATACGCATGGACGAGCTTCACTGTGGCTACGCCCGCAGCGCCCACGCCCGCAACAACTACCGTGCAATTGTTCAGATTCTTGCCGACGACTTTCACCGCATTGATAAGCCCCGCAAGCACGACGACAGCCGTGCCGTGCTGGTCGTCGTGCATGACGGGGATGTCCAGCGCATCGATGACGCGCTTTTCAATATCGAAACACTTCGGGGCAGCGATGTCTTCGAGGTTGATGCCGCCGAATGCGGGCGCAATACGGAGTACCGTCTCCACTATTTCGTCTGCATCTTGGGTTGCTAAGACAATAGGCACCGCATCCACATCGGCGAATGTCTTGAAAAGTGCCGCTTTGCCCTCCATCACCGGAAGTGCGCCGAGGGCGCCGATGTTGCCGAGTCCGAGCACTGCGGAGCCGTCGGAAATCACGGCGACCGTGCGCCCTTTCATCGTGTACACCCTTGCCTCTTTCGGATTCTTTGCGACGAGACTCGACACTGCGGCAACGCCCGGCGTGTAGACGAGCGCGAGGTCTGCCCTATTGCGCACCGGCGCCGCCGGCACTATGCGTATCTTCCCGCCGAGCTTCTTATGGAGCGCCATCGCCTTTTTAGTATTATCGTTCTTTTTCATATCATTGCTTCACATTATTGTTTTTTGCCGCCAATAAATACCGCCTCGACGGATCCCGGCATCACCCTCCCCTGGAGTGCAGACCAGCCCACCTTGGTCTTCAAGTCTTCGCGCTTCACGAGTGTCTGCTTCTTGGTGTTGAGCACAGTGAGAGAGCCCATGAATCCTTTTTTTATTTCGCCAAATCCTTTTCCAAATTTCTGTTTCGCGAATTGCTTTCTGAGGTGCGGGTTCACAAACTTCCCCGGCATGTATGCCGACACGCGCGCGATATCCTGCGACGTAAATCCATGTTCCCGCATGAGCCACGTACAGACAAGCGCGTAGGTATCGAGCCATGGGGCACCGCTGTGATTGTTCTCGCAGCACGTGGCGAGAAAGAGTTCCCTGTCCTTCTCTTTTACAGCCATGGCGATGTCTTTGTTGCTCTTCCCCGGATACTGGTCGCGGAACTTTGTGAACGCCGAGTACTTTTCTTCTTCTGTATGAGGCGCGTGGTCTGTGGCGATGAATTGAATGAAGCCATCTTTGAGTCCATTGACGAGCGCCTTGCGGTGCTCAGGCGCCTGTACGGCGGGATTCATTTGAATCTTGGTCCAAAGGCTCGGGTCGGCATCGGTCATCGACGTATCGAAAAGAAGGTGGAGCGGCGAGACCTCGAGCACGATGTCGCATCCGCGCTTCCTATATGCAGCAATCATCTCGAAACTCTCCCCTCCGGTAGACCAGTGACAGAGCTTTGCCCGGATTTTGTATTTTTCGATAAGCGGCAGGAGGATGCGGAGGCCCTCATTGACGCACTCGACTGGCCGCCTGTTCGAATGCGTCTTGCCCCCGGCAGAGGCTTGCACAATCGGTTCGTACTCGACGTGGAATGAAACCTGCTGGCCTTTGTATCGCGAAAGAATTACGTCGAGTTCGCTGCCATACGTCACCGTGAGGTCGCCGACCGATTTGCCGAAATACAGTTTATAGAAATATTCGCCGGGCTTTCCGAGCGGCTTCGTCTTCGAGTCGATGCCGAGATAGTTGAGAATAGCGACAGGCTTCTGAAGCTGCGCGACGCGAGAGCGATGCCATTCGAATTCTTTTTTGCCGACAACGGGATTCGGTGTGTTCGGCATCGCGCTCACGTGCACCACGCCCCCGTGGAGTGCTGCATCCGCCGCAGTCGCGTACTCCTCTTTGTAGACTTGCTTACCTGTCTCGTCCTCGCGAGCGTGTATGTGCACATCGCCAAAACCCGCGAAAATCAAGCAGTCGTCGCCAAAAGTGTAGTCCGCCACCTTGCGCGAGGGCTTCGAGACTCCCGCGATGAGACCCGTCTTCCTATCGATGGAGATAACACCGCGAAATGGCTTCTTATCGTGCGTCGCAATGAGACCTTCCACGGTCACCGTTTTCATCCCCGGCATCATACCATCGACGATATTGACCGCCAGATTTGGCACGGTAATGTTCCGTCAGAAACCGGAGGACTCCTCATGGACACGCGCGAACACTGGCTGTTCGGTGCACCGAAGACCTCGGAGCAGAAGCTGAGTGAAATCGAGCAAGTCGCCGAATTCGTCGAATGGGTCGTCTGGCGACCGGCTCTGTTGCTCGTCCGCTGGCCGTGGTGGCCGGCGTACCTGGGTTTTCGCAACGAGAACCACATCCGTGCGCAATTTTCCTTTGCGGGCGAGTTCGCGTTCCGCGCACTGTGCTTTGTCGGACTAATATGCGAACTGCTGCTCGTGTGGTGGCTCGCCATCAAACCGATTGCAAGCTTTTGGCTTGCACTGCCGCCATCGGAGTATTCCGCATTGACCGGCGTCACGTTCGGAGCCTGCACACTCGTGCGCATCGTCGTGTACCTCTACGACGAGTTGTGGAACACGTGAAGCAGCTACAACCTCAACGACGCGGGCGCCCAAAGGGCGCCCGCTTGTTTTTTATGCTAACGGGGCGTGCTCGATGTCCTCCTTTTTCTTGGGGACGATGTGGTGCGCAATGAGGATTTTTTCGAATTCCTCGCGCTCGATTGTTTCCACCTCGATGAGCTTAGCGGCGATGGCGTCGAGCGCAGCACGATGCTCCGTCATGACATCCTCGGCGCGCTTGTACGCGTTGGTGATTATTTTACGCACCTCCGCGTCTATTGCCGATGCAGTCTCCGGTGACTGCTCGCCATCGATACCTTCGCCGAAAAGTGCGCGCTGAGCCGACGCAGCAAATGCTATCGGACCCATTTTGTCGGACATGCCGTAGCGCGCGACCATGTTGCGCGCGAGCGCGGTGAGTACCTGCAGATCGTTGCTGGCACCTGTCGTGATGTCGCCATACACCATCTTCTCCGCGATGAAGCCGCCGAGCGAGACTGCGATGTCGTCGTGGAATTCACGGCGTGACTGCATTTTTCTATCTTCGAGCGGGAGCTTGAGCGTGTAGCCCGCTGCGCGACCGCGACTAATGATAGATATTTTGTGGACAGGGTCGGCGTACGGCAAGACCGATGCGACGAGCGCGTGCCCCGCCTCGTGGTACGCCGTGATTTCTTTCTCTTTCTTGTTGAGGACGTGCGAGCGCCTCTCGGGACCGAGCATCACCTTTTCTATCGATCGGATGAGGTCGTACTGTGTCACCTCTTTCCTATCTTCGCGCGCGGCGAGGATTGCAGCTTCGTTCATGAGGTTCGCGAGGTCTGCACCGCTAAAGCCAGGTGTGCGCTCTGCGATGACAGAGAGCTTTACATCTGGTCCCATCGGCTTCATGCGCGAGTGCGTCTTCAAAATATCCTCGCGGTCTTTCCTGTCGGGGAGGTCTATCATCACACGCCTGTCGAATCGACCGGGGCGCAGGAGCGCCGGGTCGAGCACATCAGGCCTGTTGGTTGCGGCCATGACGATGACCTTCTCATTGGGCTCGAACCCGTCCATCTCGACGAGTATCTGATTGAGCGTCTGTTCGCGCTCGTCGTTGCCGCCGCCGACACCCGTGCCGCGCACGCGGCCGACTGCATCTATCTCGTCCATGAATACGATGGCTGGCGCGCTTTTTTTCGCAGTAGCGAAGAGGTCGCGCACGCGGCTAGCGCCCACGCCGACGAACATCTCGACGAATTCCGAGCCCGATATCGAGAAGAACGGCACGCCAGCTTCCCCGGCAACGGCGCGTGCGAGCAGTGTCTTACCTGTACCGGGAGAGCCCATGAGGAGCACGCCCTTGGGGATACGAGCACCTATCTGGATGAACTTCTTTGGATTCTTGAGAAAGTCGACTATCTCGGTGAGCTCTACTTTCGCTTCCTTCGCGCCAGCCACGTCCGCAAACGTGACCTTCTGTCCGGCGTCTTCTGGACTCGTGAGTCTCGCCATCGAGCGGCCAAAGGTGAATGCCTGCATGCCGCCACCGCCCCTGAGTTGTCGCGAGAGGTACCAGATAATACCAATCAGGAGAAGCACGGGGACAAGCATGGGCGCGAGTGAAAAGAACCAGAAACGAAAGCCACCCTCGTCTTCTACGGTGATGTTGACCGCGGCGAGTCTTTCTGCGGGGATGGTGTATACGGCGAGCGTCTCGGTGAGCGACGCCTCCGATTCTTTGCGCGACACTTTCTCCGACTGATCGGTGTACGTAGCCGTCACCTTGGTGCCAGATACGACGATCGAGGAGATGCGACCCGCTGTGATGTCGTTGGCTATTTGCGAGATTGCGACAGTCTCCGGCTCACCCACGAAATATTCGCGCACGAACGAATACCCGATAGAAATCGTGAGAAATACTGCAAACGCGACCGTGAGCTGCGTCCAGACACTCCCGCCTCCCTGGGGGCTTTCTTTCGGTTTTTTTTGCTGCAGGGGATCTTTGGGTTTAGGAGTCATATCCGCACGATTATACCCGGTACTACACTTTCGGCTAGTTTTATTTGCACCACGAGCGCGCTAAAGATTGGTCAAAAATTCCATGGGTGATGTACGCTTCTTGGAAATGCGCGCGCACGATGTGTCGGCGGGCGCAAGCCGAAAGTGTAGTCACCGGGTTATACAGTACCGATGCCTTTATGAAAGAATCGTGACCGCGTTCTTTTTAGGAGAACGCAACGATGCCGATGAGGATGAGGATGCAGAAGCACACCCAGATTGCGTGCACGATCATAATGAGTCTCTCGTGGTGCACGTAGCCGTAGAGCGCCCACACGAAGTGTCCGAGTGTAAACGCGCTCCACATCACGAGCGATATGCTTGATGCGTCGCGAAGCGACCAGATGAGCCACACTTGGTGCGTTGCAAAAGTAAGTGATATGAAACTCACGACGTACGTGAGCACATCGATGCTGCTCACGAGACCGATGTTGTACCGGCTCCGCTGCCCTATCCGCTCCGTCCGATGCCTCGCGCCGAATTCCATATAACTGAGTATACGCTACGCCCCGTGAGATAGTCGCAAGCTGCCCTGCAGTCGCTGCTTCAGGTATCGCTTGCCCCAAGCAGACTTTAAGTACTTCTCTCTTCGTCGTGCATCGCCTTCATCGTCGCACGCTTCGTAGTAAATCAACTTCCACGGACCCTTGTTGCGCGTGGAAACATTCTTTCCCACGCAATGCTCTCTGACGCGACGCGCCAAATCATTTGTTGACCCCGTGTACATCTGCTTGGGGCCTCGGAGAACGTACACATAGAACATGCCGACAATTATCTCATGGGGTATAGTGCCCGCATGAGCGCGCTAGAAAACCCCGGTACCACAACGCTGCGCGTTGGCTACGGGGCAGGCAAACGCTCATTTCACATTCCGATATATGACAGTAGTCGAAAATAAAAGAATAGGTTTTGATTACACCATCCTCGAACAAATCGAGGCGGGTCTGGTGTTGCACGGCTACGAAGTTAGGTCGCTCCGCGCCGGACATGGCTCGCTCAAAGGCGCGCGCGTCGTCGCGCGCGGCGGCGAAGCGTACCTCGTGGGTGCCACCATCCCTGCATGGCAGCCAGCCAATGCGCCCAAGAGCTACGACCCCGAGCGGACGCGCAAATTGCTCCTCTCTCAGAAGGAAATCGCCCATATCGCCTCCGCAGAGGGCGAAAAGGGCTTGACAATAGTGCCGCTTAAGGTGTATAATAAAGGGCGTAACCTCAAGCTCCTCATCGCGATTGCACGCGGAAAGAAAAAGGAAGACAAACGTCATTCCATACGTGAGCGCGAGGAGAAGAGGAGGATACGACGTTCTTTGAGAGACTGAACAATCTTGTGGTCGGTCAATCGCCACCCGTGACCCAAAGAGAAATCTATGGGTCGTGGGTGGGGAGTGATCGGCTTCGACAGGAAGATCGGCACATGTACGTGCGATGCAAAGCTGGAGTATCTTTTCAAACTGCTCCAAATCTTCAAGTGCGACCAAAACCGCATTCGGAGTTCTTTCACCTATTCAGATGAAAGACCTTCAGCCTGGTTACGCTTTCGCCTAACCAGCCGTCTCTGAATCTCGAAATCCGATAGGCATTCAGTCGACGTCATCAAATTCGGGTACTGATACTCCCCGCTCGAGGAGTATCTAAGAATAGAGCTCGGTCTCACGCGATTCTGTCTGTCTCATACGCGTGTTACCTAAATCCGCCAGCCGGCGGACCAAGGCAGTCTACGCATCGTAGAAGAGTACATGTAGCTTCTTTCTGGACGCGGGTTCGATTCCCGCCACTTCCACTCGTATTTTTCTCTTTATTTTCCAAGGCATTTTAGTGCCAGGAGATTTTGATTTGGAACCATTTACCAAAAAGAAAAGGCGCGGCCGCGAAGCCGTGCCTTGTTGTTCGGGCCTAGTACAAGTACTAGGCTTGCTTTTGTGTGCCGTCACGGTCGGCGATAATCAGGTCAATACGAGCCGTGGATGCGTAAATCCTCTCCGCGATTTTGTCGAGTTCGGCGATGCGCTCGTCTTCCATCACGGGGTGGTAGCGCTGCATGAACTCGCCGAGAGGTCGATAGTCCCAGCCGCCCTTGACCCTGTACACGTACGCGTTCTGGTCGAGAGGGCGGTAGACCACCACCTCTTCCCACCCCTTCGGGGCATCCTTGTTGTAGGCGAGTTTGAGCCACTCGACCACGCGCACGCCGGGCGCAGCATCTGCTGGCCGCTCGACATGCTCGAAGTACTTGGCCTGCTTGATGGGGTACGGCAGTAGGTTCTCATGCACCTCCACTTCCACGAGCGGAAGCTCTTCGTCCTTGCCGGCCTTAGGGGCTGGAGCATTGCGGCCTTTGCCCGCAATCACCCGATAGAAGCACGACCGGGCATTGGTGTGGCACGCCACACCGGGGCCTTTCGGCTCGACGAGGTAGATGAGCGCGTCGCCATCGCAGTCGATGCGCATACCGATGACTTTTTGGAAGTTGCCGCTCTCCTCGCCCTTGACCCAGCTCTTCTTGCGGGAGGTCGAGTAATAGCTGCCGAGGCCTGTTTCGAGTGTCTTGCGCCAGCCAGCCTCGTCGGTGTAGGCAACCATCAGAACCTCGTGGGTATGGGCGTTTTGAGCGACGACTGTCACCAGCCCGCCGCGCTTCTCGAAGTTCGGCCGCAGAACCTGTTTCGTTTCCATAGCATCCTTTCTGCCCGTCGCGCGGGACTAGGTTGACCAATCTGCCCCGCACTATGCCACATAGGTATACTTTTATCAAACGAGTGCGGCGGCGGGGTTATCTCTCCTATTCCAATACCACCATGTGACCCTAAGCAGCGGCCGGCGCTCTACTCCCCTCTTGAAGAGTGAGGGCCTTAATTAGCTCGTAAGCATCAAAAATATAAGCCTCTAGCTGGTTCCAATTCTCAGGCAACATCTCCACTGCTTCGTAAAAAGCCCGCATCAGCGGGTCTTTTTACGAAGCAGTGCAGGCACTGCACAGCGACACGAGTGCAGCGAGTAGAAGCAGTGTCCTGCGTAGCTTTAGCGAAGCAGGACAATAATTCACATATGTACTTCGTCTACATTCTGCAAAGCCAGAAAGACAAGAGTAATTATGTTGGCTCGACTGAAGACGTAAAGCAGCGACTTACTGATCACAATACTGGCAAGGCAAAATATACAAACTCGAAACGTCCATTTCTACTCAAGTGGTTCTGCGGGTTTCCGAGTAAACAGCAAGCTATCGCATTCGAGAAGTATCTGAAACACGGCTCTGGGTCTGCATTCGCGCGCAGACATCTCATTTAGCCTCGCAGCGATGTCGCGCGAGCACGCGCGACCGTCAGCGGCGGCCTGCGAGTTTGCCCAGTGGCGACGAGGCAAAACTTGTAGACAATTCCCTTCTGGGCAAAAAATAGTCCACCGCACTTCGGGAACGGACTAGTCTGCCTTTTTCTCGCCTTTCAATGCCATGAAGAAGTGTGTGAGCATATAGTTGTAATCGTACTTTAGACGCTCGAGTTGCTCGCCTTCAAATCTACAGAGCTCTAATCGTTCAAAGCCAGCCCGTTTCGCCATCGGTTCAAGAAAACGATATTCCCGCTCAATTTTCCATTGTACATAAGCATCAGTCTTGTGTGCCGGTATGGCTTCATCAGCTCGTTCACGTAGCTCCTCTTCAAGAGCGGTCGGGGTAAACCTGTATTGTCCCCCCTCCTTTAACACCCTACAAGCCTCGCGAAGCACATCTTCAAGATAGATTGCATAGCCCCCGTCGTATTCGTATCGGTCTTCTATGTAATGCATGGCCGAAGTATGCGCGATTGCGTAGTCGAACGTCCCATTCGCAAACGGTAATCTCGTAGCGTTTGCTACTGCATATGTGCTGTCGCGCGGCGGAGCCCACTCGTCTTCGATGAAATCCTTATCTATGGAGATCACTTCGACGCCTCGGCGGCGAGCCGCGTGCGCAAACTGCGCATCCATCGCTCCGATATCCAGCACTTTTTTGCCCTCGAGCTGTTTCCATTCCAGTCCAAGATTGCTCAGGTACACCTCGGCAGTTTCTTCAGCTGCTTTGCGATCGTGAGTTCGTGGCCGCTCAATCATAATTCCAAGCAATCGAGCACTGTCCGCTTTTACAACGCCATAAACGTCACGTTCGAGGGCGGTACGAAGAGTGAAGCATCTGCACTGCTCGGCTGACAGTCGTAGCTGTAACTCGTATTTGCATCCATTCCCTGCCCCGACGTCGCAGCACCCTGTGAACTTTCTGCTTGCGCTTGCGCGACCTTCACGCCCTGCGGCACCATCGAGCTCCACGAATACACATATTCGCCATCGGCAATCATGTACGCTTTCATTGCTCCCCTGCCTGCGACGCTCACATCAAAATCAGCGCGCACCTTGTTGTCCGATACATACACGATGCCAGACGATACCGCTTGTCCTCCGCCGGTCTGCGAAGTCGTATCTACCGTGCACTTCCACTCACCACCGTGCTCCGAGAGCGCAACGATGGAGCCGCTGAATGCGCCGTCATTCTGAACATTCATCGTTTCATTGGCAGAATTCCCGGCTGGCACTGCGACTGAGTCGGACTTCATTACGTAGTACGCTCCTCCTCCGATAATCACAAGCCCCGCGACAAGCGCGATAATTGCATTGGTATTCATATACGCAGCAGTATACCTAGTTCGCGGACTTACCCGAATCTATGGGCGAGCCGAAGAGCACCGTCTGCATGGCGCGGCCCATGACAGCGACGAGGAGCGCGAGAAAGACGAGCCCAGACAGCATCGTCGCGGATGCGATGAGTTTGCCGAGCGCCGTCGCAGGCACAAGGTCGCCGTATCCCACCGTAGTCATAGTCACGACCGCCCACCACATGCCGTCAGGAATGCTGCCGAAAGCCGAGCCAGGTACTGCGCCTTCGACCGCGTACATGAGCGCGCCTGCGATAACAACGACCGATGCGAACGCGAACAGGAATATTTCTATGTTGAATAGTGCGACGCCGCTCGCCATATCCTTCGCCATTTGCTGCCGGCGCTTCGTCGGGAGCACAAATCGCACGAGTCGAAGTGCACGCAGAATACGAAGTACCCGCAAAATGCGAAGCACGCCGAGCGTGTGGTACGGGAAGAGCACGGGGAGCAAGACCGCGAGAAGGCCTGGCAGAATCGCGACCGCGTCTATGACACCGAAGAAACTCCTCGCATAGCGAATCGGTCTCTCCGCCGTCCACAAGCGAAGCAGGTACTCGGCCGAGAAAAAGCAGAGGATGAGAAGCTCTGCGTTCCAGAAGAATTGCCCATACACGCCGCCGATAGTCGGCACACTTTCAAAAATGAGGAGACAGACTGAAACAACGATGAGGACTGCAATCGAGTCGTTGACGAGGAAAAACCAGCGCGAGTGCTCGTTGTGCAGTGCATCCCCGATGCGTCTGCGAATGCCGTGCGCACCGCTCGTCATGTAGGCATATTATACCCCGCTACTTCACCCGTTCGAACGAAATCTGCTGGGGTCCCGCCGCATACGGCGCGACTTGGTAGTTGTTGAAAATGAATGTAACTTCCTCCCTCCCGATGAGGAATGTCGCGTAGTTGTCTGACAATGCGACCGCGCCTTCGGGGAAAAACGCGTCTCCGAGTTTGGCACTCAGCTCCGCTCTCGTCTGCGCCGCGACCGATGCGAGGTCTTTTCCTATGAGCGTGAGTGCTTCATCGAGCGAGACTTCTTTACCCGTCGACCTGTTCACATTGACCCCAATGAGAATGGAATTGGGGTGCGCGCCGCCGGTGTATTCGGCAATCATGAGCTCGACGCTCACGTAATCGCTCCCCGTGTAGACACTGTTGAATGTAATAGACTGCTCGTTCTTTGGAATCGCCGAGTCCTCCTGTCGCTCTGCCGGGTAGAGTTTGAACGCCGCTGTCGCCTGGTCGACGACACGCTTCACGGCATCGTCCACGACCTCGTCGCCAAACTGCGGGTAGCGGATGTCTATCGAATACTCGGCGGTGTCCTCGCTGTCTTCAACGATGCGCATCTCGAGCGCCGTCGAGGTCGAGGTCGCGACCTGCGGCTCTTCGAGCCGAGGCGCGTAGCTCCACACAAGAAATGCCACTCCCGCGAGCGCCACGAGCAGTATGGTGTAGGTCAGGACTTTTTGCATGCACACAGACTACCACGCGACAGACCGCCCCGAGGGACGGTCTGTTTGGTATCGCCATGTGCGTTACGGACTCACGGTGTCGTCTATATCCATCTGAGTGCCTCCTGTTCCGCTCATGTCGGTGCCCCCAGTGCCTGTCGTCGGCGCCGGAATGTTGATGTTGGTCTCATCAACCGTTCCGGTGTTCGGGACTCCAGGGAGACCGTTTTGGAAGAGGAGCACCGCGCCGATGATTATCGCGACCACGACAACTGCTGCTATCGCCCATCCCGCCGCGCTCTCCGATCGGTCGGTCATGTTGATGTCTGTATCTGCCATAGAGTTTCCTCTGAGCTGATAAGCTCTCAGCGTAATGCCGAGGGAGTGAAGCCGGGGTGAACCCCATGAGAGAATCCTCCCTATTTCCAACCACATGAATTAGGTTGCCAATCCTTGTGCCTGTTCGTTCTATGACGCCTGCTGCGTTCTCTCACGGGGTGAAAGCTAATTCACTTCCCCCAGGTACGCCACGCCGAGTCTCTTGCGCGCCGTCTCGCCGCGAAACATCCGCTCCACCCTCTCGGGCACGTCGCCACGCTCCCCCGCATGAGCGCCGTGCCGCATCGCTTCGCAACTCGATGCAAGGAACACAGTGTGCTTGCCGTATTTCTTCGCCACTGCATCGATACTCCCGAAGACCTGTTCGATTGATTTCGATTTCAGCACCGCACCAAAAAGGTCGAGCTGCGCGCTCCCGCTGTCTTGAAGCCGCATGAGTGTGACACCTGTCGCGCGGTAGAGTTCCCCCCTCCGGAAAACCCGCGGGAAGTGCTCCGATACCGCCCTCAGGATGTCTTGCGGTACGCAGGTCGCGTGCGAGAGTCGTATCTCGCAGCCGTGGTACTTGAATTCTTGTGTTTTAAGGAAAAAGAAAATGGAAGGCGAAGCGAGATTCCATCTCCGAGCTTTGATGCACGCGTTCTCGATGTTTTTCGAGAGTTGCGAGAAGATGAACTTCTCCTCGCGCGATGGCGGCGTGAATGTCTTCGTCTTCGATATCGATTGGTACGTCTTTCTACCTTCAGTGTCGAGTTCGAGGCACACCGTGCCACGAAGTTCCCGCCAAATCTCCTGGTACGGCTTCGACAGCGTCTTTTTTACCCACGCCTCCTCACGCGCTGCAAAATCCAGCGCCGTGCGGATTCCCCACTTCTCCAGGTATGCGGCGGTGTTCGGCCCGATGCCCCACACTTGCAATATCTTCGTTTTTTCGAGAAAGCTTTTGGAATCCTTGAGTGATATCACCGTAAGACCATCGGGCTTTTTCCATTTCGAGCCAATCTTTGCGAGCACTTTGGTGCAAGAAAGGCCTATGGAAAATGTCATACCGAGCTCACGTTCGAGATCGCGTTTGATGCATTCCACCATCTTCGGGTACGACATACGATGGACACGACGCAAGCCCGTAAGGTCGGCGAAGCACTCGTCTATCGAATACTCCTCGAGCATCGGCGTCCAGCGCCGCACTATTGCGTACATACGGTTGGAAAAGAGGCTGTACGTCTCATAATCCGACGGCAGTATCACCGCTTCCGGGCAGATTTTGCGTACCTCGTGGAGCTGCATGCCGCGCTTTACCCCAAGGCGCTTTGCTTCGTAGGTGCACGCCGAGACGATACCTCGCTCTTTGCCGGTGATTACTGGTTTCCCCCGCAGGGTGGGATTCTTGGCGACTTCGCACGATGCAAAAAAGGAGTCGCCGTCGATGTGCATGATTGCGCGAGGGAAATGTGCCGACTGACCCCAGCTCATGGCAGTGCTTTATCGCCCGAAGCGAGTGTATGTGCTCTCCAGAACCTTGCGCAGCCCGGCGGGGCGAGCAGAGAAAATTTTTAGCAAAAAATTATTCGGGTTCTGGAGAGTACATACCGAGCGCATATTCAACGGATAACGGGTTCGCCACTGTCGTCGGAAAAGAGGCGCGCGGGAGCTCTGCCCACGAGGCTGTCGAACGTAGCGTTGAAATGCGGATGCGGCGAAACGAGCTGAAGAAGCTGCCAGAGTGCATACGCATCGTCCCACGCACGATGCCTGTCGAGCACCATAAGGCCGTGCCGCTCGATGAGATGTGAGAGGCTGTGGCGGCGGAAATGCGGGAAAAGCCTCCGCGAGAGTCGTGCGGTGCACAGGCGCGATGAAACAAACCGACGGCCGTGCCGCGCAAACTCGCGCTCGAGAAACGCATAGTCGAATGCGACGTTGTGCGCGACAAATATCGCGTCCCGCACGAGCCGCTCTACGTCGTCGATTATTTCCTCAAAGTACGGTGCGACGCTCACTTCTTCTTGCGTAATACCGGTGAGCGCGGTGATCCACACCGGCACGCGCTTCCCTGGGTTTACTGTCGAGCGATAGGTCTCGACACATTGTCCGTCTTCGATGCGGAGTATCCCTATCTCGATGATGCGACTCGACGCGGAGTGCGTGCCGGATGTCTCCACATCGACTATCGCAAGGTTCTTATCCCTCAGACATTCCATACTTCATACCTCGTCGGCTCGCGCTTTGGCTTCAGCCTCTCGCGGAGCGCCTCGAAAATGGGACGCAGGAGCAGATAGAGAATGCTTGTGCGGTACGTGTACATATTTAATTTGTGTGACCCGAGAGGTTGAAGCGCATGCTCCTTACCTCCGCAATTTCTGATAAACCTACTTGTTTGAATTCAGCGCTCTCCCTTGGGAGAATCGGCGTATCAGTCGCCCCCGAAAGAAATCTCTGAATGTCGAGCCATGTGTCTATTTTCTTCATAGCGTGATTAAGATTGGATGACGCGGATAATTGAGCACAATTAATACTTTCGGACGACAGCGGTCACAACAGCTTCGATTCTGAAAGATTCTGTGGGATATATCGGCCTATACTTTTTGTTGGCCGGTTCGAGGAAATATTTCTCACCGTCTTTACGCAAGTACTTCATCGTGTATTCGCCATCCACATTTGCCACCACTATCTGCCCGGGCTTGTACTGCGACTTTCGCTCGACTATCACCATGTCCCCCGGCTGGATGCCCGCGTCTATCATGGAGTCGCCTTTTACTTTCAGGATGTAGCTCGACTCTTTGTTGGGCGTGAGGTACTGGTCGAAGTTCATAACGTCGAGGAGCTCTTCTTCTGCTGGCGACGGGAAGCCGGCTTCGACGAGACCGAGAAGCTTCACTCCCTCTTCCCAGCCTGGGAGGAGTTTTCCCGTCCTATCTTTTGAGATGAACCCCGCCTGGAGGAGCTGTTCGACGCGGTAGTGGACTGCGCTCTTGGTCTTGTACCCCCAGAGAGCCATGAGCTCGGAGAATGACGGCATCCGGCGGCGCGAGTCGAAGAAGCGCCGCATCTTCTCGCCGTACTCGCGCACCTCTTCCCTGTCCCTCTCTATGTTGCCGCCGCTCATACCTCCGCAGTCTATAGAACGTTCGTTCTATAGTCAAATACTACTGTCTGGGGATAACCAAACGGCGACTGCGCGCCACATAGTCTCTCGCACACATATACTGGAACGAGTCCGCAAACAACGCCTGGGAGGGGTCTGATGAACGTAATCCGTGTACAGCGAGACGCGCGGCGGTGGCTCGCCCAACAGCTTGCACTCGTGCGCGAACGGCGTCTTAGCATGACGCAGGCAACCGTATACCTCACCAAAAAATTCGAGGAGTATGGGCTCGACAACGGTTTCATGCCGGATCAGGTAGAGGTGTTCGACAACCTGAAGCGCGCGCGAGTTACCCTACTCTTCGGAGACTATCGCACCGAAGGGGAAATACGCGTCGGCACGCTCAACTGAACCCGCAGGCAAGGGCGTGGGCACCATGCGGTGCCCACGCCCAAATCTTTTCTATACTGTACTCATGCGCGCGCTCGTGATTGTTCTCACATCAATCGTCGTTGCTGTCCTTATTTTTTTCTCGCAGCCCGAGCAGGAGCGTGCAGTTGAATTCGTCGCGCGCAGCGCAAGCCTTGAGCAGGCGGGTGCGGCCGCTATCGCTGCGTCGGACGAGCAGCGAGAAATTCCGCGAGAGGTACTGAAAGAAGTATCCACACTCCCTCAACAGCACGGACCCTACCGCGTGGTAAAAGTGGTCGACGGCGACACAGTGGCGGTCGACATCGAAGGCAAGAGCACGACACTCCGGCTCATCGGGCTCGACACGCCGGAAACTGTCGACCCGCGTACAACCGTGCAGTGCTTTGGCAGAGAAGCATCAGACGAAGCGAAGCGGCTGCTCACCGGCACATCGGTGCATCTCGAATATGACCCATCGCAAGGTCTCCCCTCCTCCGCCAAGGCTTCGGAGGGCACGGTCGACAAGTACAATCGCACGCTCGCATACATATATATGGAAGACGGTGCGCTCTTCAACGAATACATGATTGCGGAAGGATTCGGCCACGAGTACACGTATGGAACGCCGTACACGTACCAAGCCCGCTTCAAAGCGGCAGAAGAGAGCGCGCGTGCGCAGAAAAAAGGACTCTGGGCAGAGAATGCGTGCGCCGACTACCCCACAAGCGCCATACATCCAGCACCCCACACATCTGTGCCAACCGGCGAGTATGTGTGTAGTCGCAATGCGTACAACTGCTCGGACTTCACGACGCGCGCAGAGGCACAGGCCGCGTACGACGCATGCCGACCCGGCGACATCCACAAACTCGACAGCGACGGCGACGGCGACGCATGCGAGACTCTTCCGTGAAGAAACGCGTCCACAGTAACCAACGCATGCGCTGAGCGCTCCTATATACTGTGCGTATGCTTTTTCCATCGCGAACGCTACGGGCAGCGTGTCTGTTCTTGCTCATCGCCTTGGTGCTACTTTCGATTGGCACAAGTATTACCAGCGCTGCGGATTCTTTCACGGTTAACCCATCGGCTTGCAATGAGCTTTTCGGACTGCCCGCTGGTCAGATGCAGAGGCCCGATGACAAACGAGTCATGAGCCCAGAGGTCTGTTCAGCGTACAAGTTTTTGATTAGCAGATATACTCCGGGGCCACGCAGCTCGGTTGGACTACGTAATCCGAAGGTTGAGGGTATTACCAGACTTAACCCCGATTTCGCTGTTGCTCTCGCGAAGATGCTGAGTAAGGCACCCTACATGACGATTGTGTCAGCGTACAGGACCGCGGAGGGCCAGGGTTCGAAAAACCCCCAGTCGAACCATACGTATGGTTGCGCAGCAGACCTTGGGTACCTGCAAAGTACTTGTTCACAGGTGCAGTGTCAGTGGGTCATAAAGAATGCGCCGGCGGATGGACTACATATCCGCATGAAATACTCTCCCGAGTGGAATCATATTGAGCCAATCAATGTTCAGGTTTGTCGTGCCGGCGGTCCCGGGGGCGGTATCACACCGGGGCAGCCTTCCACCGACCCGTCGCCATGGTTGGAGGATGAGACCGGCGGAGAGTATTATCCGCTACCGCCCACCACGCCAACATCGGGAATCGCAGACAGATTCCGACAAGCTATTGGCATGCAGACACAGCCCGCCCCGGTTGGTACCCCGTCGACGATTGCCGCACCTGCCGCGACCCCTGCCCCATCAAATCTTCCGTTGCCCACCCAATCGCAGTTCTGTCTCCCGGAGTACACGTGCTCGGGAAGTACGCTCATGTACAAAAATTCCTTCTGTGCAGTCCAAGCGCAACGCGAGTGCCCTGGCGGGTGCCAGAGTGGCGCCTGTGTCGGGACGACGAGCCCTGCGACTGGCGCGACGACTTCCTCCACGACCGCGCAAGACACTCTTTCCTTTCTGAATACCTACACGGGAGCTACATCGACCGACATAGGGACATCGACACCGCTCCAGCTCCTCCTCGCTCTCACACAGAATCAATCGAGTACCACGGCAAGGCCGACGAGCACCATCCAAACCCCATTGGTTGCACCGGGCAGTATCGCGAGTATGCAGCTCGTAGGCGCGCAACAGACCTTCACATCTTCCGATCTGAACCAGAACATCACGGGAACCTACGTCCCACAAGACCGCACAGCAGTCTTTGGGGTGCTTGAGAATATGAGGCAGGTTCTCTTGCGAGCCCTCGACCTACTCCGGCCTTTCCGATTCACTCAACAACGGACTATCGACAGCGGCTTGCAGTCACACGAATAGCGCCGCATTGTGGCAAGTCCAGTGTGTGCTATAGTTTCGCGACAAATGGGTTTTACGAAATACACATCGCAGGCGGAGAAGGAACAGGTCCGCATGAACGAAGGCATCCGCGCAAAGGAAGTGCGCGTGATCGGCGCCGACGGAGGCAACCTCGGCATTTTGCCCACGCGCGAGGCGATACAGAAAGCACAGGAAGCGGGGCTCGACCTCATCGAAGTCTCGCCCAACGCGAATCCCCCGGTCTGCCGCATCACCGATTACGGGAAGTTTAAATACGAGCAGAAGAAGAAGGACAAAGAGGTGAAGTCGAAGGCGAAGGTCACGGAGACGAAGGAAGCTCAGGTGAAGATAGGTACGAGCCAAAACGACATGAGTATCAAGGCAAACAAGATCGCCTCGTGGCTCCGTGAGGGGCACCGGGTGAAGATCGACCTCTTCTTGTGGGGTCGCTACAAATATATGGAGTTTGATTTCCTCAAGGAGCGCCTTGAACGCTTCCTCGCGATTATTCCCGAGGGCTTCAAGATCGCGGAAGAGATAAAGAAGAGTCCCAAAGGCCTATCGGTCAGCCTCGAGCGTGACGCCTCAAAAAAAGGACACGCAAAGGTGCCCCCGAAACCAGTTCAGACATCTGCAGAGCCTCGGGAAGCCGAGGGGGCTGAAAACCTTGATTAAGCCGTGGCTTTGAAGTATAGTGCCCGGCAAGGCCTTACAGGCCTTTTCTTTCGACCACAAACCAACCCCAGTACCGTAGCGCTTCGCGCTGGCTGCGGGGCAGGCAAATCGAAGCCGTATGAAAACAAATAAATCATTTACGAAAAGACTAAGGGTGACCAAAAAGGGCAAAATCGTCGCCCGCGCCCCTGGCCACAACCACTTCAACGCCAAGGACTCCGGCACAGGCAGACAGCAGAAGCGCCGCGCAACCTCTTTCGCAATGGACAGCAACCTCCGCAGCCGCTTCCTCCCTCGATAAACACATATGGCACCCCAGTACCACAAACTCAGCTTCGCTTCGTTTGGCTACGGGGCAGGCGAGTAAAACTAATCATCAAAATCTATGGCAAGAGTCAAAAGAGGAAAAACCAAGAATAAGCGTAGGAAGTACCTGCTCGCGCAGACCAAGGGGTACCGATTCGGACGCAAGAGCAAGGAGCGCGTCGCGCGCGAAGCCGTACGCCATGCGGGTGCGCATGCGTTCCGCGACAGGCGCCTCAAGAAGCGCAACTTCCGCAATCTCTTCACGCTCCGCATCAACGCGGCTGCGCGCGAAAATGGACTTTCGTACTCCAAATTCATCGGTGCTCTCAAGAAGGGAGGCATCATGCTCGATAGAAAGAGCCTCGCAGCGCTTGCAAAGGACTATCCTGAAGTTTTCAATCGCGTTGTTACCCAACTCAAATCGTAACGTCCGACTCCCTCCCCCTAGCCAGAGCCCCGCGAACGCGGGGCTTCTTCCTTTGTATCCTGTAGCATGCTTGTGGAGTGTTGCGGAGGCCGTCAGTCCAGCAACAATGAATTTTTGAGCAGAACAATACCCCACTCCGAAGGGTTGCTATAGGATGACCTCCGCGTTCTTCCCTGTCGCGCTCCAGCCATCGTGATTGCGATACACGAGCATCGAGGTTTCCTTTTGCTTGCGCACCATCTCTATGAGCTTCTGGATGAGCCGCTTTGGGTCGGTGTCGAAAACGATATTGGGATTCGGCCTGTGCGCAGCATCGATAATGAGCGCGAGGAGTTCGTCGGTATCCGCCTCACCTTGCAGGATGCCGATAGGGCGCTTGTCTTCGAAGGCGACCGCAAACTCGTTGATGGTACCGACCCGGCCGGGACCGATGATCATCGCATCGGATGAGCGCACGAAAAGCAGGTCGCGACCAGAGTACCCAAAACCCGTGTAGACCACGACATCCATGTAGTCCAGCGGGAGCTTGTACGTCTCGACGTGTTCGCGCTCAGTTGAGGCGGGAGAAAATCCAATAGAAAAGCCGCACTCGTCTTTTGCGCCCATGGCTGCATACATCGGGAATCCGGTCGTGGCACCTGTCGTGATGATTCCGCCCTGCTTCGCTATCTCACGACCGAGCTCTTTTCCCTTTTCAAACGCATCGAGTCCCGAGTATTTTGTATCGGCTGCGCCGGAGACGCCGATTTTTACGACGCCGTAGCCGTCGGGCAGACGGCAAAAATTGCGCGGTACGGCCGTGTGGTTGGGGTGCAGGATTTTCTTCGCCATTTGATAGAAATTATAGCACCCCCGCTAGAGTTCTATGTCGTACGAATCGTCCTTGCGGGGTACTATTGCCTCGACACCGAGGAAATCTTTGATCCGCTGTGCGAAAAACATGGACGAGCGCGGTTCGCCCATTGTTACGAACACTTTCTTCAGTGGATTCCCCCCGCTCTCTACGAATGAGAGGAGCTGTTCTCGATCGGCGTGGCCTGAATACCCCGTCAGCATCCCCACCGACGCACGCACACGCACGTACTCGTCTTCTATCCTCACCTTCTTTTCGCCATCGAGAATGCGTCGTCCGAGACTTCCCGGAGTCTGGTAGCCCACGAAGAGAATCGCGGCTTCCTTGCGTGGCAAATACTCCCTCTCATGGGCGCGGATGCGCCCGCCCTCCGACATCCCAGCACCCGCAATGATGATTTTGGGCTCGGGCGCGCCGAAAATGCGATGTGATTCCTCCGTACTCAACGTGACTTTGAGGCCTGGGAACGCGAACGGGTCGTCGCTTCGCTCGAAGCGCTCGCGCGTCCTATCATTGAAAAGTGCGCGATGCGAACGGAATACGTCGGTGATGCGTATCGCAAGTGGTGAATCCAGGAAGACCGGGATAGGAAGTATCTCTCCTCCCTCAACCATGTCATTGAGCTCAGAAAGTATGACCTGGGTGCGCTCTATGGAAAATGACGGGATAAGAAGCGTGCCGCGAGTACTACGCACGCTTTCAACGGCCAGTTTGAGTGCTTCCTTCCTCTCAGCTCTATCCTCATGCAATCTGTCGCCGTACACGCTCTCTATTACGATGTAGTCCGCACCATCCGGAAGCTCGGTGTCCTTCAGAAGCGGCTCAGGGCTATTGCCCAAGTCACCGGTGAACACAACACTCTTTCCTGCTCGTGAGACCCGGACCCATGCGGAGCCGAGGATGTGACCGGCATCGTACAAACCCACCGTGACATCACCGAGCGGGAACGCCTCGTGATACTCAAGAGTCTGCCACTGCGAAAGCGCCCTCTCGACGTCTTCCTTTTCGTAGAGAAGTGGACAATGATGTTTCACCTCGTGCTCTTTCATGACACGCAGCGCATCGTCGAACATGAGCGCAGCGAGGTCTCTGGTGGCGGTGGTGGAGATTATCGGGCCGCGATATCCATCATGCACGAGCTTCGGAATCCGGCCGATGTGGTCGGCGTGCGCATGCGTGACGACAAGCGCATCAATACTCGATACGTCAAAGCGGAATGGCTCGTAGTTCTCGGAGCCGCACGCGCGCTCCTGCTGCAAGATGCCGCAGTCGATGAGAATTCGTGTCGAACCCGTGTCGAGCAGAAAATTTGCGCCCGTAACAGTACCGACTCCCCCGTGAAATGTGATGGTGCTTTTCATCGTGCTCTTTGGACAATGCGGTATGCTACAAACCCGCCGAGGACATCTGCGATGATATCGGTCACGGTATCGAGAATTGTCATGTGCGAACCAATGCCGTATTCGAGCACTTCCCACATGAGGCCCACCACGAGCACAACCGCAAGAATCTGGGCGAGCGACACTCTCATACCAAGTCCGCTCGCCACATACAGTGCCGCGTAGGCTACACACATGCCACCGAGGAAATGCGACGGCGTGAAGTACCACCAAATCTCGGGGAAGCCGGAGAAGAGTATCGCGAGAGACTGCGCACACGCGAGCGCTATCGTCGTAAGACAGAGACTGCCCAAGATGTTCCTGCGCGACATTATTTCGGATTCTAGCATCGTATCGGCTCGATTGCGTCATTCGAGAACCAAAAAACACCCGAGGAGGGTGCTCTTAGGTTGCGGCAGGTACGGCAAGCCTGGGCAATGAAGCCAGGTGGGTGCCCGCAGTGCGTAAGCGCAATGCTTACGACGATATGAGGCGTCCCTTACGTATACCAAGCAGGTTTTAATACCTGCCGCTAGGAAAAGTATACCATTACCCCTGATGAGCGCTGGATGAATTATTCCAAAATACCGTCGAGGTTAACGTCGTAGAGTATTTCTTCGTGAATGATGCGGTAATTCGTCACTTCATCCTCGCCGAACCAGTGTTTTATTTCTGCTTCCGCTTCTGAGGGAGAGCCGGAGGCGTGCACGAGGTTGCGCACTGCCCTGTCATCGGGGTCCGACATCTGGTACGAATCGAGCACGAAGTCGCCGCGGATTGTGCCGACGTCCGACGTGAGAGGCTCGGTGCCGCCGGTAATTTTGCGGACGATTTTCACCGCATGCGCACCCTGCCAGACCATCGCGACGACTGGACCGGAGCTCAAGTATTTCTTGAGGTTGTTGAGAATCTTCGCCGTTATCTCGAGCGGGTCTTCCGACGGCGGGGTAAGGCCCTTGTCTTTGTATCCCTTGATGGTCTTCTCCCCGGTCACGCGGCGCCACTCGGGGTCGAGCGTGTAGTGCGCCTCGATGTGCTCGGGCTGCGGCACCATCATCTTCATGCCAACGAGTTTGAGGCCGACATTCTCGTAACGACTCACGATTTCCCCGATGAGTCCGCGCTGGACTCCGTCGGGCTTGATGATAACGAGTGTACGCTCTTTGCTGGGGTGAGCGTGATTGCCATGATGTGTCAT
This sequence comes from uncultured Candidatus Saccharibacteria bacterium, assembly GCA_964654205.1. Classification (GTDB taxonomy): domain Bacteria; phylum Patescibacteriota; class Minisyncoccia; order Phycocordibacterales; family UBA2100; genus UBA10103. The sequence continues at coordinate 129,968 of CAZZHR010000001.1, read as the reverse complement.
GCGCGCGAGTGTAGCACAGCCTCCGAGTTACTGGAAGTACGGGGACGGCAGTCCTTGCTCGATGGGCTTCACCGACTGGCCGAAACGCTGCCGTATTTCTGCTTCCACCTCTTCCCTTGCGCGACCATATCTTTGATATGAAAGCTGCTTCAGTTCATCCGTGTGCGAGAAGTCGAATTGCGGGAGGTTCATCGTCTCGATAGTGAAAGGTCGCGCAGGTGTCCCACCCACGAGGAGCGCGGCGACAGCGTTCCTATTGGGCAAGTTCTCCAGGTCCTGCGCAGTAAACGTAGGCGCAAATTGTTTTTCAAGAAACTCTGCGTCGGTCGTACCTATGCGCATCGATATCTTGGTGCCGACGTTGCCGATAACCGCGTCGCGGATGTTCTCCTCGAGCTGTGCGATGAACTGGTGGGCTATCGTGAGAGAAAGCTTGTACTTGCGGGCTTCGGAGAGAATCGTAGCGATGCTGGGCGTCGCGAAGTTCTGGAACTCATCGATGTACATGTAGAAGACCGGGAAATCGCGCGAGTCCACGCGCGAGAACGCGGCCTGCAGGAATTTCGACACGAGAATCAGACCAAGGAGCGACGTGTTGCGCTCTCCGAGGCGACCCTTTGAGAGGTTTGCGAGGAATATCTTCTTGCTGTCCATTATTTCGCGGAAATTGAAGGCTGATTTCTCCTGGGAGACTATCGGGCGCATGATGTCGTTGGCCAGAAAGACGTCGAACTTACTCGTGATATACGGCGCGATATCGCCGAGCGACGCGTCACCCTGCGCTTCCATTGCTATTTTGCGCCAGAACTGGACGATGATGGGGTTCGGGCAGCGTGAGAGCTTGAGCTCCCGGAACGCTTTGTCAGCGAACACACGCGGTATTTCCACGAACGTACTGCCCGTATCCGGGTCCTCGACGACGAGCTGCACGGCGTTCCTGTAGTACTGCTCGAACATAGGACCGAACGCCTCCGGCACGTCGGCGTAGAGTTTGCGGAAGATGCCGTACACTTCGTCCACGACGAACGTCTTCATCTCGGGTCTCGAGCGGTCGTACTCGAGCATGTTGAGCCCCATCGGCCGCGCCGTGTAAGCGGGGTCGAAATAGATGACATCTTTCATGCGCTCAGGCGGAATAGACGCGAGAACGTCTTCGATGTCGTTGCCGTGCGGGTCGATGAACGCGACACCCTCACCGTTGCGAATGTCCTGGATAATCATGTTCTTGATGAGCCCCGTCTTACCGGTACCCGTCTGTCCGATGACATAGCAGTGACGAAGCCTGTCGCCTGGTGCAAAGTACACCGACGTCTCGTCGGCGCCGTAGCGATTGATGCCTATCTGAATTCCATCATGCGACATTTCGACGGGCGCAGGAGCTTGTTTCGCATGCGCCCTCTTGAGTTCGCGCGATGTCGTGACGCGCTCGGCTGTGAAGTGGAACATCGCGGATATTTCGGCCAAGGAGAGCGGGAGTGCGAGCGACGAGTCGAACGTCCGATACGTGAAATCGCGAAGGAAACTCGCCATGCTCCAGCTGCCGACATGCTTAAAGTGAAGCGAATTGCCTCTTGGGTTGTCGTACTGACTAAAGGAAGCGATGACGTTGTCGAGTAGGTCTTTCGCGCGCGCATGCGTGGGTGCGGAGGCGACGATACGGATACTCGCGGGCGCGATGCGCGTCTTTATCTTGCGGCTTATCTCTTCTGTGGCGACTTGGTCTGAGTTGCGACGATACTCCTTATCGAGCTCTTCCTGATGCCTTTTCGGCGAGAATATTTGTTTGGCCGCGTCGCGAAAAGCCTCACCAAGCACTGTCTCTGGCACCTTGAGTGCGTCGTGGATTTTCTTTCCCTTTTCGAGTTCACGGAGGACTTTCTTGTAGTGGTGATTGTACCGTTCCTCTTCGTTGGATACAGTGATTTGCATCGCCGCGCCCTCGCCATGTTTTGCAATCTTGGCAAATGCCGCGAGAGCGACATTCATCGGATCGTGCTCAAACATATCCGGCGTCTTGAGCGGGAATGCGGGATGGTCCTTGAGCGTAGCGTACGCCGCCGCGTGCTCACCCTCGTAGTTGAAGATGTTGTAATCGCCGCGGCATTCGCTCACGCGCGAATTTGGAAACACTGATGAGATGAGGCGCTCTGCCATCGTCTTCTTGCTGCGTGGCACCGCGAGGTAGAGAGATGCCGCCTCGGTACCTTCGGCCACCGATATTTCGAGCGAGAACCCTTCCCCATGCTGCACCATCGCGGTCAGCCCCGCGTAGAGCTGCTCAGAAGATGCGAGGAGCTGTTCGAGCTTTGTCTGCCTCGCCTCTTCCTTTGTCCCCTCGCCGTGCGCCTGCGGCTGCACCTCAAAGAGCACGAGGTGAAGCGCGTGCTGTATCTTCTCAGGAAGGGGAAGTCCCTTTTGCGGCAAGCCCTCAGCGACGTACCGAACGAGTGCGCGGTGCAGGTCGTCTTCGAGATGCGGATTTTTCATGCGTGCGACGACGGAGAGCGCATTGCGAATGCCGCGCTGGGAAACTATCTCCAGTAGGCCGTCGAGCTGCGCATCGTGCACTTCAGGTTCGAGCTTGAGGATGTTCCGGAGCGTCTCGTGCTCCGGCATGATGATAGTCTCGTGCAGGATAGTGGCGGCGGGCGTATCCGCATACTCAGCGAGCTCCTTTTTGGCGATGCGGTCTGTCTCGAATTTGCTCGCCGGTACTTCCAGCTCCCTCTCTTTTTCCTTTACCCGCTCGCGCAAATACGCGAGCTCCTCCTCCGGAGACTTGAATTTCTCGTGTGACGCGCGCAGGCGCTCCGCATGTCGCGGTTGCATAGTGAAAGTATATCACTCGCGAATCTTATGTATCGCCTCTGCGCAAATCTCGAACGCCTTTAACAAGTAGCCCCAACCCAAGGATAAGCATGAAGACGAATGTAATGATACTTTCCGACTGAGTTATGCCCGTATAGATAAAGAATGGCCCAAGCAGTAGTTCGCCTACAAGTTCAAGCGAACTCACTTTTCTCTTGCCAAAAAGCCTATCCCCCCATGTTGGCTGATTCATATGATTGATTCTACCAGATGTCCTTATAGAGATTTCGCGCCGATGTCGCGACGCATCTGCTTGCCCTGGAACTGGATTTTGTCAGCTGCCGCGTACGCCTTGTCGAGCGCGTGCTTGAGAGGACTGCCTATCGCCGATACGCCGAGAACGCGCCCGCCGGCTGTCTTGAGCCCGCCGTCACCAGAGGATGTGCCTGCGTGAAAGACGACGACATCCTGCAGCTTTCCCGCCTCTTCAACTCCTGTTATTTCGTGACCTTTCTCGTACGCGTCCGGATAGCCACCCGAAGCAAGGACGACATTCGCTGCATGTTCCGGCAGCCATTCGAGATGTATTTCACCCAGTCGCTTGTCGACAACTGCATTCAAAACTTCGAGTAAATCGTTCTTCAGCAGCCGCATGTACACTTGCGTCTCCGGGTCGCCGAAGCGGGCATTGAATTCGAGCACCTTAGGACCCTGCACCGTCATGATGATGCCGGGAAAAAGCACTCCGGTGAAAAGGCCGCCGCGAAATGCTATCGCTTCGAGCGTAGGTCTCACGACGCGCCGCTCGATGTCCTGCATCATGCTCTCCGCGACCCATGGCACGGGCGCAATAGTGCCCATGCCGCCGGTATTTTTGCCCTGGTCGCCGTCGAGGGCTCTCTTGTGGTCTTGCGCGGCTGGGAACAGTTTGAAGTCGATCCCATCGGAGAGGGCGTGTATCGATATCTCTTGCCCTTCCAGGTACTCCTCGACCACAACCTCGCTCCCCGCCTCGCCCAGCGTCTTTTTCACCATGATATCTTCGAGCGCCGCTTCAGCTTCTTCGAGCGTCTTGCATACTGAGACACCTTTGCCGAGTGCGAGTCCGCTCGCCTTCACTACGATGGGCGCGCCTTTCTGCCGCACGTAGCCGAGTGCCGAGTTGAAATCGGTAAACGTACCGTACTCCGCCGTAGGGATGCCGGCCTCCTTCATCAACTCCTTCGCGAAAGCTTTCGAGCTTTCGATTTGTGCTGCGGCTTTGGTAGGTCCGAATATCCGAAGTCCCCTCTTTCGGAACTCATCAACAACACCGAGCGCGAGCGGATCGTCGGGACCGACGATCGTGAGTCCTATCGCCTGGCTCTCGGCAAACTGCGCCAGCTGCGAGATTTCGGTTGCGGATATCGGGACATTCTCGCCCAATTCACGTGTGCCCGCATTTCCCGGTGCGATAAAAAGCTTGCCCAAACCTTTCGATTGCTTGAGCTTCCACGCGAGCGCATGCTCCCTTCCTCCGCTTCCTATCAGAAGAACATCCATCCGCCATATTGTATCAATAGTCTGCAATACAACATCAACCCTGTACCAATCTCAATCTATAGATATAGATTGGTACGTCACACTTTGAAGTGAGCTCTCATACGCTCGTCACGCTCGATTGAGTCCACTATCATGTACCGCACATCGTCTCCGACCCGGAAACCTGCCTTTAGGAGCTGGACGAAGTCCTCGCAGTCAAAAGGGTACACCCAAACACTGTCTTGCAGGCGGTAAAACCCGATGCCGTTGAGTGTAACTCGCAACTTGATGCGGATTGCCTTTCGCCGCTCCGGGATGTCGAATACCAGGACACGCCACTTACCATCCCATCTCCGTGGCCGCTTTGCAATTTGTTCACGCAAGGACAACTCTCGCAACTTGCGCTCACCTTTAGCGGTGAGCCGCAGCTTGCCCGCGTTCCACTCCAAAAGTCCTGATCGTACCAAGCGCGCAGAACTGCGACCTATGACATCTTGTTGCCTAGGTGAGCGAATGAGTCCTAGCTTGGCCATGGCACCCACCACATTTGGGGCCACCAGCGCAACCGAAAGTAATCCCGCCGCCTTGACTGACTGGAGTATCAGCCGCTGCAATTCGTACTTTTTCGCACGCCGCTTTGACTCTTTCTCCTGGATTCCCATGTACCGATTATATCCTATAGATATGAATCGGTACGTATCGCAATGGCGGCAAAGAGATACGGATACGGTTAGTTCATTTCGATGTACCGCATCGCATCCTCGGGTGTATTGGCAAAAAATACGAGTTCGCCAAGCGGACGCGGATGCTTCGTGCTCATGAGAAAGCCCTCAGCGTCAATCCGCTCAAACTGTTGCTTGAGACCGTCGTAGAAACCGTCCGTATTCAAAATGACGACTTTCTTGTCGTGATGTTTGTGCTTTTTTAGTTCAAGTACTTCGGTCGCCTCATCGAGCGTCCCGAGCCCGCCAGGTAGCACGATGAGCGCGTCCCCCCTTTCGAGCAGGGCAGCCCTGCGCTCGCCGAGTGTTTTCGCCACTATCATCTCGTGCGCGTCCTTGTGCGCGAACTCTTTCAAGAACTCCACCGTAATGCCCACGATTCTCCCGCCGGATTCCTTCACCCCCTCGGCCATCACTTTCATGAGCCCGTTGCTCGAACCGCCCCAGACGAGCCCGTGGCCGCGCTCGCCAACTAGGCGCGCGAGATCTTGCGCAGCGACTACATATTTTTGGTCAACGGTACTGGCCGCGCAAAAAACAGTGATATTCATGGCTATTCTTTCGTGAGGATTTCCGCGCCACCCTGCGTGACGATGACGGTGTGTTCTGCGTGTGCCGCGCGTGACTTGTCTTTCGTGCGGTATCCGTGGCCGTCTTTATCGACAAAGAGTTCACCCGAGCCGAGCGTGAACATCGGCTCTATCGCGATGACGAGGCCTTCTTCGAGCTTTACGCCGCTTTGGGGGGCGCCGAAGTTCGGCACGTGTGGCTCTTCGTGCACTTGCTTGCCGACGCCGTGACCGGAGAGATTCTTCGGGTAGCCGAATCCGTTTTTCTTTGCATAGCGCTCGACTGCGTGACCGATGTCGCCCGTGAAGTTGCCCACTCGTGCCTGGTCGATGCCGAGCTGGAGCGCTTCGAAGACGCCACGCACAAGCCGCTTGTCATCTTCACTCTGTGCCTTACCTGCAATCACGGTGACCGCATGGTCTGTGTAGAGCCCTTTGTGCACGATGCCGAAATCGAGGCACACCACGTCACCCTCTTCAAACACTGAGCCATTTTGCCCCGCGGGAGAGTGCACGATGGTGTCGTTGACCGAGACGCAGAGCCCCGACGGGAACGGCGGCTTGCCGTATTCGTGGAAGGCCATCGTGTCACCATCAGCCGCGACCATCTCCCGTGCTTTCGCTTCGAGAGAGGCGCCGCTCACACCCGGCTTTACCATCTCTGAGAGGATGCGGACATGACGCGCGAGCCTACGCCCACCCTCGCGCAGTATTTCTATCTCTTCTTGGGTTTTCGCGATCATACGTTCAAGGTCCGACCTTTTTGGGTCCTGAAGGTCAGACCTTACGAGAGAGCTAGAGTGGCAAGAATATTTGTGTGAATCTCCTCTACGCCGGGTTCCCCGTCTATCTTGTGGAGCGTCCAGCCGCATTTTTCGAGCTCTTGCATGGCGGGGACGACGTGCTCTTGATACCAGGCGAATCGATTCGCTATCGCTTCGTCCTTGGCATCGTCAGCCCTCCCGCGAGCGATGAGTCTTTGCTTCGCGCTCTCGGGTGTGAGCTCGAGCGAGAGAATGTGCAAATTCGTCCTTCCGAAAAGGCGCATCATGTCGTCGGCTGCACGCGACTGGTCGGGGCGGCGGCACGTGCCGTCGAGTATCACGTGCTGCGACCCGTCGAAAGATTCGTTGAGCGTGCCTGTGAGCAAATAGATAGGCATGAACGACGGCACGAGACCGCCGCTCGAGACAATCTCGCCAGTTTTCTTTGCGAATTGCGTGCCCGACTGCATGTACGTGCGCAGCAGATTGCCCATCTCGGGGCGGATGACTCCGTGCGAATCGTGTTCCTTGAGGTACTTTTCGAGCAGTTCTGCCTGCGTGCCCTTGCCCGAGCCTGATATGCCGAAAAAAGCAACTGTGATTGGTTCCATGTTGTTCACGAAAGACTATACCCCTCTTTGCGCAATATTTCTACGACCTCTTCTACGGTTTCACTGAGTTTTCCGTCTGCATTCACAATGCGGTAGTCGTACTGCGGAGCATGCACGCGAAGCTCATTTTCGGTTATCTTCATGCGTGCATCGAACTCCTTGTCACTCCACTCTGGGTTACGCGCACGAAGTCGTCCCTTAAACTGTTCGAGTGATTCGGGAAGTATGAAAATCGAGGTGGCTCTGTAGCGCTCCTTAAGGAGCTTCGCGCCCTCGATATCGACCTGGGCAAAAACTATTTTCCCGGCCTTGACGAGTTTGTCGAGCTCGGGCGTGTAGATGCCGTACGATGTGTTGAGGCTCGGCACGAATCGGTGCTCGGGGATGTGTCCTGCGGCAAGCTCCTGATCAAAACGTTCTTGTGAGAAGAAGTGGTAGTCGACGCCATCCCTCTCGCCCGGACGCATGGCGCGCGTCGTCGCCGTAACGAGGCGCGCGCAGTTGTGATATCGCTCAAGCAGTTTGTTGATTATCGCGTTCTTACCGCTTCCACTCGGACCCGCGATGACGACGACCTGCTTGGACATATTGGGAGCAATGTAGCACTCCGCCTAGAAACAAAAAAGCCCTCGAGGGCTTTTTTGTTAATACTCGCGGATAGATGTTTGAGCGTCGACCTTCTTGACCACATCGAGCACCACCGAAACCACGATGAGGAGTGCGGTACCGCCGATGGTTATCGCTGTGATACCTGTCACACCCTGAAGGATTATGGGCAAGACGGCGAGGATGCCGAGGAAGAGTGCGCCGACGAGCGTAATCCGCGTGATGATGTTGCCAAGGTACTCGCTCGTCATGAGCCCCGGGCGCACACCAGGAATGAATGCGCCGTTCTTCTGTAAGTTCTTCGCGATTTGGTTCGGCTCAAAGGTAATCGCCGTGTAGAAGTACGTGAAGACGACGACGAGGAGGAAGTAGAGCGAGCCGTACACCCAATTGTTGGCAAGGCTGTTCACCACCGCAGTCGCACCCGAGGAGAGCCACCCCACGGGGGATTGCGCAAGGAACGTGGCGATCATCTGCGGGAAGAGCAGGAACGAGAGCGCGAAGATTATCGGCATGACTCCCGCCTGGTTGACGCGGAGCGGCAGGTACGTAGAGATGCCGCCGAGGACTTTGTTGCCGCGGACACGGCGCGCGTAGGTCACGGGAATCGGCCTCTCCGATTCAGTGATAAAGACGACGCCCGCCATGATGACGATGGCCGCTGCAATAAAGCCGATGTAGGTCGGAAGCTGGGAGATGTCGAATGCAAAGAGCGCCTGCGAGAGCTGGCTCGGCATGGCCGCGACGATACCCGCGAAAATGATGAGCGAGACACCGTTGCCGACCCCGAATTCCGTGATGAGCTCGCCTATCCACATGAGGAGTATGGAGCCTGCCGCAATGACGACGACGTTGGTCGCAAAGGCAAGCGGCGCGAGCGCGGGTACCACACCGTTCTGCTGCAAGAGGAGCAAGAAACCGAAAGCCTGCAAAAAGGCAAGCGGAATCGTGAGGTAGCGGCTGTACATGGAGAAACGCTGACGCCCCGCGTCACCCTCTTCCTGGTACATCTCCTTGAGTTTGGGGACAAGCACCGTCATGAGCTGCATGACGATGGATGCGGTGATGTACGGGCCCACGCCGAGCATGACAATCGAGAGACTCGAGAAGCCGCCGCCCGAGAAGAGGTTGAAGAGACCCAGGAACTGATTGTTCAAGAGGAGCGATTCGAGCGACGAAATGCTGACTCCTGGCACCGGTATTGCCGCAAGCAGACGGAAAACGACGAGCGCGCCGAGTACGAAAAGAATGCGCTTGCGAAGCGTCTCGTCTTCGATAACGAGGCGCATTTTTCTGAGGAAAGTTTCCATCATAGTCTTATGCAACGACGCTGCCGCCCGCCTTCTCTATCGCCGCTTTCGCCGAAGTAGAGGCGCTGATGCCCTTGAGCGTGAATTTTTTTGCAGTTTCTCCTCCGACTATCTTTGCGCGTTCTTTGCGCCCGATAATGCCCCGCTCGATGAGAAGCGCGCGCGTAACATCCCCGCCGTCAAAAACTGCGGTGAGTTTTGTGAGCGATACCGCGACGACTTCCGGCTTCGTCGGATTCACCGTGCGGCCGCGATTCTTGCCAAAGCCACGGCGCTTCGGGAGCTTCTTGATGATATCGCGGATGGCCGGGCGGATTTTGTGACCAGCGCGCGCGCTCTGACCTTTGCCGCCGCGACCCGACTGCTTGCCGCGCGTCGAGGACTGACCACGACCGACACGGCGATAGGGGCGCTTGCCTGTCCTTTTGAGTGAATTGAGAGACGCCATACTATTTGATCTTTACGGTGATGCTTTTGAGCGCTTCGACTGCGGCGCGCGCGTTGTTGATGCTGTTCTTGCTGCGGGAGAGAAGCTTCGCGGTGACGTCGCTCACACCCGCGAGTTCGAGCACAGTACGCACCGAAGAACCCGCGACAAGTCCGCGGCCGGGGCTCGGACGGATTTCGACGACCGAGGCGCAGTACTTGGCGCTCACGTTGTGTCGAATCGAGCGGTTCTTGGTGAGGTTGAGCTGGATCATGTGACGCTTCGCGGCGCGGGTCGCTTTCTCGATGGCGAGCGCGGTGTCCGCAGCCTTGCCAACGCCGACGCCGACGCGGCCTTTCTTGTCGCCGAGCACGAGTGCGACGGAGAAGTTGAAGCGGCGGCCGCCTGCCATGACACGGGCGACGCGACGAATGCCTATCATCTTGGAATCAAACTCACTTCTTCGCTCATCGCGCTGGCCGCCCCTTGGGCCGCGACCGCCGCGAGGACCTCCCCGCCTATCGCCTGCCCGGCCAGGGCGACCGCCCTGGCCTCCGCGCGCAGGACGTCTGTCTTGCGTCGGCGCAGCAGCAGCGACCGGCGCCTCCGTCGTCGTCACATTCTGCTCCATATTCGTTTCGTTGGTGTCGGTCATCATAATGTTGCTTTAAAATTTCAGCCCCGCTGCGCGAGCCGCATCCGCAAAGGCCTTCACCGTACCGATGTACTGAAAGCCGCCCCTGTCGAACACGACCGCTGTAATCCCCTTCTCACCCGCTTTCTTCGCGATGGTCGTCGCAGCAGATTCTGCGCGCTCGCGCGGCGTCTTGCCCTTCTCGCCCGCCGAAGAAACCGCTGCAATCGTGGTGCCCTTGGTGTCGTCGATGAGCTGTGCGGTGAGGCGCGTGTTGGAGCGATAGATGGCGAGGCGCGGTCGCGATTCCGTGCCGGAAACTTTCGCGCGCACGCGCTTGTGCCTGACCTGTCTTGCGATTTGTTTGTTGGAAGTAGCCATACGTGATTATGCTGTTGCGGCTTTCTTGCCCTGCTTCATGCGGACAACCTCGCCCTCGTAGCGAATGCCCTTGCCCTTGTAGGGTTCCGGCTTTTTCACCGCGCGCACCGATGCGGCGAATTGACCGAGCGCTTCCTTGTCGGCTCCCGTGACAGTGATGATGTTCTTGTCTACCCCGACCGTAATGCCTTCTGGGATATTCACAAGGACCGGGTGCGAGAAGCCGACCGAGAGTTTGATCTGCTTGCCTGCAAGCTCCGCGCGGTAGCCGATGCCCTGTACGTCGAGCTTCTTCACGAACGGCGTGTTGACACCCGCAACCATGTTGCGCAGATGCGCCGAATAGGTACCCCAGAGCGCCTTCGCGAGACGGGTATCATTCTTCGGCTCCACTTTCGCGACGGTGCCCTCGACCGTAATCGATATCGCGGGGTGCATGGCGCGCACAAGGGTACCCCCCTTGCCTTTTACGCTCAGCTCCGCAGGCGACACCTTCACTTCGGTGCCCGCCGGGATTTGTATTTCTCTTTTACCAATTCGTGACATAAATATATTTACCAAATTTCGAAAAGGGCTTCCCCTCCCACCTTTTCCTTGCGAGCCTCTTTGTCGGTCTTAATGCCTCCTGGGGTCGAGAGGAAAAGAGCACCGTGACCGTATTTGACCGGCACGATGTCGTGCACACTCTTGTAGAGCCTGCGCCCGGGCTTGGAGATGCGCCTCACACCTTTGATGACCGGCGTACCCGCGTCCGTGTACTTGATGACGATATCGAGCGTCTTCTTGACCTTCTTGCCCTTCTTCTCTACCGCTTGCACGTAGCCCGCATCTTTGAGCTTCTCCGCAATAGCCAGCTTGAAGTTGGAGAACGGCACGGAAACAGACGCATGCTTCACCGCACCCGCGTTCTTGAGACGATTTATGAGGTCACCGACAGGATCGTTTACCATAGATTTACCAGCTGGACTTCTTAACGCCCGGGATGTTGCCCTCGAGCGCCTCTTCGCGGAAGCAGATGCGGCAGAGGTTGAAATCACGCATAAAACCGCGCGGGCGGCCGCACTTGAAGCAGCGACGCACGACCCGCGACTTGAACTTCGGGGCTCGATTCGCCTTTACAATCATTGATTTCTTAGCCATGAGTGTACGCCTGAGAAGGAGTGATTTGAGTCCGGCACCCCACCTTTCGGATGTTGGGTTAAAGAAACTCAATCCGTGCTCTGTTTCTCGCAGTATCCCAAGAATGTATCTGGGGACTTGCTAAAAAACAAAGCCCCTTACGAGGCCTGCACAATATAGTCTTTATGCCCTGGGAAGTCAAACGTCACATTCGGCCGCGTTTGGGATGAACGTATTTGCTCAAAAGAACAGAAACGCCCCCCAATATCGCGAGGATGTCTGCCCATGGATACGGCAAGAAAATTCGCCATATCCAAAAAGAGACCGTGGCGACGAATATCGCGAATAGAACAGTCCTCAGCATTTCCAAAATCGTACCGACTTTACGCTCTTTCGGACTGGCCTCCTTAACGACGCGTGCACGAGCGGACGTGCTTTCTGTATGTGAACCGGATGTGCTCATGCGGCGCGACGCCTCCGCTGCGGATATTTCGTTTCCCTCGACAAATACCTTGGCCGGCGGATACGGAAAACCGGTGGACACAACGGTGCCGGAGACTTCGTCGGATTTTACGTCGCGATCGACACGAACGACCAAGTCGTCTGGACCGACAGTGAAAAACTTTGGGAATGAGTCGTTCATATCGGTATAGAGTATCACGTCACGTTTGAGAGATTCCCTAGTGGAAAGGGCGTAGACCCGGGCGCCCGTTTTGCTTGCGACTCATCGCCACGCGTACTACGCTGCCAGTAGTCCCAGCCAGGAGGCTTTCATGGACGCACAGACGAGCTTTGAGTCAGGCCCTCTTCATGGCATCGACCTTCAAGACGGCATCCCGCAGGACGTCACGCTCAACCTCAAGAAGAAGGACGGCACCTTCAAGACCATGGAAGAGCTCAAGCAGGAAATCCTCGAGCTCGTCACTCGTGAGGTCGGCAACATCTCCGAGGTCAGTCGAGTCCTCCAGGTCGGCCGCTCCACGCTCTACCGCCGCATGAACAAGTGCTGACCGCGGAAGCAAAATCGAACGGGCGCCCGGTGGGCGCCCGTTTTGTTTTACAGGTCGTCTACCACCTGCACCGAACTCTCAAGAATTGCGTCTTTTTCTCCGAAATGCGTGCGGCCGCGGAATTTCTCGCCGGCGAGAAGCTTAGGGAGCCACAGCGTATCGCTCGGCCACATTGTGTCGTACGGCAATTCGCGCTCCGGGTACCACGCGGGCGCCATCTCCTCCGTCTCCACTGGTGTACCTGTAAATGCTGTACTGCGAAAAATATGTACCTCGAGCACCTCCCCAGGCCTCTGTTCGAAACTAAATTCCATAATTCCCATCTTCTCAAGATTCTCGGGCTCAATACCCGCCTCCTCTCGCATCTCGCGCCTTGCCGCATCTTCAATACTCTCTCCGTCCGTAACCTTGCCGCCGAAACCATTCCAGCGCCCTGCGCCAAATCCGCGTTTTTTCATCCCGAGGAGAACTCGCGACTGCTGTTGAATAATGCAGAGCGTGAGAATGGCACGTCTCATACCTAGAACTTCTGCACGTAGGCGGAGAAAGTGCGGCGCTTGCCAGGGCGGCCTTTTTTGAGGATGTGGCGGTGCGATTTGTGCAGCTTATGAAGCTCCCACTCACGACCGGAGAAGAATTCTTCGACGGCTTCCTGCGTCCACGCGTACTCATACACGCCAAGCTCGGGGTGAATATATGCGCCCTCTTCGTCGGCCGGGCTCTCGCGCAGCATGCGGCGCGTGTGCACGTCTTCGTCGGCGAGGAACGACTTGAAGAAAAGCCACCCGCCCGGGCGCAGCACGCGGTAGATTTCCGCCCTAAGTGCCTCACGCTGAGCTTTTTTCAGAAAGTGCGAGGTCATCATGTCGAGCACGAGTGTTTGGGATTCATCGGCCACAGGGAGCGGCTCCGCGATGGAGCGAACTTCGTATTTTATGGGTAACTCCCCCGTCGCCCGCACCGCGTGGTCTATCGCCACGTCCGAGATATCAAGTCCGGTGCCGCGGATGCCAAAATTCTCGGCGAGGAATATGAGGTTGCGGCCGTTGCCGCAGCCGAGGTCGAGCGCGGTCGCCGCTTCGTTGAGGTACTGGTACTTGTGGTGTCGCACGAGGTAGCGGCAAAATTTCTCGAGGTCTTCCGAGTGCGTGGTCGAGAGCGCGAGGTGCTCGCTCGTCCTGTATTCCCTATCCCAGAATTCCTTGTGTGCCATATCTCAAAAGCATACCGCGCCTTTCGGCGCGGTACTCTGCTTACTGCCTGAAGGGTATTCCCACGTGCCTGAGGAACGCTTCCGCTTCTTTCCTATCCTTCGCGGTCGTCGTGATGGTGATGCTGAGGCCAAAGACATCTTTTGCGTCTTCATCCGACGTCTCGGGGAAGACCGTGTGCTCCTTGATACCGATGGAGATGTTGCCCATCTCGTCGACTGATTTGGTCGGAATGCCGCGGAAGTCTTTGACGCGCGGGAAGACGACGTGGATGAGCTTGTCGAGGAAGCTCTCCATGCGCGCCCCGCGGAGCGTGACCTGGTAGCCCGAGAGATCGCCCACGCGGGTCTTGAAATTGGCAATGGATTTGGTTGTCGCGCGCTCTGCCGGAGCCTGGCCGGTAATGCGAGCAAGGCGGTCGACGATGAGCTCCATGCGCTTCTTGTCCTTGCTGGTCTTGCCCACGCCGGTCGAGACGACGATTTTCTGGATTTTCGGCGCCTGCATGACTGAGGTGTAGCCGAAGTCGCCTTTCATAGCATCGAATACCCGATTCTTCTTTGTGACTGTTGCGTTCATATTCGTGTTACTTGAGTTCGCTTCCACTCTTTACCGCTACGCGCTGCCTCTTGCCCTCCTTGTCGCGCGTGATTTTGATGCGCGTCGGTTTGCCGCCTTTCGGGTCGGCGAGCATCACGTTGCTCGCGTGTAGCGCCATCGGCTTCTCGACTATCTGCCCCTTGCCGCCGGCGCGAGTCGCGCGGCGGTGTCTTTTGACGAGATTAACGCCGTCTACGACGACGAGGTTCTCCTTTGGCAAGACGCGCGAGATAGTGCCCGTCTCACCGCGAGACTTACCCGCAATAATTACCACCTTGTCTCCTTTCTTTAATTTCATAGTGATTATTCTAGTTGCCTGCCCCGTAGCCAACGCGAAGCGTTGTGGTACTGGGGTCTCCTTTTTTGAGTTTCATGTTAGAGATTCTTAGCGAGTTTACGAGCTTAGAAGCTCTTACACCCAGCACCAATTTTGAGTACCAGCATGATGTGCTGGAAACTTCTGGAAAGGGACCGAGTACGGTAGTTTTGCATATCTTTCGCAATTTTCAAAATTGGTGCTGGGTTAAGTCGCGCTACTTCGCTGCGCTCAGTAAGCGCGACTAAACGACTTCCGGCGCAAGCGAGCCGATTTTCTGGTAGCCACGTTCGACGACTTCGCGCGGGATAGGACCGAACACGCGGTTGGCCTTTGGCTCCTTCTTGTCTTTTTCCACGAGCACGACCGCGTTCTCATCGAAGCGGATGTAGCTGCCGTCCTTGCGACGGAAGGGCTTCCTCTGGCGCACGACGACAGCGCGGTGCACGTCTTTCTTCTTCACCGCCTTACGAGGCTGCGCGGTCTGGATGGAGAGGACGACCTCGTCCCCTATTTCCGCGTAGCGCTTTTTCGAGCCGCCAAGGATCTTGAAGACGCGTCCTATCTGGCCGCCCGAATTGTCCGCTATTTTAACGAGGCTTCTATCTTGCAACATACATTTATTTCACTATCACGAAGCGCTTGCGCTTGGACATCGGCTTTACCTCCCTGATGGTAACCTTGGTACCTACCTCCACAGTATTGCCAGCATCGTGCGCGAGGAACTTCTTGGAAAGCTTCATATACTTCTTGTACTTGGGGTGCATGACGAAGCGTTCCACCTGCACGGTGGCAGTGTCTTTCATCGCCGACTTCACGACGATGCCTTCAAATGTCTTTCCCTGTTTCGTTTCACTTGTCATATCAATGAATCGCTACTCTACGCGGTTTCGCCTGGCCGGGCAAGCTTGCCCTCTGCAATGCGACGGGCGCTGAGCTCGGTGAGCATCTGCGCAATCTCTTTTTTAATCGTGCGGCCTTCGCGCACGTTGCGGGAGCGGCTACCGGCTGCACCAAAGCGCATAGAGCGAAGCTCCTCGCGCTTGTCTGCGACGCCCTTCACGAGCTCCGTGGTTTCCATTTTCTTGAGGTCTGCCATATGCCTATTCACGAGTGACGACGCGCGTCTTTACCGGGAGCTTGGTACCGGCTTTGCGGAGCGCTTCGCGCGCTACCGGTTCGGTGGCTCCATCTATTTCAAAAAGAATGCGTCCCGGGCGTACATCCATCACGTATCCCGCAAGATCGCCCTTACCGCTACCCATGCGCACCTCCGACGGCTTTCGGGTGAAAGGCCTGTCCGGGAAAATGCGCACCCAGACCTTGGCGCTCTTGCCGCCGGCGCGCGAGATAACGCGTCGGGCTGCTTCGATCTGGTTCGACGTGATGCGCGCCTGCGTCATCGACTTGAGGCCAAAGGAACCAAACGCCACGGTGATGCCGCGGGTCTCCGGCTTCGTGCGGCGCGCTCCCTGCTTGCGGCCGGTCTGCCATTTGCGGAATTTTGTTTTTTTCGGTGCCAACATAGATAGGTTTTAGGTTACAGGTTGTCGGTGTTAGGCGCGGTCAGTTTCTTTTTTGTCGAAGACTTCGCCGCGGTATATCCAGACTTTGACACCGATAACGCCGTACGGGAGATACGCCTGTTCGCGCGCAAAGTCGATGTCAGCGCGCAGGGTCTGAAGCGGCACACGACCTTTCTTTATCTCCTCCTGGCGAGACATCTCCGCTCCGCCGAGGCGGCCGGATACTGCGATGCGGACACCCTGCACGTCGCGGTTGGCCATCACCTTCTCTACCGTCTGCTTGAGCACACGGCGGAACGTCTGGCGCTTCTCGAGCCCCTCGGCGACCATATAGGCGACGACAGGTGCCTGGCTCTCAGGCGAGCGGACTTCCTCGATATCGAGGCGGACCTGCATTTTCGGCGCGCCTTTCACGGAGCCGATGATCTTCTCTATCTCTTTTGTGACCTTCGTGCTCCCCTCTCCGCCGCGACCAATGACGAGTCCCGGGCGCGAGGTCTTGAGGAGGATGCGGATGGTGTTCTGGCTACGCTCAATCTCCGTCGAGGTGATGAACATACCGCGCAGACGCTTCTTGAGGAAGCGGCGGATGGCCGCATCTATCATGACGTTCATGCGGTACTCCGCAGGCGTCTTGGCGAACCAGCGGCTCTTCCAGTCGCGGATGATTCCGAGGCGATGTGCGTATGGATGTACGGTGTGTGTCATATGTGTTTATTCAGTCTTCGCTTCCGCGGGCTTTGCGGCTTTCTTTGCAGCTTTTTTCGAAGCTTTCTTGGCGGCCTTTTTCGCTCCGCCAGCTGGCGGATTCTTTGGCGCAGCATTCTCACCGAGCTCGAGGGCAATAATGCTCATCGTCTTCGCATAGCGCGCAGCGCGGCCGCGGGCCTTCGGCATGAAGCGGTGAAGCACCGCACCTTTGTTGACGGTGATGGTCTTCACAAAGAGGTCCTCGGGTGAAGCGCCTTTCTGACGCGCGTTTGCTATCGCGCTCTCAAGGAGCTTCAATATGGCTGCCGACGATTTGTGCGGGTCGTATGAGAGCGTCGTGTGAGCGACCGGCACCGACTTGCCGCGGATGAGGTTGGCGACGAGGCGCACCTTGCGCGGAGACTGGTGAAAATTTGTAAGAAGCGCTTTCATAGGTGAGAAGTAACCAGACTATTTCTTCGCCGTAGCAGCGGTCGCTTTCGCGGCCTGCGCAGCAGCTATCTCGCTCTGCTGCTTTGCCATCTCAATCTCCTTCTGCATCTTGCCGCCGTGACGGACAAACTTGGTCGTCGGGGCGAATTCGCCAAGGCGGTGTCCCACCATATCCTCGGTCACGAGCACCTCCTCGAAGTTTTTGCCGGTGTGTACTGCAAATGTGTACCCCACGAATTCGGGAGCGATTTGCGAGCGGCGGGCCCACGTCTTAATAGAACCAGCGCCGGACTTGCGGCTCTGGACTTTCTTCATCAACTTCTCGTCGACGAACGGACCCTTTTTGAGACTTCGCGCCATATTTCTTAGAAAAACCCAGCTCCAGTTTTGAAAATTGGTTACTTTTCCAACGTCCAAAACTGGGGCTGGGAGTGCGGACAATGTATACCTGTCCGAGCTTCCTGTCAATTTTTTGCATCTAGCGCAATGTCTGGTATTTTCTGCATTAGCTTTCGCGGGAGTTTCGTATCATGAAAGGACTCATCCCACTTGGTGACAAGGACTTCGTTTTCCTCCGGGGAGATGCGGCCTACGCCCTCGTATCTTCAAGAAACGGTTGGAAGGCGGCTGAGGTGGTCGAGCGAAACGGCTCGTACTACAGGCGCGAGGAAACTGCCAACCTTTCCCCTGAGACGGTCAACGGCATCGTCTGCCAACAAGAGTTCTTTGCGCCATCGCGACTTTCCATTTACTGGAAGCGACGGGCTACCCTCTAACGACAAGTGCCGTCTACAGCCACGACGAAAAGGCCCCGGATCCGCCAGCCGGCGGACCGGGCCTTTCTATTTGAGTACGCAGCGTGTTCGAAAAGGTAACGGCCAGCCGGCGCGGGAGCCGCAGGAGCGGGGCGACCTGTAAGCCCTTTTTGTTTACTCGACGAGTGTGCTACGGTATCGGCTGTTGCGGTCACAGGAGCGCCTGATGGATACACCGATCACAATTGCTCTGCGCGCCCCGAAAGGCATGGTGCGAACCGTGGGTTTCGACGCACGCGGGCAAGGCTACTATCTGATAGACGATGTTCCCGAATCAGAGCTTACGGAGAAGGTACGGCTGGCAAGCGAGCACAACCTCGCGTGTCGCGAGGGCGACGACTCGTACCGGGTCTACGATGATACCGGAGCCGACCTGACGCGTCCGTAGCGCTGCGCCTCGTGGCAGAACGCACAAGCCCGGGATTATCCCGGGCTTGTTTCTTTTTTATTACTTTCGCTTGCCGACCCCATTAGAAACGCTTCGCGTTCTAACGGGGCAGGCTCTCGGCTACTTTCGTTTGCCTACGCGTCTCCGAGTCACGATAAACACGTTTGAATACTTCTTCGGGCGGCGGGTCTTCTGGCCCTTGCCGGACGGCTTGCCCCACATGGTGCGCTGGCGCCTGTGGCCGCGACCCTGACGGCCTTCACCTCCGCCGTGCGGGTGGTCGACCGGATTCATCGCGGTACCGCGCACGGTCGGGCGGATACCCTTCCAGCGCGTGCGGCCAGCCTTGCCCCAGTTCTCGAGGCGGTGTTCTTCGTTGCTCGCCTCGCCTACGGTCGCCCACGCGGTCGATATAATGCGGCGCACTTCGGTAGACGGCATTTTGAGATGTGTGTATCCCGCGTCCTGCGCCACGACTTCCGCATAGTTGCCGGCGGAGCGCGCGATTTTGCCGCCTGCGCCCGGCTTGAGCTCGATGTTGTAGACAAATGTACCGACGGGCATGTTGCCGAGGATGAGGCGATTCGCCGTCTTGATAGGAGCATTTTCAGACACGACGAACGTGTCCCCCACCTGCACATTGCGCGGGAGAACGACGTAGCGCTTCGCGCCGTCGGCGTAGACTGCGAGGCCGATAAAGGCCGAGCGGAACGGGTCGTACTCAATAGATGCAATCTTTGCCGGGATGTTCTTCTTGTCGAAGGTGAAGTCGACATCGCGCATGCGCTTCTTGTGACCGCCACCCTGGTGACGCGTCGTGATGCGGCCGAAGCTGTTGCGGCCACCCATGCGCTTTTTGCCCTTGAGAAGTGCCTTCAGCGGCTTGTGGCCGGAGAGCATCTTGCGGTAGTCGATGGAGGTGTGCTGCCTCTGCGACTTCGACGTTGGTTTGTATTTTTTGATTGCCATACGAATAGGTTATAGGTGCTAGGTTTTAGGCAAGTGTGATGGAATCACCCTTTTTGAGATACACGTACGCTTTTCTCCCGCCACCCTTGACCCCCACACGGCCGGTGCGGGCGTTGCGAATGGCCTTCTTCCGGATGTTCACGACAGCGACTTTGCGTGGCAACACTCCGTAGAGAGTCCTTACTGCCTGCACGATGTCGCGCTTGCTCGCCGACGTATTCACATCGAACACATACACATTGTTGCCCTGTGCGACGGTCGCCTTCTCAGTGATGCGCGCATGCCTGAGGACAGGAGTGAGGTCTCTTGCTTCGCTAAAGCTTCGCAAGACGAGCCTGTCCTTGTTTTCCTTGCCCTCCGAAGCTTTCGCGGAGGAGGGGGTTTTCTTTGTTCTGCTGAAGAGTGCCATAAAGATAGATTACAGGTAGTAGGTTTCCGGTGATAGTTAGGCGGCCTTCTGAGCTTTCTTTGCTCGCTTCTCGGCGCGCTTCGCAACAATCTTCACCGACGCATCTGGGTTCTCGAGAATCACGTACTTATGCTTGAGCACCGCGACCGGATTCATGCTCCCGACCGTGCCGCATGTGACCGACGCGATATTGCGGAACGACTTCTCTGTTGCCTCGTTCTTCTCGGGAAGCGCGATGAACGCCGCATTGTGCTTCGCGGAGAGGTTCTTGAATTCCTTGGAAAGTGCCGTGAGCGCTTTTTTTGCCTCTGCGGTCTTTGGGCTCTTGAACCCGAAAGAGTCGACGAGGATAAGCTCGCCGTCCTTGAGCTTTTTCGAGAGCGCCATGAAGAGAGCCTTCGCGCGCATTTTCTTGGGGATCTCGCGTGCGTAGACCTTATCGTTTGACGGACCATGCGTCACGCCGCCGCCTTTCCATATCGGTGAGCGGATAGAGCCGTGGCGTGCGCGGCCGGTACCTTTCTGCTGCCATGGCTTCTTGCCGCCGCCGCGTACTTCGCCGCGGCCCTTGGTGTGCGCCACCGGCGTGCGGGCGTTGGCCTGCATCGCCGTCACGACCTGGTACATGAGCGCGTTGTTCCACGCGAGTCCGAAGACATTCTCCGGGAGATCCACGGAGCCGGCCTTTTTGCCCTGAATGTTGTAAATGTCTGTTTTCATATTACTTCTGCCTTACTTCGACGAGTGTGCCCGGACGTCCCGGAATAGCACCCGAGATGAGGAGCTGATTGTTTTCCGCGTCTACCTGGAGAATCTGGAGGTTGCGCACTGTGATGCGGTCACCGCCCATGCGCCCCGCCATGCGCATACCCTTTACCACGCGGCCTCCTGCGCGACCTCCGCCGCCGATAGAGCCCGGAGCACGCTCCTTGTTCTTCTGACCGTGCGAACGTGGGCCACCGCTAAAGCCGTGGCGCTTCACGACGCCTTGGAAACCTTTGCCCTTTGAGATGGCAGACACTTCCACGATATCGCCCGGGACGAACACAGATATATCCAGTGTGTCACCACGCTTTGATTCGCCGGAGAGAGGGATCTCGCGCATGACAGCCGGGAGGGCGAGGTCTTTGAGATGACCTTTCTGAGGCTTTGCGACGTTCTTTTCAGCGCGCTTGCCGAGGCCGACCTGCAGGGCATCGTAGCCGTCCACATCCTTGGTCTTCACTTGGGTCACCGTAAGAGGCCCGGCGGAGACAATCGTCGCAGCGCGAACGACACCCCGGTCGTCGAAGACCTGGGTCATGCGGCCTTTGGTGCCAAGCATATATTTCATAGATGTTGAAAAAGAAAACGCGCCCATAGGCGCGACGCTATCGCATCTTTGCCTATTGGTCCCTTCCGCCAGTCGGCGGAGGGACGTGGGTCGAGGCACTATACACAGGAGAGACTCAGTATGCAACTACTGCACCTGCGGAGGCTGGGAAGCGGCACGACGCTTGTGCAGGTGCTGGTATTCCCAGATTGCAGCAATAAGGAATATCAGCATAAGCGAGCATGCTCCGAGCCAAATCGGAATCGTGTAATCGGAGCCATCGAAGCCAAACGCGTGATTGAGCGCACAGAGGAAGCCGCACTCCCCTGCCGCGCCGTCTCCAACAGTTCCAGTTTCAGCAGGTCGCCATACGATATCATCCGCCGTCATGCCGACCGACTGCGCCTGGCGCGTAAGCGCGACGACCATCGCATCCACTTCCGCTTCCGTCATCGACTGCGAACGCGGGTCGGAGAGAATGGCTGCGCGTATCGTACTGCTTAGAGCGGCCTCGTCGCTCGCTTGTGCGGATACGAAGAGTGGCAGCGCGAACGCCGCGCAGACAAACGCCACGATAAGAGTGGGGCGAAACGCATTCATGTTTGTAATGATACCACCTCGCATATCCTATTGTTCGTCGAAGGTCGGCGTGATGTTGACGGTCGCGCTTCTGCCGAGCGTGCTTCCATCGAGACCCGCACAGGAGAGTGTGTAGACAGTCTGGCCGCTGATGGGGCTCGAGGCCTGCACGCCGTCTGCCCCCGTCCACGAATCATTGATGAGCGGGTTATTCTCAGCAACTACGCAGGACGACACGTTTGACGCACTCCACTCGACGATTGTCGAATCCCCCGTCCTCAGGAGCGAGGGTCGGACTCGTATGAATCCCACCGGAGGCTGAGGACCGAGGCACACACCATTCGCGCACCCATACGGGCAGCGCTGAATGAATGTATTCGTGCAGCTTGTCGACTGTTGGTAGATGTCCTGTCCGACGCAGAAATTCTGCTGTGCGCACTGTGCCACCCCCGGAGTCCCGGGCAACACTGTAAGCAGCGAACTGCAGGTGACGGGTGTTAGCCAATTTTGCGGAATGCCATTGAGAGAGCCCGTTGGAGTGAAGGTGCCCGTATAGTTGACCGACCCGGGGGGCGCGACTGTAGTCACCCCCGACGCGGCAACAGCCCCGGGCGACGGTGAAATCGTACCCGCAACCGGAAACGGAATGCCGAAAATCTGGTAGTTCGAAGACCATGAGAGCACGGCGGAGCCACCTACCACGACCGTCGAGGGGCTCAGGCCAATCACGCACGCATTGCCGCTCGACACACTCGGAGGTGTCGAACCCGGCGACCCGCTGCCCGCTGGCCCAGGCCCGCTTCCGTCAACCCCGCACTCTCCCGCGTAGTGCGGGTTTGAGGGGCACGAAGCCGGAACTATACTAAGACCCGCGGGCGACCTGTCTGTAAACGCAAGTTCTGACGACTCGAAAGGCTTTGTGAAGCCACTAATGAACAGTGAGAGGCCGCACAGACCCGCAATCAGGAGAAGCAACCAAACAGCGAGTTGATAATTTGAGTACGCGCGCATTATTTGCAGAGAAGACCTCACACGACTATTGTACGTCATGGACTGCTAGCACCCTTGCGACCATGTGCATATTCGTATCCACGGCATCTTTCAGAGCTCGGATGCCCGATCTCGCTGTGGCAGGATCGTTGCCCGGGTACGCTACGAGCCAATCTTGTTCCGTGAGATTCTCTAAAGCTCTCTGAGCAGCATGCGCATGAATGAGGGCCTCTCTGTACTCTCCAACTTCATAAAGAACAACTGCGTACAAATTCAAGAGCCATGGGTTATGCGGGAAGGAACTGACTGCCCCCTTGAGTACATTGCGAGCGTCGTCAGTTCTCCCTGCCTTCGTGAGTACCCATGCGTAATCGGTGAGCGCCGACCAATTATGTGGATCATGTTTCAGGTACACCACGTAGTCTAACGCCGCTTCGTGATAGTGTCCCTGGTATCCCCGTATCAGTCCTCTCATATAAAACGCGTTGGGGAACGACTCTCCCTGTAGGCTGATCTCTTGGTCTATAAATGCCATTGCCCGTCTGAAATCGCCGCGCAAGAATGCGATGCGCGCAAGTTGGTGACTAATGGTAGGGAGGTTGGGGTCTTGGTCGTAGGCACTATGTAAGAATCTCTCCGCATCGTCTATGTCATACAAGTATGGACGCGTTGAATCGAAATGCATGCTACCGAGGGTGAGCGCACGCTCTGGTGTGGGGCGTAGCGCGTATGACAGTCGAAGTGGAAAGTACGCCCCGGTAGTCGAGGCGACAATCGCCACAAGCAGAAGAAGCGACGCGATAGCAGTGACATACTTCGCATGTCGCATGACAACGATTGGAAACTAACGATTTGAAACGGCGAGCAACCGTTCCACAGATGCTTTGTATGCGGGCGAAATATTCATTAAAGCAAGCGTGTTCTGCCAAATGTACCCGCTGCTTCGATGTGCATACTCATTTCGTAAGAAACGCACGTAGGTCATGATCTCGGGATTCTCCAAGGAATCGATCATGCCCGCAAGCTCATCTGCCCGCGCCTTGGCCGCCGCCGTGTCGCTGTCTACACTTTCGAGTAGTTGCGCGTAGAAATGCAGCCCCAGGAAAACAAACTCTTCTGTGTTGTAGTTCGGATTGTTCTTAAGCGTCGCGAAAAGATTCTCAAACCGTGACCGATATTCGCTTCTGTAGGGCTCCCCCACGACTGCAGCGAGCCGACCTGTGGCCACCGTCGTCCACAAGTCGTATGTCGCGTACTGCATGGTGTTTATAAACGTGGGATCGCGAAGCTCCCTGGCAACGAGCCTATCAGCCTCCCTAATCCAAAACGTCGTTTCCTCCAAGTACTGATTGCGCGTTGTTTCATCAAGCGAATCGTCGTGCATGATTGTCTCGGAATACCAGCGCGCTATCCGAGCTGCCGCAAACGATGTGGGACGAATACTGTAAGACCACTCCGCAAGTTTGCGAGCAGAGAGATCTGGATCCCCGGGTACAAGGTACTTCTCGAATGGTTCCCCCTTGTATATTTCCTCAAAAGCGCGAGGATCGCGCCCCGATCGACAGTACGCTGCGGATACTGAGTTTAGAGCCTTGATGCGCACCCACTGATCTACATCCGGGTCTAGGACTACACTTTTTAAATTTCGTATGTCTTCAAGGTACGTAGAGAAATCGCTTGTAAGTTGAAAACGCAGCATGGTGGCATTAAACGTCGCGAGGGCTTGCGCGTTCGGCTCCGCTAGTGTCGACTGTAAACGCTCAAGTTCGGTTACAGCCTCTGCGAGCTTCCCCTCAGACCGAAGCTGGATGAGTTCTTTCGGCACTTCAGACTGGTACGAGCCCGAGAACTGATACTCATCCGCGAGGGGTGTGTCGTTTTCCTGCAACAAGACCAGAACGTAGTATGCGAACGCAGGGAGTACTGACAGAATAACCACTATCACAATTATTGCGACAGAAAGGTACCGACCTTGTGAAGTATTTTGATCTGACTGTGTCGCCAACTCATCCATAATCAACCCCCATCGCTTCCGTCGCCTCCACTCCCGTCAGATCCATCACATCCGCACCCTCCGTCTCCCGCGACGGCACCCCCACCTTCATCGAAATAACTGCCTTGGGCATACGGAGCATCCGCGAACGCCTTATCGACGAATCCGGAGCCGAGGTTGTCGTTCTTTCGATCTCCCAGTACCGCAAGCACAAATATGCCGATGGCGCTAAATACAACGGCAATTAAAATCCTAAAGAACTTAACTGTTCGTACAGCTCTATCCGCCATGCGCTGATGCTATCACGGTCACATTTTACGGTACGTGCTTCGTGTGGATATCCATCTTGGACTTGCTGGCGCGTGGGGAATATCTACCGTGGTATCCTGCAACGACTCCATGGAAGCACCGTCGCGCAAGGAGATGTTGAGATCTGCGATAGATACACGAGTGTTCGCTACGCACGCCGACCGGCCGATCGTCTCGCCCTCCGGCATGCCCATGAAGTGGATATTTGATTTCAGAAAGATTATGCTGCGCGGCGAGATGCTCGAGACAATAACCGCACTCGCCTGGTCGGAAATCAAATCCCTTGCACCGTTTCAGGTAGGCGGAATGGAGACCGCGTCCCTCCCCCTCATTACCGCCCTCGTACTGAAAGGACGAGAATCAGGTCACGACATAAACGGATTCTACATTCGCAAATCACGGGATAAGGACGGGCTACAAAACAATATCGAGGGTGATCTGAACTCGCAGCCTGTCGTCCTCGTGGACGACATTTTGAATTCAGGCCAAAGCATTCTCAAGCAAATCAACATCCTCGAGAAAGAGGGTCTGCACGTGAAGGCGGTATTCGTGATACTGCGTTTTCGCGCACGAGCGTACTATGCTGAGCTCGAACAACGGGGGGTGCGAATACTCTCACTGTTCGAGTTGTCTGATTTCCCAACCGCACGACTCGAAGATACCCCGCCTCGAGCACTTCACGACCGGCTTGTATTCGAAGTGGTCTGGCGTTCGACCGGCAAAGATGCGAATTTTTTTCATGTACTTCCAAAATCGGGGCCGGCAGTCGATGGCGAGCGTGTATATATGGGGGACGACAGAGGTCGTATGCGCGCCTTCTGCAAGGCGAGCGGGGAAACGTTGTGGGAGTTCAAGACTTTATTGGGTGAGGGCGCGAAACGAATCTTTTCTTCCCCAGCAATAGAAAACGATATGCTCTTTTTTGGGGCCTACGATGGCAACGTATACGCACTCAATGTTCAGGATGGACGGGCGCGGTGGGTGTACCGGGATGCGGACTGGGTCGGTTCGTCTCCTTGCGTTAGCCCACGACAGCAAACCGTCTTCATCGGTCTCGAATTCGGCTTATGGAGTAAGCGAGGCGGTATCGCTGCACTTGATGCACGAACGGGGAAGTTGCGCTGGTCGTACCGAATCCCCTCGCTCGTTCATGCCTCACCAGCTGTCTCGGACTCTCTGGGTGTTGTAATATGCGGCAGCAACAGTGGAGACGTGTACTGTCTTGACACATCGACGGGGAAGCTCATCTGGAAATATTCCGTTGGCAGTGAAGTCAAGGCGTCATGTGTATTTGACGATTCGCGCAGCTTGGTCTTTTTCGGATGCTTTGACGGATACGTCCACGTTGTCGACGTTCGTACCGGCACATTAGTCCGTACCCTTGAGACATTGGGGCCGATTTTTTCGACACCGGCGCTCGATCACGATCGACTCTTCGTAGGGTCAACTGACAAGAACGTCTACAGCTTCCATGTTGATACTGGAAAAATCGCATGGAAGTTTCGCACGAGAGGGCGCGTTTTCTCCAGTCCCCATGTCGCAGGCCAATCTGTGTTCGTTGGCAGCAACGACGGCATCATGTATGAGCTCGACAAAGACACTGGCAAGGAGCTAGGTATTTTCCCCGCCACGGAGCGGATTGTGAATAAGATAGCGCACGACCCCGCGTCAGGACTATTGTACGTCCCGACTCATGCGAACGATCTGTATTGCTTGAGACGTCGTCAGCCGAACACCATCGAATAGACCACGGACTCAGTGACCCCATCAATATCCAGAAACTTTTCGACTTCCCGGTCTATGAAACCGTCCATTGCGGTGCATTGTAGTTGCAGAGACTCGGCAACCAGGTACAGATTCTGTCCCACATGACCCGCTTCGAGCAAGATTTGCCGGTACCCCCTGTCGCCGTACTTCACGAAATTGCGTTCAAAGACCGCTGTGACGAATATCGCCAGAGAAATATCGCCAGCCCACGGATACGTGAACAAGCGAGAGAGGTCTTCACTCGACACATTTTTTTGTGAGAGCACGTCGAGGCGGTGCTCACGCACATCGTAATGATACATACCTGGTGCCACATCATCGGAAATGACGACGAGCGGATACACCTCGAGCGGATACCGCTTTCCCGCCGACGGCTGCGCCCGATGCGTGCCGTGCAATCCGCATCCGTACGAAAGGAGTATTGACAATTGTTCCTTACGTAACGGGCTGCGAGTGAATCCCCGCTTTGACCGCCGATTCTTTATGAGTGCGAATAGATCCGCCTCCACCAAACCGTGAGACAGCGGTATTTTCTCCATCCTTTCGTATGTTTTATAGCGTATGATTTTCCACTCATCTGGCCACAGCTGACTATCAAACGGAATGGGACTCTTCGGAGGCCATTGTCGTTTAGTTTCCTCGTGGAACGCACCGAAAAAACCCTTCTGCATGCCGCTCATAGTACAGGAATTATTCTTGCGCACAGAGGGGTATACTCCAAGCATGAATAGAGAGCAGAACGACCTTGGGCAGCCCCATCGCCCTTTTCCTCCCTACAGAATCGTGCCGAGCGCTGCCGCCATACGAGAGGAAATTGCTCCATGTTCTCGCTTCAAGAGCACTCTTTCGTATCGGAGACGCCTCGCACTGCGACTCTCGCTCCTCCTTCGAGATATCGACGGTGTACAAAACTCATATGTAACCCTGCACGACACGCCACCCAATTGGCGACACCTGCTGTCATATTTGTATCGCAATCGTGTCATAGCGGAGCCGTACTTCTTCTTTCCTTCCCAGCGCAACGACTTGCCCAAGGTGGCATCAGTACGTCTGCGGGCTGCAGGATCCTCGGATACGGATGCGCAAGACGTACTGTACGCGGGATTCTCGAGTACCAACGACATACAGGAAAGCCTTTCGCGCGTTGTTGGAGAAGTTCTCGAAAGGCATTTCCTTCGCCAGTACCAGCGGGACTCGCTTGTGCGAACATCTCAACGTCTCATACTGGAAAGCGGCGCTCGATGCCTCGATATTTTTTCCCTGAATGGATATTCGGACGAACAGCGTGCCCGATTCAAGCGCTACGAACGATCAGCAGAATCACCCATCTATTGGGTGCGAGGAAAAGAGATCCTGAGCGGAGTCGAGGCGTACATCCCCGCACAGCTTGCCTTCTGGAGCTACGATTTCGATCGAGATGTCGAGGAACCCATTTTGGGCGACTCCACCACGAACGGTGCTGCCGGCCATTTCACACGAGAAGAAGCCCTGCTTGGCGCGCTACTGGAAAACATCCAGCGCGACGGATTTCTTCTCTATTGGCTGCTGCGGGCTGCTCCCCCGAGAATACGACCGGAAAGCGCACCAGAAGCCACCCGCACGCTTATCGAGTACTTCCACCGATATCATCTAGATGTGCATTTTATGGACATCACGAGTGACCTGAACATACCGAGTCTCGCCTGTGTCCTCGTCGACAGAAAAGGCAGTCACATCGGTGTCGGGGCAGCCAGCGGTTTCGACTACAATGAGATGGCACGGCAGAGTGCCGGGGAAGCGCTTGCAGTACTTTCGGGGCAGCCGGAAGTCAGCGGCATGCCATTGGACGAGAAGTACGAGCCATTCTTGACTCCAGGGATCGGGCGCAACGTCCGGATGAAAATGTGGCACGGAGAAGCGTGGGTGGAGAGACTGGATTTCTTCATCCAAGGTAAAGACCGAGACGTTGAAGAGTTCATGGCTCCTACAGCGCACATTAGTCCTCACGTGCAGGAGAGACTTTCCCACGTGCTTGATGAATGTCGCAGGCTCGGCGAAGGATATGAGGTTTATTGCTTCGAGGCCAGGAGTCCTGTTCTCAAGGATGTAGGATACAACGTTGTAAAATGTATCGTGCCAAGGCTCATCAACCTGTATCTGCGCGAGCATCGCGCGACGATAGCGGCGCCGAGATTACGTGAAGCCGCGTCGCGTCTGGGTGTGGAGGGAACTTCTTTGAATCCGTGGCCGCATCCGTTCCCGTAATATGCACGACGATCCACGTCTTCCACCCTCCAGCCACCTCGAGGCCGCATTTGGCAAGTACTTTACGTACTGGTATAGAAGGGCATTTTCCATTTCCGAAATCACGAGGGATATCGTTTTGCAGATCGCAGCTGGTGGTTTACTTCTTTCCTTTTTTACCGGGTTTGCACGATGGAGTACGAATCCCGCATTTTCATTGTCTTCGATTCAAGACAATACGTTTGTGTGTTGGCCTTACTTCCAGAATTGTGAATGGCTCTACTTTGTTGTAGCTCATCCACATGGCTATTCGCAGATGCTGCTCTACATGGGCTTGTTCTGCATCATGCTCACAGTCGTATACCTGATGTACAAAAAAGACTGGGAATCGGCTCATTTTTTGCTGCTTGTCCTTTGGATAGTGAAAGTCTTTTTTCTGTTCGTGCTTTCAAAGAAATTGAGTGGGAACTACGAGTACTACGACGTCATACTGATGCTCGTCCTGCTGTTCCTTCCGCACAAACATTTCTTCCTCCGGCTCTCGTTCGTGTGGCTATACTTCCTAGCCTCCACGATAAAGATACACGAGGGGTGGATCTTGGGTACGTATTTCACTTCTCTGCAGACGGGCTTGCCCCTTTTCGGCGATGCTGTTGCCCCCGTCGTAACCGGGATCGTGATCGCCATGCAGATTATCGGCTCGTGGTTTTTGTTGACCAATTCGCCGATCCTTCAGCGTACCGCTCTTGTCTATTTTATCCTCTTTCATGTCTATTCCGGCATTCTCGTGGGGTACCGGTATCCATCCGTTGCGCTGGTGATGTTGATAATACTCTTTGCCATTCCCTCTTTGCACTACGTGCGCAAAGTCCCGCTCGACAGGAGGGCATTGCCCGGATTCGTGCTTCTGGCTCTCATGATGGCGGGACAGTTCGTCTCGATCATTATCCCTGGCGACGAGAAGATGACGTTGGAGGGGAACAACTACGGGCTGTACATGTTTGAAGCAAATCATCAGTGTATTTCGCGCGAAACCGTCCATATGACGAATGGAGAGTCGCGAAGCGCGGTCAGAAGTTCGTATGCGTCATCAAACCGATGCGATCCATACGACTACTGGTTCGCACTGCGGAACGCATGCAGGAGAGGTCATCACATCGAGCGCATATCTTGGACTTTTGACCACTCGATCAATGGCGGTCCGTTCTACCGGATAGTGAGTGAGGACGATGCATGTCAGCTTTCGTATAAACCTTTTGCACACAATAACTGGATACGTCTCGTGGAGGATGGCGCTACCGTAGTCGGACACCCCCGAAAAAACTTCTACTATAATCTCCTCGTGTCCTCAAGGTCACCGACACATGATGTGGATGAAGATGGTCTGCTCACAATCCCCGCACTCGAGGGCAACGACCCGGCGAGGAAGACGGTGCTGCAAGAGCGTATGAGCCCATTTGTTGACGAGCTTATCGCGTTCTGGTGGATCGCGTGGTTCGGTACGCTCGCATACGTAATGGCGAGGTTCGTCGTTATTCCCATCTTCCGCTCGCGCAACGACTAGAAACGTCAATCCCCATTAACGTAATCCGGGTACCTAGTGCTCGCCTCTCTGTACTCCGCGTATCGCGCGCCGCAGATAGCAGGTAGCTGCGAACTGTCACACACACGCTTGATTGCTCCATCACCAAACCCATGCGTTGCCATCCACTGGAACGCTGCAACCAGGCACTCGTCCTGAACTGCTTCAAATTCCTGTCTTGCACAATATTCGACTGCATCCACATACTTCCTGTTAGCGATCTGTCTTCGAACGACGCCGAGCAGACACGAAAGCTCGTATTCATCGAGAGACATACGGTTGCAAAAATCGATAATTTCTGACCGATTACCCAAGAACTCATCTTCCAGGAATACGGCAAGCCCCTCGATACAATCCAGACTCGTACGTCCTCCGAATTTCAGGCACGTATCGAACGAGGCCTGCAGCCGCTCGCCCGCATCGAGAGTCCCCTCGCGTATGTAGTATGTTTTCTGGATGGGATACAAATATCGAAAGCATGCGCGCTGGCGTTTACCCTCGAAGTTCGTGCATGGCGCCCCGACCTCTGTACCGTCGACCACGACACTCTCGATACCAAGAAGCGACATCGAGTCACCGGAGCTTTCCATAAACACCCCTTCGTAGCATTCTCTGAGCGCCGAGACTGTGACAGCGTCGCAGATATCCAATGCAGCCGTTATTTCACTGCTCAACCCGAAAGCCACGTGTCCGACCCCGTGACAGAGTGATGGGCGCGTGCAGTACACTTTCCCGATTTCTCTTAACCTTGCGACATCTCCGTGCGCGACGTCTTCCTGTGCGGAGCGCGTCACGCCAAACTCGTGTGCAACCGCAGCGGCGAAGGAGCCGTGTACGCACGCGTTTCTACATGCAGCACTGCATTGAGCTAGTGATTCTTCGAGTGAAGCGGTTCTGTTGAATAACTCCACCCCGATGACGTGGCCATAGAAGTGGCATTGCTGCTGCACTCGTGGAGGCGAATCAGGGGAGACTACGGCGGCGAGTAGCATCCGTGCGTCGTAATCAGCAAGAGAGGATCGCACCGCATCTCGTACACACAGATCATAACGACTGAAATCGTTCTCGTGTGTTTCCATGCACGCGTACAAGATGTCAGTGATAAGTGCTCGTTCTCTAACGTGAGCGTACACGACGGCAGCTACAGCGAGTGCGAGTGCGAGTGCCGCGTATCCATATCTCACAGGACCAGAAAGCATGCGCATCCCATTATTCTATGCCATGTACGCTTGTTTCCTCGACACGTATCGATCATTGGACATGACGTCATGTGCATGGCATACATATGTCTGGGTACCGATAGGTATCGGTACATGAAAGGAGTGCGGTATGAAAGCTCTTCTGCTGTTCGGAACTCTCAGCCTCCTCATTCCTACCGAGTCCTGGGGGCGCACCCCCGGCCACTGCACGACCGTCTGTGGCGGCGTTCGGGGCGGTTGCGCGGCGAATACCCGCGCCGCACAGGTGTGCTACAACAAGTGTATGGGCACTAAAGTGTGCCCCGTGGATCAGCCGCGGCGCGTCCCTGCGAAGAAGACCACGAAGACGAGGTGACGACACGCGAGGGACCTTGCGTCACCTCGTTTAACTGAGCCCGGCTTCCGCCGGGCTTTCTTATGTTTTTTGTTGACTGACACAGCTGTCCGCAGTACGGTCTGTATGCCCCAAGCAGGGGTCGGGTGTAACAGTGACGCAGTGGCACTGTGCCCGCTCGCATGAAAGGAGCTCTCATGCGGGAAAAGATGGCGTTGCTTTTGGCGCTCGGGGTCGTTGCTGCGACACCGCTCGTCCACGCACAGCAGCGCACGATGTGCACGGCACCTATCTCGGAGCCTCAGGAATCACCCGATTCCTCGGATGTCTGGGATCGCGAGCCGGCGTTCTTCCAAAAGGCAATTTGGAGGACTCAGCACTAGGCCTGCTGTAGAGGCACGCCGGGCCGGCGGGCGGTCTCGCCCGCCGGCTTCCCCTCATTGACGATTCATATGAGGGGAAGTACATTGATAATGGTCGAGTTCAGAAGAACTACGAACCAGCATCCGCGCAAGCGGAGTTCTCGGTTCTTTTCGAGCTCGATGCCGCTGCCGTCCGTTCTAACTAAACGGACAACACAATAAGGCCGGCGTTGGAGCTCCAGCGCCGGCCATTTTTTTCTATAAGGTGTCCGCTCTCCACACGCTTTGGCGCACCTATGCTCGCATGCCACCGAGCTGCAAGCGAAGCCTAGATTTCCTGGAACGCCGGTATCGTACGGACAGTGACAGAATCCGTGATCGACGTGGGGGTAACCCCCGGAAGTGACGCGCAGGTAAGTGAGTAGACAACCTCGCCGGTAATCGGAAGCGTACGCTTGCCCTGCGTCCCGGAGAAGAGGCCTGTCCACGCATCGCCGTTGGTTCCGCTCACCGCGCAGCTTGCGGCATTTCGCACGTTCCAGTACACAGTGGATACTGAGCCTGGCGATACGAGCGATGGTCGCGCGGTAAGACGGCCGCTCAGCTCGAGCTCTCCTGTGTCGAAAGTCTGGAACGAGGGAGGTCCAGGCGGCACACAGGTACCCGCTTCGCACGACCAGCCCGCACCGCGACCGCCGCAATTCTCTACAACGGCGCCGCTGCAGGAGTTGAGCACCGCCTCACCACCCGCGCTGCACACGCGACTCGCTTGGCAGGTCGCATGACATCGATTCGTCGCGTACGAACAGCCGAACGGGCACGATGTCGTTTCTCCGCACGCATTGTGTAGATTACCGTCGACGCCGCACACACTCGAGTCTGCCGTGCATTGCACTCCCTTCCCTGCCAGTACCGCCGGACAGTATGCACTTCCTGCTACGCCAGACGCGTACCCGCTGTAGTCTCCGGGCGCATACACCCGTGCAGAACCAGAACCGCTTACATAACCCACATTCTTTATGTAAAACAACGTAGCGTTCGGCGCACTCCACCGTATAATCGTCGAATCGCCGTCGAGTGGGTTTTCGTCGAAAGACACAGAGCACGATGTTCTGCATGATGCGCTGGAGACGCCGCCATCCCACTCGATATACACCGCTCCGGATGCGCCCGCACCTCCTGCGCCCCGGTTTTGGAGACCTGCAGCTCCACCCCCACCGCCGTACCCTTTGCCACCGTTGTTCGGGCTGTCTGCGCCATCGCCACCCCCCGCCGCCGTATCACCGATGATGAGTCCTCCTCCGCCTCCGCCGCCCCAGTACACAGCTCCTCCTGGCGCGTACCCGCCCGCGCCAGCGGCATACGGCGCATTGCGTATGAGCGAAGCAAGATCTGCCTGCCAGCCGCCTCCCGTGCAGTACCCTCCCGCACCTTGGCTGTTGGTCTGCCCGCCAGCGGTGCCGCCCGAACCTGGTGTACTGTAAAATCCTGGCCATCCGTTCCCGCCCCCACCGCCGCCTGAGCCGCCGCCTGAGCCGCCCGCATGATTGTTGAAAAGATTGTAGAATCCGGTACGTCCCCACCCGCCCCCTGGGGCTGCAACGTTCGCAAATGAAGACCTCGAACCTGAATTTCCGTTGGCCGCTGCGTAGTGTGATCCGCACCACGGAAATCCCGAATATGAACATTGCTGTGACCCGTTACCGCCTGCGCCACCCTCACCCACGGTAAGCGGTATGATCTGCCCTGGCGTGACGCGCAGCACGCTTCCAACTACGCCGCCGCCGCACCCACCGCCGCCGCCGCTTCCCCATCCACCTGCGCCGGCACCACCACCCCCGCCGCCGCCGACTACCGTCACCCGTATCTCGCTTACGCCATCCGGCACGGTAAAGCTGTGTTCGCCGGGGATATCGAAAAGCGCATTATTGGTCGAGCACGCCGTAGGCGAACCTGGCTCGGTAGGAGATTGCGCACCGACAATCGAGACTGAGACAGTGCAGAGCGCGAGCGCGAATAGTGAAGCTGCGAATATGCGACTCATAAACGATGTTTCATTGAATAATGATCGTTCCACCGCTTTCCGTGGCAGAACTGCGGTATCCGAGCACCCCTTCACTAGAAACCACGTACTCCCAGTACATTCCTCGCTCTAGCGGGGCGGATGTGTCTTCACCGACCGATATCTGCGTGGTGCGCTTGCTGATGTTGACGAAGCGCACGACTTCACCAAACTCGACTTCGAGTGAAAGTGGGGCGAACCCGGTATCAGTATGGGACACGAGATGTTGAAAGCCGCGTTGCGCAGGTACGACGTCGCGGGGAGTGGGTTCTGGCGCTTCTTGCGGAAGGTGGGCGCTCGTGCCCATGAACGGAGGCGCTCCCGGGTCACCAGTGCGGGGAATAAAGAGTGGCAGCACGAGGAAGAGAAGTCCGCAGAGTATGAAGATTGCACCGAGGAGCTTCACGTACGTCTTCCAATGCACACTGGTGTGCTGCGTTGGCATACAGCTCAAGTATAACGCACACTCACGCCCCCAAGCGTGCGCGCGTGGGTATCTGGTGACTGAAACGCGCGATCAACCTTACCGCGCTACATCATTTTTACGTCAATAGACACACCAGACGGTAGGTCTATATTCGTCAGAGCTTCAATAACTTTTGCGGCAGGATTCAAAATATCAATCATTCTTTTGTGGATGCGCATCTCAAACTGCTCGCGGGAATCCTTGTCGATGAAAGACGAGCGGTTGACCGTGTATTTCTTGATATCAATGGGGAGCGGGACGGGGCCGACGACTTCGGCATTGTGGCGTGCAGCCACATCGATAATCTGCTTGACTGCGCGGTCGAGGACTCCGTGCTCGTAAGCACGCACGCGTATGCGCAGGCGTGAAGCGCCCTCTGCTTTCTTCGCGGCTTTCGCGCGAGGCTTTTTCGCCGTCTTTTCCGCTGTCATAGAACGGGTGGAGTATGCACCAAAGCGCCAGAAAAGGCAAACAAGAAAGGGGCGTCCCACGGGACGCCCCCTTTTGCGCATCACAGATGCTCAACCGACGAAACGCATTGCTTCCTCGTCCGTCTGCGCAGGCACCAAGTACGGCCCGATCTGCAGGCGAAGCGGCGCTTCGGGAGGTCGTTCGCGCGGCAGCGAAGCGCGCAGCGGGAGCACAATCACCGAGTGCGGCCGGACCACCTGCGGGGGCGGACTCGCCAACCACGGCATGAGTGCGAGAAACAAATCCGCAAGGATCTGCATTCCTGGCCTCCTTTCGGGTGGTTCTATCTACACTATGCACTGCTCTATCGTCCTTGAAAAGCCTGGCACGGCAGCCGCGCACGCATTCAGAATCCCTGAATTACGCGAACCGTGTCATGCGCATCTTCGATGACAACACCGTCGAAGTCAAACAGAATGCCCTTGATCGCCATGTTCGTACTATACCAACTTTGTTTTCCCATCTCCAAAACAAAACGGCCGCACCAATGCGGCCGCTCGAGCGCATTTGTTTCGAGCGCATACGGGCTACGAGAAGCTGCCCTTCGGACCCTCGACAGTGCCGATGGGAGGAAGCTTCTGAGCTGTGGGTGCACTTTCCCCCGATGTCGCACCGCACGTGTCGCACTTGACGAAGGTGCCATTACGCAAGAGCGTGAAGGCACCACAGTCGCTACACGCCTCGCCTTCGTAGCCTCTATCTTTCGTCGACATTGGATTATCTCCACGTTTGCTACCGGGAATACTTCCGCAATCGAGGGGAAAGGTCAATCCGCCGCGGTCTTTGATTTTACGCCCCCGAATTCTTGCGGCTTTTAAGCCGTTTTTATAGGAGACGCTCAAAGAGCGAGTCTCTAGAAAATGCCTGGCTTCGTTAGACCTTAATCGTGCGAAATGCAATCGCACCATATAATTTCGGCGTACCTCTTAGAAGGCTTTTGAGAAGACCCGGTAATAATGCCTCTGAGACAGCGAATGACACAGGGACATATAGCAGCGCAAGAAAGTTGTTTGCTGAGTGGTCACGGATAAACTGGTACGCGGCAGGATAGGCAAAATACAACCAAAAGAGTAGAAGTAGGTGAATCAAGCAGTAAAAGATGACAGACCACCTCTTTGCGGGATATCCAAAGAAGTTAATTGTTTGTGGCTTCTCGAACTCGATGTCCTTAAGTGGAATTTCCGGTCTATCTCGATAACTCCCGAACAGGCGGCTAATGACGTCATCTTTGACCCGCTCTCCTGAAACCACATATAGAATAAGGATTGCGCCTACATCAAAAACCCGAACAATCATCGGAAGGATTGACCGCCACAGGATAAGGCGAGATCTTAGATAGAAACCACCTAGTGGTTTCAGCGGTCGCATGTGCGCCTCATTTACTTCGTCTAGTATTTGTTGAGGCGTTGTTTTTTTCTCACCGCGAAAAAACTCGTGCGTTCCCATGTCAAAGTAGAACTCATCACTGAAATCGAGGTCAATGGGGTCAGTGTAGCGATTCCCTGACGATACCTTAATGCCACCGTCAGTCTCTTCTCCGTAACTTATACTTACCCAAAGCTTTTTTCTCGAACTGGCATTCGCTAACTCACTCGACACCGTGCCCAATTTGAAAAGTGAGGCATACCCGTTAGTGTATTTCCGAACGCGACTAATTCCGGCTGCGTCATGCCACGGAATGGGGCTATTGAAATCTTGAAAATCGAATGAGAAAAGGTCCCGAAGATACTGCGAAGTTAGCATCACGGCAGTATCATATATCTCTCTGTTTTTTGAAAGACGCTCTATTAGCAGAGAGCCGAGCTACGAATTCGTCCACCACGCACCGACTCGCGCAGCTATCCAAACAACTAGGGCGCCAAAGAGCAAATACGAACCAGCAATTGCATACCCTTCCCCCATGAGTACCAGTGGAATACCAACGACAAGTAGCCCAAAGGCTATAAGTGTAAGCTTTTTCCACTTCTTGCTTGTCAGCTCTACTGTCGTGACGGCGATTGAATTTACCGGATGACCACAATTTGGGCAGGACTTTGCGTGGTCGGAGACATCCTTGCCACATTCCATGCATTTGATGAGTGCCATATATGAATAATCCTACAATCGGCGCACCTGAGCACAATACAGCTCTGTGCATGAGAAAACCCGCCATTGCTGGCGGGTTTTCTTAGCGAGTTCCTAGGGAGGAAATTACGCGGTGATTTTGGTCACGACTCCAGCTCCCACGGTCTTGCCGCCTTCGCGGATAGCGAAGCGCATCTGCTCTTCCATGGCAATCGGAGCGACGAGCTTGACCTTGAAGGTCACGGTG
Organism: uncultured Candidatus Saccharibacteria bacterium; assembly: GCA_964654205.1. Lineage (GTDB taxonomy): Bacteria > Patescibacteriota > Minisyncoccia > Phycocordibacterales > UBA2100 > UBA10103. The sequence goes on along the minus strand of CAZZHR010000001.1, from coordinate 92,149 downwards.
TCGCCCGGCATCACCATCTCTACGCCCTCCTTGAGCGTCACCTCGCCGGTGACGTCTGTGGTGCGGACATAGAACTGCGGCTTGTAGCCCGAGAAGAACGGAGTGTGACGGCCCCCCTCTTCCTTGGTGAGGATGTACACCTCTGCCTCGAATTCGGTGTGCGGCTTCACAGAGCCCGGCTTCGCGAGGATTTGCCCGCGATGCACGTCGTCTTTCTTGGTACCGCGCAGGAGGATGCCGGCGTTGTCGCCTGCCTGACCTTCCTGGAGGGATTTGTTGAACATTTCGACACCCGTGACCGTGGTCTTGGTGGTGTCCTTGATGCCGATGATTTCGACTTCCTCACCTACCTTGACGATACCGCGGTCGATGCGGCCGGTGACGACCGTGCCGCGGCCTTCGATAGAGAAGACGTCTTCGATAGCCATAAGAAACGGCTTCGCAGTGTCGCGCTCAGGTGTCGGGATGTATTCATCGAGCGCCTTGATGAGCTCCATGACCTTGTCCGACCACTCGTTGCCCGGTTCCGGATTCTCGAGCGCCTTGAGACCCGAGCCGCGGATAACCGGCGTGTTCTTGCCGTCGAAGCCCTGCTTCTCGAGGAGGTCGCGGACTTCCTCTTCGACGAGGTCGATGAGGTCCTTGTCGTCCACCTGGTCTACCTTGTTGAGGAAGACAATCATCTTCGGCACGCCTACCTGGCGTGCGAGCAGCACGTGCTCACGCGTCTGGGGCATGACGCCGTCGGATGCGGCAATCACGAGGATTGCGCCGTCCATCTGGGCTGCGCCGGTGATCATGTTCTTGATGTAGTCGGCGTGACCAGGGGCATCGACGTGGGCGTAGTGCCTCGTCGGTGTCTCGTACTCGGAGTGCGAGAGCGAGATAGTAATACCGCGCGCCTTCTCTTCCGGCGCCTTGTCGATGTCATCGACTCCCTTCACCGTCGCTCCGTAGCCGTTGCCAGCTTTCGAGAGCACGTTGAGGATAGCCGCGGTGAGCGTGGTCTTGCCGTGGTCGACGTGACCGATGGTGCCGACGTTCACGTGCGGCTTCGTGCGATTGAATTCTCCTGCCATATGATTAATAGCTTATAGCTTGTAGCTGTTAGGGACTAGCTAACAGACCACTAATAATTGTGCCAACGCGTTGAGTGCTCCGGTACTTCTCCTGCGGCTTTATCTTCGCTTTCATGCGGGTCGCTAATCCGCACGAAGACACATCCGGGCAAAAGAATACGCACAGAGCGTGCGTGGGGGCAGTGTAACAAACTGACCTAGAGCGTCAAGAATTGCTAAATCACCTCGAGTGCGGCGCTGTGAGAAGTTTCCGCGACGTTGATGTATCCCCACCTGCCAGATTCTTCAAACGTAAACTCCCAAAATTCCTTCGGCTGGAGCGTCACGCATGAGTCGAACGAGCTTTGCCCACACGAGTCTGCGCCGCCCGGGTATATGTTGGCGCTGTGTACCGCAGCAGACGACACCCAGAGTTCTCGTGAGGAGTTGTTGGTAAAACGTACCGCATCACCCACTTTGATCGACGCGTGCGCGGGCTCGAATCCGCGATCTGTGTAGGAGACGAGGAGTTGGAAGCCTGTGCTCTTCTCGAGCACCTCTTTCATGAGCGCTGTCATCGCGGGCACCTCCTGCTCCTGATGATCGCTGCCGCGTATTGCCTCGAGACCACTTTCGGCATAGAGCAGGTAGAAAGACAGCGCAATCACGACGAGCGCGCCTACACCGAGATAGAGTTCTTTCTGTGTCATGTGCATAGCTAGATTATATCTGTACGACACGCACCATCAGCGCTCGAGGAACACGGGAAGGATGTTCACGACCTGAGATTCCGATACCGACGAGCCATCTGAGCCCTCGCAGAGGAGTGTGTAGCGGGTGTGTTGCACGATAGGCGACGTCTGCCTGCCGCTCGCCCCCGACGCCTCGCCCGTCCACGAGTCGCCGTTGCTGCCCTCAACCGTGCAGCTCTCCACGTTGGAAAGATCCCAGTGCACACGTGCGCGCCCTCCTACAGGAAGAATCTGCGGTCGAATCTGTAGGTGACCTGAGAATGATCCCTGCGCATTGAACGAAGGCGGCGCATTGAGACACACGGCAGCACCCGACGAACAGAAGAACGGGGTGACGCACGTGGTCACGGGTGATGTGCTACACAGGTCGTTGGTGTATTGGATAGTCTGACCTGAGCACGAGTAAAAGGGCGTGCAGCCGCATGTGGCGTACTCGTACGCGGAGCTGCCGGAGAGGACACCGTTGTTGCATGTGCGGCTGAGCGCGTGATCGGAACAGAGCTGCCCCGCTACGGCGTCCGAGACAGAGTAGAAGGTGCGCGAGTCGCCATGTGCGACAGTAACACCATCAAGCGTACACGAAGCTGGTTCGTCCACCACGCAGGATGTGTACGCGAACGCGCCCGAGAGCGTTCCATTCGTACACGTGCGCACCTCCGACGCACACCCTTCTCCGTACGGCACGGTCTCGCTCTCGTACGCCGTAATCGACGAACCGTGGGAGACTTCTTCTCCATCGAGCGTACAGAGCGCATTGACCGTCAGCGTGTTCTCGCACGTGGCAGTACCGCCCAAACCCTCTACTGTCCCGTTGTAGGTCGTGGTAAGCGAGGGGGCGATGGTCGTCGAACCGCTCGCCGAGACGTATCCGACGTTTGATATGTAAAAGCTCTGGCCGCTCGTAGAGTTCCACGAGAGGGTGGCGGAACCAGGCTCATTGACACTGCTCGGTGCCAGCGAGATCGTGCATGAGGGGGGCGGATCAATGTACTCCACGTACACGACGCCGCTCGCGCCACTCCCTCCATTCCCCGAGACTCCGCATGTCCAGCAGTGGCCGCCGCCGCCACCGCCGTATCCTGAGCCGCCCGGCGTGCCGCCCTCGCTCCCGCCCTGTACAGCACTTCCAGCGATTACGACACCTCCGCCACCGCCACCGCCGTAGTAGTTGTAACTTTGGGGTACGTCACCGCCTACACCAGCGCTCCACGCGGCCTGCGTAATGAAACTCGCGGGGTTTACACTCCATCCGCCACCTATACAATCGCCCCCCGCACCATGACTATTGGTAGCACCCCCCGCAGTGCCACCATCTCCCGGAATCGCATAGAACCCCGACCAGCCGTTGCCGCCGCCGCCTCCACTAGAGCCTCCCCCCGAACCACCGTAGTAGCTACCATATAAATTGTAGTATCCGCTCCTTCCCCAACTCCCCCCCGCAGCCGATAGGTATGATCCGAAACTTGTCGTGCCGCCGCTCGAACCGTTGCCGGCGCCCTGCCCGCCGAGGCCGCCCGCACCGACAGTGACTGCGATCTGCTGGCCGGGGCTCACGTTGATGCTTGTCCCGTTGATTGCACCGCCGCACCCGCCACCACCGCCGCTTCCCCACCCGGCCGCATTTCCGCCGCCGCCGCCTCCTCCGCCTACCGCAAACACATTGAGTGAATACACGCCTGGCGGGACTGTCCACGTGCCCGTCGTCGTGATGAGTTCGTAGCTTGCACGTGCAGTCGACGGCAGCGCCAACACGAGGAGGAGCACGACGGCATATAACCTCATATCTCAATTATAGCCCGCGAAGACATACTGTTGGGACTTACCCCCACCGAGATCAATGAAATGTCTATGTACTGTGGATCGGGAAATATTGCGCGGCCGCAAAGCGCACACTCTTACGCCTGTGATATCTTCCAGTGATTCATCTCACCCCGTCGTATTCGATGCTCGCGAAATGGAAATGCGCTTGAGGCACACGTTGCTATTTCCGATTCGCCACGATCTCATCTTGTACTCCGGTACCACAAAGCCCGCATACGCGGGCTTTGGCTACGGGACAGGCGTTGCTTACTTTCTTGAGGTCACTATTTCGTCCTGCACATTGCGCGGAACTACTGCGTAGTGCGAGAACTCGAGATTCGGGACGCCGCGGCCTTCCGTGAGTGAGCGGAGCTGCGTGGTGAAGCCGAACATCTCGGAGAGTGGGACCTTCGCAGTGACGACGCGGGCCTGGCCTCGCTCGCCCATCGCTTCGATTGTGCCGCGCTTCGAGTTGATCATACCAGTCACGTCGCCCATGAATTTCTCGGGCATGACGACTTCGAGCTTCATAATCGGCTCGAGAATGACCGGCTTCGCCTTCTGTATCGCTTCTTGGAACGCGTTGAGTGCCGCGAGCTTGAAGGCGATTTCCGACGAGTCGACATCGTGGTAGCTGCCGTCGTAGAGGTCGACCGACACGTCTACCAGCGGGAAACCAGCGAGAACGCCCCGCTCCATACCCTCTTTGAGGCCTTTCTTGACGGCCGGGATGTACTCCTGCGGAATGACGCCACCCTTGATGTTGTTGATAAACTCGAAGTGCTCTTCGCGGTCGACATTGTTCTTGACCTTCTCACCCTCGACGACCGGCTCGAGCGGCTTGACCTTGATTTTCACGTGTCCGTACTGGCCGCGGCCGCCTGTCTGCTTGATGTGCTTGTACTCCACGTCGCTCTGACCCTGGATAGTCTCGCGGTACGCGACCTGCGGCTTGCCTGTCGTCGCTTCGACGCTGAATTCGCGCTTCATGCGGTCGACGATGATGTCCAGGTGCAGCTCACCCATGCCCGAGATAATCGTCTCCATGGTCTCAGGGTCGGAGTGGACGCGGAACGTCGGGTCTTCGTCGGAGAGCTTGGAGAGGGCGATGCCCATCTTCTCTTGGTCCGCCTTCGTCTTCGGCTCCACGCGCATCGAGACCACCGGCTCCGGAAAGACAATGCTCTCGAGCACGATAGGGTGGTCTGCGACGCAGAGCGTGTGGCCGATTTTCACCTCTTTCATGCCGACCACGGCGGCGATTTCACCCGCGTGCACGCTCTTTATTTCCTCGCGCTTGTCGGCCTGGAGGCGCACCATGCGGCCGATGCGCTCTTTTTTATTGTTGGCGGAGTTGTAGACGGTGTCGCCGGTGTTGATAGAGCCGGAGTATACGCGGAAGAACGTGAGCGCACCGACGAACGGGTCTACCTGGAGCTTGAAGACGAGTGCGCTAAACGGTGCTGAGTCGTCGGCTGGGCGGGTCTCTTCTGCGCCGGTGTCGGGGTTCACGCCTCTTGCCTGCGGCAAGTCGAGGGGAGACGGGAGGTAATCCACCACCGCATCGAGTACGCGCTGCACACCCTTGTTCTTGAGCGACGAGCCCGTGAGGACGGGAAAGATTTTGTTGGTGACGACGGCCTGGCGAAGTGCTTTTTTGAGCACCTCGAGAGAGGGCTTCTTACCGTCGAGGAACTCGGCCATAAGTGCGTCGTCGGTCTCGACGATGCGCTCAACAATTTCGTTGTGATACTTCTCCGCATCGGCTTTGTACTGATCCGGAATCTCGAACGGCACGACGTTCTTTCCCATCTCACCCTCGAAGCGATACGCCTTCATTTCGAGAACATCGATGACCGCCTCAAACTGATCTTCGAGACCGATAGGAATCTGGAGACGAACGGCTTTCGTGGAAAGCCTGTCGAGAATCGAAGCGTACGACTTTTCAAACGATGCGCCGGTGCGGTCGAGCTTGTTGATGTAGCAGATGCGGGGCACCTCTGCCTCCTCAGCATAACGCCAGTTGGTCTCCGACTGCGGCTCCACGCCCGCGACACCGTCGAATACGACGACCGCACCGTCGAGCACGCGCATGCTTCTCTTCACTTCAGAAGTGAAGTCGATGTGTCCCGGGGTGTCGATGATGTTGAAGCGATGTTTGTACGAGGTGTCAGCGCCCATGTACGAGGGGTTCCAGAAACACGTAATAGCAGCTGCCGTGATGGTGATGCCGCGCTCGCGCTCCTGCTCCATCCAGTCGGTGACCGTGTTGCCCTCGTGCACCTCGCCTATTTTGTGGCTCTCTCCGGTGTAGTAGAGGATGCGCTCCGACGTGGTCGTCTTGCCTGCGTCGACGTGCGCGACGATGCCGAAGTTGCGGACTTTCTCGAGTGGGTAATCTCTACTCATACGTGCTGTATTCAAAATTACGTTAAGGCCTGTTCTCTAAAAAAGAATCCGCCGGTCGGCGGTGCCAGTGGCGCCTGCCTGCCGGCAGGCAGGTGGGCACAATGTAGCGGAAAACGTCCCAAAAAACAAGTTGGCCAGACGCTATTTGAGCCAGAACTCCTCATCTATCGCCACAGCGATGAGCGCACCAAACACAGCGACGAGGAGAAATATGACGAAAATCGAGAAGAGGGACATACGCGCATGATGGATGCTCCCCTATGAGACTCCTCTGAAGACTGATTCTTACCATTCGATAGGGGCTTCATTGCGCCCCGCGAGATAGTCGTTGGTGCGAGAGAATGGTTTGCTGCCGAAAAAACCATAATTGGCCGAAAAAGGGGAAGGATGCGCGCTCTCGATAACCAGGTGCTTCGCCCTATCTATATGCGAGCCCTTCTGCTTCGCATAGTTGCCCCAGAGGATAAAAACGAGGCCTTCGCGCTCCTCTGCCAGCTTCTTGATAGCTGCATCGGTGAATTGTTCCCAACCTCTTCCCTGATGACTCCCCGGAGTCCTTGCGTTGACCGTGAGCGTCGCATTCAATAGAAGTACCCCCTGCTTTGCCCACCTTGAGAGGTCTGGGTCGCGCACAACAGGTTTGCCCAAGTCCGATTCCAATTCTTTCCAAATATTTTGAAGTGATGGTGGCGGCCGCACGCCGGAATTCACCGCAAAGCACAGGCCGTTGGCCTGGCCTTCGCCATGGTACGGGTCCTGGCCCAAGATGACCACCTTTACCTTGCTAAACGGAGTCTCGTCGAACGCGCGAAAGATTTTTGCAGGATGTGGATACACTGTGGCACGCTTGTATTCCTCACGAACGAAATCGGTGAGCTGTTTAAAATATTCCTGTTCGAATTCTTCGGAAAGACGCGCTTTCCAGCTCGGCTCCATTTTCACCGCGCTCATGCCGCGAGTGTACCATACCATCGTCCAGTGTCCGCTCGGACATTGAAAGATGCTATACTGCACCAATGTCTCGAATTCGAAAGGCGCGACGGTTGGGCAGTATAGAGCTCTCAATGATGCATGAGCTTACCGCAGGCGACCTGCTCTACGGTTTTCTTCTCTCTGCTCACTCGACAGGGCGAATGTACCGAATGGCCAGAGAGCGCGCCGCATATCGATATAGAAGAAAGTGCGCGATTGATCGGCTTGTCGACGAGCAGTACATCGAGCGCAAGGGAGACCGACTCTTTCTTACTAATTTCGGCCGTTCCGCACTCGGTATACTCTCCGATTCAACGCGAAAACTTCTCGGCAAGGCTCGGTGGGACAAGAAGTGGCGCATTGTTACGTTCGACGTCCCCGAGCGACATGCACACTTACGGCGGAAAGTCCGGAGTGTCTTACAGCGAGCAGGATTTGCGCAGTTACAGAAAAGCGTGTGGATATTTCCTCACGACTGCGAAGAACTTGCACAGTTGATCAGAGAAGAGTCGCGCCTTTCGCCTCATATTCTCTACGGCGTCCTGGAGCGGATAGATAATGAGAATGCTCTTAAGAAGCTCTTTGATCTGTGATATGCCTTGCTGATGTCCGATAGGACATCAGATGATGATACATGAATGCGTCACCAAAGAAACCGGTCGGCCTGCACGCGCCATAAAGCGGAGCTTCTCCCCTACCAGGCAAAGTGAGCGAATGCTTTGTTGGCTTCCGCCATGCGGTGCGTGGTTTCTTTCTTGGTGACCGCACTGCCCTCTCCTTTGTATGCTGCCTGTATTTCCTTGAGGAGAGCATCAGCCATCGGAACCCCCTTCGTACCCTCGGCCGCCTCTACTATCCAGCGAAGCCCGAGTGCGAGACGACGCTCTGGGCGCACCTCGCGCGGGACCTGGTAGTTGGCGCCGCCGACACGGCGTGAGCGCACTTCTACCGACGGAGCCGCCTTGTCGAGCGCCTCTTCGAGAATGGCGACAGGGTCACCCTCCTTCTTGAGCTCCTCCATCACCTTGTAGACGATCTTGCGCGCAGTGTCCTTCTTGCCGCGCTCCATCACGTAATTGATGAGCTTCGCAACTTTCAGAGACCCGTACACTTCGTCGGGCTGCGGCTGTTTACGATTTTTTACGGGGCGTCGCATAGAGATAGTTTAGAGGGAACAGGTTGTAGGTTATAGGAAATTACTTGGCGGCCTTCGGCTTCTTGGCCCCGTATCGTGAGCGACCGCGGCGGCGCTTCTCCACTCCTGTCGCGTCGAGCTTACCGCGCACGATAGTGTAGCGGATGCCGATGTCTTTCACGCGACCACCGCGCACGAGGACGACCGAGTGCTCCTGGAGGTTGTGCCCCTCGCCCGGGATATAGGCGGTGATTTCCATCCCATTGGAAAGACGGACACGGGCGATTTTGCGGATGGCGGAGTTGGGCTTCCTAGGCGTCTTGGTCGTGACGCGAGTGCACACACCGCGCTTGAAGGGCGCCGGGTAGAAAGAGGGGCGGTTCTTGAGCGTGTTGAAACCGCGCGCGAGCGCGCCGGTCTTGGATTTGTACACGCGCGGGTTGCGTCCTTTGCGTGCGAGCTGGTTTATCGTAGCCATTGTCAATCAAAAATCCCCCGAGGGGAATGCCGAGATACTACTATTAATGCCCTGCGGGCGCAAGGATGAGCCCTATACTCCCGCGATGAGACGCGCTACCCCGAAGACGAACGTGCCGAACGCCTGGCCGAAGACGACAATGACCACGAGCACGAGCCCCATGCCAAGGAAGGGGTTGTATTCCATGCGTGCGCGCCACCCATCGTAGGTGCGGCCGATGGCGCCAGGCAGAAGAGAAGAAAGTATTTTGGAGCCATCGAGCGGCGGTATAGGGAAGAGGTTGAAGAGGAAGAGCATCACGTTGACCGCGACGATGAGGAAGAGGATTGCGGTGACCTCCGGTGCGAAGGCTATGGTCTGCATGAGGAGCCCCGTGACGAGCGCGATGACGAGGTTGGAGAGTGGTCCTGCAAATGCGACGATCGCTTCTGAAAAGCGACCGGGTCGAAGATTGTACGGATTGTACGGCACTGGCTTCGCCCAGGCGAAGAAAAAGGACGCACCCGAGAACGCGAGGAGTACCGGGACGAGCACAGAGCCGATGGGGTCGAGGTGCGGGATGGGGTTGAGCGTAAGCCGACCCGCATAGCGCGCTGTAGGGTCGCCCAGTTTATCTGCCGCAACGCCGTGCATCACCTCGTGTATGACGGCCGAGAATATGATAACCACGATGAGGAATATCGTGTCGCTGAATTCCATAGTGCATCAGTATACCCCGTGAGATAGTGAGATTCGAATATATCGCCAGAATCTAGAGTGGGGTATCTCATGGGGTATACACTTTTGCCTCCTGTTTTTTGACTTTATACACCCCCTGCGGTACAGTTCGCCGACGTATGGCCAAGGTCTGCGACATCACAGGAAAGAAGAGCCAGGTTGGGGGCGGGTACTCCAACCGTGTTCGTGCTACCAAATTCAACCCGACGGGTGCGCGCCGCCGCCAGGTGAACCTCCAGAAAAAGACCATTTTTCTCCCCGAGCTCGGCAAGAAAATCACCGTACATGTCTCGGCCAAGGGCCTCAAGACGATGAAAAAGCGCGGCGCCTTCCAGACGCTCAAGAAAGCGGGGATTCTTGCCTAACAAGCGCCGACCTGCAACGTTCTCTCATCCATGAAAGTCAAAGGCCGCCCGAAGGCGGCCTTTTTCGCGTGTAGACCAACGGAGTCTTAGAACGTCCAGCTTCTCCGCTTGCCCTCGATGACGATTGTCCTCACCCTCGGGCGGTCACGACCCTCGACACGCGATGGGTCGACAAGTCCCTGTGCTCCGCCATATCCGATGAATTTGGCGAGTGCGATGAAAAACTTTTTCATACGGCCTCCTCGGGTTCATGCACGGGAGTGCATGCCTTCCCAACACTACCGAAGCGACACCGTTTGTCCATCGCTCACAAACGTAATCGTCCCCTCTTCGCACGTGTCGAGTGTCGAGATTTCGAACCGCTCAAATGTGGCAACGACGTCCGGATGTGGGTGTCCGTAGCTGTTTTCGCAGCCGCGCGAGAATACCGCGTACGCCGGAGACACGGCACCGACGAACGCCGCGGCCGACGACGTTTTTGAGCCATGGTGCGCAGCTTTGAGCACATCTGCTTTCAAACGGTCGCGACCTAGTCGGGCAAGGTAGAGCTCTATTTCATCAGGCGTATCGCACGGGAGCATGAATGCGGTGTCGCCGTACGTCAGTCGCGCGACGACACACCCGACGTTCGCTTCGAGTCCAGGAACCGGCCTGTCCGGAAAGAGTATTTCCAGCTGCGCGCCCTCCCCGAGGTCGAGGATATGTCCGCGCTCTGCGAAAAAAGTCGCATATCTGCCAGAAGTGGCGAGACTATCAAACGTCTCGGCGAGCGCGGTATCGCCTTCCGCGCTCGAACGCACAATCGTGTCGACCTTATAGCGTTCGAGTACGTCCACGAGTCCGCCGATGTGGTCGGCATCCGGATGCGTCGCGAGCACGACGTCGATATGCCTGTCGTACCACGGCATTTCGCGGGACAATGCGCGAAGCACCTGCGCGTTCGGTCCGCCGTCGATGAGCACCTGTCGCCCCGACGGTGCGTCGATAAAAATCGCATCGCCTTGCCCTACGTCGAGGAACGATACGGTGAGGAGTCCGCCTCGGTCTTCGTGCGCGATGGCGTATGCAATGCATCCGAGCACGAGGACAAGGAGGGCGAGGAGGAAAGCGACGAACTTCGACGAAGAGCGCATCCGTACATTCTAGCTTCACGAACGGCGATGTTATATTGATGCAATGGAATACCAACCGAAGAAATTCTCGATACCTGAACTCGATGGGATATCAAAAAAATCGATTGACGAACACATCGGTCTGTATGAGGGGTACGTCAAGAATTTCAATGCGATATCCTCGCTCCTCGCCGAATACGCGAAAGACAGCGAGAAGCATGTGCACGCACTCTCCGAGCTCCTTCGTCGTCGCTCTTTCGAATTCGACGGAATGCGACTGCACGAGCTCTACTTCCCGCAGTTCGAAGGCGGCACATCTCCCATGCCTACAAGTGGCGCGTTCTACGACGCGATAGTGAGGGATTATCACAAGCCCGAGTACCTGGTGGAGTACATGAAAGCCATCGCCAAGATGCGCGGACCCGGGTGGGCAATGCTCTACTGGGATCCGCCAGCGGGCGGGCGGGCGGGACAGTTTCTCGGCGGCTTCGTCGGTGAGCAGCACCAGGGGCACTTTGCCACACTCCCCATCATCCTCGCACTCGACGTGTGGGAGCATTCATATGTCCTCGATTATGGGGCGCTGCCTGCGGGGAAGACACAATATATAGATGCATTCTTCAAGAATCTCAACTGGGGCGTTATCGAAAAGAGGTTCGAGCAAGCAACTTAGCTCTTATGTGTGCTTGCACTGCGAAGCTCGTACTGACTTGTGGGGAAAACAGCTCATAGCCCTGCTCGGCGTACAGCTTCGCAGGACACTGTCGACCTTCTTCGCTACGCTAGGAGCGAAGCAGTGGAAAAGCGCTTTACTGCGGCGAGCGCATGATATCCTGTAGGTATTAGCACTCACAGCGCTCTATGAATTATCAAAAGGCAATCCTTGTCACGTTTCTCGGCAATTACCTCACCAACACGGTAGTCGCGGCAATAATCGCGCTCATCCCGCCCAGCGCTACGCCTGGCATGCTCACGCCGCAGTACATCGCGTTTGTCGTTCTCTCCGCTATCGTCGTAGCCCTCCTCGCGATGTGGTATGGCGTGCGCGACCTCAAGACAGGCGTGATATTCGGGGCATTGGGCTTTGCGCTCTCGCTCGTTGTCGCCTTCATCTCTGGTATCGCAGGCGTACTCACGCAGACCGGTTCGCTCTCACAGATGGTATCGGTCATCCCGAATTTCGGTCCGTTCCTCTTGAGCGCGTCGACAGTCGTCCTCCTCTGCTACTGGGTGGTTCCGGCCGCTCTCGTCGGCTGGTGGAAAGGCCGCGGCTCCTCTGCTCCTGCGCCGGTAATGTAGGTTCGTCACTCTTGATTCTTCAGACGGCGCCCCTCCTTGGGGCGCCGTCTGCATTTGACACGACAAATCAGTAGTGTTACTGTCCCGCCCAGTCACAGCAGCCGCTGTGGCCTGAGAGATCAGGCCGCTGAGCGGCCTGACCCAACACAGAAGGAACGATCCAGTGACGAAACCCAAGACCAACGGCAAGCCGACCATGAGCGACATGACCAGCCGTCTGCTGGCCGGCATCCAGCCGGAGACGGCCATCACGCGGCTCGTCGCCACGTCGACCGACATGGGTACGGCGCTTGCGCTGATTCAGTCGCTCGCGCAGATCACCGTGCAGGCCAACCACATCCCGGCCATCGCCATCGTCGCGCCGACCATCGCGAAGTTCGATATCGAGCAGCACGCCGACGTCCAGACCTATCTGCGCCGGCTCGGCGCCCAGGCGCTGTTCTTCGGCTCGTTTGAGGGCGACATGCACACGGGCGCCGGCGCGATCCGCGTGCTGACCGACCTGGAGACGGCGGCGAAGGCCAATCCGTCCCACGCCAGCCTGTACCGGACCGTGTTCTTCGGCATCACGACCGTGCTGCCGGATGTGGTCACGCAGGGCCAGAGCCAGCCGCTCACCACCAAGATCAGCGACCTCGCGAAGCTGCTCCAGGTCACCGAGCCCGAGCTCACCACCGTGCTGGCCTTCGTCGAGACGCTCGACGGCGCCGATGCGCCGGCGACCGGCAACGCCGAGGAACTGCCGAAGGGCGGTTTCCTCGCCGACACGCCGACGCAGGAGCAGGGCGCGGACTGGCAGGCGCAGCACCCGTCGCTCGCTAGCGGGCAGAATCCGGCGCCGGACAGCGCCGAGGCGAAGCGCGCGGCCGCGACCGAGCAGGCTGCCTACGGCAGCAACTAACGGCAGCGCGTCGGCGCGTAAGGCCGACGGTTGCAGCAAGAACATTTGTCGCCGCGTTATCGGCGACCAGCGTCCCCGGACTCCGTCGGGGGCGCTTTGTTTTTGAGCCATACGTAGCCGGCGGCGAGCAAGATGTACATCACCACCATGAGCCAGACGCCGAATGCGGGGACGGTGACAGATGCATAGGGAATTGTAGAAAGAATCTCCGCTACTTTTATGATGTACGTGAGGAGCGCGAGCGCGGGAAGCGCGACAATCGTTCCGAATGAGCCGAGAATAAGTCCCGCGAGAGATGCGATGAATGAAAAGAGCATTGCAGCCGGAACGAAGATGAGCGTAAGGAGATTCGCCGGTATCGCGGAAATACTGAGGAGTCCATTCTGGTACAAGAGGAGTGGGAGCACCGCCATTTGCGTCGCGAGTGTCGATGCGGCTATCTCACGCAGTCCCCACCGCTCAGTGACGAACGGGAGGTACGGCGCAATGAGCGGCGTAAAGAGGATGAGTCCTGCGGTCGCGAGAATCGATAGTTGGAAGCCGGGGTCAAACGCGACGATAAATGGGTTCCAGAGTGCCATCGCCGCCGCGACAACCGCGAGGATGCGCAGCGCGAGAAAGGAACGCCCCGAAAGTCGCGCATACGTGGCGATGAGCGCCATCGCACCCGCGCGTGTCGCACTCGCCGCACCTCCCGTCATAAGCACGAAGAAAAGCACGATGACGCCGCTCACCGCGAATTGCACCGAGCGCGTCGCGCCGGGGACGTACTTCATCCCCTGCGCCGCCGCATTGATGACGACGGTCATGTTGTAACCGGAGAGGACGACGATGTGGATGAGCGAGACATTGATGAAAGCCTGCGAAAGCTCTTCTCCGATGGAGCGTTTGTCCCCCACCGTGATGCCGCCCGCGAGTCCCGCCGCAGGTTCCGGGAGTGCGCGCTGCAATCCGGTGAGATACAGCTGCTTGATTCCAAGCGCAGCCTTCTTTACAACATCGCCGCCGCCTGTTTCGAGCACTTCGATTTCCGCAAACGCGAGCTCGTAGAGCACTCCGTCTTTTGCGAGGAACATCGGGTAATCGAACACCCGTCCGGAACCGGTATCGAACGCCTCGGGAAGTCGCAGTCTCCCCTCCGCGCGGATAGTGTCACCGTATGAGACTTCGGAGTGAAGCGGCGCGACGACGAGCACGCCGGCATCAACAGAGGTCGTAGCGTTATGATATATCATATCGCTTGCCCGCACGCGCAACCTGACGTTTTTCTCTCGGACGTCAGGCTCCGCAACTACTTTTCCAACCAGGACGACATCTTCGTTCAATCGTTCGTACAGATTCGGGTCGTGCACAAGCCCCGCGGAATCCATACGAAGTATTCCTGCACTGCATGCGATACACGCAACAGCCAAGGCCACGTACATACCGCTTCGTGATATATCGGTCAAGCGATATATCAGCATCACTGCGCCGAGAAAAATGAGCAGAGCCGCGAACGGCCACGAGAGGAAGAAGAACGAGCGGAGCAGAATTCCCGCAAGGAATCCTACGCACACCGCCCAGACTATTCTGCCGGACATTCAACAAATCTTAGCGCGAGAATGATTCTACAATCATCTTTTCCTCCTGTTCCGAGAGAGCTTTCTTGAAGCGAGCCTTTTTGCCGCGAACGCGCGCTTCGCACTCACCCCACGTCTTATGCACCTCCACGACGCCATCGACTTCGCTTACGTACGAATACGCCTTGGCCTTTGAGCGACTTTTGGATTCGGACTTCTTTTTTTGCAGTGATTCGTCGACGTCGATATTGGAAAGGTCGATGGGGTATTCGCCGCGCGCGCCTGAGTAGAGCGGTGGTGCACCATTCGTCGCAAATCCGGACGCAATTTCGTCGACTCGTTCGTTGCCCCCGATGCCGACGTGTCCGCCGACGTTGTGCCAACTAATTTTTGCGTCCATAGAATCCAGCAAATCGAGAAGTGGCTCCCACAGGTCACGATTGAGGACTGGCTGCTTCGTAGAAGTAATCCATCCATTGCGCCGCCATCCTTTGCCCCACGCCGTCGCTCCGCCGATGACGTATTGCGAGTCTGCGTATACATCGACGGTCTCCGCGCCAAAGCCTTTTGCTTTTGCGAGTGCCTCGAAAGCGGCCTTCAGTTCCATGCGATTGTTGGTCGTCTGCGCCTCGGCTCCGCCGAGCTCTTCGACGTGCGTCTCTGTCGCGACGAGAGCACCCCATCCGCCGCTTCCCGGATTGCCCTTCGATGCACCGTCGCAGAAAATAATGATGCGGGACATGGGTAGAGAATATCAGGCGGGCAGTATGTCCACCAATCTGAGCGCGAGGCCGCCGCGGTACGTATCGCGCTCCACCGTCGCAAGCACCGATGCCTCAGCCTGCGGTACGGGTGCATAAGTAAAATCCTCAGGGGCTCGGAAAAAATCAAATCCGCGCGCAGTCGCAGAGGTCTCCCGACACGCGAGCGTCACCTCGACGTGGTTCTTTTCTTTGCCGAAGCGGCGCACTTCGCAGACGCGAACGCGGCGTATACGAAACAGGGGCTTCGGGTTGCCAATACCAAACGGCGCGAGCTGTGAGATGTCACGCAGAAGCGCGAACGAAACCTCGCGGAGCGCTATGGATGCATCCTCACGCGCCACCTCCGCGGCCGTCTTGCGCACGAGATTCTGCGCGACACTCGCAAGCCTCTCCGGGAGCGTGTGCACTGCCCCCTCCGCAACAGTGAATCCTCCCGACGCAGCGTGCCCGCCCGATTCCGTAAAGGCATCCCCCGCGCCGGTGAGAAGTTCGACGACGGACATTTCCCCGTCGGAACGGCACGAGCCCTTGATGCGACCGAGCGCATCGCGTCCCCACAGGCACACGACACCACCGCGATCACCCATGATTGAATTTGCAGCGAGACCAAGGAGTGCCGGCTTCCACTCAGGGTCGCCGAGCACGACAACTTCGCCCGGCTGGAACCGCGCGCGCGTTCGCTTTTTTGCTTCGCGCACGATTCCCGCGACAACACCCTTGCGCGACGCATTGAGTTTCTCGAGGCTCGCCGCAATCTCTTCTGCTTCTTTCGGGTCTTTGGCCGTGAGGAGTTTCAGCGCAAGGTCAGGATTGTCCATACGCGACGCGGCATTGATGCGCGGCGCGATGGAAAATCCAATATCCTCTTCGGTGAGTTCCGCTTTCCGCATGCGGAGCTGCGAGAGAAGCGCTGTAATGCCCGGCCGCGGCGACTTACGGAGCACGGTGAGTCCCCAGTGCGCAAGCACGCGATTCTCGCCGATGAGTGGGACCATATCCGCCACCGTGGCGATTGCTACGAGATCGAGGAGCCACTTTTCCCACCCTGGAGCAACAGGCGCGAATCCCGCTACGCCACGCTTCTTGCCCGCTTCGATGAGTGCCTGCGCAAACTTGAACGCGACCCCGGCACCGCACAAATGTGGGTACGGGTAGGGCTCTCGCTTCGGATTGAGAACTGCAACAGCGCGCGGAAGCTCCGCGCCAAGCTCGTGGTGGTCCGTCACAATCGTGTCGATACCGCGCTCCGACGCGTAGGCAACAGCGTCTACCGCTGTCGTACCCACATCGACCGTTATCATGAGCGTCACACCCCTCTCTCGCAGCGCATCGATAGCATCTGTATGCAGGCCGTAGCCCTCTTTGTCGCGATGCGGTATGTATATTTCGTAGTTTCCGTACCCGATTTTCTGAAACACGTCAGAGAGAAGTGCGGCGCCAGGAATACCGTCGCAATCAAAATCCGCGTAGATAGCGATGCGTTCACCTTTCTCTACTGCTGCGAGCACGCGCGAAACTGCCGCTTCCATGTCTGCAAAAAGTGCGTGCGAATGCGTGTGGAGCTCATAGTCGGGAGAGAGGAATGCGGCGGTGTCTTCGATACCGCGCTTTTTGAGGAGTGTCTGTACGAGCTCAGAAAGTCCCATCCCGCGTAGTATATAGTATGTGGTATCTGGTATTTTGTACGCAATTTTCATACTACGTACGGCATACTAGATACAACATACACATCCCTATGGCCAACGATTGCGTGTTCTGCAAAATCGTCCGAGGAGAACTCCCCTCCTTTAAAGTGTACGAAGACGAAAAAACGCTCGCATTTCTCGATATTCACCCGGTGAACCCCGGACACACGCTCGTCATCCCGAAGGCCGAAAACACCCAGAATATTTTCGATGTCTCGCCCGAAGACTGGCTCGCGACCACCGAGACCGCGCGCAAGGTCGCGCACGCGGTAGAAAAAGCCACAGGCGCAGACGGCGTCAATATCATGATGAACAATCGCTCGAATGCCGGGCAGGTTATTGACCACCCGCACATACATGTCATCCCGCGCTACAGAGGCGACGGGCTGACGCAGTGGAAACACAACGACTACAACGAAGGCGAAGCACAATCCCTCGAAGAAAAGATACGCGCGTCGTTCTAGTAAATGCTTGAACTATTCGCCGTGCATTCGCCTTGGTGGAGGAAGGTTGCTCCCGCCGCGTTCATCTGACAGCGGTTGCCGTAGGTGACGGGCTCGTGCAAGCGGCATATGGCGGCGCAGTACTGGCCTGGTGGACAGGTGTTGGCACAACCCGTCGGTCGACCGCACACCGGTGCGTACTCTAGAGTGCATATCGTCGGACTGCTTGCCGACACGCGAACGGACATGGTCGTTTTAGCCTCCAGCCCGGCCGTATCGCGTACGACTACAATCACAGTGTAGGTACCCTCGCGAGAATAGGTATGACTGAATGTAGCGGTCTGCGAGAATGTATCTCGTGCGGAAGCTGTGTTGAGACCATACGCATAGACCGATTCGTCGCCCCACACGATGCTGTAGTAGAGTTGGCCGTTCTCTGGGTCTGATGCCTGTACTGTCCAAGAACCCGACTCCCCAACTTTGAGCGAGGTGGGACCAGAAAGCGCGCTGATGGTCGGCGGTTTGTTGGCGACATCGGTGAAATACTCGGAGCAGTACGGCTTCGTAGTACTTTCCGGCGTACACGCGCGGAGCGTGCAGATCGCGGGACCTCCGGCAGACTGCCGCGAACACGTGTTGCATCCGTCGTACCACTGTCTGCAGCGCGCGTCTGCGGCCGGGTCTGACGTATCGGCGCGGCATGCTCCTTCGTGCACGAGGGACGCTCCGTCGGCCGCCATCATGCAACGGTTGCCGTATGTTTGCTGCACGGGATTGCAGGGCGTCGTAATGCACACAACTTGCTTCGCGCCGCAGACGGGCATGTATTCCTTTGTGCATGCGACCGGGCCGCCCACCTGTACGAATACTTTGCCGCGCACGGTACCGTTCACACTCGCTTCGGGCGGACCGAAAAAACCATAGTGCACCAGGCTCGCGGTATACGAGCCGTCGCGTTGGTACGTGTGACTTACTGTGATGGGACCGCGGCACGTTCCGAGCACCGTATCCTTGCACTCAAGTTTCTGTTCGTTGCCGTCGCCAAACACTATTTTGTACTCTCCCGCGTCGGCAATCATCGCACTGTTCGTGAGCGTCACATTGGCTGAGAACGTGACAGTGAGCGGCGCGCTTCCGCTCGTTGGGCGCACCGAAAGGACATCGTTTTGCGCGCAGCGCGCGCGAATGCGCTCGCGCGTAAGAGGTCCCATCGCGCCAGCGGCCTCGAAGCCCTGTGCTGCTTGCCAGCGCGCAAGCGCATCGCGCGTAAGCGGTCCGAAGAAACCCGTGCCTTCCGCACTGAAGTAACCTTCCGCCTTCAAGAATTCCTGAAGCCCGAGCACCTGCTCTCCGCGATTGCCGAATGAAAGCGCGTGTTCCGGAAAGATTTTGCATATGCGCGGCACGGCCGTAAAGGAGATGTCGCCGACAGGAGCCGAACTCGATGAAGCGTTCCCCTGCGCGGCAACTGTCAGCTTCAATTGCTCCTGCAGCGCCGCTATTTTGGCGAGGAGTTCCTGAATCTGACGCTGGATATCTCCTACGCTCTGCGCAGCTGCGGGCGTCGCGAGCGCAGCGGAGCCGATAATCGATGCTGAAATAAGCGATGCAATAAAAATATTGCGGATGCTCGTGTTCATATGGATATTGTACCGCTTTCTAGGTGTGCGGTACCTATCAAGACGTAGTTCGAGGGTCGAGCTTACGAATCCAGAGCAGAGACACCAGGGAGGGTGCCCTTCAGTAAGTACTCGAGCATCGCCCCGCCGCCAGTCGAGAGGAAACCGAGCTCGTCGTCGGGAACACCGGAATCCTTTATCGCGGCGATGGTATCCCCTCCGCCAAGAATCTTCTTCGCCGAACTTTTCGCGACGAGTTCTGCGATAGCGTACGTGTACGAGCTGTATCCCTCTTCGTAAAGACCCGTCGGTCCGTTCCACAATATGAACTTAGCGGCTGCTACGAGCGGAGCTATCTCTTTAACGGAGTCGGGTCCAATATCGACTATCTTGTCTTGCGCCTCGACTTCGCTCGGCTTTTTGACTCGCGCCTGTTTGTCGAGCCTCTCGACTGTGACATCGACCGGTACGACGAAATTGGGGTGCTCAAGCACGTCAATGCCTGGAAGTTCCGCCGATATGAGCGAACGACCCACGGGGAGACCGCGTGCCTTGAACACGTCGTTGGCAAGGGCGCCTGTGATGAATACGTGATCGTATGTGCGGAGCAGTTGCTTGATGAGCGGAGCCTTCGTCTCAAACTTTGCACCACCGAGTATCGCGAGCGAGGGTTTCTCGGGTTCGCGCGCAGCGGAGAGCTCTTTGACCTCGTCGCGCATGAGGAGCCCACTAAAAGCGGGGAGTTTCTTCGCAAGTGCGACGTTCGATGCGTAGTCGCGGTGCGCCTCGGCGAACGCGTCGCTCACAAAGATGTCGGCGAGCGACGCGAGCATGTCAATGAACGCCGGATCGTTGGTCTCTTCGCCAGGATGCCGCCGAGTGCTCTCGAGTATGAGGCATTCTCCCTCTTTGAGCGCCTCGGATTCGGCTTTGGCCATTTCAAAAGGCGTACCGAAGAAGTACATCCGAATGTCGGGAGTGAGTTTGATGAGCGCTTCGGCGACAGGTCGCATCGAATCGCCCTTGCGCCCCAGGTACCCGACGATGATGACTTTTGCCCCGCACTGTACGAGATAGCGCACGGTGGGCAGCGCGCGCTGGAGCCTGAAGATCTCCTTGACGGAACCGTCAGCGGAGAGCGGGAGATTCAGGCTCGTGCGAAGGAAAACACGCTTGCCTTTCAATTCCGCCGGGGCAACTTCATCAATGCACTTCATCTCGTTAGAGGCAGAGAGCGACACTTCCCGCGTTAGATTCTGATACACATTCGACCCACATAATACGCTTCACCGTCTGACACATATGTATCCGTCTTCTGTAGCCTCTCACTGAATTCATATTTCCGCGATTGTCTCGATGAGTGCCTTGATCTTGAAGGGATTTGCAGACGCGCGCCCGACTATCAGGCCGCTGACTTCGCCTTCGGTGAGCATGCGCGCCGCATTTGTCTCGTCTATTGCGCCACCATAGAGCACTTTCGTATTCATCCCCACCACCCCATGCATTTCTACTATTGTTTTTCGTATAAATATGGCCATCTCGTGCATGTCTCGCGGGGCCATCGCCTTTTCAGCTCCGATTGCCCACACCGGTTCATACGCGACAATGATGCGAGGGATTTTCGCCTGCGGCACGTCGCGCAGCGCCGCGGTAAGCTGCAAGCGAACGAAGTTGAAATGTTCCCCATCGTGCGTACGCCTTTTTTCTCCCACACAAAGTATCGGCGTCATGCCGCTATCGAGCACGGAGAGTACTTTCTTTTTTACATCTACATCGCTCTCACCCGCAGCCCTGCGCTCGGAGTGACCTACGATAACGTGCGTAATCTTCGCATCTTTCACCTGTGCGGGCGAAATCTCACCTGTGAATGAACCCTCGTTCTCGAAATGAGTCGACTGGGCGGCGAATGCGAGCCGCTTGCCTTTGTATACCGCTCGGAGCTCTCGCAGATAGATAGACGGCGGAGCGAGGACGACGCTCACGTTTCTCGCATTTTCCGCAGCCGACTTGGTGACCTCGAGGAGCTTCTTCGCTTCTTTATACGTCGCCGGGTAAAGCTTCCAGTTGGCGACAAGAATGTATTTCATGCGGCGATTGTAACATGTCCTGATTTTGAATTTCACGACCAACCCAAGCGCGTCCCGCACTCCGCAGTAGATTCTTACGAAGAGCGTCGAGTAAGCGGAGAAATTTCACAGCTGTGAAGTTTCGTACCGCTGCGGAGTGCGGGATCGCGCCCTAATCCTCTCGCCACAGAACGAATTCGTAATCGGTCGACGCAGTCGGCGTAAACGGTGGGGGCGAGAACGCGAGGAGCTGGTCGTAGTAGTCATACCGCTGCAGGAAGCCCGAGCAGAACGAGCCGTTGCAACTCCACGACGTGCCCGTGCGACCATTGGAGACCACCGTGCCGACGGTCGTGAGAGACGCTCGCTGCACGTATGGATCGTATGTTGAGGAGAGATCACTCGTCGAGAAGTAGTCGCGACCGTAGTGCCCGGACTGTGCGACAAAGATACCGTGTATCTCCATGTTCTCGGGCACCACGAGCGGAATGAGGACATTGCGCTCCGCTATCGCCGTGAGACCGTCGCTCCCGTCGTTGTCTGCGTAGAGTATGTTGCCGTTGAGATAGATGTCGGGACTCGTGCTCGTCGTCGTGGGCGTTGCAGCGACCACAGTCACTTTCCCGTTTACGGTGCCTTCAATCCACACCCTGTCCTCAAAGAACATAAGGCTGCACGACGACGGAATATTGAATGTGCCGAGCAACGTCTGGTTGTTGATTCTGCTGTACTCTGTCGTGTCTCCATACTGCGTAGAGTAACTCGGAAAGCCCGTGGTCTGTGTGACGCGATATATCGTCACCGTACCGTTCGCATTGAAAATGAGCCGATATCCGCGATTGTTCACGCTCCCCGACGCCGGGCCGTAGTAGATGCCTCCCGCGGTCTGCGCACGTGATTTGAGGTCAGAAAAATCGACCGCGATGGAAGCGAAGTTGACCGTAGAGACTGGGTACTCCCACAGCGAGGGGTTGCTGCCACTCCCGAGCACGCCCGGCGCACTGTTCTGTGTGGGACTGCAGTTGTATGAGGACGTGCACTGCCACGTCGAAACCGAGCTCGTCACCTCTGCATTGTGTGTTCCGTCCATGCGCACGCCGCCGTTGCTGTGGTAGGGCCCTCGTATGACGCGGTCGGCACCCGCCCAGACGTTTGTGTTCACGACGTATGAGTACCCTGCGACGGACGGGCGCATGTACCGTGCGGACAGCGTGCGCGGAAACACGGGGTCGAGTGAGGCGACGCCGCGCGAGGTGATGTCGACCCAGCGCACCGCATTGCACTGCAAGTCCGCGGTAGCGGTGATGTTTGCTGTACCGAGTTCTCCCCCCTCCGGGTCGACGAGCGTATACGAATCGGGACTCACGAGACCCACTCCAGCGTTGAGGATAGAGGGATTCTTGTTGAGGAACCATCGGTAATACTCGAGCCCCGCCTCAGCGATATGAAGCGCCTGCTCTCGAACCGCGATTGCGCGTCCGTATCGCGCTTGCATGAGCGCGTAGCTGGATATCGTCCCGAGGATGAGTGTGAAAATCCCCATGAACGCGAGGACGAGCATCACCGTGACCCCGCGCCGTGCGCGAGTATATGGAATGTGGAATGTAGGATTTTGCATCGTCGCTTTATTTTTTGTCCTATATTCTACATTCATACCTTTATTGCCCTACGAGATTACGCAGAGCTGCGGACGACGTGAGCGTGAGCTGGTTCGGGAGTGAATTCGCGTCCACGTTCACGATAAGCGCCACCTGCACAAACCGCACGTACGCCCAGTTGTCGTAGTCTGTGATCTCGTTGCCAAGCTCATCGTAATACGTGAATACGGGCGCACCCAACGACGAGTTCCGTACATAGCTCGCCACATTCGACACACTTTCCGCGCCCGCGTAATCGGGCGGGTTTCCGCTCGGGTCGATGATGCCACGGAGAAGTTCGGTGCCACTTACGTAGTACCGTACGCGCTCTATGAGCGCGTCCGAATCGACGTCCGCGTAAAATATAAACTCGTCGTCGTCTATTGAGACGATAGGAAATGCTCCCTGGCTCGAGTATGCGGCTTCGCGTATCACTTTGACCATCTGCTCGAGACCGCGTTGCCCTGAAGTCACTGCACTCGCTTGTTCCAGCGCGTAGCGATTCGTGCGATAGAAGTACGTGAGTGTGAGCCCGAGCGCCTCGAAGACAATAACGAGCACCGCTATCCACACCATTGCTTCGATGAGCGTCATGCCCCGTTTTCTTTTTCGACCGCACGTCATATCGATTGCAGGACTACGGAAAGCCGCGTGTCTCCCGAGACGTTGAAGCTCGCGGTCGTGTTGTCTTGGTACCCCGACTTCGTCACGAGAATGGTGTACGTCGTTTCCGACAACCCCGAGAAGAATGCCTGCCCGCATGCAGAACTCTGCTCGGTCTCGTTGTAACCCGTGCGCATCACATTGACGCTCGCTCCCTGAACGAGCGCACCGTTGCTGTCCCTCACATCTACGAGGAGAGAGTGCGCGGTTGCCGGCAGGAGGAAAATGCTTGTCGTCTGGCTCGCCCCGGGTTCAAGCGATTCAGGCTGCGGGGCGCAAGCCTCGGCTATCTCGTACGTGCTGGTCGAGGTGACACCGATGGTGTATGAGTCCCACTCCACTTGCGGCAGAGATACGAGCGCGGACGCGTCACTCGTGAGCTCGCTGCTGTACTTGTAAACGGTCGGGTTATTGCCGATCGTTTTCCCTCCTCGGAGCGTAAAGAGGAAATTCGGGAACGGTTCCGGTCCATAATCGTACGAAAGCGAGATGTCTTGGATGGACGGTGTCACCCCCGTATCCGAGGTGGTGAGCACCGCATGCACTTTAAGCGCGCGGTACGTCGATGTTGAGATTCCGGTGAGGTCTATCGGCGCATCCGTGAAGCCTCCACTATTCCCGGGCAGCACACCGTCCGGGAGAGGAGTGTCCACACCGCCCGTAGCGTCGTGGACGCGATACATAACATCGGTACCCGCAGGGGTCGTATCGATCCAGGTGAGTTCGTTCCATCCTGCCAGGATGCTCGGTTCGATGGCCACGGAGCGCAAGAAGCCTTCTGTTTCGTACGGCTCGCCCGAGAGAGAGACTTCCCCGCCGCCCACGAGAATGTCCGACGACGTCGCGATAAAGGATGAGTCGTTGAACGTATCGTTCCATGAGACCGGCACTACCTGTTTGTACACGCGAATAGTTTTCGAGCCGAGTACATCGATCGCGAATGTGGACGAAGTTGTCTGGTCGTTCGTGACCGTCAGGTGCCGCGGCGTCGGATTGGGATTCGCGACCGTCGCTGCGTATGTTTGCGCGGTCGAGTATCCACTCTTCGTCACTGTGACCTCGTAGTTGCTCGCAGCTGGCGCGCCAATGAATGAGATGGTGCCGTCATCGCTTGAGAACGTCGTGATATTGATACTCGGCGAGACCGAAGTGTTGGCGATGCGGATCTGCGCGTTCGAGAGTGGTACATCGTCGGCGTCCACAACGATGATGGTGAGCGTACCGCCCGGGACAGCTGTCTCGACACCCGGCGGCGAGACGCGTCCGATGAGCTCGACGCTTCTATACCCCTGCCGTGATTCCCATGAGACCTCGACGCGAATGTTCTTGAAATCGGTAATGATGTCGTTGGTATCGGCCACGCCGAGCCCATCTTCCGGATCGTCTGCGTACGAGACGAACGTGCGCCTCGTGTAGTCGACACCGTTGAGCGAGACCGCCTCGATCTGCGGTACGTTGCCGGCAGGAATGCCTCCCTCGACACCAATTTGCGCATACGTAAGACTCTTGAGGTACTCCATCCTCTCGTTGGCGAGCGCGATGGCGCCCGCCCGAGCCTTGTTGCTCGTGACAACTTCGACCGAGAGTTCGAACGCTGCGGCTATTCCGAGAAACACTACAAGCATGAGCGCCGAGCCAACGAGCGTGTCGATGAGTGTGACCCCCCGATTCGAGTTCGCAGCTTGTAGCTTGTAGCTTGTAGTGGTCATGCATTTACCTAAAAGCTAGCAACTATGCGCTATAAGCCGCCTATATGTTCTGCGAGAGTGAGTAGATAGGGGTAATCATCGAGACCGCGAAGAATCCAACGGCGATACCAATGAAGACCATGAGGAACGGTTCGATAATGGTCGACATGTCTTTCGTCTTACGGTCGACTTCCTCCTCGTAGAACACCGCGAGGCGCTTGAGCATGTCCGACGTCTGCCCCGTTTCTTCTCCCACCGCCATCATCTCGCCCACGAACGGCGGGTAGAGGTGTTCGCTGCGAGCAAACGCCTTTGAGAGCGGCTCTCCTTGTCCCACGTTGTTCTT
This sequence comes from uncultured Candidatus Saccharibacteria bacterium, assembly GCA_964654205.1. Lineage (GTDB taxonomy): Bacteria > Patescibacteriota > Minisyncoccia > Phycocordibacterales > UBA2100 > UBA10103. Next base: position 66,681 of record CAZZHR010000001.1, on the reverse strand, counting down.
GGCCTCGATGAGCACGGCCTGAAAGTAGGAGTTTTGCACCACCTCGCGAGAAATATCGAGTGCCGAAAGCACGTCGACTCCCGCAGAGAGCAGCGATGCGAGCGTGCGCGACGTGCGAGCCGCGTTTATCTCTTTCGCTATCGTGTTGATCGCGGGCATGTGGAGGAGCGTGAATTCGGCAAGACGCTTCCCCGCAGTCGTCCGTAATCCGGTGTACATCGCAGCAACAAGCGCAGCGAAAAGAGCGGCTGCGAGGTACGTATACTGTGTGAGGAAGTTGCTCGTCGCGATGACCGCCTGGGTCGATGCGGGAAGTTCCGCATCCATCTCGGCGAAGGTTTGCGCCAGAGTCGGTACGACCTGCGTCATCATGAGGACGCCGATACCGAATATCGCGATGAGAATGATGCACGGGTACAGGAGCGCGCCACGTATTTTCTTCCGCAGGTCGTACATGCGTTCCATCTGCTCCGAAGTGACCTTGAGCGAGCCGGCCAAATCGCCGCTCTCCTCGCCCGCGCGTACCATAGCTACGAAGAGCGGCGTGAAAATGCGCGGATACTTCGCGAGACTTTGGTTCAGCGTATCTCCGTGCCGTACGTCACTTGCTATTTGGGATATCGCTTCGCCGAGTCGAGGATTCCTCGTTTGTCTCTCCAAGACCGCAAGTGCGCGAGCTAGTGAGAGGCCGGCAGTGAGCATGGCACCGAGGTTGCGCGCGGTCACAATCTTGTCGTACTCCTTTATCGTCGTAAATTTGGAGTTCCAGTAGTGGATGCTTAGCCAACTATTCGAGCGCTCCTCAGTCACCGAGATGATTTTCCCGCCCTCGCGGCGCACGATCTGATAGAGCTCAAATCGGTCAGCGGCCTCGGCCATGCCTTTGTAGACCTCGCCGTCGGTTTTCTCGGCCGTGTAAATAAAGTGCGACATCAACTCAAGTATATCTTGCAAAAGCGCGAGAAGACGCGCTTTTCGTATTCGATGTATACAAATCACTCGGCAACGACACGGAGCGTCCCTTCAATCGCCGTCAGTCACACATAATTTCTCCTGAAAATGCGCGCGACCCCGACTCGGCGCCGACGCGCCTGCGTCCTCAAAACGCTGCACTGCAGCGTTTTAGCCTTGTGCGACGAACAGTACAGAACAGTGGTTACTCTGCCACGACCCTCAAAACCTCCTCAATAGTGGTCATGCCTTGAGCAGCCCGGAAGATGCCGTCTTCGCTCATCGAGAGCATGCCTTCTTTCTTCGCCTGCGCTTCTATCTCGTCGCCCGTGGCATTTTTCATAATGAGCTCCTTTATCGTGCTCGTGACGGGCATTACTTCGTAGATACCGACGCGCCCGGAGTAGCCGCTCGGGGTCTGTCCATTTTCTTTCGGCTTATAGAACGGAATTTTGTTCCAGGTGGCGTCCGCCTTGACCGCCTTTTCATCCTTGAGCGCCTTCAGCACCGTACCTGCATCGACGATGCGCTCGAGCTGCGTCTGTTCGTCACGCGAGAGCTCGTACGCTTCCCTGTCGGGTGCGAGTCGGCGCACCAAGCGCTGGCCGATGACGACACGGAGAGTAGAAACGAGGAGGAAAGGCTCGATGCCCATGTCGAGGAGGCGCGCGATGGCGCCCGCAGCGGAATTCGTGTGGAGTGTAGAGAGCACGAGGTGGCCGGTGAGCGAAGCGTTGACCGCGAGTGACGCGGTTTCTTTGTCGCGGATTTCGCCGACCATGATGATATCCGGGTCCTGGCGCACGAGCGTGCGCAGACCGTTGGCAAACGTAAATCCTATTTCCGGACGCACCTGCGTCTGGTTGACGCGTGCCATTTGGTACTCAATCGGGTCTTCGACGGTCGAGATGTTGACATCCGGTGTGTTCACGAGGTCGAGAAGCGTATAGAGCGTTGTGGATTTACCGGCGCCGGTAGGACCCGTCGTCAGAATCATGCCGGTGGTCTTTCTGATTGCGTCGTGCATGCGCTCGAGCGCGGTACCATGGAAGCCGATACTCTCGAGCGTGAAGCCCGAGATGGAGTCGCGGAGGAGTCGCATGACGATCTTCTCTCCATAATAGGTCGGCAGCACGGACACGCGGAAGGAGACGCGCTCGCCGCCGTTCTCGATGCCGAATCGGCCATCTTGCGGCAGGCGCTTTTCGTCGAGCTTCATGTTGGAGAGCACCTTGATGCGTGCTGTTATCGCCGCAGCTGCATGCTTCGGCAATTCCATCGCGTCGTGAAGAAGCCCGTCGATGCGATACCTGATGAGCAGCGACTCCTCGAGCGGTTCGATGTGGATGTCGGAAGCTCCCTGCGCGTTGGCATGGCGCAAGAGCGTGTCGATGATGCGTACCGCCGGTACACCCTCGGCCATTTCCTTCTCATCTGTTTCCCCCGAGTGCTGCGCGAGCGCCTCCGTCTCCTGCTTTATTACCTCGCCGAGATCATTCTTGAGCGATTGCTGGTAGAGCTTGAGCGCGTGCTTGACTGATGCCGCGTCGGTGAGGCGCGGGAGAATCTTCAGGTGCGTCTTCTTTTTTATGAAATCAATCGCCGCGAGGTCATCGGTATCGAGCATCGCGACTTCCAGCTCGTCGCCGCGGTGGTTGTACGCGATGATGTTGTTGCGACGTGCGACCGGCTCGGGGATGAGGCTAAGCGTCTCGTACTTGATGTTGGTCCCCATGAGCGAGACAAAGGGTATGCCGAGAATGTACGCGTAGGTACGGCGGAGTTCGTCTTCGCCTATCGCACTCTTTGCGATAAGGATATCGCCCACGGGCTGCCCGCTCGCTTTGGCCTCAGTCTCGGCGGCATCGAAATCTTTTTGCGAGACAAGCCCCGCGTCGGCGAGAAATGATTTGAGGTGCGTGTCGGAGATGTACATAAAACAGCTGACAGTTTACAGGTGACAGTTTACAGAGGAACTCATACCGGATGGACTCATTATATAGCATTCGTAGACGAACAATTGCGTCCATGCTATGACTGCCGCGGGACAAACCCATCCGCAATCCGAACAGAGGAGGCCACCATGGCCTTGCACGGAGTGATTCGGGGACTTATCGATGACCATCTTGACGGTGTTCTCGGCGCCGACGCCGATCGCCAATTCCTCGAGGCGGCTGCGGATGAATTTTATGTCGTCACCGTCGCCGAAGCGAAGGAGCTGCTCGGGAAGCATTTCCAATCCTCGTACTGGACTCCGCAGTTTGAGGCGCTCTGCGCGAGCATCGCCTTTCTCCGGGCGAGCAACGCCCTATCGCGACGTAAGATGGGCAAATCGTGGCGGCCAGCGCGATTCATGAGTTCCTGAGTCGAGATGCTACCTAGAGGTGACACCTCTAAGGAATCCGAGGCAGGCCGCTCCGAGCGGCCTGCTTGACTTTCGTGAAGAAAGGACTATACTGAACCTATTAGTACCGCCCTTGGGGCGGACGTTTTTTTAGAAAGGACCTACAACATAATCCATATGGCACTCTTCGACCTCAAATCGCTCAACTCAGCCCTCGATGAACTCCAGGCAGAGCGCGGCATCTCGCGCGACAGCGTCATCGACGCGATAGCTACCGCGCTCGCAGCGGCATATCGACGCGAGTACGGCAAGCGCGGACAAATCATCCGCTCGACCTTCAACCCAGAAACGGGCGACCTCGAATTCCGCCAGGCGAAAATTGTCGTCGACAATACTTTGGTAAAAACTCCTGAGGAGGTGGAGAACGAAAACGACGCGTCCTCCGAAGCCTCGGCGAAGGAGGACCACCGCTCGCGTTTCAACCCCGAGCAGCACATCATGATAGAAGACGCGCGACGCATTAAGCGCGACGCGCAGCTCGACGAAGAGATTTCGTTCCCGCTTGAATCGCAGGAAGACTTCGGCCGCATCGCCGCGCAGGCTGCGAAGCAAGTCATCATGCAAAAGGTCCGCGAGGCGGAGCGCGCGAGCATCATCCAAGAATACGGCGAGCGCGAGGGCGAGATAGTCACCGGACATGTACAGCGCTTCGAGCGCGGGAACCTCTTCATCGACCTCGGTCGTGCGACCGCAATCCTTCCCTACGACGAACAAATACCGGGCGAGAGATACCGCCAGGGCGAGCGCGTGCGCGCACTCCTCCTCCGCGTCGATGAAGGCGTCCGCGGCACGTTCATCCGTCTTTCTCGTTCGCACCCCAAATTCCTCACAAAACTCTTCGAGGCGGAAGTCCCTGAGATGGCGCAAGGCATTGTCGAGGTCAAGGGTATCGTCCGCGAGCCGGGCAGCCGCGCCAAGATTGCCGTCTTTTCCAATGACGACCACGTCGACCCGGTGGGTGCGCTCGTAGGTCAGCGCGGCGTACGCGTCGCTGTCGTAACCTCGGAACTCGGCGGCGAGAAAATCGATGTCGTCGAGTGGAGCGAAAATGCGGGTGATTACGTGAAAGAAGCCCTGAAGCCCGCACAAGTGCTCGGCATCGAACTTTTCGAGAATGAAAACCGTGCTGTCGTGCAAGTAGCTGAAGACCAGCAGTCGCTCGCTATCGGCCGCGGCGGGCAAAACGTGCGCCTCGCAGCACGCCTCACCGGCTGGAAGATAGATATCCGCTCGATGGGCGGCGAGGTCGTCTCTGAAGACGGCGCTGCACCTCAGGAGGCTCAACCGACCGACGTCGAGAACGTAAGCGCCAAAGAAGATGCCTTCGAGGAGACGAAAACCGATATCGCTGCAGAGGATAAGGCCGACGGAGAAGAGAACCTCGAGCCTGTCGCACAGGACCGCGACGTCGCCGACGAGAAAGTAGAGGAGGAGCAGGGAGAAACAGACGAAAGCAAAGAAAAAGACGCTGCATAAGCGTCCCCAGAAAACTTTCAGCGGGGGCTGCGTGCGCAGCCCCCGCTGTTTTTCTTCTCCAGACCAACTCACCCTCCGCCAGGTCGTGCTGCCAGGGATTCTTCCCATGCAGCTTCTGCGGTTGCGAAGACGCGAAGCGGATTGTCACGCTCAAAGGCGGCCGCATAGAGTGCCAGAACGAGCATGGGCGCGCCCTCTGCAACGGCCGCACGCGAGTCAACGTCGACGGCGGCCGCCAGGACTTGGTCGTCATTCAAATCAAGATTGCGCGGCTTTGGTCCGCACTGCTGAAGTAGCTTGTCGCCCGCGAGCACGATCTGATGCAGGAACTCTGATTTTTTCATAGCTGGCTCTCCCGAGGCAAATGCCCACTGCGCAGCAGTTAACGCTTCCCGATTGCTACTGCCAACTCTTCACTGTAAACTGTCCTACTATATGAACCTCTGGCACGACATACCCGCGGGCTCCGCGGATGAAATGAACGTTATCATCGAGATACCTCGCGGCTCATGCAATAAGTACGAAATCGATAAGGAAACAGGGCTCATCAAACTCGACAGAGCCAACTACTCTTCCGCAGCGTTCCCTTACGACTACGGCTTCGTCCCGCAGACTCTCTGGGAAGACGGCGACCCGCTCGATGTCATTGTTCTCACCACGTTTCCTCTCACGCCTGGCATTCTCGTCACGGCGCGGCCTGTCGCCGTGATTGACATGGTGGACGACGGCGATTCCGACTATAAAGTCATCGCTGTGCCGACCGAGGACAAGCGCTGGGACGATGTCCAGGACATATCCGATGTCAACAAACACAACCTGAAGGAGTATCAACACTTCCTCGAGACCTACAAGCAGCTCAAGGGTAAGCCCGCACCGGTAGAAATACGCGGCATCTATGGCAAAAAGGAGGCGGCGGACGCATTCAACAAATCGCTCGATCTCTACAAGAACAAGTTCGCTCGGTAATCCCCCGACGATTCATTCGTCATGAAGGTAAGCGGTACAATAGGCCGCAGGTATTACCCATAGCGAATACTATTCATATGAATGGCACTCTTAATAAGTATCTGGCCGCCGGACTTGCAGGCCTTCTCGGCTTCGGCGTCTTCAGCTCAGCTTCCGCACAGACGGTCTCAGGAAGTGCCGATGTGAATGTGCAGGTGCGTGCGACCACGAGTCGTCCGCTTCCTGCGAGACCACTCATCGAACTGCGCGAGGAGGCAGAGATGCGCCTCATGCAGCTGCGCGACGGCATGGTGGAGCAGCGACTCGAAGTGCGCGCTGAGATGCAACATGCGACGACGGCAGATGAGCGACGCAATATTATCCGCGAAGCCCGCGAGAGCGCCGAAGAGAGGCGCGACCGAGCGGTTGAGATACGCGGCAATGTTAAAGAGCGTATCGAGATGCTCGTGCGCACGCACGTTGGCGCTATCATCCGACGAGCCGAGAACGCCATCAACATGTTCGCGAATCTCGCAGAACGAATGGAGATGCGTATTGATAAACTACAGGCGGTCGGTGCCAACACAGCGTCGGTCGAGGCGTCGCTCGATGCATCGCTCTCACTCGTCGCTGCGGCAGAAGCCGATCTGGAGGCGCTCAAAGACCTCGTCGCATCGGTGCGAGAATCGAGCGACACGGAAGCAGTGAGAGCCCAGCTGCGCGCTGCGGTGGCGAAGGTGACTGCGAGCATCAAGGCTGCACACGCATCACTCCTCTCGACGGCTCGCTCGCTCGCACAGCTGTCGGCCACCGTGACAGTCGATGCTGATGCAGAAACTAGCAACTAACCTCGATACCATGGAACCAACTATGCCAGGCAACAATCAGGTCTCGCAGGGACCAGGTTCGAGTCTCACGGGGCCGCTCCTCATCGGTGCCGCTGCGGTCATCCTGCTCATGTTCGGTGGTCTGTACTTGTGGCAAGGAACGAGCACATCGCGCGATACGATGGAAAGCGCGTATTCCGATGTCGATAGCGAATCGTGGATGCCGCAGACGGGCGGCAATGATGACGCGGCGTCGATTCTTGCCGAACTTGAAGCGACCAACATGGCGGAATTCGAGAGCAACATGAACGCCGACGCGGAAGCTTCGGCTTCGAGCCTCTAACTTCCTCTCTTTTGGATTCACGAGGCGCCCGGTCCGCAAGCTTGCGGACCGGGCGTTTCTCTACGCACTTGTCCACAGTACACAGATCAGTAGGTGCAGTGGCACGCGCACGGTACACTACAGTCATGCCACCAACTCCTCAGAACACTCCCGTAGCCGATGCATCCCGCATGATTCCGGAGCACACGGCGCAAATACGCCGTTCCGGATCCGGTCCCATCGTCGGTGTTTCTATCATCGTCGTACTCTTGATCGTGGGCGCACTCTACTTCTGGGGAGCCGAGCTCAACGAGACAGAGGTGCAACCGCTTCCACTGATTCCTGCGGAGTCATCCGCTTCGTAGCGTACATACTTGTCGCGGTCTTGGCCTTACCGCCGGCTGACTGCGCAGCGAATTATGATTTGTCACAAGTGTGTGGTAAGAATTCCCAATGTCTAAAACTGATGAGAAAGGTCTGGGGTCAAACGCTACGAACATAAGGGTCTCGCGCGATGAGTCGGCGTGGGAAGTCGAGCTCAGTGCGGAGCTCTCGGCGGAGACAGTGCAGAACTACCGCGCAAGCGCGCTCAAAAACATCCAGCGCGACGCGTCACTCGACGGCTTTCGCAAAGGCAAAGCACCGGTAGACGCAATCGTCCGGGTGTACGGGGAGGCCGCCATCATGCGCGCCGCCGCGGAAGAAGCGATTCAGAATGAACTCCCCGAACTTCTCGCGAAGCAGGATTTCTCGATTGTGGACACACCACGAGTCACAACAAGTGAGCCAGAGAGCGGTAAGCCGCTCACATTTACCGCTCGTGCTGCGCTCGCTCCCGAGATACAGCTGGCCGACTACAAGAAGATTTCTGAAACGCATCGCTCAATCCTCGAAGACACCGAGGTCACAGACAAGGAGCACGAGGACGCGCTCACGCACCTGCGCCGTGAAAGGCACCGTATAGATAAGGTGGAGAAGGGCGCCGAGCCGCAGAAAGCTGCCGAAGAGTCGCGCGCCGCCGAGGTGAAAGATTTGCCGGAGCTCGACGACGCGTTCGTCCAGTCGCTCGGCTACCCCGATGCCGCTGCATTCTCCGACGCCGTGCGTAAGAACCTCGGCCAGGAGAAAAAAACACGCGCGCAGGAGAAGAAGCGTACGGCAATCCTCGACGAACTCGTCGAGAAATCTACGATTCACTACCCCAAAACGCTCCTCGACTACGAACTCGCCGACATGGAAGCGCGCATGACCGATGATCTCGCGCGCATCGGTCAGACATTTGAAAGCTACCTCGCGCAGACGAAAAAAACTCGCGAAGAAATCCGCGAGAGCTGGAAAGAGGGTGCCGACAAGCGCGCAAAGGTGCGTCTCATCCTCGGCAAAATCGCGCAGGCGGAAAAAATCGAGCCGAGTGATAAAGATGTCGAGCACGAGCTTATGCATGCACGCGAGCATTACCCCAAGGCTAATCCCGCGACGCTTCGTACCCACATCGTGCACATGATGCGCAACGAGATGGTGCTGCGCTTCCTCGAAGGCAACCCCGAACCCATCTCGCACGGCCACAACCACGAGCACTAAAAAAGCAAAAGGCTCCCAGCTGGGAGCCCCTACGCGCTTACGCCACAAGAACGATGTCACGCCGCCAGTGCGCCAAGCATTTCGTAGCGCTGCCACACCAAGCTGTGAAGCAGCGTGAAATCCACGTTCTCCTCTGCGCGGTAAGCGCGCACGAAGAGAACGCGACGAACCGGACAGTTCGTGACCCGCTCGTCGAGCGGGAGGTCAAACATGTCCGCGACATGCAAAAAGTCGTTGTCGGTCAGTCGCGACGCATCGGGAACGCGGCGGCGCAGTTCCGCCGCACCACGCTCGAGCATGGAGTCTATGTCATGCCTTGCAATATTCATCATGAGTCCCTTTGTTGGATGTTTCTGTGGGACGCAAACGCTACACGCAACAACCACTCCTTCAATTATAGCACAATCTGATGAAAAGTAAATGACACTCGCAGGACCGTTCATTGACTCTTTAAGAGAAATATTGCATAAGGTAGGCCGGTTGATCATCGACATTCAGCAAAAGGAGGACGCTATGCGTCTGCGCTTGAAAGTATCCGGCGAGACGCTTGGACGCGTCTCCGTCTACGCGCTCATCATCGCCCTCGCAGCTACATTTTTCTGGCAGCTGCGTGGCAAGCAAGACTTCGAGCTCCTGGCAATTACGACCGCACTTGCTGGTAATACCGCCGACCACTGCCCTCTCGCGCCCGAGGCCAAGCGTGCGGTAGCTCCGGACACACTCTCGATCTGCAGCACGTTCGGCCTGGAGTCTTACCTCGCGGCGAAACGGTACCCGAAAATCGCCGCGGAACTCTTCAGAGCCTACGGCGACATGAAAGAGTTCCACGAGGTTCTCGCGCAACATCCGCACGAGGCACTTCCGCTCATCGAGTACTACCGCACCAACGGCTCCGCCGCATTCGACATGTATGCCGGGTTTCAGAGCATCATGGAGAGACTGCGCGGCAAGCCAGGAGTTCCGGCACTCACGAAAGATGAGTACGGAGTCATCGCCATCAAAGAACTCAAGCGCTTGGGGCACGAACTCCTCGCACGCTTCGAGCTTGTTGACGGCGTGATGCGTCGCAATCCGATTCGCAGTTCCCTCGGCGTCGGCATCCGACTCTTCACGGGTGGCATCACCGACCTCGAGGAGCGCATCGTGCGCGGCGAGCGACCGACGTGGGGCGAAGTTGCACACGCGACACTCGATGTGGGCATCATCGTCTTCGGGGCGACGAGCCTTATCACTCGCTCGCTCAAAGTTGCGAAGGCTACCAAGGGCGTGGCACTGTGGACCAAGGTCAAGGCGGCCACGAGCACCGTGCACACGGTGGGCAAAATCACGCTTACCGCAGGCGCGTTCGCGACACTCGCGATGCTCGTCTACGACCCCCTCTTCGTGCTCTCGGGCGCGGCGTGGGTCGCAGAACAAATCGGTATGTGGGGATGGGTCGGCGTGCTCGTTCTCGCGATGATTGTCGCGTGGCCTGTCATGGTCGTCCTTGAAATCCTCTGGCGCATCGTTCGGTATGTCACGTACCCGCTCCGATACACGTATCGAGCGGGGCACTGGGCACTCCTCATGATTCGCCGTAGGCAGGCGCGCGAAGACGCCAAAAAGCGCGCTTAAAGTTCTCATGTTCTCGACGCTTCACGCGGCTGGTCTCCCGACCAGCCGCGTTTTCTTTTCAAACATTATCTGTGCCATAAAAAATCACCCCCGGTGTGACCGGGGGCGAAGAAAGATGTACGAGGCGTAAAGGCATCCGCCGGTGACGCCGACGAAGTTGGCCCACCACAAGACCAGCGAAGGCCAGCCGTACGGCGACGCTGCGTAGCGCGGATACATGTCGACCATGTATTCCGCGTAGAACGCCCAGAGGGCGATAAGGAACAGTCCGAATGCGGTGCGTATGACACGCCTCCATCTCTATCAACCCACGACCATTCGCGAGCTGAAAAGAGTCCTCGAATTTCTTCGAGGAGATTCTCCCTTTGCGGGAGTACGTCTTCTTGTTGCGCGCGACGCGGTGGTGATACCGTCGATCGGCGAGAACGCGCGCCGCATCGCTGCGGCGCTTCGGGGCCACGATTTCGATTCTCATCTCATCACCTCCAATGTTCTGATTTTGCCCGTGACTTTGTCGACCGTCACGAACGCGAACATGCGTTCGGCACCCTTTGGCGGGACTTTCCTGTCCGCATATTTTTTGACCCAGAGAGCCGAGACGTCACACCGGAAATTGCGCTCGCGCGGGGACTTTTCGTCGCGCGTCCAGTGGACCGAACTCCGAATTACTTGGCTGCATGTTTCCACGGCATCGTCCCATCCGACGCGCGCGTACACGGTACCGCCCTCTTGCAGGCAGTAGATTTCGGCAATCATTCGATCGTCCATGCTTCCCTCCTATCAGCACACCGCGCCGGACGTCTGTCCGACTCCAACGATGTCCTGAAAAAGAGTCCCGAGTTCTTCGCTCGGGAAAGAACCGGTCGCACCGCCGCAATCGCAAGCGGGCACGAACCCTGCGTGTTTGAACACCTGGGTCTTTTTGACCGACCCGTCCGGCTGCTTCTCTTCCACGCTTTCGCGCTTGGAGAATGCATAGACCGGAATGATGTTCACCGCACGCAGTGCGGCCTCAAGGGGCGCCATGAAGAAGGGCGCGCCGCCAACCATGACGGCCTCAGCATCGGTCGCTTTTGCGAACCGAGCAAGCTCCTCGGCGCGCTGACGGATGAGGTCAGCACTCGGCAACTCATCAAACGTAATGAGCGCCTGCACGAGCTTTTTATCGGTGGGCTCGTAGACACCGGCCGCCGCCTGGTCGGCAGTCGCAGCATGTTGGGTGAGGTTGAGAATTTTTATCGGGCATCTCCTATCTCTATCGACCCACGACCATTCGCGAGCTGAAATGAGTGGGCGAAGTCCGTCGCCCTGCGGTTACGTCGGGATTTCGTCGGGTACGTCTACGTAAAAGTCGTACCCGAAGTCGGAGAAGTCGGTCTCCGATCCGTAGTCCAGCCACCCCTCGAGGTAGGAGTACCCGGTCTGCGGGGTTTGCACCCGCTTCGCCTCGTACACCTCGTACCCGAGGAACAGCACACACGCGACCGCAAAGCCCAGAACGTAATCCTTCATGTCCATCTCCCTGGGTTGTGAAGGTTGTGAGAACTTTATGAACCCGCGACTTCGCCGGCGGGCGAATCGCGGGCTCAAGAAAGAGGAGGATGGTCGAGTCCCCCCGGCCTCGGGTTTTTAGCGAGTACCACTCGGCCATGCTTTTACGCCGGAGACCTTCGCGTGCGCTCTTTCGGCTCGCCGCCGTCGCACATCGCTCAAACCGGCAACCCCTTGTTCAGCTTGCGCTGGTTTTCAGGGCGGTGACACAGAGCCGCGCTACTTCGAGCGCTGAGCCTGCTGTGCGTCTTTTAAAGACCGGTAGACGACACCGGCAACAATGTAGTAGGCCATGGGTGACCCTCCACATCCGCCGACATTTGTGTCGACTTCCCCGCACTCTCAGCCGCGAGGCATAGCTGTAGGATTTGTTGCGGTCTACTTCGCCAGCGTGCTGACGATTTCGACCACCCGCCCATCGGTGAGGAGGTAGTGAATGATCTTGCGACCACCCTCCACACCCTCCGCAATGATGCGGGCACCCCGAAGGGCCTTGAAGAGTTCCTTCATGGAACCTCCCTTGTTGTGGTGTCGCACCGTTTTCGCGGTCGCGCGACATACACCGCCATTCACAAACGAAGAACATTGGTCGGGCGGCGTCGCGCTTTCGCGCGCCAGCCGCCCTCATCGGTGCGCCAGACCCATTCTCATGAGCCGCACCGGAATTGCAGGAGCTGGGGTTGTGACGACAAGCTGCGCAGCCCGCCGTCCCCCTTTGCATGCCGGGCCGTCGCCCACTAGCACGCACGGAGCTCCATTCCGCACCCAATGCAACCGTCATGGTCACACCAGGATTCTCGAAAACAGCGTACACACGCAGCGTATGCCGCGCGCCCTACTGTTTCTTCTCTCCAATGCCGCCTGGAGCGGTGAGAAGGTTGTCGATGGCAACCCACAAGGACCCCGAAGGGGATCCCTTTGCCACGCACCGTGAGAAAGCTTCGCGTACGAAAAATGTTGGCGAATGTGTGCCTTCTATTGGTAGCGAAGTCGCACTGATGCGCGGGCAAGGAATCGCGAGTGCGCCCTGCGCCCGCCCCCCGAAAGATTGCTCTTCAGGGGGGAGGCGCAGGACACGCTCGCCGGTTTCTAGCGTCTGTCGGCCATTCCATGCCGCCAGACGTTCAAGATTCGAATTGTTCTCTATTTAGTTTTCAACGACCGCTTCTCCTTGCGGGCTCTGCCATCCGGCAGACAGGCTCCTTAAAGCGGGCGTTCTGCTTCGCATAAAGCTTCGCAGAACAAGTCAACCGAAGCTGACAACGCGAGTCTATACTGCCGTTTCTATTTTGTCAAGTGTTTCTGACATATCAACCATCCACATTAGAAAAGGCCGTTAATTAGAGCCATTTCACTGCTATATACTGACAAATGAATTTGACATGATTCGGCTCCTGCACGAAATTGTCTTGACGAATCATTTTGACTATGCTAGTATCTCGACAGATGGGGAAGCGTCCGCTTTCCCACTCGGGTTAGGGCTCAAACGCCCCTGCCCTACCCGTTCTTTGGGGCATACTTCACGGAGGACCTCCATGCGGAGGCTGCTCAAAGGCGACGGTTGCTAGCTGGTCGAGACGACCAAAGGGCAATTCGTGCTTGATTGGAAAGTCAGCCGAACCCTCGTGCTGACACCTGGAGGGTCTCTGGACCACTTCAGGTCAAACAACGACTGCCGGGGGCGGCACCATCGCCCCCGGTTTTATTTTTGCCCTGCAGACGCGTTCATCCAAAGATAATTGAATATTGCTTTAACACCTGACGCGATTTGTGCGCTATCGATAATGATTGCAAATAGTGACCCCTCCATTGGGAATAGGGTCGTCCTCGTATCACACACGTGAATGTGGATGTTGAGTGATAATAGTTGCGGAGGGATAAATTTCCGCTCAGTAAGCGAATCCAACTCCGCTCTCGAAAAGAACTCCTTATTCATATAGATTGCACGGGAGTGAATCCCCAACCCCTTACGCTTGTGTGAGTACTCATCAAGCTCCTGCTCCGTATAAATATTGAGCAGATGTTCGTACGAAAAAACAGCATCTATACTTTTGTCCTTGGTGGTCAACAATTCTTCCCTAGCTAATTTTATTCCTTCCTTCCCCGGGAAAAATCGTACGACAGGACGCTCGCCAGCGCTTTCGTACTGACGCAGGAGTTCGGGCAGAAGCGCCGTGAGTTCGGACTCTTTTGTACGGAGCGATTCTTGTTGACGGGCGAGCAGGCGCTTGAGAAGCTCGGGGGATTCTGGCGCGAAGTACGTCTTGTGGTCTTCCTCGTACGTACTCATGAGCCCCATTTTCATCAGCGACTCCAGCTGCACGTACGTGGTCGGGCGTTTGATCTTCGAGTGTTTCGATAGCTGGTCTGCAGTAGCGCGGCCTATCTCAAGAGCGGCAAGATACACTTTCGCTTCTTTTTCCGAAAGTCCGAGGTCCTGCAGCTCTTTTTCCATGCGGCAATAATAGCATCTCGGCTATCCGATTTGCGCGGAGCGGAAAGACTTTGCTACACCCCGTGGGATAGAAGCGCGGAATTTTATGGCGAAATCGAGACCCACTCGGAAATACGGCGCGTCGGTGGAATCTTGAGTGTGGGTATCCCATGGGGTACACTCCACTCAATATGAATGACATCAAAGCCCACGTTCGGTCTACTGACCTCAGTACTTCCTCGCTCGACATTCGGGCGCAGATGCTCGTGCCGATGGTTGTCGAGAAGACTTCCATGGGCGAGCGCGCATACGATATTTACTCACGCCTCCTCAAAGAGCGCATCGTCTTCCTCGGCGGTCCGATAGACGGCGATGTGGCCAACCTCGTGGTCGCACAGTTCCTCTTCCTCGCATCCGAAGACCCGAAGAAGGACATCTCCTTCTACATCAACTCCCCCGGCGGGCAGGTCTCAGCCGGCTTCGCGATACTCGACACTATGAACCACATCCAGCCCAATGTATCGACGGTGTGCGTCGGTATGGCGGCCTCTATGGCCGCGGTCCTGCTCTCTGCCGGCGAAAAGGGCAAGCGCTTCGCGCTTCCCAATGCCGAAGTCATGATTCACCAGCCACACGGCGGCGCGGAGGGTCAGGCGGCGGACATCGAAATCACGGCCAAGCAAATCCTCAAGATGCGCGAGCGCCTCAACAAAATCCTCGCCAAGAACACCGGCCAGAAGCTCGACCGTATCGAGAAAGATGTGGACCGCGACTTCTTCATGGATGCAGAAGAGTCCGTCAAGTACGGCATCATCGACAAAGTCCTGAACTAGGTTGTAGGGAGTAGGTTATAGGGAATAGTTTGACCCTCTCATATCTACAACCTATCACCTATTCCCTACCACCTCAGCTGGTGATATAGTGCACCTACACCTTAGTATTTATGCAATTCAACACAAACGCGCATCCGAATATGCGTATGGAACTTGTCAGAATCAGCGCAGTTAAGCCATTTTCTAGACTTTCCCGAGCGTAAAAAGATGCGCGTCTCACGACGCGTATGTCATTACAATTCGTATTCATCCTTCTCGCCATCGCAGGCGTAGTCGGTATTGGCGTGGGATATTTCCTGCGTTACATCATCTCCCTGGGCAAAAAAGGCTCGATGGAGCTCCAGATTCGCAAGATGATGCTCGATGCAGAAGAGCGTGCGAAGAAAGTTATCGAGGATGCGGAGAGGAAAGGCCAGGAGAAGGTCGACCAGCTCACGACCGAGTACAAATCGAGAGAGCGTGACCTCAGGGCGACTGAAGAGCGACTCGTGCGCAAGGAAGAGCTTCTCGACAAACGGCAAGGGGCGATAGATTCGGAGCAGGAAAATATCAACAAGAAGATGGAGGAGCTTCAGGCCGCTCGTGAAGAGTCGGAAAAGCTTATCGCTGAGCAACAGGAGAAGCTTGAGAAGGTCGCCGGACTCACCGCCGACGAAGCAAAGAAGGATCTTCTCGAATCCGTAGAAAAACAGTACTCCACCGACCTTGAGAACAGGATGCGCAAACTCGAAATCGCGAGCAATGAGAGGCTCGAGCAGCGAGCCAACGAGATCCTCACGACAGCCGTGCACCGCCTCGGCAACAGCGTCGTCTCCGACGTGCTCGCAACGACAATCAGCCTGCCGAACGACGAGATAAAAGGCAAGATAATCGGCAAGGAAGGCCGCAATATCCGCTCATTTGAACGGGCGACGGGTGTCGACGTCATCATCGACGACACGCCAGGCACCCTCACGCTCTCGAGCTATGACCCGATTCGCCGCCAGATAGCGCGCATCGCGCTCGAGAACCTCATTCTCGACGGCCGCATCCAGCCGGCCAAAATAGAAGAGGCCGTGCAGAAGGCGGAACAAGAGATCAACAACATCATCAAGAAGAAGGGCGCGGAGGCCGCGTACGAGGCGAAAGTCCCCAACCTCGACCCGAAGCTCATCATGATCCTCGGTCGCCTCTATTTCCGCACTTCATACGGACAGAATGTACTGGATCACTCGGTAGAGGTCGCGCACCTCGCCGGCATGCTCGCCGAAGAACTCGGTGCCGACGTCGCAGTGGCGCGTGCCGGTGCGCTCTTCCACGACATCGGCAAAGCAGTCGACCATGAGGTGCCCGGCACACACGTCGAGATTGGCCGCCGCATCTTGCAGAAGTTCGGCATCGACGAAGCTGTCGTGAAAGCGATGCAGGCGCACCACGAAGAGTACCCGTACGAGACGCCAGAGAGCATGATAGTCCAGGTCGCCGACGCGATTTCCGGCGGCCGCCCGGGCGCTCGCCGCGACTCGGTGGAAAATTACATCAAGCGCCTTGAAGAACTCGAAGCAATAGCCAACAACGAGCCCGGCGTCGATAGGAGCTTCGCGATCTCCGCTGGCAGAGAGCTGCGCGTCATCGTAAAGCCCGAGGCGCTCGACGATCTCGCAGCCCGTAAGCTCGCACGCGATATCGCGGACAAGATAGAAAAGGAGCTTCAGTACCCAGGTGAAATCAAGGTCTCAGTCATCCGCGAGACCCGGGTGATTGAATACGCCAAATAGAATCTCTTTCCGAAAAAAGCCGCTCCGTCAGCCGACGGATTGCGGCTTTTCTCTTTTTTCGGCAGTATTGTTTCTGGGAGTCTGTGGAGGCAGGAGCATGTCACAAGCACGAGTTGTCGTCGAATTACTAAAGCAAGACCGGTCGGGCACGAAACTCGTCGAGAGCCTGATACGCACCCTCGACGTAAGCCGTGTGGGCATCGAGTGCGTCGTCGAGCCGAAGCACAATTTTGCGGTTCCTCCGTCTCTCGAAGAGGGGGCACGTGCTGCTTTCGAAGCCGCTCTCGAGTATCGGGACGAGTGGTGCATCTACCTCGCACCCAGACGGCTGCTGCTAACCATTAACGGGGCGGAGCAAAAAGCTCTACCCGGCGTCGTGATTGCGATGGCGCGCCGTCGGAAACCTGTCGCTCTTTTCCTCCATACGATTACTGGAGGCGACTTTCCAGAGGACGTCTGGACGGCACTCTCGTACAAGGTGGACGCGATGCGAATGAGCCTGGTGTCCGAGGCGCTGTCGATCCGCGATGAAGCGCGGGCGGAAAACTTCCGCAAAGCAATCGAGAATGCCTATGTGGGTGCACTCGCGAAGTCATCAATGAACTGAGCGAATGGCTGGGGGGGGTAGCACCCCCCCTTTTTTTGTTATGGACTCCCCTGTGGATAGTCCATTTTGAGCCAATTGACAGCTCTTTCTGAGGGGTCACAATGGCCAGTAGGTCGAAATAGCAAGGGGCAGAGCCCTATTTATTATCAAAGCTACATTTTTATGGCGAATAAAACTGATCTGATTGATCGCGTGCATCAGACCATTGGCTGCACCAAGGCGGATGCAGAACGTGCTGTGGAAGCAGTGATAGCGATGATTACGGAGAGCCTCAAGGAGGGCAAGGAGGTGTCCGTCGCCGGCCTCGGAATCTTCGAGGCGAAGACTCGCGCTGGCCGGACAGGCCGCAATCCGCGTACCGGCGAGACGATACAGATAAAGTCTATGCGCGTCCCGAAATTCCGCGCATCCAAGACTTTGAAAGACGCAGTGAAATAATTCGTTGGCCAACGAGTATATTGCAAAGACCGTCCCGAGGCATCCGAGGGGCGGTTTTTGTTTTGAGAGAGGAATGCTGTACAGTGTGAGCGACTCGTCGCGGATTTTAGCGGGCGTGCCCGCCGAAACTCGCGCAGCGAGTGGAGGCGGGATTAGTTTAATGGTAAAACGGCGGTTTTCCAAACCGCGGTCGGGGGTTCGATTCCCCCATCCCGCACCAGGATTCGCGCATGCGTAGGCATGCGGGGGGAATCGAACGGCGGAGCGTTGTGAGGCCAGCAGGCCGAACCGCGAGCCTGTGCCCAGACCGGGGCATCTCGACGGAGATGCCGAGAGTCGCGGGCGATTCTCCTTCCTGTTGCCCGCACATGAACGGCAGACCTTCGATAGCTATGCAAATAGGAGTGCTCGCCATTCTCCTCGGTGGGCTTTTCCTTATCATTCATATCGCTCCCCCGCTGCCGAGCGCTCCCCAAGAGACAGCCAACGTCGGCGCGTCCGCAGCCGCGACAGCGGCGACGAGTTCCCTTCCTACCGAGCAATCGACCGAAGTCATACAAACAGCGAGCGCGACTGTTGAGCAAACGTCAGAGACGGTGTCGGAGGCCACGGCGGCCACGACCGATAATCCCAATCAAGTCCGCCGCATCGAGAACCCCTACTTCACGAATCCACTCCCTTTCGAGCAGACCAACGTCATCGGCAGAAGCGCGCTCGTCAACATATTCTGCATGCCGACGAACGGCACGATACGTCCGATATCCGGTAGTGGTGTAATCATCGACCCTCGCGGCATCATACTCACGAACGCGCACGTGGCGCAGTACGTCCTGCTCGCAGAGAGCGGCAGAGTCAACCTCCAGTGCCGCTTGCGCTCAGGCTCCCCAGCGAAATCGAGCTGGCAGGCGCACGTGCTCTACCTCCCACCACGCTGGGTTGAGGAGCACGCAGCAGAGCTCCTGCAGGAGCGGCCGATTGGTACCGGCAAGCACGACTATTCCCTCCTCTACATTGGTTCCCCGCTCGACGGAGGCCTACGACCCATCTCCTTTCCCGCCGTTCAGCCGGACACTCGCGAGGCTATAGGTTTTGTCGACGATGCCGTACTCACCGCAAGCTATCCGGCGGAATTTCTCGGAGCGATAACTGCCAGCATGAGCCTCTACCCCGTGACAAGCATAACGACCGTGGACGAGCTCTTCACCCTTGATGGGTCTAACACCGTCGATGTACTCTCCGTAGGAAGCGTCATCGGAGCGCAGAGCGGCTCATCGGGCGGAGCCGTCCTCAACGCGTGGGGGCGCCTCATCGGCATCATCACCACCACGAGCGATGGAAAAACCACGGGTGAGCGCCGACTCCGCGCGATTTCACTCAGTTATATTGAACGCGACATGGCTGCGCAGTCAGGCCGCTCGCTCACGGCCATGCTCAGCCGGGACCCACAGGTGCAGGTTTCCGAGTTCAGGTCGAACACCGCCCCATCACTCGTCGACAAACTTCTATCTCACCTCTCACGATAACGTGATAGGATGCCAACGTCTGCGGGCCGTCGTATACCGGTAGTACGCTTGGTTTGGGACCAAGTAGACCCAGTTCGATTCTGGGCGGCCCGACAAATAAGCTAGATACCTTATGCTCGGCAGTTCTGCGATTCTACCGATCGAGTCGTCGTATTGTGTATAAAGGACATTATTGTCCTTTAAACTGTCCTATACGCCCTCTGCGCCCACACAGCACCGTCCACGCGTCTCCTCCACCTGTACGCGTCTCAGATGAGCTCACAAGACCTGCTCGTAGAGCCGGCAGCGGGCAACTCGCCTCTTTGTGTCCATATACACCGTGACCACGTCTATCTGGAAGTCCCTTTCGTCGCCCTTCTCATTCATATACATTTCCGCCGTACGGCAGAGCCGTCTGAGCTTGGCCGGGTGGACCTGTTCCTCCGGCCTGTACCCCTCCTTTTCACGTGAAATGCTGCCTAGGCTTTCACGTGAAACAGCTTTTACCTCTACAAACCGCACCGAATCCCCCTTTACAGCAACAATGTCTATCTCTCCCCAGGTGCGCAGGTAGTTGCGCTCAAGAATCTGGAAACCCCTCGATTCGAGGAAGGTGGCGGCAATATCCTCGCCCACGTTTCCTAATCGGCGCTTTGCAGAGTACTTCTCCGCCATACCTACAGTATAGCTTTTCACGTGAAAACCCCCCACCCACGTTACTTAGTAACTTTAATGATGTAATGGGTCGTATTGGACCTCGGAATGCTGATAATATGGCTCAAAATATAGACATTGCGCACATGTATATGCATTCAATGCCATCTCTCAGACATGTCCTTTATCCACATATCCACTTGTTTATCCACAGTTATGCATACTTTAAGCCACTTTCGTAGGATTCCACGGGAAGCATCTACGCAGTAAATGAGTCAGTTGTCCGATAGTGTAATGTTTCATGTCCTTTAAAATGGCTTTGTTGAGCCATTCTACACAACATATATTACTTGACGGCTACGGCGGCGCTGTACTAGCGTGCAGCTATCCATATGAAACAGGTCGCAGCGCGCAAGGCGTTCGTCGTAGGCCTCGTCTCCATCCTTGCTTTTGCTGCGCCGTCTTTTGCGGCAGCACAGGCGTCGGTGCAAACTCTTCAATTGTTGCCACTCGGTAGCAACAACTGCCCGCTTGTGGTCACACAAGGCGTCGTCGCTCATGTGCGCGATGGGGAATTGCACTCATTTGATGTAACTATCGCAGACCCCACGTACGTTGCCGTACTCGGCCAGGTGGGAAGCGAGGGGGTTCCGTTCCGCTACATGACCCGCTTCAACCATGGCGGCGGATTCTTACGCCACCATGTGGACGTGGAGACTACGCGCATCGGTACGGGTGTTCCCGTGTCTCTAACGCTTCTTTCGTCACCTCCGGCAAGTCCGACCTGCATGACCGTAATTTCATTTACGGTCGCGGCGGACGGAAGCATCCACGCCCCGGGCGCAGTCACGGCACCCGTTCCGACCAGTCCGACCGGCAATTCTGGTGGAAGCGACGGGGGATCAGGTACGCCCGCACAGCCGTCGGCACCCGTGAAACCAGTCGCTCCGACCGCGCCGAGCACCTCGACCACAAATGGTGGCTCAATAGACGGGGGAGTCGTCTCGCCGATTCGCGGCCTTTGCGAGGGCAATGGGGCTATCCAGCTCTGGTTCCTGCTGCTCGCTATCTACGTAGTTATCGCTGCCCTCACCGCACTCTCAAAGCCCCCGCTCGCGGAAAGGAATTACTGGCTGCCGTTTGGCCTCGTACTTGTGCCGCTCGTGCTCTTGCTCAGTTTTTGGGTCGTGTTTCCGACGTGCCGTACGACCGGCTGGGTACCGGTCGCAGCGATAATCATCGCGACTGCGTCACTCCTGGTGGCATACAGAGAGCAAAATCCGGGCGTAAAGATAATCCCTCTTCCTGCCGCCAAGCCGTCGAGCAACACGCCAGCTGTGGTGAGTAAATCCGCGGACTCGAAGGTGGAACAAAAGAAAGGGAAGTAGCGTTGCCGGAGAGACGAGGTGCTGTATAATCAGCGCGTTTGATTGCGCGGATATGGTTTAGTGGTAGAACGCCACCTTGCCAAGGTGGAGATCGGGGTTCGATTCCCCGTATCCGCACAAAAACAACGAGAACGACGCGCCGCGTCGGGCGACTATGTTTTTGTAGCGGAGACGGGGAATCGAAGGTGAGCGTCGCAGGACCCGCCAGCAGGCGGGACGACGCGAGCGTGGTCAGGCGGAGTCTTGTCACGACGGTGACAGGACGAGCGCTTGACCGATTCCCCGATAACGTATTGAGCGACGGCGACGCGACCCGCCCGAACGTACCGTTCGGTACGGGCGGAGAGGCGCGGGAGATACCCATATCCGCATAGCAAAAAAAGAAGTAAGATAGCCAGCGATGCTCCCGTAGTGAAACGGATATCACGACAGTCTTCGGAACTGTTATTGGGGGTTCGAATCCCTCCGGGAGCACAGAGCATTACGAGCGGTATACAATAGCGCTATGACAAAAAAAGAACTGACGGTCCCTCCCGTCGTTCGCGAAGTGAGCGATACGCTCAAGAAAGCGGGGTACGAAGCGTACCTCGTGGGCGGCTGCGTGCGCGATCTTCTCCTCGGCAAAGAGCCGAAAGACTGGGATATCACGACCAACGCGCGACCGGAGCAGGTTCAAGCGCTCTTTCCCGAGACGTTCTATGAGAACGATTTCGGAACTGTCGGCGTCGTCACCGAATCCGGGGACATGCGGACGAAGGTGATAGAGGTGACACCGTACCGTATCGAAGGGAAGTACAGCAACGCGCGACATCCCGACGAGGTGCGCTTTAGCGACACACTGCAAGACGACCTCGACCGACGCGACTTCACCGTCAACGCGATTGCGTACGATGCGACGACGGGGGAACTCGTCGACAAACACGGAGGTCAAGAAGACCTGCAGTGGAAAATTCTGCGGACGGTGGGGGACGCATCCGCGCGCTTTGAAGAAGACGCACTCCGTATGCTCCGCGGCATTCGCCTTTCCGCCGAACTCGATTTCGCTCTTGACGCAGGAGCTCTTTCCGCGACAGCAGCGCAAGCGTCGCAGCTGAGCAAGATATCGCGAGAGCGCGTACGCGATGAGTTCCAGCGCGTAATCCTCAGCCCCCGACCAATGCAGGCAATTTTCGTAGCCCAGAAGCTCGGTATCGTGAAGCACATCATCCCAGAACTCGAGGACGGCATCGGCTGCGCGCAGAATCAGGCGCACAGCTTCGATGTGTTCGAGCACTTGCTCCGGAGTCTCCAACACGCGGCAGATAAGGAGTGGTCGCTCGAAGTCCGCCTCGCAGCGCTGCTGCACGACATCGGCAAACCCGCGACGCGCGAGTGGTCTGACGACAAGAACGACTGGACGTTCCACGGCCACGACGTCGTATCGGCGCGCATGACCAAGAAAATCCTCGCCAATCTCAAATTTCCGAGGGAGACTATCGATGCCGTCGCTTCACTCGTCCGCTGGCACATGTTCTTCTCCGACCCAGACCTCGTCACGCTCTCCGCAGTGCGGCGTCTGCTCGTGCGGGTCGGTACTGAAAACATCAACGACCTGGTGAATCTCCGCGTCTGCGACCGCATCGGCACAGGGAGGCCCAAAGAGCACCCGTTCCGCCTGCGCAAGTACATGTCGATGATAGACGAAGCATTGCGCGACCCTATCTCGGTATCCATGCTCAAAATCGATGGGGCACGCCTCCAGCAACTCGGCTACCAGCCGGGGCCCCGCTATGGCTGGACGCTCCACGCACTTCTTGAGGAAGTCCTCGACGACCCCGCCCGAAACACCCCCGAATATCTCGAAAAGCGGGTAGGGGAACTCATGGCAATGCCGGAGAAGGACCTCAAAGCGCTCGGTGAGCAGGGGAAAGATAAAAAGGAGGAGGCAGACAAGGCCGAAGTGGCCAAATTGCGACAGAAGCACCACGTGGATTGACTCCGCCCTTCTTCGCTAAAGCTACGAAGGGCTATGTGCTTCGCAAATAGAAAAATCGCCTGACGGGGTGGCCTAGCATTTGTTTCTCAACAACTGTGGGCCGCCTGCGTCAGGCGACTTTACATAGCAATCTTTCGTTGCTCAAAAAGAGCGCGAATTGCATGTCTACAAGTACTTTTTTTCTCAATGGAGTACAGAGGCACTCCTTACAATGTTGTGAATGAAAGTTCTTGTACGATATGAACTCGTTGAATGTGAACAACAAGTTTGCTCAAAGGACTACTGAGGTTCATGATAATCCCTAACGGACATTCGTAAAGGACAGGGCTGTGGATATCTAGTGCTTCACTATGTCCTATAGAGGAAATACGGGGAGAACGTATCTCCCCAGATCAGATGTCCAGCTCGAGGGAAACGGGGCAGTGGTCGGAACCGAATATGTCTGCATGTATCCTTGCCCGTTTGACGTGCGGTACGAGCGCCTCGCTCACAAAGAAGTAGTCTATGCGCCAACCGATATTGCGCTCCCGCGCCGCTGAAAAGTGACTCCACCAGGTGTAGTGGCCCTTACCTTGGGTGAACACGCGGAACGTATCGACAAATCCGGCTTCTATTAGATTGTCGATACCCTCGCGCTCCTCTTTAGTAAAGCCTTTCTTGCCCTCGTTCTGCTTGTCGTTGGCCAGGTCATCTGGCGTATGCGCGACGTTCAGGTCCCCGCAAAATACGACCGGTTTCTCCTCCTCGAGGCGTTTCATGTACTCCAAGAAAGCCGGGTCCCACAGCGTGTGCCGGAGGGGAATACGGCTGAGATCGTCCTTTGAATTGGGCGTATAGACGGTCGCGACGTAAAAATCATCGAATTCCGCCGCTATGATGCGGCCTTCCTCGTTGGGATTCCCGTAGCCGTCACCCGCCATGTCGTACTTCTTCGCTATATCCTCTGGCAGGTCCAGCAGCACGGCATGCGGTTTCACCTTGCTGAATATCGCAGTACCGCTGTAGCCCTTCTTTCGAGCCGAATTCCAGTACTCCTCGTAGTCCGAGAGGTCTATTTCCGCCTGCCCCTGCTCCGCTTTCGTCTCCTGCAGACAAATGACGTCGGGCCTCTGTTTCTCAACGAATGGCACGAAGAGCCCCTTTTTGTGCACCGCCCGGATACCATTGACGTTCCACGAGACGAGTTTCATGCGGACACCATACCACGCTGTGTTGCAATAATTTCTTCACCCTTTCGACACAGGCGCGGGGGTATAAAAAGCGTACGCGGCGGAGCGCATGCCGCTGCGAATTAGGAATCTTCAAATCAACACGCGTATGAATACGCAAGAATCTCTCTTCGGTAGGCCGCAGGAAAAGGGGAGCGCCGAGTGGAGCGCTCTCAACACAGTCCGCGAGGCGAAGACGGGTATGTTCCGTGTCGCTCCGCCGCCCAAACACGTTGTCTCGGGCAAGGCCTCGGTAGTGTCAACGAGGAAGTATAAGAAACCGCATCAGCTCTTCCCGAAACCCGCGCACTAATCTTTTCTGCCTTCGTCCGAATAACCCGCGCGGTTCATGCTCACGTGTAGACTCTTTGCGCGCGCCATATGCACGGAGCAACGATCAAAGTCGGTACGATTTGCCGGCTCTTCCCTTTTTACACGCATCACGGCGCTATTCATTGTCATTGCTTATAGCTCGCCATGGCGGACTATAAACAAGTCACTTTCTGCGCCTGCCGTGGAATTGTTTGTGCACATCGCGCAGGTGCGAATCGGTCACGTGCGTGTACACTTGCGTCGTCGCGATATTGGCGTGGCCGAGCATCGCCTGCACGCTGCGCAGGTCGGCACCGTTGCTGAGAAGGTCGGTCGCGAAGCTGTGGCGAATCACGTGCGGCGTGACCTTGCGCGTGATGCCTGCCTCTATTGCGTACTGTTTCACAATGCGCTCGATCGAGCGGGGAGTGATGCGCGCGAGGTCTTTGCCCTTGGTCTTGCCAGCGCGACCGTAGCTCACAAAGAGTGCATCGGAAAAATCGCCGCGTTTCTTGAGGTACTCAGCCACTGCTTTTTTGGCACTTTGCGAGAGAAAGACGACACGCACCTTGTCCCCCTTGCCGCGCACCGAGAACTCGTCGCGTGTGAGGTCGAGGTCTTGGTTGAGGTTGCACAGCTCGGAGACGCGCAGCCCCGTAGAGAAAAGGAGCTCGAGAATCGCGCGGTCGCGCAGCGCATGGAGCGTTTCACCTTTGGGCCCTCGCATGAGCCGCTCGAGCTCTTGCGCCGTGATGAGGTCGAGGTCGCGCCCCGCAGTCTTCGCGAGTTCGATACGCTCCGGGTTGAGACTCTCGACATCGCGCTTGCGGAGGAATTTGAGAAACGCGCGGAGCGCGATGAGGTGGTAATTCTGCGTGTTCTTTTTCATCGTGCCACTCACGCCCCCGGAACGATTGAGGTGGATGCGGAATTCGCGCACCGAACTCTCGGTAATCTGTGAGGGCTTCGTAGCTTTTGCAAAAGAGAGGTAGCGATTGAGATAGCGGTCGTAATTTTCGACGGTCTTCACGCCGCGACCCTTTTCGATTTCCAAATATTCGAGGAATTGTGACTTGAGAGATTTGAGGTCGCCTGCCATGCACCTATTCTAGCAGCCGCACGTCGCACAATATTGAAAGCAATCAGGCGCACATCTCGCGATGTGCGCCTGAAAGAACTTTCATTGCGGCCGAGCTACTGCCGCGCCCCTGTCGGGACGCGCCGGGGATTGGTGTCGATGCGCGGAGGCCGCTTGCCGACGGGCTTGCCGTCGCCCGCGAGCGTCGGCGACGTGGCCGGTGCCTGCGACGTGGTTTGCGGTGGACCGTAAACTCGGTCCAGTTCGTGAGCCATCCTCACAAACTCCTCTCGTGCAGGAAGCCACCTCTTCTCAATCTCAGCGGCTTCGGCCAGGTTGCCCAGGGCTCTCGCTCCCAGGAACTGAAGCTGCAGTCCACCGGCGTACGCGGCGCGAAAGTGCACCGCGTTGAAGTCGTCGGCGCACCGCTGCGGGGTATGTGCGCGCGGTTCGCTGCACATTGACTTCATCGAATCCGCCAAGTTCAACATAAAGCTGTACCCGTCAGCCCATGTTTTGTTAATTGTGTAGACCATCTCCTGCGCGGATGCTGCACGCAGCAGACCGAGCAGGAACATAGCGGCGAGAAAAGCCTTCATCTTTTGCCCTCCTGCGAGTCCCGCGAATGCGGCACTTCATTCTTACTTCATTATATCACATATTCTAGACGAGAGCAAGTACTTGTGTATATCACTGTTCACAAATTCCTACTAACTCTGCCTCTGGTCGCACAATACATAGTTATCATTCAGTGATGCCGTACCTCGGAGCCGCTCTTCTCGTTGCGAGCCTTTCACTTGCCGTTCACTACTCTGCACCAAATGACAGTAACGCCATCTCTTTGGTGGCCGCCACAAACCCGACAGTAGGATTGCCATCTAGTTCGTTCGGGTCTGGTGCGACCTTGCCTAGCGCGTCGAGTATCGTTTCGCCAGACATTGCAAACAAAGAGTGCCCCGAGCCGCAGAGTCGCGGCGGGATACAAGAGGTGTATCGGGCGGATAAACCACAGAACACTACGTACGTAGAAAACAATCGTATATATCGAAATTTGTATGGGAAAAAATGCGAGGGCCCACTTGTGATTTCCTCATGCGTCGCACCAAATGACTGCAATGAAAAGGCAGCTGGTGCCAAGTGCCGAATCAATGGCGCATGGCAAGACTGCAAGACACCGGACAACATACGTGAAGCGTCTGTTCGTACCGTACAATCGGACGCCTCTCCAATTGGATCGGCAGCAAGTCAGCTGGGTCAACAGCCCGCACAGACACCATCGGTAGGAAGCATGCCCGGTAGCCACATCACTAACGAAGCGCTCGGTACGAACGCCCAAGGTTCGCCAGCGGATATCCGCGCAGCGGTTGCTGCATCTCGTTCTGCGCCCAATTCTATAGATAGACTTGAGAATTTTTCAGGACAAGGAACGGCTCCCGCGGTTTCTAATGTCCCTACGCCGGGACAACAATCACAGAGGTTCGGACTCAATCCTGGACTGTCCCAAAGCATCGCTCCCGGCTCTCCGCTTAATACCGGTCCCGTACCCACCTTACCTACCGGCGTACCGAGACCCGCATTCCCCACCGGCCCTATCGCTGCACCCTCGCCGTCGCCGACGCTGCAGAACACATTCCGGCCGGGCGCTACACCCAATCCCGTCTTGCAGCCCGGCAGCATCTCGAATCCGCGTCCGCAATTGCCGCAGCAGCCGCAACCGCCGAGTGCATCGCGACCATCTTTTTTCCGAAGCACCATCGACCGCACGTTCGGATCGCAGTCCCTCTTCGGCTCACTCGTGTCCTCAATTGCGCGAGTTGCGGACGCCGTCGTGATCCGACAACCCCCCGCGCACGATACTATCGTACAAACCACGCGGCCTGTTTCACCGCCAGTCATCGTGGTCGTGCAGACGCCACAACTGCAGCAGCCGACTCAGCAACTCGTGTTCGTACCCACACTCTCGGAAAACTACGTCATCAACGCAACATCGAGTACACGTTTCTCGACATTCCCGCTCGGCGAGGGTGAGACGCGCACTGTCGGCAGTCTCGTGCGCACCGACGTACTTCAACAGCTCGCGCGTGAATTTGCTGATGGTGCCCCGATGCCAACGCCGATTTCGGGCAACAGCGTTTCATCGACGCACGTGCAGACAGGCGCGCCGGGCGTCTCGCAATCGAACGTCGGCGCGCTGCTCCCGGAGGATGCGGCGGCGCCCGATGTCGCAAAGCAAACGTTTGCGCTCACGCCCACTTCCACGCCAATACACACTGCAGACTTCCGAATCGCGACATCGGACAGGCGCACTGTCTCGATAGTCGAAAACTTTTTCGCCGTGCCAATACCGGAGCTCCTCGAAGTGATAGGGCAGGGGTCTATCGACGCCATTCGAAAGTTCTTCGCGCGCATTCAACCCGACAAGAAAGTTGTGGAAACGCGAAGACCTGCGGAACGCGTGCTCCCGCTGCCGACAGCCGCCAATCCCTCGTTCGGCGATGCGTCCGCCGATGTTCCGGGCACGAGTGCACCAACTCGCCCCGTCGCCACAGATCCTTCGGCCGGCGAGAGAATTGTTTCACAACCGCCCGTACCGAGCCCGCACGTTTTCGACAATGTAGTTAGACAAGGTCCCGCGTGGGTGTTCGAACGCACTCCCACCGTACCCCGGGTCGCACGTGTCGACGGCGCAAAGGTGTACCCCAATGTCATTCCAGTCCCCGAACCCCGAGAAGACCGTCCATCGGGACCGTCGTTCCTCGAGCTCGTAGTGACCAACGGCGCAAAAGAACTCAAGAACCTGTTCTCGTTCTTGTGGAATATCATTCTTCCCGAACGTGATTCATCCTGATACAAAAAAATCCACAGGTTATGCGCGCTCACGTGCGGCATCGGGCTCGGAGGTGGAATATACTTCCTGCGGGACATTCATCGTATCCACTGAAAGGAGGCGTCATGGAATTCGAGTTGTTTCGAAAAAAGATGAACGGAGCGGCGCGCGGCGTACTCGCGCTCAATGGCGGAGTCGTCCCCACACTCCCAGTCTGCGGGCGAGACTTCGTCGGCGTTTTGCAGAAAGCTGCTCAGGACGCCGGCTTCGAGCGTCCGACGCCCGAGCTGCTCTTTGCGATTCGCGACCTCGCCTCAGCTACGAATCCAGTCACATCGTACGCGCTCCCGAAGCTCTACTTCGAGCAGCGCACTGGGAAGCGCGTTGAGAGCGGGGGCAACGAATTCAGTCCGAGCGCCGCACGGGAGCTCGCCTAGAATCCAGGGGAGGCCTCAAGCCTCCCCTTCCTTTGAGAGGGGTCGCGACGGGCGCACTTGTCCCCGCAGAAAGCAGGTAGGCGATCCTCATGGCGCCACTGTACCAATATCGACCGTCCACACGCTTGCAGCATCTCAGCAAGGCTGTATTCTATCGGTATGATGAAATACCTAATCGGCGCAGTTGTAATCGGCGCGCTCGCCATCGGTGGATACTTTATTTACGCATCTATGAGCAGTACCCCATCAACTGGTGATCAAGCGAACCAAGAGAATCAGCAGCAAACGTCGGATCAGGTACAGGCGCAGGAGGTAACAGAGGGCACCGGCGCGCAGGCTGTGCCCGGCTCGGAGGTGTCTGTGCTCTATGTGGGACAACTCCCAGACGGCACGGTCTTCGACAGCTCCGCCGCACACGGCAACGAGCCGCTCACCTTTATCTTGGGCAATGAGGGTATGATTCCGGGCTTCCAAATTGGCGTCAACGGTATGAAGGAGGGCGGCGAGCGCCTCATCGCTATTCCGCCGTCCTTGGGATACGGCGCCCAGGAGATAAAGGATGCTTCGGGGAAGGTCATTATCCCGGCCAACTCGACGATAATCTTCAACGTCCGCCTCGTATCAGTGAAGCAGCCGACTGCAACAATCACCGAATAATCCTTGTTTTGAGCCACTTTCGCCCTCCCAAGGAGAAGGTTGTGCTCGTCCCATGAGAGAGTCTTCATACGGTGAGGCCTTGCAAATATGGCTTTGTTGTGCTATCCTTTTGCCATGCTCACGAAGCGTAAGAAGCAGAATGAGATAGGCAAGACGCGCCGGCACGACACGGATACTGGCTCTCCGGAGGTGCAGGTGGCTATTTTGACGCGCCGCATTGAAGAGCTGTCCGCTCATTTGGATAAGAATCGCAAGGATACGCACTCTCGCCGCGGGCTTTTGGGTCTCGTTGCAGACCGCCGCAGGCACCTCAAGTATCTTGAGGAGACGAACAAGCGCGCATACGGCACGCTCGTCAAGAAACTCGGCCTCAAAAAATAGCTATCAGCTTGAAGCTGGCAGCTTGCAGGAGTTTTGCCTGCGTATCGCTTCGGAGCTAGACTGGTCGAAGTCTTTTACAAAGTATGCGTATTTTTCTATAAGCTAACAACTATAAGCTACAAGCTATTCTTTATGGCTATTATTAAACACCCAGAGCAGCGCGTCGGAGTCTTTATCGACACGCAAAATCTCTATCACAGCGCAAAGAATCTCTATCACGCGCGTGTAAACTTCGGCAATCTCCTCAAAGATGCCGTCGCAGGACGCCGACTCATTCGCGCTCGCGCCTACGTGGTCACCACGGAGAGCGGCGAAGAAAAGGGTTTTTTCGAAGCGCTCGCGAAAATCGGCATCGAGACGCGCACGAAAGACCTCCAAGTTTTCTTCGGCGGCGCGAAAAAGGCTGATTGGGACGTCGGTATGGCGGTCGACGCGATCACGATGGCCCCCAAGCTCGACACGGTGATACTTTTCACCGGGGACGGCGACTTCATCCCGCTCGTCGAGTACCTCCGCACGCACGCGGGTTGCCAGGTGGAAGTGGTATCTTTTGGCCGCTCGACTTCGAGCCGGCTTAAGGAGCATGCCGATCACTTCCTCGACCTCGATCAAGACCCGAAACGATACCTTCTCAACTACCGTGCCGGTGCGCGTCGCCCCCGAGCAATGACGGCGCCCGCAGACACGTCGGAAAAAGACGTGCAGAATCAAATCCGCGACATCTCGAAGATAACCGGCGTCGAATAAAGATTCGCTACGGCAATGAGGAAACAGGAACGGCCGACTTTCCAGTCGGCCGTTATGCTGGGTTCGTGGCGAAACATATCAGCATATGGCATAGTGGAGCTCTTAGTATTAATTGTGGTGCGTTGATGGGTTTCGAAGTAGGCGACTGAAACCCCGTAGTAGAGTCCTCAATTTTTGATTCTGTCGTCCGTTCGCATCGGGCAACGCAATCAGGAATTGAGATTTCTCCGGGGAAGCTGGACTCACGACGGGGCAAGTCCGCACATCACTCAAGCAAATGCAGAAGAAAGAATTTTCTCTCCCTATCGGGGGACAGACTTTAACAGCTGAATTCAACGACTGGGCTAACCAGACGAATGGGTCGGTCTTGATGCGACTGGGGAACAGCGCCGTCCTCGCGACAGTGGTCCTCGGCCGCGAGAGCGACAAGGATTACTTCCCGCTCTCTGTCGAGTACGAAGAGAAGTTTTACGCAGCAGGTGCGATTCTCGGCAGCCGCTTTATGCGCCGCGAGGGGAGGCCCTCCGACGAGGCAATTCTCTCAGGCCGCATGGTCGACCGCACGATTCGCCCGCTCTTCCCCAAGGGGATGAAGCGCGAAGTGCAGGTCATCATCACCGTGCTCTCGATAGAGGACTACGACACCGACGTCCTCGCGATTAATGCAGCATCGCTCGCACTCGCGTGCTCTGACATCCCGTGGAACGGACCGGCATCGGCGGTGCGCGTCGAGCTTGGACCCGAAGCAGATTCATTCATCGTGAACCCCACGTACAAAGAGCGTGAGGCCGAAGGAATGCGCATGGATCTCCTCGCGTGCGGTAAGGATGGCCTCATCAACATGATTGAGGTTGGTGCGAACGAAGTGAGCGAAAGCACACTCGAGAAAGCGCTCGCGAAGGCGTCTGAAGAAATCGAGAAAATACAGGCATGGCAGAAGCAGATTGCGTCTGAAATCGGCAAGGAGAAAATGCCATACACGCCACCAGAGACACCGGCCGAAGTCGTCGCACTCTTCGAAGAGACCGTCACACCGAAACTCCTCGAGACTAAGGGCGCACTCACCAAACACCACATCAATGATTTCAAATCGGAATGGATGAAGACGGCAAAGGAGCGACTTCCCGACGTGCCCCCTGCGCGCTTTGATGCGCACTATGAGCACGCAGTAGACGAGTACGTACACGAGCTCGCCATCAAAGAAGGCAAGCGTGTCGATGGCCGCGCGATGGATGAGATACGGCCGCTCTACGCCCAAGCGGGTGGCCTCTCGCCGGTCATTCACGGCAGCGGTCTCTTTTACCGCGGCGAGACGCACGTGCTCGCGGCGCTCACACTCGGCGGCCCCGGCGATGCGCAGCTCATCGACACGATTGAGTATCAGGACACCAAGAAGGCATTCATGCTTCACTACAACTTCCCACCATTTTCCGTGGGCGAGACTGGCCGGGTGGGTGGCATGAACCGTCGCATGACAGGACACGGTGCGCTCGCGGAAAAAGCGCTCCGCGCAGTACAACCGAAAAAGGACATCTTTCCGTACACGGTGCGCATCGTATCCGAGTGCCTCGCGTCCAACGGCTCAACCTCAATGGGTACAGTGTGTGCAGGTACGCTCGCGCTCATGGACGCTGGCGTTCCCATCACGCGCCCTGTCGCCGGCATCGCGATGGGCATGATGTCGGATGCAAAGTCCGGCGTCTTTAAGGTGCTGACCGACATCCAGGGCCCCGAAGACCACCATGGCGACATGGACTTCAAGGTCGCTGGCACATCCGAAGGTGTAACCGCGGTGCAGATGGACGTGAAAGTTGAGGGTGTGCCGCTCAACGTGCTCGCGCAAGCTTTCGAGCAGGCAAAAAAGGCGCGCCTCCAGATTCTCGACGTCATTCTCAAAGCAATTCCCGAGCCGCGAGCGGATATCAGCGTTCGCGCGCCGAAGATTCTCACAACGAAGGTGAAAGTCGACCAGATAGGCCTCGTCATCGGTCCCGGTGGCAAGACAATCAACGGCATTCGCGAACGCACCAAGGCCGACGACATTACGATTGAGGATGACGGCACAGTGTACGTCACTGGTCGCAATGGCGCTGCGGAAGCCGCGATGAAAGAAATCGTCGACCTCACCCGTGAATACATGGTGGGGGACACGTTCGAAGGCGAAGTAGTGCGCATGATGGACTTCGGCGCATTCGTGAAGATTGGCCCGAACACCGATGGCCTCGTCCACGTCTCCGAAGTCGCGCCGTTCCGCATCGCATCGATTGCGGACGCGGTGAAAATCGGCGACGTTGTTCCGGTTGTACTCAAGGAAATCGACGAGAAAGGACGCTATAATCTCTCTATCAAAGCAGCTGATCCGGAGTGGGCCACGAAGAAAGGCCTTACCCCGGCACAGGGCTCAGATAACCATGGTAGACGAGATGGAAGGGAAGACAGACCGCGCAGACGCATCTAATTTTCAGCCTCCTCAGGCCTCTCCGGCACATCCGACGGGCGCACCCTCTCAGCAGGGTGCGCCCGCGTCCGTCCCGATCCGAGAGGACGTAGCGAAAATACTCCAAGATGCGAAGTTGCCAGAACGCCGTGACGTGGAGCAGCCACACAAAAAACAAGTGACTCAAACCGATATCAACGCACTCCTACAGGTTCAGCCGATGCCCGAGGAGGACCAGGGACACGCAGCACCGTCCGCGCCGCCTCCGAAGGATGCTGTGCAGAGCATGCGCACGATAAAGCAGGATCTTCAGCAGGTCGTGCACGATCAAAAGATATCTATCGTAAAGGCCGCTGCGCTCGAGCAAGACAAGGCGAAGCCCCCAGTGTTCGCGACCACCAAGCGGTCGAGCACCGCAAAAAACGTAGTCTTCGCAGGCCTGTTGTTGCTCTTTCTCGGAAGCGCGGCGCTCGGAGGTGTGTACCTCGTCGTACAAGGGCGAGTCGCCCCGCTCCCGGAGCAGCCGACAACTTCACTCGTTTTCGCAGAACAGACTGTCTCGCTTCCGCTCGACGGCCAATCTCCCACGCAGCTGAAGAGCGTGCTCGCGGAAGCACGCAACGGATCTAGCGCATCGCTCGGTTCCATTACCCGTATCGCACCACTGTCAACAAATTTCACGCCCGAAGGAGAGGTCACACGAATCGCGACACTGCAGGAATTTTTCTCGGCACTTGGCGCGCGTCCGCCCGAAGAACTTGTGCGAGCGCTCGCGCCAGACTACTTTTTCGGTTTGCACACAGTCGACAAGAACGCGCCGCTTCTCGTCATCCCCGTACTTTCGTACGACCGCGCTTTCGCCGGTATGCTTGCCTGGGAAGACTCCATCAATGCGGAGCTCGCTCCCGTGTTCGTTCGTGTGCCAGACCTCACGGTGGGAGACGATGGACTCGTGCAGACGCGCGCGTTTAGCGACGTCGTGATGCGCAACTACGACGTCCGTGCTCTTACCGACGACAGCGGTGCAATAGCGCTCTACTATTCATTCCCCACGAGAAACATTCTCATCATCGCGGAGAGTCCGTATACGTTCACGGAACTGCTTTCGCGTCTCCAGGCGCAAAGGCAACTCTAGCGAGAGCCGATTCTCTCATGTATCATGCGTGCGTTCGCTCATCGAAAGCACATCTTTAACACGTACCATCACTAATCTGTACACCTATGGCCAACGTACCGAAAATTGCCCAAGCAGACCTCGAGGAACTCCGCGCACGGCTCGAGTCCGAAAAAGAAGAGCTCGAAGAAGAGCTCTCAAGCCACGGGCGTGTGCAGGATGAGACGGGAGATTGGACTGGCGCAGGCACGGGCTTCGAGGGGGAAGAGGCAGATCCGAACGATGTGGCTGACCAGATAGAGGAACTCGCCACAAACGTGCCACTCGTCGAAGAGCTCGAGGAGCGTCATCGGGACGTCGTGGATGCGCTGGAGAAAATGGACGAGGGTGTCTACGGTATCTGCGAAGTGAGCAACGAGCCGATTCCGCTTGAGCGCCTCAAGGCGAATCCGTCAGCCCGAACGCTTCTCGAGCACGCGGATGAAGCCTAGGAGGAACACATACTCACAAGACGCGCGCCGTACGGCGCGCGTCTTGCTACAATGAGCGCCAATGAACCCCGTTAGAGATCGCGGGTCATGTGCGATTACAAGCACGGAGTACCGCTCCACTAATCGAACACTTGGGGACCTCACTCCTGGGTGCTCTCCAACGGGATGAACTTCGCACGCATATATGGTGCGCAACCATCTCTGCCTTCTGCGCATCTCGTTTCAGTCGAAGCTGACATCGCGCGCGGTCTCCACGCATTCTCAGTCGTGGGACTCCCCGACAAGGCTGTCGAGGAAGCGCGCGATCGCGTCGCCTCTGCGATAAAGAACAGCGGACTCACCTCGCCCAAAAGCACGAACAAGAAGATTGTTATTTCGCTCGCACCAGCGGAGCTCAAGAAAGAAGGCGCCGCGTTCGATCTTCCCGTCGCACTCTCATACTTACTCGCGTCGGAAGAATTCGATTTTGATCCTACTGGAAAACTCTTCGCCGGAGAACTCGCGCTCGACGGTACGATACGCCCTGTGCGAGGTGCGCTCTCGATCGCGCTGCTCGCACGCGAGAAGAACTTCGGAGAACTTTTCATCCCCGAGGAAAATGCTGAGGAGGCCTCGCTCGTGTCCGGCATTTCCATTTTTCCGGTGCACACGCTCTCCGACGTGCTTCGTCACCTCAACGACGCCGAGGATTTCACGGTCGAGCCGTATGTGGCGCGGAGTCCGGAAGAGGCGTGGTCTGAATCGGAAGTTTCACTGAGTGACATCCGCGGCCAGGAGGGCGCGAAACGCGGTCTTGAAATAGCGGCGGCCGGGAGACACAACATCGCGCTCTGGGGACCGCCCGGGACGGGGAAGACGATGCTCGCGCGCACCGCATCCTCGCTTCTCCCCGACTTATCAGAAGATGAGGTGATAGAAGTGACGGCGATTCACTCGCTCGCGGGGACGAGCGACAAGCCCGTGCGTCGTCCGCCGTTTCGCGCACCGCATCACACTTCAAGTTACGCATCGCTCATCGGCGGCGGTACGATTCCGCGCCCTGGCGAAGTGACGCTCGCGCACCGCGGACTTCTCTTCCTCGACGAGTTCCCAGAGTTTCATCGCGATGTGGTCAACGCACTTCGCGAACCCCTGGAGGACGCGCACGTCTCCGTCGCGCGTGCGCGAGGCAGCGCGACCTTTCCCGCCAA
The DNA here is from genome assembly GCA_964654205.1 of uncultured Candidatus Saccharibacteria bacterium. Classification (GTDB taxonomy): domain Bacteria; phylum Patescibacteriota; class Minisyncoccia; order Phycocordibacterales; family UBA2100; genus UBA10103. The sequence continues at coordinate 30,543 of CAZZHR010000001.1, read as the reverse complement.
CTTTATGCTCGTCGCGGCGCTCAACCCCTGCCCGTGCGGCAAATACGGTACTCGCGATTGCCGGTGTATGCCCCACATTATCGACAAGTACAAGCGGAAAATCTCCGGTCCTGTCGCCGACCGCATCGATATGTGGGTTCAGGTCGGCGAAATGCCGCCGGAGAGCCTCGCGATAAAGAAAAAGCAGACGGACGACCAGACAAAGGTCGTACGAGAACGCATCGCGAGAGCACGGGGGAAGCAGCGTGAGCGATTCAAGGGAATCAAAGATGTATCCACCAATGCGGATATGGGTCCAAAAGAGATAGAGTCACTCGCGGGACTCACATCAAAAGCAGAGGACACGCTCATGCACGCAGCGCGGCAGATGAAACTCTCCGCGCGCGGTTACCACCGCACAATAAAGCTCGCGCGCACGATAGCCGACCTCACGGAGAGCGAGACCATCGAGCCGATTCACATGCTCGAGGCGCTGCAGTATCGCCAGCGCGATATCTGATCGCTGCGACATGAGTCTCGAGAACGTGAAGCACTGCCGAGTGTACGGGTACACTGGTTAAATCCGATCCTTGTGTTCAGAGAAATAGAGTCTTTTGAGTCCGAGTGGCTTCAGCCGTTTCGTGACGAACTGCTTCATCGTTCTCTCTGAGCCGAACTTCCGGACTTTACCGACGTCTATCACTGCCCATTGACCAACTTCTCGGAGCACGTCCATCTTGTTGAAGACAAGGTGCGTTACGCCATTGACTCGGATTGCCCGCTCAAGCGTCTGCATGTTCATCCAGTTGCATTGCCTGCGGCGGCCGGTCGTCGAGCCGAATTCTTCCCCGATATCACCAATCTTGTCGAAGACCTCGCCTTTTGGCTGGAACTTCTTGCTCCCGACGTACGTCTCGTAAATTTTTGCGACGCCCCACACATCGCGCACCGCCGAAGCAGGGAGTCCGTTGAGGAGCGCCCCCGCAGTGGTGCAGTGGCTCGAAGTGACGAAGGGGTAGTCGCCCCAATCGATGTCGAGCCCAAACCCCTGTGCGCCCTCGGCGAGAATAGCGACCGGCTTCTTCGCTGCGTGCCACTCCTTGTACAAATCGATAATATAAGGCTTGAGTCTCTGCACTTCGGTGGCGCGCACTCCCGTCCGACCGTACTTGTCGCGGTACGCAGGCCCGTTGCCGCGGCCGGTCGTGCCGATTTTCCCGCCTTTTTTCTTATCTTCCGCCTTGTGCGCATCGGTGATGACGTGCACATTACTGGCGATGAAAATCTTGCCCTTCGTTCGAACGCCGCCGCTCTCCAGCATGCGTATCTCCCGGAAGAATTGTTCGGGATCCAGCACGCAGCCATTGCCGATGACGGAACGAACGCCAAAAAAAACACCCGCAGGAATGTGGTGTGTGACGAATTTCTTGCCCTTGTGAAAAATGGTGTGCCCTGCATTGCAGCCACCGTTGTAGCGGAGCACGTGGGTGTATGAATTTTTCTTGCTCAGGTAGTGGGAGACTTTGCCCTTGCCGCAATCCCCGTACTGGAGATCGACTATCACATCTACGGTCAGTTTCGACACGTACCCCAGGATACACTGGCGCGGCGGATGCGCCAAATCCGGCTACATCAGAAAGCGAAGGAAGTTTAGTGCTGCGCTTAAAAATGAGTGCATACTGGACGTACGTTAGAACGGATTGCGAATGCCGTTGCGAATCTCAAAGTGCAGGTGTGGCCCCGTCGAGCGACCTGTCGAACCGACGTAGCCGATGACCTGACCCTGCTCGACGAACTCGCCGGCGCTCGTGGCAAGACGCGAGAGGTGCGAGTAGAGCGTCTGCGAGCCGTTGCCATGCTGGATGACGACGTAGATGCCGTAGCCACCGTTGTAGCCAGTGCCTTTGGCAATGATGACTTCGCCAGCAGCCGAGGCCATGACGGGCGTTCCGGCGGCCGCACCGAAGTCAACACCGTTGTACCCGTGGATGCCCTGCGTCTTTACGTAGCGCGCGACCGGCGAGGCATAGTAGCCAACCTGCGTGCCCGTGGTGTAGGTGACCGCTCCGGTAGCACGGGCGACCGTCTTTGCGGGAGTCTCGATGTGCATCTCTCCGTTGGGGATGATTATCACTTCGCCGACGGCGAGCGCTCCCTCGATGCCATTGTAGTTGGCAATTTCGCTTGTATCGGCACTGTACTTCTTGGCGATTGTTGCGAGTGTGTCACCCTTTTTCACCGTGTAGCGGACACCTGTGACCGGCAAGATGGTCAGCTGCTGCCCCACGCGAATAGTCCCGCTCGGCGGGATATCGTTAGCCCACTTGATGGTGTTGGGGGAGACGTCGAACATGAGCGCGATGCCAGAGAGTGTATCCCCCTCGCGCACGGTGTAGGTACTGATGGTCGAATTCTTGGGCTTCTCGATATCGGCTATGGTTCCCGCCGGACCCTCCTCCGGGAGGAGTGCGGAATCGTCGACTATCTGTATGTCGCCACCACCGCGTGCGCGAGTCGGGTCGATGTTCATGGCGGGCTTCAGGAAGGCCATGGTCTGGACGTTGCCGGTCTGGGGTACGCTCCCGGCATCCGCGAAGTTGCCCTTGATAGATGCGAGAATCGCGCTCAGAACCGACGCCCTGGCGACCGCGGGGTAGAGGCTACCCACAACGATGATGAGTGAAATGAGAGAGACCGCCCTCGCGACGAGCTTTGCTGAGCGATATTTCATTCCCGAAGAGGCCTTGCGACCCCTCGGAAAATCACGTTGTATACCCGAAATAAGCCTAAATTTGGCGATGGCACGGGCAGATTTGCTTCTCTTGGCCGCTACTCTTTGCTATCGGAGGGGAGCCACTTCCTATCGGTATGTGCCACCGTTCCATACACAATACCGGCGGAGGGTCTTCAGCGTCAATTCATAATCGAGCGGGGCGGTGGATAACACGAAAGTCAACCCATAATGTGGCTCAACAGAGCCATGCTGAAGATGGAACGATTCACCGTGGTATAGTCCCCAAATGAAGTATCTCGATGGTCTGAACGACCGCCAAAAAGAGGCGGTTCTTCACACTGATGGGCCCCTGCTTATCGTCGCCGGGGCTGGGGCAGGAAAAACCAAGACCATCACCCACCGCATTGTCCATTTAATAGAGAGTGGAGTTCCGAGCCATCGCATCCTTGCGGTCACGTTTACCAACAAGGCAGCAGGGGAGATGCGAGATCGGGTGCGCGGCCTCCTCCCCGAAGGGCGGGGGATGCCGCTCATGACGACATTTCACGCGCTCGGTGTGCGCCTCCTCAGAGAATTCCACCAGGACGCCGGGCTTGCGCGTGGCTTTACCATCTGGGACCGCGACGACAGTATCCGCGCAATAAAAGGCGAGGTCGAGAAGCTCGGCATCGAGAATTGGCCACCGCGCGCCTTCCTCTCCGCCATTTCCCGAGAAAAAGGTGACGGCATATCACCCGACGAGTACGCAGCGAAGGCACGCACTTTTCGAGAACGCGCTATCGCGCAGGTCTGGCCAGCGTATGAGAAGGCGCTTCGCGAAGAGGGCGCACTCGACTTCGACGATTTGCTTTTTCGAACACTCCGCCTGCTCAATAGTTCCGAGCGCACGCGCTCGCTTCTGCAGAACCGTTGGTCGCACATCACGGTTGACGAGTATCAAGATACGAATCGCGCGCAGTATGAGATAGCGAGGCACCTTGCGGGTGAAAAGCGCAACATCTGCGTCGTGGGTGACACCGATCAAAATATTTACAGCTGGCGCGGCGCCGATATTGAGCACCTGCTCGGCTTCGAAGACAATTTTCCCGGCACGAAAGTCGTGCTCCTTGAGCAGAACTATCGCTCGACGAACACCATCCTCGCTGCGGCAAACTCCGTCATTGAGAAAAACGTCCGCCGTCGACCGAAGAAACTCTTTACGGACAAGGAGACCGGCGAAGCTATCGTGCTCTACGGCGCCCGCAACGAAATAGACGAAGCGTGGTTCATCGCGAGCCAGGCGATGGAACTCATCGAAAAAGGCACCCCCGCAAGCGAGATTGCGGTGCTCTACCGAGAGAATTTCCAGTCGCGCGCGATAGAAGAGGCGATGCTCCACCTCTCTGTCCCGTACCGCGTGCTGGGAACTCGCTTTTTCGAGCGCAAGGAGGTCAAAGATACGCTCTCGTATTTGCGCGCCGCGATGAATCCGCAGAGCCGCGTGGATATTTCTCGCGTGGTCGCGGTCCCGCCGCGCGGCATAGGCAAAGTCACGCTCGACAAGTTGCTCGACGGAAAAGACGCGGAGCTACCGAAAGCTGCGCTCGCGAAGGTAGCTGCATTCCGCGACACACTCGTGCGAATCAAGCATGCGATTGATACGCTGCCGGCATCGGAGGCGGTGCGCTACGCTGTCGAGGCGAGCGGTATGGAAAGCATGTACCGCGAGCGGGACGACGGCGAGGAGCGTCTCGGCAACATCCAAGAGCTCATCAACGTCTCGACGAAATATGACAGCCCGCCAACCGGCGGACTCCCACCTGAGGGCATAGAAAAACTTCTCGAGGAGGCAGCGCTCCAGAGCGACCAGGACGAACTTGCAGAAGAGAAGCCTGCGGTATCCCTCATGACAGTCCACGCATCGAAAGGCCTCGAATTCGATGCGGTGTTCGTCACCGGACTCGAGCAGGGACTCTTTCCCTCGACGCGCGAGGACGAAAAGCGCGACCCAGAGGAGGACAGGCGGCTCTTCTACGTGGCGCTTACTCGTGCAAAGAAGCGACTCTTTCTTTCCTACGCGCTCGAACGCATGAAGTATGGCTCGCGCGAGTACACGATTCCTTCCGAATTCATCGACGATATCGATGCGAGACTCGTTACGCAACTCACACCGCCGAAGCGTGGTCTCCTCGACGATATCGACACCATTCGCTAGGGTAGAGAAATGGGAGAACGACTCGGGCAGCATTTCCTCGTCCACGCGTGGGCAGCGCGAGCTCTCGCCCACGCCGCGGGGCCACACGATGGAGAGACCATACTCGAAATTGGTCCTGGCAAGGGAGCGCTCACGAAGGAACTCCTCGCACTCGGAAAAGTCATTGCGATAGAGAAAGATACTGAGCTCGTACGACTGTTGGGCGATAGTTTTGCCGAGGAAATTGCCAGTGGGCGCTTGCGCATCGTCGAGGCAGATGTGCGCGACGTAACGCCGGAAAGTCTCGGACTTACAACATATGTACTGGCGGCCAACATTCCGTACTACATCACCGGTGAAATTATCCGGAAGTTTCTCACTGCAGAGCCGCAACCGCGCGCCATGGCGCTACTCATTCAAAAGGAGGTCGCCCAGCGCATCGTAAGTAAAAAGGGGAGCATTCTCTCGATTTCGGTGCGCGCATACGGGACACCGCGCCTTGTCGAAAAAGTTCCAAAGAAACATTTCTCGCCTCCGCCGAGCGTGGACTCGGCCATTCTTGCGGTGGAGAATATCTCTAAGGACTTCTTCAGTGATGTAGATGAATCGCACTTCTTTCACGTCGTGAAAGCAGGCTTTGCTTCCAAAAGGAAGTTTGTTGCGAACAACCTTACGATTATCTTCGGGAAAGCCGAGTCTCTGCGCGCACTCACGACCGCAGGCGTACACGAAAAAGCGCGCGCGGAGGACATGTCGCTCGAGCAGTGGAAGGAAGTGGCGAAGGCATTGACTTGAACACCGCGCAATTCTATCTACTCGGCCACACACAATTTCTTAACGCGAGCGCCACCGTCACTAACATATTTTGTTCGCACTTCGTGCTCCAAAATATGAAGTGCGCCGGCCCGGCCTCACCCTGCTTACGCAGGGTTCCGGCTCTCGAGTAGGAGAAAAGTGTACGCCGCACACTTTTCTATCTACTCGAGCCCATCATGTTGATGTATGTGCCCGACCAGACGATGACTGGTTGGATAGAAACAATGCAGTAGTAGGGGATGCCAGCGAGACCGAGCAGCCATTGTCCCGCATGTGTCGGCGGCCCAAACGAGTACGTGCGTGTCCCTGGAGTCCATACGAACGGGCCGCCGCGCGGGGGTCCGAGACCGACGTAGATTGCATTGTTGTAACAGGGACGCACGATAAACGCTTGTCCGCCGAAAGGAAACGCGGCAGCGACCGATGGCACAGCAAGCGATGCGAGAAGCACGGATGCGACAAGAGCTCGCGCAAACATGCGCAAATTGTAGCACCGCATTCCGCACGCCAGTGATATCATGTGCGCATGTCGTGGTTTGTCATGCACCCATACGCCGCAGCGAGCGCGGCAGCCGGACTCCTGCTCGTGATTTTCGCGATAGTCGTGGAGAGCCGCACGAGCGTGACTCCTGGCCCGCTTTCAGTGTGGGGCGGCGCAGGTGCTCCGCTTCTGAACCCCACGTCATACGCGCCGCAAAATATCTCTCAGTCGATGCAAGACGCACGCAGCCCGACCGACGGAGCGCCGATTTATATTCCGCCGTCGCAAACCACCTCGACAGATGCCGAGTCGAGCGAAGCATTCGATTTTCAATCACTGCTCAGCTTGCTCGCTGAACCCGCTGGGGGGAAGAGCACGACCATCACTGCTGACTCGAGCCTGGCCTATTCGTTCATACCGCGCGGGCTTATCGCCACAAGCACGGCGGGCGTCTCGCGCACGCCCGAGCAGCAGGCACTTTTCAACTACGGCAATGATGCGGCATCGTACGTCCAAACGTACGAGGACTCCAACAGAAATGCGCCTGTCGCGCTTCGAGACCAAGCGGAAGACCGGCAGAACCCACAAAAGCGGCAGGCTGTAAAACTTGTCGCGATGGGTCTGCGCACCGTAGGGGAGAGCCTTCTCGGCATGGAAGAGGTGCCGACAAGCGTTGCCGCCACACATACAGCCCTCGCCGAGAGCTACCTCGCCGTCGGCAGAGCGCTCGAGAAGGTCCCCGATGCCAGTGGCGATGAAGCATTTTTAGCGGCGATTACGTCTTACAACGCGGAGGCCGACGATCTGGTTGGCCATTTCAATGATCTCGCCACCACCCTCTCACTCGCGGGGGTCAAATTTTCGACGGGCGATCCGGGAAGCATATTTACCTTCTCGGGCGGAGGTGGTTTGTAGAAAATACCGCTCAATTCGGTGGAAATTCCGCTCCAGAGCGTTCGCCACAGCGGAGTATTTCACTCGAAATCCTCCCGCACTGCGCCGCACGAGTTCGTTTCGACAAAATATCCTTAGTTTTGTGGGTAAAACACAGAACGACACGTATCCAACGGGGTATACTTGTATCGTGCGTGTATTCCATCTCATCTTTCAATCTCGCATCACCGTAACGGCAGCGCTCTCTGTCGTACTCCTTATCGGTGCGCTTCTCTTCCAATTGCGTTTCCTTGTCACAGACGTCGTGCGGCCGGCTGCCGTGGAGGCTGAAGCGCACACCGACCAGACGATTCTGGGTACCGACGCTTCGTGGCAGCAAGAACTCGTTTTGCTCGGACTCGCGACGACCTCGGAGACGAGCAGCAATTCTGAAAACGACCCCGTGGCGATGATAGGACCCGTCGTAGTCGCGCAGCTCGTGGGGCAATACGCGGGACTTGTCGAGGGCGGCGCGTACTCCCCCGAATCAGGGAGCGCCGTGGCCGAGGACATTGCGCGCAACGTCAAGGCTGTTATTTCATACAAGATGTACACGTCGACCGACGTGCGCACAGACACCGACATCTCGCGCGAACGCATGCTCGAATACCGCGGCGACATGCGAGACGCGCTTGCGCCGCTTCTCGAGAACACCGAGTCCGAGCTCGATATATTCGCTCGCTACATCGAGACGAGCGACGATGCCCACCTGGATACACTCACACAGGTCGCGCTCAACTATGAGAAGGCGCTCTCGAACGCGTCCTCCGTGGTCATACCGCGCGACGCGCTCAACTACCACCTCGATGTACTCAACGCGCTTTCGCAATTCGACGCGACGCTCGACGCCATGGCAAGGAAAGATCTCGACGCATTCGCGACCGTCGCGCTTCTGCGCAGCTACAACACCGCGGAGCAAAAAATGTTTTACGCTTTCGATGCACTTGGCAACTACTACAGCCAAAAAACACCATGAGGAACAGATTTTTCATAGCGCTCTTTCTTTCGACAACGCTGCTGCTTCCGAACCTCACTTCGGCAAACCACGAGCCCGGCCATGTGGAAGTTACGGGTACGGGCGAAGTCGACTTCTCGGACACGTACGCGTTCAAGCGCAACGGCGTCTTCGGGTGTTCGCTCCAGGGCTCGTACTCAATGAGTGTCGGCGCGCTCTCGGCGGTCGGCGGCGTGTACGTGCCGGTCAACGACGCGGCGGTCACGCTCAACACGGGTTACCTCGTGTACAAGGAGTGCGTGCTCCGCGGCGTGGTGAACAGGCAGCGCGAAGCAGCAAGCGCGGGTCTTGCAAAGCAGGGTCTCGCAACATTCCTGACGGGGAGAGATGGAAATCCGTTCTTCCCCCAGGATATCGAGGCAGAAAAACAAGCCGAGCGAGACCGAGTGGTGGGAGTACAGGTCAACCGCGGTTTCTTCGATGCAGTGAAGCCGGAGCTTCGCAGCGCCGTGGCGCGCGCGACCGTCCAGAGCTACATTTCCGCTCGCAACAAGCCAAACTCCATTCTCGACTGCGGCTACGCGGGCAATATCACGACCGTGCATAGTGGAAAACCCGACCGATCGGTGTGGGCAGCGCTCAATGCCATCGGCACGCCGGGCTGTGACCCGATACTCGCGTACACTCTCGCGAGCGAGAGACTCAATGGTGTTGCGAACAGTTCTGCCGACAACTTGCTCTTGCGCGCGCAGATGGGACAGGGCTGCCACCCGGTGGAGCGCATCGATGAGTACGGCAACCGCGTCACGGTAACCCCAGGCTCCATCGTCTGCGACAACATCACCCAGCTTCTACAGACAGGCTACAGACAGCTCGAAAATTCCAACGACATCGACCAGATGGTCGGCTCACTCTTCTCCGGAATGATTTCTCAGGTCATAGGCGACAGCAGGGGTATCCAGGGTCTTATGCAGCAAACGGGAAGCCAGCCTTCGTACCTCGACCAAGTGGTGCGCGAGGCCAACGCGGGACTCCGCGACGCAGCGACCAACGCAGCGCTCCAAATACTCTCGGGTGCGCGTCGCGTCGAGCTTGGGTACAAGCAACTCTCCGAGGCGATACTCGGTATCCTTGCCGCGACCATCACAGACCTGCGCGGCAAGGAAGCCGCGTGCTGGGAGGCAATCATCCAGAAGGTGTGTGCAGGACCGCTCGCCGCCGACAAGACATGCACCGAAGTGGTCACTTGCACGGGCGAGGGCGACAACACCAACTGCCCTTCGGCAGGCAAGCTAAAAGTAGCGACATCCACTGCGTTCTCCACGCAGGCCGTCCGCAATAGCTCTATCGGCGCGCAGGCAAGTTCGACCGATATATCCCTACAGCGAGCAAACCAAGCTATAGAGCGCGTGGACAGACTCATCGCAGGCATCACCAACACCGCATCACTCGAAGCACAGCGTGTGGCGCTGCGCCAGCTCGACGAGCTGGTATCCAGCGGCCTCATCCGCAACAACGAGTCGCAACTCCAGGCTGACCAGAGAGTCAAAGACGACGTGCAGGCGAATCAGGAGACCTTCCGCACGAATACTGAACAGGCCTGGAAGGAGGGGAGCGGCTGGTGCAACGTTAACAACCAGGCGACGCTCGATACCTGGAAGCAGCAGTGGCGACAATAGTATGGCTCGACTCAGAAAAGCTATCGCGGCCATCATTCTGCTTACGGAATTAAGTGCGCCTGTAGTTCTAGGAGGTTTCGCAGCGGCGGTATCGTGGACGCCGTCAGTCGCACACGCCCAATACAGCCAAGCTGACTGCGATCAGGCGCACGGCCCGGGAACAACAACTTTCGAGCCCGCGGCAGATCCAACGAACCCAAGTGCTACCGGAAATTGCAGACCCGTGGGTTCAAGTGCCAGCGATAGCAGTACGATTGGAAACCGCGGTCCAGTAACTTGTGAAAGCTGGGGTGACATGTTCTTCAGCCCTATCGTCTGCGTAGGACGAGTCGTTGGCGCGGTCATAGCGACAATATTGATCACCCTGTCCGCAAAATTGCTCGAAGTCGTCGGGCTTCTCTTTAATTGGCTCGTGTACTACACCATTGTCGCGTTCGGCGACCAGCAAAATGGCTTTCTGACTACGGACGTACGCGGTGCGATAGATACCGCATGGACGGTGTTCCGCGACCTCTCCAACATCCTCATCATCGGCCTCTTCGTCTTTATCGCAATATCCATCATTCTCGGCCTCGAGAGTTTCGGGCAGAAGAAAATGATAGCCCGCGTCCTCGTCATCGCGGTCTTGATGAACTTCAGTCTCCTCTTCACGAAGCTCATCATCGACGCCTCCAACTTCGTCTCATACCAGTTCTACACAGCGGCAGGCGGCTCGGTCGTTCCTAGACCTATCAACACGCTCGTGAGCGCCGGGGCATCGGCTGCGACAACACAGCAGCAAGACGGTATCGCGGGTCAGTTCATACGCACGATGGGCGTCACGGGCATCGGCGATGTGTACACAAAAATTCGTGCGAATGCAGAGAAACAACAAGATGGCATACTCGCCCTCCTACACGGCGTATTAAGTGCCACATTTCTCCTCGGCGTGGCGATAGTGATGCTCTACGGGTGCCTCCTCATCGTCAGCCGCGCTGTGCTCCTCGTATTTCTCATGATTACGTCTTCCATAGCATTCGCGACATACCTCATACCAAAGGCTGCCGATAGTCAGTATGGGTGGACGACATGGTGGAAGTCGCTCATCAACGTCGCCATATTCGGACCGCTTCTCATGATTCTGCTGTGGATCACGCTTTTGCTTGCCCAAGAGATGGCGACACAGAACGACACACTCGGCGGTCTCATGACTTCGAGCGACGGCAACGCAGGTGTGGGCGCGCTTTTCAACTACGTCATCCTCCTCGGTATGCTCTTTGCGTCGTTCAAGATAGCGAGCTCGTTCTCATCCGGAATCAGCGGATTCAACTTCGCTGCTATGGTGCCTGCGCTCGGCCTCGCGGCAGGCGCCCGCGTCGCCGCTTTTGCCGGCAGGCACACTTTCGGGCGGGCAAGTCTCGCCGCGAGCGACGCAGCACGGCTCGCAGCCAATCAAGAGGGTAGGGGTCGTGTCTCGAAAGCGCTACTTGGTTTCGGCGCGCGTGCACTGAAAGGAGTGGCAAAGAGCGACATGAATGCTATGCGTTCACCGTTTGGGAGCGTTGTGGCCAACACTGCCGGAATGAAGTTGGATGCTCTCACTGGAAAGGCATTGAAAGGTTACGAGGGTACGTTGAAAGCACGTGCTGATAAGTTCGCAAAGCGAGCTGAGGACGAAGCAATATCGGATGCCGAACGCGACAAAATGAAGAAAGAAGTGCTCGACGAAATTAAAACCGCGAATCCAGATTTGGACAAAGCTCACAAAACGTCCGAGGAGGCAGTCGAAGCAGCTACGCGCGGTGTAGCCAAGGCGACGAAGGAACAGGTTGAGGCAGTTCGGGGCGTGGGGGAAAAGATTATAGATCTACAAAAGCAACACACTGAAGCATTGCATTCACTCGGGAGAAACCCTTCGGATCAAGAACAGCAGGCGAGAGCGCGTGACTTAAATGCGCAAATTGAGCGCGCGAGATCAGAGCATAAGGACGTGCTTCGAGAACAGGACAATAAGATCAAAGAAGCAAATAAAGCGCTTACAGAAGCAAAAGCACAGCATGCTCAGGTCACATCCGCACTCACGGAGGTCGCGAAACAAGCGGGCAAATGGAGTGACTCTCTGGACAAAAAGGCCAGTGATAGGCTATCGCAGAGAGCATCTGAAATGGCTAACGACCGGTTGACCAACCTTATTGCAAAGGCAGCGGGTATCAGTAGTGCGGACAACGACAGACTTGCAAAGCTCGCGGGCAAGCAAACGGGGGAACGGAAAAAGCAACATGACGTGAAGGAAGCGATGGAGCACTTGAAGCACATTGCGGGCGGCGATGATCACAAAGAGGATCATGGGGCACAGCACGGACAGCAAAAGAAGTCGGAAACAGGGACAAAGACGCAAAAAGCTGATTCCCACGACGACCACGGGGGCAGTGGGGCACATCATTAAGGTATGGACGAGAACACTGAGTTTAAACAATTGATACAGGAACGATTCGAAAGACTGCCGAAGGTCGTCCGGAACGCGATTCTTTCCGCCGACGTACAGAAGCACATGAGAGAGCTCGCTGAAAAACAGAACTTGCACATAGATCAGTGGGAAACGCTTGAAAATGAGGTCCAGATGACCCTCTTGGGAATTCTTCGGTCTGAAGATCTTGCAGCAAACATTCAAAAGGAAGTGGGTGTAAGTGGTGATGTAGCAACCATTCTTGCGTCTCAGATATCGGAAACGATATTCGAGCCAATCCGAAAAGAACTCGAACGTCTTTTGGAACATCCCGATGCTGCCGCCACAAAGGAAACGGGAGTCGAACAGATGCGCACGCAAGTACTGGCGAATTCGCAAACTCCAGCGGCACCAGACCAAGCACCGGCGTCGCCTGCACCCACGATTGCACCCGCGACCCCACCCGCTCCGCCACTCACACAGAAAGTGGAGCGTGCGCAGCTGCCGCCGACGTATGCAAAAAGCGTCGCGAGTCACGAGCGCAAGGCAATAGAGGGCGATCCATACCGCGAGCAGCTCATTTAGCGCCCCGTTGTACGAAAAAGTGGCCCGCACGCGCGGTACGGGCTGTTATAATAATTGAGCATGCAGTTCCAAGTACCTCAATTCATCGAGGTAGAGGACAAGATCGTAGGGCCTCTGACCTTTAAGCAATTCGTCTTCGTGGCGGGCGGCCTCGGTCTCGCGTACGTGACCTGGCGCATACTGCCGCTTTTTCTTGCCGCACCCCTCATCGTGGGCGTACTCGGGCTCGCGGCAGCACTCGCCTTCATGCAGGTCAACGGCCGGCCGTTCCTCCTCGCGCTCGAGAATGCCTTCTATTTCGCGCTCCATCCCAAGCTCTACCTCTGGAACAACGAGCGCTCAAAGAAACCTCAGGTGAAAAAGGCTGCGGAACCGAGCCACGGGAGCGCGAGCGTCTACGTGCCAAAGCTCTCCGATAGTAAGCTTCACGAACTTGCCTGGAGCCTCGACATCAACGAGCGCATCGCAGCTGGCACCACCGACGATCGAGACCGCAGCGACATAGACCCCGTGCAGGGCCTTCGCGTACCCGAAGATATCGTCACTCAGCTGCGCAGAAGCGCACCTCGCCTATAGACTATGCCCGGTACCGCCAACACACGCTCCGTCTCCCGTTCGACACAGGACTTCGTGCCCATCTCCGAGGTGCGCGACGGTGTCGTCGCACTGAAAAACGGTGGCTTGCGCGCCGTACTCCTCGCGTCCTCTATCAACTTCGCACTCAAGAGCGAGGACGAGCAAACAGCGTTCATCGTGCAGTTCCAGAACTTTCTCAACTCGCTCGATTTTTCCGTGCAGATCTTCGTGCAGTCGCGCATGCTCGACATCCGCCCCTACGTCGCGACGCTCGAGGCACAGTACAAGCAGCAGCTCGACGACCTCATGCGCATCCAGATCCGCGAGTACATCGAATTCATCAGGAGCTTCACAGAGGCAGCGAACATCATGACCAAGAACTTCTTCGTGGTGGTGCCCTACGACCCCGCCGTGCTCGCAGGCAAGAAGGGGGCGGCCTCGCTCCTGCCGTTCGGCCGCAGCAAAAAAGATCCTGCCGCGGAGAACAGGACTTTTGAGGAACAGGTCTCCCAGCTCGAGCAGCGCATATCCATCGTACAGCAGGGGCTCGTCCGCACAGGTGTTCGCACCGTCCAGCTCGGTACTGAAGAAGCGATTGAGCTGCTCTATAAGATGTTCAATCCGGGAGAAGACGGAAAGCCAATGCCCGTGCCCGCACAAGAATAGTATGGCGCTCACCGATTTACTTCCGTTTGGCAAGAAAAAGGAGGACTCGCCGGGCATTCTGCCCGTCCTGCCGCGTGAGATTTACCAGAGCGGCGTCCTCGACCTGCAGGACGTCATCGCGCCGCACGCGCTCAAGGTGAATTCGCGCGAACTCGACCTCGGCGAGAAAATAGCGCGCACGTTCTTCGTCATCTCCTACCCGCGCTTCCTCACGACCGGCTGGTTCGCACCCATCATCAACATGGACAAGGTGCTCGACATCTCCATTTTCGTGCACCCGATGGATACCAATGAAATGCTCCGCAAGTTCCAGAAGAAAGTCGCGGAGGTTCAGAGCCAAATATCGACCCGTGAGGAGAAGGGTATGGTGCGAGATCCGATGCTCGACACTGCCTACGCCGACCTCGAACAGTTGCGCGACAGCCTCCAGCAAGCGCAGGAGCGCATCTTCGATGTAGGCCTCTACCTCACCATCTACGGCAACACGAGGGAGGAGATCGACAAGGTCGAGAGCGAGGTACGCTCGATTCTCGAGGCGAGGCTCGTGTACATACGGCCCGCACTCTTCCAACAGGAACAGGGCTTTCGCTCGGTACTGCCGCTCGCGACAGACGAGCTCGACGTGCATACCAAGCTCAATTCCGCACCGCTCTCGTCAATCTTCCCGTTTATATCTTTCGACCTCACATCCGACCGCGGCATCCTCTACGGGATAAACCGGCACAACTCCTCGCTCATCCTCTTCGACCGCTTCTCGCTCGAAAACTACAACAGTGTCACGTTTGCAAAATCGGGCGCGGGTAAGTCCTACACGACGAAGCTCGAAATACTGCGCTCTCTCATGTTCGACACGGAAGTCATCGTCATCGATCCGGAACGCGAATACGAATACCTCGCAGAGACGGTGGGCGGCCGCTACTTCAACATCTCGCTCTCCTCTGAGCACCACATCAATCCATTTGACCTCGCGATACCGCGCGAGGACGAGAATCCTTCGGACGTGCTCCGCAACAACATCATCACGCTCGTCGGGCTCTTCCGTATCATGCTCGGAGGGCTCACCCCCGAGGAAGACGCGATTATCGACAAGGCGATAACAGAAACATACGCGCTCAAAGACATTACCCCTGAGGCGAATTTTGCGGCCGTCGAGCCGCCGCTCCTCTCCGACTTCGAACTCGTCCTCTCCGGCATGGAGGGGAGCGAGAGCCTCGTGCAGCGGCTCTCGAAATACACGAAGGGGACCTGGTCGGGATTCATGAACAGACCGACCAACGTAGACATGAACAAGAAGCTCGTCGTCTTCTCCGTGCGCGACATGGAGGACGACCTCAAACCGGTGGCGATGTACATCATCACGCACCACATATGGAACACGGTACGCAAAGAACTTCGAAAGCGCCTTCTCGTCATCGACGAAGCGTGGTGGATGATGCGAAGTGAAGACACCGCATCCTTCCTATTTTCCATTGCGAAGCGTGGTCGAAAATACTACCTGGGCATTTCCACAATCACGCAGGACGTCTCCGACTTCCTCAACTCACCGTACGGCATCCCGATGATAACGAACTCTTCTATCCAGCTCCTCTTGCGCCAGTCGCCAACATCGGTCGACCTCGTGCAGCAGACATTCAAGCTCTCCGACGAAGAGAAGTACCTCCTCCTCGAGAGCGATGTCGGAGAGGGAATATTTTTCGCCGGGCTCAAGCACGTCGCCATCAAGGTCATCGCATCGTATACAGAGGACCAGATCATCACGTCAGACCCTTCGCAAATCCTCGCTATAAAGAAAGCGAAGCAGGAACTCGAAGCCGTCGACACGCCGTCGAGCGCGGGCGCCGCTGCTGCTGCAGCCATCCGCCCCGTATCACAAACGGCACCGCCACCGGTCGCCGCGAGCGTACCCGTACCCGCCGCACCAGGCGCCGACACAGCGCCCGTCGGTAAATCACTGACCAGTTCGGATCTCAAGGAAGTATGAGGGTACTCATAGTGCTCATGGTGCTACTTTTTGCGCAGGCTGCGTACGCCCAATCCGACTTTCCAAGCGCGTCGAGTGCTGTGACAATAGCGATGAGTCCGGCACAGCCCGTCCCGAACAGCACGGTGCGGCTCACGCTCCAGAGCCCAATATTCGACCTCTCACAGTCGCTCGTGTCGTGGCGAGTCGACGGCGAACTCCTTACTGAAGGAGAGGGAGTGACGAGCGTATCGATACAGGTGAAGGCTGCAGGAGAGACGACCGATGTCTCGGCCTCAGTGGTAACGAGTGACGAAGAAGCGCTCGCATTTCTCTCCATCACCCCCGCATCGCTCGACCTCCTCTGGGAGGCTGAAGGATTCGCACCCGCTCTCTACAAAGGCAGAACTCTGCCATCACCCGGAGCAAACATCACACTCGTCGCGCACCCCACGTTCGTCAGGGGCGGCGCGCCGATAGCAGAGAAGGACCTCATCTACACGTGGCGAAAGGGCAACACCGTGCTCGGCTCGCTCTCCGGGAAAGGGCGCTCCACGCTGGTCGTAGACGGCACGACGCTTTTCGGCGAAGAAGTATTCTCTGTCGACGCGCGAACCGCAGACGGGGAGATATCCGCTCGGGGAAGTGCGCGCATTCCGGCTCCGGACACGAGCCTGCGCCTGTATGAGAATCACCCGCTCTTTGGCCCGCTCTACCACAGGGCGTTCAGCGCGACAGCATTCACGCCCGAAACCGAGATGACCTTTCTGGCCATACCGTACTTTGCCCCCGTTACTACAGAAAATGACCCGCGACTTCAATACGCATGGCGCGTCGACCGAAACTCAATAGTGTCAGACGCGAAAAAACCTTCACAAATAACAATCAACGCCGCGGGTTCGACAGGTATCGCGACCATCGACCTCGAGGTGACGCACGTGACCAACTATTTCTTCGGCACCAACGCCGCCTGGCAGATAACATTTTCTCAGACTGGCGGCTCCATCGAGGGGATAAACCCGTTCGCTCCACGACAATAATCGTATGAAAATCAACTTGTCATGGGTACGGTTCGCTGTCGCAGCCATCATCGTGACGGTGCTCGGCGGCCTCGCTGGCTGGTACCTCTTTGTTGATCAGCAGATATCCTCGACTGAATCGCAGGACTCGGCGCGCGGCTTTGGCGCAAGCGAGTCGTTTGGGAGCAGTGTAGGGAGCGGCTTATCGAATCTCGTGAGTGGCATCGTCGGCAACATACTGAGCGATGAGCCGGAGGGCTCGGCGGCCGCCCCGCAGCTGTGGCGAGTAACGCGCACGCCCGTCGGGGGGCACGGCTTCGCCTCGACCAGCCCCGTTGTGTTCTTCGCCGAGCGCGCATCGGGCAACATTCTCACTGCCGACCCCCGAGAAGCAAAGGTCGCGCGGCTCACGAACACGCTCGTACCCAAGGTGCTCGAGGCTCATTTTGCATACGACGGCTCTGTCGTGCTGCGGGCGCTCGACGAAACGGGTAGTGTGACAACGTTCGCCGCTACAATTGGGACAAGCACGTCGCCGGCGGCGGGGGACACACCACATAAGCTCGAGGGCGTCTTCTTGCCGAGCGGCATCGTGTCGATTGCGGCACATCCGGGCACGAAAGAGCTCTTCTTTTTGGCTCGCGAGAACGGGGGCACTGCAGGCATCGTCTCCAACTGGCTCGGTACGGGGCAGCGACGGATTCTCGCCTCAGCGCTTTCCGATTGGCACGCACTTGTTCTCCCCGATGGCACGAGGTACGTGATACAGAAGGCTTCCGACGACATCGCCGGACACGCGTTTCGCGTTACATCTTCCGGGACTCTCGAACGCATCCTTGGCAATATTCCCGGCCTCATGCTCTTACCGCGCTCCAATTCGAGCGCAATCGCATTCAGCAGTTCCTCGGGAGGTGCGCTCGCACTCTTTGCCCGCACGAGCTCGGGAAGCTCCGACATAGCACTTCCTGTCCGTACACTTGCGGAAAAGTGTGTGTGGGCGCCGGATTCACGACTCATTCTCTACTGCGCGGTGCCGCAGACGCAGCCAGCACGAGATTTCATCCGCAACTGGTACGACGGTTCGGCACACACCGCTGACGCATGGTGGCGCATTGACGTTTCTGCGAACTCTGCCGAGCAAATTTTTACGCCGGAGTTCAGCACCGCACTCGACGTGGAGGAGCCTCGCATCGATAGCTCCGGTACGCACATCGCATTCGTAAACAAAATCGACAAGACGCTGTGGATGTTGCGATTAGAAAATTGATATGCGAAGAGCCCAGTTCATATCGCACCTTCTTCTCGCGGCCACCGTCGCCGGCATATGTTTCATTGTCGGCGCAGACATCGCAGGCGCCCAAACTTTCGTGCCGCTCTCTCCTGCGCCAGGGGGCTCGCGCCTCGGAAATCTGTATGGCTCCACCTCCCTCGCAGACTTCTTCAATAAAGTTTTCGTCGCGATGATTGCGGTCGGCGCAATACTTGCCGTGCTTCGTCTTGCCTTTGCGGGCTACCTGTACATGACGACCGACGCCTTCCACCAAAAATCCCACGCAAAGCAAGTCATAGGCGATGTTATTCTCGGCCTCCTCCTCCTGCTTTCGATATACCTTATTCTCCGTCAAATCAACCCGCAGCTCTTGAACCTCGACGTGTTCCGCAATGCCAACCAGGTGCAGGTCGTGAACCCCGCACGTCCAGCTGCGACCAACCTATCTCCCCTCCAGCAGCCCAGGCACCCGACCCGTACTACACAGCCCAACAGTACTGCTATCCCAATTTCATGAGCGGAGAGACGTGCGGGATTACAAGCCTCGAACAATGCAATAGCGCGCGTTCGTGGTACAACGGCGCGTGCATCGCATACTAAACGCGGGCACCCCACATGGAGAGCGAGATGACTAATCAGCGCTGTACTTGATGACCACGCGGCGATTCCTGCCTTCGCCCTGCGATTCGGTCTTCACATTTGGTGCATCCTGCAGCGTTGTGTGCACGATGAGGCGCTCGTACGCACTCATGGGGGAGAGCTCTACATCGTATTGAAATGAGCGTGCGCGCTCAGCCATCATGAGCGCCTTCGTCTGGAGGTCGCGTATCTGCTTGGCACGGTAATCGTTGACATCGATCAAAAACATCGGGGCTGCGGCTCCCTCCGCGACGGGCATGCGCTTCTCGAGAATCTTCTTTACGAGCATGTCTATCGCATGGATAGTGTCTCCGTGCATCCCAATGAGCTTGCGCGCGTCGTCGGTCTCTATCGTGAAAATAGCCTGTCCTGCAACATCAGTCCTCGTGACTTTCGAATACGACACGCCGAGCGTCAGGAGCATCTCCTTGAGGATTTTTTCGACTTCGGGCGCGTAATCCATGGAGGGCACTATACCCCGTGAGATAGTTAATCGGCAATACCAATGCATTAAACGCATGTTGTAATGCGAAAATCGGAAAGCGGACGTTCGCAGCGAGTATCTCATGGGGTAGACCCCGTGAGGTAGACACTCGGCAATACAGCCGCCAGAGAGCGCGTGTTCTAATATCGGGCGCGATTGCCCCCTAAGTACAGGTCGTCTGTGAGGGTACGGCTATGAGTCCTTTTCGGTCTTGGGGTTGAACCGACGTCCCGAGAGAAGCTCCTGACCTATCATGAAAAGATTGCTTGTGAGCCAGTAGAGAGGAGCGGCAGCGGCGATGAAGTACGCGATGCCCGCAACGATAAGGGGGAGCGCATACCGCGCCTGGAGGTCAAACGTGCGCGCCATTTCCGCTGAGAAAGACGCCTCGGCCGCTACCGCAGAACCGCGTGGCCCCATCGAGAGCCGTGTGTATACGAATTGTGTGACGCCCGCGAGGAGCGCGAGGATGAGGCTCTTGCCGCCCATATCGATGAGGCCGAGGAATTCCATGTCGACCGCCCCCGGCGTTGGCACAAATGCGTAGAGAATATCCGTGTTGATGCTGGGAAGACCTCCCTGTGCGAACACGAAATAGAGTCCGAGCAGTATCGGGAGCTGGACGAGGAGCAGGAAGAGCCCGGCAAAGGGACTCACGCCGCGCTCCCGGTAGAGTGCGAATATGGCGCGCCCCTGTTCTTCGGGCTTGTCCTTGAACTTTTTCTTTATCTCTTCTATCTCCGGCGCAACGCGCTTCATATCCATCTGCGCCTTGATGGCCTTCTTAGAAAGAGGGTAGAGGATGATGCGCACGATTATCGTCACGATAATGACGGCAATTCCGACATCGTGTCCCGGCACGATGTCGACGAAGTAGACGAGCGCATTGTATATGGGGTCGTAGACGAGAGCATGGAAGATGGAGCTGATCATAGCCGGGTAGGTTGCGGCGTATTGTACCCGGTCAGTACAATTTGGCATAGATGCCGCCGTCGGCTCGTCATACCACGTATACCGCACCACTTGCGCATTATTCTTTACAACGTCAGCTCGTCTGCATCAAGGCAATCCCCAATTGTCCTACCGGGCCGTACCGCCGCCTTGCTTTACGCGCCCCGGAGGCCGCTCAGGAGCTTTAGGATGTCAGCCTCGCACTCTTTATACGCAGCAGTGACTGCGCCCTTCTTCGCATACAGGACGTACGTCCCGGCGGGAAGCCGTGCGATATGTGTCCGGATAATCTCCCGACACCTCCTCTTTATCGCGTTGCGAACCACCGCCTTCCCGGAGACCTTCTTGGATACCACGCAGGCAAATCTCGCACCATCACCACTCGACGACGAAAACGAAAGGGAAAAGAGCGCGGAAGAGACCCGGCGGGGGGCGCGTATCCTCTGTATCTCAGCGCCCGTAAGGCGATTTTTCTTGGGCATCCAAAAATTATACCGACGCAGAGAGGCGCTTGCGGCCCTTCTGGCGACGACGGCGAAGCACTTTTCGCCCCTTCGAGGTCGTCGTGCGCGAACGGAAACCGTGCGTCTTCGCTCGCTTTCGCTTCTTCGGCTGATAGGTTCGTCTCATAGGTCAGGACTATACGCTAAAAAACGACGGATGACAACAGTGGCGCCGGACGAACACTAATGCACAGGTTGTACACAGGTTGTACACATGGTCTGGAATGATAGCGGCGCTTCCCAGGAAAAACTACGCGCGTATAATACGTGAGCTTTAGGCGTTCTGCACATCTATGATGACCAATCGAGAATTATGGCAGAACGCACTCGTCCAAATAGAGCTCGGAACGTCACAGGCGTCCTTCCGGACGTGGTTTCGTAACACCGACATCGCGAATCGCGATTCGGGTACCGTGCAGGTAGCCGTACCGTCGAAGATTGTAAAGGAATGGCTCCTTGAAAAGCACCACAAACTCATCCTCAAGGCGCTCCGCAGCCTCGACAACACCATACGGACGGTCGAGTACGTCGTGCACAGGAGCGCCCCGAGTGCGGAGAGGAGGGCGCCCCGAGTCGAGAAGCCGCAGGAAAATGCTTCCTTCGACCTCCAATCTCTCTACATAGACAAGCGCGACAACCTCAACCCGCGCTACACCTTTGAGACGTTTGTTGTGGGGCCCTTCAACCAACTCGCACACGCAGCAGCAAAAGCAGTCATCGAGCGCCCGGGGCTCACCTACAATCCACTCTTCATCTACGGCTCTACCGGACACGGCAAGACGCACCTCATCCAAGCGGTGGGCAACCACTTCAAGAAGCAGCACGCGAACAAGAAGGTGCTCTATGTGACAAGTGAGCGATTCGCAATGGATTACATCAATGCAGTGCGAGCGGGAAGGGCTAATAGCTTCAAGGACCAGTACCGGCAGTACGACGTCCTCATCATGGACGACATCCAGTTCATCGCGAACACCGAAAAGACGCAGGAGGAACTCTTCCATCTCTTCAACGCACTCCATGACAACAATAAGCAAATTGTGTTCTCGAGTGATAAGCACCCAAGTCTCCTCCCAGGATTCGAAGAGCGCCTCAAGGGTCGCTTTGCCGCGGGCGTCATCGCAGAGATTCCGGAACCCGATGTCGAGAGTCGCGTCGCCATCATCAAGGCGAAGATAGAACAGCATGGCTTTTCCATCCCCGAAGACATCATCCTCTACATTGCCGAGAACGTGCGCGGCAACATCCGCGAACTCGAGGGTGTACTCAACATGATTGTCTGCAAATCACAGCTCAAAGGTAAGGCCATTTCGCACGCCGATGTACGCGCTCTTATCAAACACAACGTGAAGCCGAACCGCGGCGTCTCGATAGACGAGGTAGTGCGCCGCATCGCGCAATACTATGAGGTACCCGAAAAGAGCATCTACGAAAAGACGCGTAAGAAAGAAGTGGTGAAGCCTCGGCAAATCATCATGTACGTGCTGCGCGAAGAATTCAGCGTCTCATACCCTTCGATAGGAGAGAAACTTGGTGGACGCGACCACACGACCGTCATTCACTCGTGCGAGAAGATAAAGGAGGAGATAAAGATGAACAACGCACTTGAGCAGGAGCTCGACCATATCCGTTCTCTCATCCACGCGTAAATATGTACTCTCTTTCCGTTGTTCGCGCCGTACCTATCTCGATCGGCGCGGCGTATGATGTGCAAAACAGTGTGGGATATCCTGTGGAAACAACTGTACAACCAGTCGAACAACACACGGAACAAGGGTGTGAGAACTTCAAGAAATATTCACGCACCACACTTACCAACAACTTGTTCATGATTCGCGCAGAAGTTTTCAACAACCACGCAAAGACCTATTCATCCAGCATTTCCGTCATATTTTCTGTTTATCCCCGGTGTACACAGGACTAATAATAATAGTAGTTTTATATAGGATGAAAGAGATATGAAGATAACAACAACAAAAGAAAAACTCCTAAGCGGAATCCTAATGGCTGAGCGCATTACAGGAAAAAAGGAGTCTCTCCCTATCCTCTCGTGCGTACTTGTGGAGAGTGGAAAGGATATAAAACTCCGCGCCACCAATCTTGAAGCGGGTATAGAGGTCTCCATCGCGGGGGATGTAGAGGAGAAAGGTGTAGTCGCCGTACCCGCTGCGATCCTATCGCAAACAATACGGGCGATTAGTGGCGACAAAGTTACCCTTTCAAGTGAAGATGGTAATCTCCTTATCGAATCTCGAGGCACAAAAACTCTCATCAAGGCTGTCCCGCACGAAGAATTCCCCGTGCTCTCGAGTGATGGCGGCAAAAAGGAAATAAAACTCGCCCGTGAGAGACTTATTCGTGGTATCCAAACAGTCTCATACGCGGCGTCTCCCTCGATGATACGTCCTGACCTCGGGAGCATCTATATTTCCATACAAGATGGCGCCATGGTGTGTGTCGCGACTGATTCATTCCGCCTCGCGGAAAAGACGGTGTCTGAGACAGGCGCGCGCGCATCGGGAGAACTCCTCATTCCGCTTAAACACGCGCTAGAGCTCGTCCATGTCCTCGAGAGGCTCAATGACGACACTGTGTCGCTCTCGACCGATGACGCGCAATTGGTGGTGGTTGGGAGTGGTACGAGATTCGTATCGCGTGTTGTCGATGCGACCTTTCCGAATTACAAGGAAATCATCCCAAAAAAATTCACCTCTGAGGCGACAATGTTGAAGAACGACCTCGCAGAGATGCTTCGCAAGGCGCGCGTTTTCTCGGGCAGTGAAATGCACGTCGGGCTTCACATCTACCCGAAGAAAAAAATATTCACCGCGACCGCGCGCAGTGCCGACGTGGGTGAGATGTCGGATAGCATCGACGCGGCGCTCTCGGGCGACGACCTCGACATAAATTTCCACATCGGCTACCTCGCCGATTGCCTATCCTCGATAGAGTCGGACTCGGTCGTGCTCGGTTTCTCTGGTCCGGGAAGGCCACTCGTCATTCGCGGTGTGTCCGACACGAGCTTCACATACCTCGTGATGCCGCTCAACCGGTAACTTACTGAATCGTAAGCGGGATGCTGGTGACTTCCGTACCGCCGAGGATGGTCTGCGCAACCGCTTGAAGCGTCGCGGGCCCGCCGAGGGTGGGTATGTATGTGATGGCGTATGGCGGCTGGCTCGAGGCCCCTATGGGCGCGCCATTGAGGAAGTACGAGACGTGGACAACATTTTGCGGAAGCGGGTAGTACGCGGAGATGGAGAGTGGTTGCCACAGCGGATTGAAGCTTCCCGCACCCGGCGTGAGGATGCGGAAGCCCGTGCCCTGGCCGGGTGTCGATGTCGCTCCGAGGAGCTGGCCTGAAGCCCAGGCCTGCACGGGGAGGTCCCAATACGGCACCTGGCCATCGCCACGCGATGTTCCACCGCCCCGCGGGTTGTCTTTGTTGACCCACCAGAGTATTTCGTGCACACCCTCGCCCGGCGGCGGGTTCCACTGACCGCGTAGCACTGGGTGGAGTGAATCAGCCTCTGCATCCGGAGATGGCTCGAGGAAATCCCCGGCGGGGTACTTCTCCATCGCGTACTCCATGAACTCGTGCCACATAGGCGCGATGATGAACGCGGCGATGCGCTTCTCGAGCGGTTCGTTGTCGTTGTTGCCAGCCCACGCACCGATAGAGACGCCCGGCGTGTACCCCATAATCCACACGTCCCAATAGTCGTTGGTCGTACCTGTCTTTGCGGCCACGTCTTTGCCGGGGAAGTAGAGTGGTGAGTTGGCCCCGAACTCCGGCGTGCGCGCTTCGTTGTCGGAGAGGATATCGCTTATCTGCCGCGCGATCTGCGGATCGAGTACACGCGTCTCCTCCTTCTTGTACTCTTCAAGCACGTTACCGCGCATGTCTTCGACGCGCAGTACCGCCGTGTGCGGATTGCGAGCGCCATCGTTGGCGAGGACGCCGTAGGCGCTCGTGAGCTCAAGGAGCGTCACGTCGCCACCACCGAGGACGAGCGAGAGGCCGTAGTTGCGCGCGTCTTGCAGCGTCGTGATACCGACGCGCTCGGCCATGTTGAGCGCTCCTTCCATGCCGACGAGGTACATCGCCTTTGCAGCCGGCACGTTGAGCGACATCGCGAGCGCTTGTCGTATCGTGACCGGACCTTTGAACTGCCCGTCGAAGCTCGTGGGTGCGTAACATGGCGGTGTCGAATTCGTGACCTCGTACGGCTGGCACGCTGTGGAGAATTGCGTGGGCACGTCGAAGAGGACGGTCTCTGGCGTGTAGCCCTTCTCAAGTGCGGCAGCGTAGACGAACGGCTTAAATGCGGAGCCTGGCTGTTGGTACGAGGTGGTGACGTTGACCTTGCCCTCGATGCGGTCGTCGAAATACCCGCGTGAGCCGACCATCGCGAGGATTTGTCCCGATGTCGGGTCGATGGCGACCATTCCCTGGTTGCTCGCGTTGAAATTGGCCTCCATGCCTGGTGCGTATTTACCCACGATTTCCTCGGCTTTTTTCTGCAGATCATAGTCGAGCGTGGTGATTGCGCGGAGCCCCTCGCGATTCACTGCATCGACGCCGTATTTACTCTCGAGGTACTCGCGTATGTAGAAGACAAAGTGCGGCGCTTTGATACCCGCATCGGCCTCGTCCTTAAACTGCACGACCTCATCCTTCGCCTGTTCGTGCTCTTCCTGCGTGATGAACTGATGCTCGAGCATTTTGTCGAGCACAAGGTTCTTCCTGCGCTCGAGGAGGTCGCGGTTGTTGCCGTAGGGGGAATAGCGCGTGGGCGCTTGCGGGAGCGCCGCGAGGTAGGCGGATTGCGCGAGCGTCACATCTTTCGCGTCGACGCCGAAGAAATATTGGCTCGCTTCTTGCACGCCGTATATCGTCCCACCGTACGGATTCTCGTTGAGGTACGTGGTGAGTATCTGGTCTTTCGTGTAGACACGCTCGAGCCTGATGGCGAGAATAATCTCCTTTATCTTTCGGGTAACCTTTTTGTCCTGCGTGAGGAGTGCGTTCTTTACCACCTGCTGCGTGATTGTCGAGCCGCCCTGGCCGCCGAGGAGGTCACCCGTCGTGAGGTTGGTCCACACGGCGCGCATAAATGCGAGCGGACGGAACCCGTAGTGCGTGTAAAATGTCGCATCTTCGATAGCGATTGTTGCTTTCTGGATGTTCGGCGAGATGCTGTCGAGCGGAACAGCGGTGCGCCGCATGCTCCCGTGTACGTCGTAGAGGACGATGTTGCCGGTGCGGTCGAAAATCTTGGTCGACTGTGCGACCGCACGATTCTCGAAGTTGTCTATCGATGGGATAGGAGTGAAAGCAGCCCACGCGGTCACGCTCGCGAGCGTAAAGAAACCGAGCGCGATGAGGCCTACGAAGATAAGGCGCACCCACTCGGGGAGACGAGAGAAAAGGCGCCTCGTACGCCTGAAGAGTCTGGCGGTCATATCGTGCTGCCCATTCTAGCTTTTTTCGGGCTCCGGTTGAAGTGCCCGCGCCTGGAGCACCTTGTGCATCGAGAGGTGAGTGACCGCGACCGCGATTGCATCATACTCGTCGTCTAGACGGATTGGCTTCATGATTTTTACAAGAGCGTGAAGCATCTTGATGACCTGTTTCTTATCGGCGCGTCCGTGACCTGCGGCCGCGCTCTTGACCTCCGAGGGTGAGTACTCGAAAACGGGGAGCGAATGCTCTCCAGCAAGAGCGAGGAGCGCGCCGCGCACCTCGGCAACGCGTAGTCCCGTCGTGCGGCTCTTGGCAAAATACAGTTTCTCCATCGCGAGGCACGCGGGCTCATGCTCTCGCATGAGTCGGCGGCACTCCGAAGCAATCACATTCAACCGCTCGGTGAATTCCATCGACGGAGGTGTCTCGATGCAATCGGAGTAGAGCAACACGTCTTTGCCGCCCTGCCTCTCGAGGAGCGCGACACCGCAGCGCCCGTACCCGGGGTCGATGGCGAGCACTTTCATATAGAAAGTATACCCCGCGTCGGATGCTACGATGATGCTATGCGCGCGGCTCGAGAATGGACTTCAATATATTTTCGCAACCTCATTTTTGGTGTGGAAGACGGACTCGTCTCGACCGTGGGCCTCCTCTCCGGTATCGCGATAGCGGAAGTCCCGCGTGAGACCATCATCCTCACCGGCGTGGTCCTCATATTCGTGGAGGCGGTGTCGATGGCGGCCGGTAGCTTCCTCTCGGAAGCCTCGGTCGAGGAGCTTGAGACGCGCAAGCGCACGAGCCCTGGGGAATCATTCAAAGCGGGGAGCACCATGTTTGCCTCGTACTTCGTCGCGGGTTTCGTGCCGCTTGCACCCTACATCTGGCTCGGCGACCAGGCTTTTCAATATTCGATATACGCTTCCATCATCGCGCTCTTCTTGCTCGGCGCGTGGACCGGCAAACTATCCCGTGCGGGTATCCTGCGCTCGGCGCTCCGCATGAGCATCGTCGGCGGTATCGCCGTTCTCGTCGGCGCGACCGCCGGCTTCCTTCTCGGCTAGACGGCGTTGGTGTACACGTCCTCGATGTCGGGGTACTCGTCTATCTCTTCCATCACCTTCATCAGTGCCGCATCGTCTGTTTCACTCAGTTGCACGGTAGTCTTGGGCTCGTAGCCCTCTGCCGTTTTTTCAAATGCCCATGCAGCGCTCCCCGGCGAGGCGAGCGCAATGCCATGCTTAGAGAGCAGGTGTTTTATCTCCTGGGCGGCGCGATTGCGCGAGTCGGTGAGCACCTGGATGAGTATCGCCGCGCCGCCCGGGCCGTACGCCTCGTAGAGGATGCTTTCCATCTGCGCCGCATCCGCTGCGGTACCCTTTGCGACCGCACGGTCTATTGTGTCTTTCGGCATGTTCTCCTTTTTCGCGCGCTCAATCGCCGCGCGCAGCCCCGGCGCGCTCGTGTCACCCTTCGCGAGCCTGCTCTCCACAGAGATGCGCTTCCCCAGCTTTCCCCAGAGGTTGCTCTTGGCCTTGTCGGCCGCACCTTTTTGCCTTTTTATCTGCGCCCATTTGTTGTGACCGGCCATAGGGATAGGTGATAGTTGTTAGGTTATAGGGAATAGGGGGAGAATGCAAAAAAGTGCGGCCGCGTTCGCGGCCGCAAGTTTGCTGGGGATTCGCTCCGGAATCGGTCAGTGCAAGCGGAATTCAGTCCCGACGAGCTTCAGCTCCGCTGGCTTGATGAGCTTCGTGTGCGCAACCTGCACGGAATGCAGCGGTCCCTCGATTTCCCGCGCCCAGAAGTCCAGGAACTTTCGCAGCTCCGGGAACTTCGGGCAGAGGTCATAGTTCTGCCAGACGTACTGCTGCAGCAACCACGGGTGGTCTGGACGGCGATACAGGATATTCGCCGTCGTGAGTCCATAGCCGGCCAGTTGCCTGTGGAAATCTTTTGATGCCATGGCGTGCTCTCCGTCGACCAGTGATTCCGGGGCTCTACCCCGCGCTCCTTTTAGTGAATCACGCCTATCCCCACCGTAAAGCAGGGTTTGTGCACAGCGCTATCCACACACTTTTCCACCCATATTCCCCGAAAGTTGTCCTTTTCATTAAAATTGCGCATTTTTTCGTGCTGTACATTTCTCTTATCGATGCGCTTTACCGTGCGTCGGTCCCCAGCCCCAGTTTTGGTCGATAGAAAATCTATCCATCAAAACTGGAGCTGGGAGTTCCCTGGATAAGTCCATGCGCAAGCTTAGGGCAATGCGGGAACAGTCGGTCAGAGCATTGAGGTGTTGGGTAGAGTGCGTGGAGATCGTATCAAGGCGGACTTAGCCGAACATCAATCCGAAATGGCCGAGAACGAGAGAGGTCTCCGAAAGGAGACCTCTTTCGCTACCGTGCGTGTACCAGCATTGTACGCGCACGCCGCCCGTGTCTTCTCTTCTTATCCCCATGTACACAAATGAGAGACCCGTATTTCGATAAGCAAGACGTGCAGTACCTCTTCGACTCTGCTGGGGTCTGGATAGCTTTTCGCATAGGGAGGAATGTGTTTGATACCGTGGGGAAATGGGTGGGCTGGCTCCCCTTTGAGAACGACGCGACGGAGGTGCATAGCCCCAAAGGCCTCTACCTCGGTCACATCTACGACGACCGCTTCTACCGCAACTCCCGCTACTTATTCAGAGAAGCCATCGAAAAAGCCCCCAAACCGGGCTATTTTTCTCTACCCACTCCGCCACCATTTCGCCCCGCCCGCGCCCAGCTCCCGATAGGCTGCAACGACATCCGCCTATCGGCGCACGTATAAAAAGATTGCGGCCGGCAGGTTTCCCTGCCGGCCGGTACTTGTCGAATGAACGCGCTCAGCGCGACGCTGTCGCAGAAGCCGCTCCGCGACTCTCCACCGTGACCGCCTGCCAAACGCCGCAATCGCGCGCCGCCTCCTGAGGCGACATGAGCAAGCGCCGCAGCGAGTCGGCATGGATTCCGAGATCACTGTAGTAGCAGCCGGAGACCTTCTGCATCGTCTTGTCGATGCCGATGGCGAGGAAGCGCTCCTGCCACGAGCGGTTCGTGAGCAAGTTCGTGCACGCGAAGTAGTCCCCGTACAGTCCGGCCCACTCGCCGGCCATGTCGCCGGATTCGTGCGCGAGGACCTTGGTGAAAGTCTGCACGAAATCCACGGCGATGCCGTAGAAGGCGAACGGAGCGTGCTCGGCGAGGCCCTTGCGATGCTTCCTCACGCGCGCCGCCGGCAGGTCGGAAAAGTGCGGGTCCAGCTGGAGGTACACGTCCATGATCTCGCGTGCGAAGCATTCGGTCACGCCCTCGTTGAAGAACATAAAGGCGCGCGAGCCGATGACGCGGGGCAGGAAAGCCTCGGGCATCACGGTGAGCATCTTGAGCTGGAAACCGGTGATTTCCGTGTGGCTCTCGAACTCGATCCCGTTGACGCGAGAGGTCCGCTTCGGCCTCTTCTTGTCGCCAACGAGGTAGTGCGTGCGCTCGTGCAGGTACACGTTGAGCACGACGAGCTCGTATGCGCCGCCGAGTGCGACGCGCTCCTCGATGCCCGGCGCGTAGAGCGTCACGTCGGACTCGCCCGTCGTGCCGCTGTAGAGTCGGCCGGTGTGCTCGTTGAGCACGCTCCGGTCGCTGTATTTCAGAAGCGGCTTCTCGATGCGGTCGACCTTGAGGCCGTGCCTCTCGAGCACGGTGCGGATGGCCTTCTGCACAATGTCCTCGCGGATGCGCGAGGTAACTTCCATGAGCCGCTTGATAGCGGCCGGGACCTCTTTGCTCGCCATGCTGTCTGTCTCCCCAAAATGGCTGCGGGGATAGTGCTGAAATACGCGCGATCTGTCAACCGATGAGGACACCCTGCGTGCCCCGGTTTCTATCCATCCCCAAATGCGCGTAGCCCTTGTCGGTCACCATCCTCCCGCGAGGAGTCCGTTCGATGAGGCCGGTTTGCATGAGGTACGGTTCGTTGACCTCCTCTATCGTCGCTTCTTCTTCGGAAAGCGCGGCCGCAATCGTCTTGAGCCCCACGGGACCGCCGGAGAATTTCTCGCAGATGATGGTGAGGATGTCTCTGTCTGTCTGGTTGAGTCCCATTTCGTCTATCTCAAGAAGCGCGAGCGCTTTCTTCACGGTCTTGAGGTGGAGTGTCTCTTCGTTTACGCTCGCGAAGTCGCGGGCGCGTTTCAATAGGTAGTTGGCGGTGCGCGGCGTCGCGCGC